>JANRKQ010000001.1:0-3643 GCA_033763395.1 Myxococcaceae bacterium
CGCCGGCTACCAGTGGCCCGGCAACGTGCGCGAGCTCGAGAACGTGGTGGCGCGGGTCGTCTCTGGCGTCGAGCCGCTCTCGGGGCCTCCTCCCCCACGCGGCTTCAAGGAGGCCAAGGAGCGCGTCGTCGAGGCCTTCACGCGGGACTACCTGCGCGGCCTCTTCGACAAGCACCGGGGCAACGTCTCGGCGGTGGCGCGCGAGGCCGGGCTCAACCGGAACCACGTCGCCGAGCTGGCGGCGAAGCTGGGCCTCAAGGTGCGGTGAAGCGGGGGAACGGGCGCGGCACCGCCGGGGGCCGGGCTGCTGCGCGATTCACCAGGAGCGCCTCGCCGACGGCGTCTGCCCGGGTGCCACGCACGGTTCCGGTGGCGCTCACGGAGGCGCGAGGGTGACTCGCAGGGTGCGCGTCTTGCCCGCCTCGATGACCACGGTCTCGGTGCGGGTGACGCCGAGCTGGGGGTTCGACAGGCGCACGCGGTGCTTGCCGGGGGGCAGCGCGATGGGCGCCAGCGGCGTCACTCCCAGCTGCTGCCGGTCGACGACCACCTCGGCCCACGGCTGCACGAAGAGGCGCAGCGTGCCGCGGGCCATGACGGAACGAACGCCCGCGTCCGCCGGGGGGCGGTCGGCCGGTGCCACTTCGACGGGCGCCCCGGCATCGACGACGGGGAGGGGTCGTGGCTCAGGCGCCGCGGCCACGGTCTCGTCCCCGGCGGGCGCTCCGCTGTCGCGAATGGCGCGCTCCATCGCCCCGGGACTCACCTCATTGGACGCGCCACGACGCACCAGCAGGCCAATGGCCGCGACCGCGCCGAGCAGCAGCGGAGCGACGACCCATCGGGCGCGCGGGCCGAAACCGCGAGCGGGCGTCTCGGTGGGCAGGGTGGCTGGCTCGACCGTCGTGGCCCCGGGGCGCTCGAAGGTGAGGGTCCCCAGCGGAACGTCGACGGCGTCTTCGGCGCGCGGTGGGGGCACCTCACCGAAGCGCTCGCGCAGGAACACCGTCAACGCCGACGGCCCGATGACGGCGCGGGCGGCGAACTGCTCGAGCGCCTCGGCCATCTCGCGCGCCGAGCCGAACCGCGACTCGGGCGCCTTCGCGAGCGCGCGCGACACCAGCGCCGAGTAGAGCGGGTCGACGCCCACCAACGAAGGCGCCTCGACGTCGAGGATGAGCCGCATGAGGGCTGCGTCGTTCGAGGCCTTGAACGGCCGCTGGCCGGCGGCGATTTCATGGAGCACGACGCCCATCGCCCAGAGGTCGGCGGCCGGCGTCACGCGGTCCTCCCCGATGACCTCGGGCGCGAGGTACGGCAGCTTGCCCTTCACCTGCCCCGGCCGCGTGCTGCTGACCGACGCCATCGCGCGCGCGATGCCGAAGTCGAGCAGCTTCACCGCCCCGCCGTAGCTGAGCATCAGGTTGTCGGGGCTGACGTCGCGGTGCACGAGGCAGAGCAGCTGGCCGTGCTCGTCGCGCAGCTCGTGCGCAGCCGCGAGCCCATGCAGCGCCTGCGCGCAGACCCACGCGCCCAGCTCGAGGGGGAGCTGCTCGCCGCGCTCGCGCAGCGCCTTGAGCACCGCGCGCAGCGTCAGCCCGTGCACGTACTCGAGCACCAGGTACCAGGCGCCGTCCTGGCTCTGGTCGAGCTCGAGGATCTGCACCACCGCGGGGTGTGAGATGCGCGCCGCGAGGCGCCCTTCGTTGAGGAACTGCTGCACGAACGTCTCGTCGTGCGCGAGGTGACTCAAGATGCGCTTGACGACGACGGGCCGGGCGAAGCCCATGGGGCCGCGCTGCATGGCCAGGAAGACCTCTCCCATGCCGCCGACGGCCAGCTGGCGAACGAGCTCGTACCGGTCACCGACGGCCATGAGGCCATGTTCGCCCGACGCTCACCGTTTCGCGAAGCGATAGTGGGTGACGCCCCACTGCCGGCCCGACTCGAAGCCGAACAGCCCGCTGACGCCGAGGAAGAAGAGGCGCCACCGGTGGAACCAGCGCTCGGCTTCGGCGCGCGGGTGCTGGCGCCGGAAGACGTCCATGACGGCGGCCCGGCGCGCGTCGAGCCGCTCGAGCCACGCGTCGGCGGTGCGCTGGTAGTGGGTGCCGTCGACGCGCCAGCGCTCCTCGAGCGCCACGTCGCGCTGGAAGTGCAGCAAGAGGTCGTCTGACGGCATCAGCCCGCCCGAGAAGAAGTGCCGCGCCATCCAGTCCTGGGGGCCTTCGTCTTCGTAGGGGTACGCGTAGTGCCGGTGCGAGAAGACGTGCACGAAGAGCTTCCCGCCGGGGGAGAGCCATGACGCGACGCGCGCGAGCAGCCGCTCGTAGTTGCGCAGGTGCTCGAACATCTCGACGGACACCACGCGGTCGAAGCGCCGCTGGGTATCGAAGTCGTTGATGTCGGCGGTGACGACCTCGAGGTTGCCGACGCCCCGCGCCTTCGCGCGCGCCTCGATGAACGCGCGCTGCGAGGCCGAGTTGGACACCGCGAGGATTCGGCTGCGCGGGTAGCGCTCGGCCATCCACAACGAGAGCGAGCCCCAGCCGCAGCCCAGCTCGAGCACCGCCTGCCCATCGTCGAGCTGCGCGCGTTGGCACGTCAGCGCCAGCATGGCGGCCTCGCTGTCGTCCAGGGTGAAGACGCCGTCACGCCACAGCCCACAGCTGTACTTGAGGTGGCGGCCGAGCACCTCGACGAAGAAGTCCGCGGGCACCTCGTAGTACTGGGCGTTGGCCGCCTCGGGCACCAGCGCGATGGGCGAACGCCGCAGGTCCTCGACGAAGGCGTGCACGAAGCCCCCGGGCGTCTTCGCGTCCCGCGCCGCCTCGTCCCGCAGCCGCAGCCGCACCAGCTGCTCGATGCCCACCTTGAGGAGCCGGTCTGGCACCAGCCCTCGCTCCGCCGCGTCGATGACGACCATGCGGCGCTGTCTCATCGGCGGGCCGCGCCGGCGCAAGCGAAGAACCGTGCGTTTCGAATGTTCGAACCGTTCGGTCATTGTATTTTCCGCCGGCGACAGGTAGAACGTCGGCGTGGGTCCCAACCTCATCGCGCTCGCGATTCCGCTCTTCTTCGTGGGCATCGGCCTCGAGCTGGCCGTGGCACGGCGGCGGGGCCTGTCGGTCTACCGGCTCGGCGACGCCATCTCCGACATGGGGTGCGGCGTGGTGCAGCAGCTGGTCTCGAACCTGCTCGGCGGCTGGGTGCTGCTGGCGGCGTACGACGCGCTCTTCGCGCACCGGCTGGTCGAGCTACCCACCGCGTGGCTGCCCTGGGTCGCGGCGCTCCTCGGCGTCGAGTTCGCCTACTACTGGTGGCACCGCCTCTCGCACGAGGTCAACCTGTTGTGGGCCGCGCACGTCGTGCACCACCACTCCGAGGACTACAACCTGGCGGTCGCGCTCCGGCAGTCGGTCACCACGTGGATCACCACGATGCCGTTCTACCTGCCGCTCGCGCTGCTGGGCGTGCCCACCCTGCCCTTCGCGGTGATGCTGGGCCTCTCGACGCTCTACCAGTTCTGGATTCACACCGAGCTGGTGCCGCCGCTGGGCTGGCTCGAGAAGTGGCTGAACACGCCAGCGCTGCACCGCGTGCATCACGCCATCAACCCGCAGTACCTCGACAAGAACCACGG
>JANRKQ010000002.1:0-13859 GCA_033763395.1 Myxococcaceae bacterium
GGAATCGACTTGAGCGCCATGCGCACGTCGGCCGCCTGCGGGCTGTTCGGGCTCAGCTCGAGGAACTTGAGGTACGGCGCCTTCGCCTCGGCGTCGCGGCCGAGGTTCTGGAAGGTGACGCCGAGCGCCAGCCACGCGCGCGAGTTGGCGGGGTCGAGCTTCGTCGCTTCCTTGAGGTGCGGAATCGCCTCGCGGAACTGCGCGTTGCCCGAGTTCTCGTTGAAGGCCAGTGAGATGCCCAGGCCCGAGCGCGCGGTGGCGTCGGTCGGGCGCTCCTTGACGGCCTGACGGAACGCCTTCACCGCCGTGCCCCACTTCTCGGCCACGATGGCCGCCTGCCCGTCGGCGATGAGCTTGTCGAACTGCGCGTCGGTCATCGTCGAGACGACCGCCGGCGCGCCCGCGTCCACCGCCGCCACCAGCGTCGGAACGCCCGCGTCCTTCACGGCGGGCGAAACGCCACCGTCCTTCGTCGGCGGAGCCAGGCCCGCGTCAACCGACCCGGCGCTCCCTGCGTCTCGCACCGACGGGCCTGCGTCGACCACCGCTGCGCTCCCGGCGTCTCGCGCCACGCCAGCGTCGGCCACGACGAGGCCCGCATCACGCGCGCCGGCGTCCACCCCGGGGGCACCCGCGTCAACGGGCGCCTGACCAGCGTCCGCCACGACCGCCCCCGAATCGGCGCTGGCGACGCCCGCGTCCACCAGCCCCGGAGCGTCGACGACCGGCGTGGTGTCGACCACCACGGCGCCGGCATCGTCATCGGGCACCGAGGCGTCCTCCGCCATCGCGACCGTGTCGTCGGGCTTCACCACCGGCGTCACCACGGCCGGCCCCGCGTCCAGCGAGACGGTGTCACCGTCACCGCTGTTCATCACCACCACGGTGCCGACGATGCCGAGCAGGAAGCCCAGCACGATGACGATGGGCAGCGCACGGGACTTCTGGGGAACGAAGTTCTCGCCCGTGAAGGGCTCCGAGTTCGCGCCGACGGTGTCTTCGAAGAAGGCCTCTTCCAGCTGCTCTGGCGGAGGCGCCTTCGCCGCGGGCCCGACGGTAGGCACCACGATGGGCGCGGGCGGCGAGTCTTTCGGGAGCGCCGTCGGCGCAGGCAGCGGCACCGGAGCAGCGGCGCGGGCCGCGGCCGGGGGCTGGGTGGGCGGCGTCGACGGCGGCGAGGGCACCGCTGGCCGAACGGGCTCGGGCTCGAACAATGGCTCGACCGGCACGGTGTCGTCTGCGGGCTTCGCGGCCGGCAACGGCACGGCGGCCGTCGACGGCACGGGCTTCGGGGGCGCCGAGACGGGCGCCGGCTGAGGCGGCGGGGTGGGCGACGACGCGAACGAGGCCTGCTGCGTGCCGGTGCCCTTCTGCATGGGCGGCAGCGTGAAGCGCTCCTTCGCGGCGCCACCAAAAACGGGCTCCTTCGCGTCCAGCGGAGGCGCGGGCGTGGGCGCGGTGATGCCCGACGGAGACGAGGCGACGGGCTTGTTCCACCCGCTCATCGGGGCCCACGTCGACGACGCCTCGAGGCCAGTGTCGACGGCGGCCCAGGAGTCCAGCAGTGAGGTGCGCGCCTTCTCGAGCTCGGTCGGCGCTTTTTCGACCAGGAACTGCGACGGGGTGGGCGCTGGCTCGGGCACCGGCTCCACAGGCGGCGGCGTTCCTGGAGCGACGCCTGGAACGCGCGGCCGGGCCTCGAAGTGCACCACCGGCACCTGCGGCTTCGGCGTCGTCGGGGTGACGTTGGGCGCGTGGACCGGGGCGATGGGCGGCGGCGTCGGGCTGGTCGCCGTGGGCGGAACGCTGGGCGGCGCCGGCACCGGGTCGAGCTCGAGCGGCAGCTCCACCGCCTCTTCTTCCACGCCGAGGGGCGGCAGATCGGGCTCGGCCATCGCCACCTGATCAGCCACCGCGGTGTCGGCGACGACCGGAGCCGCGGCGGGCGGCATCGGCGCGGTGGGCGTGACGGCGGGCTGCCTGGGCGCCGGCTCAGCGCCGACGGGGTTGGGGCCGGTGTTGAGCCACTCCTCGATGCCGGGTTTGCGCGGGCGATCGCCCACCGTCGACGGCGTACCCACTTCCTTGATGAGCCCCTCGAAGAACAGCTTCGAGATGATGCCGAGGGCCGCGAGGTCTTCGAAGTCCGAGTCTTCGACGACGCGCTGGAGCGTGCGCCGGCCGTCGAACAGCCGCAGCAGCCCGTTCACCTCGTCGGGGATCTCGGCGAGCCGGTCGGCGAGCTGGCCGTAGTCGAGCTCGAACACCGTCTCGAGCGGGGGCAGCTGCTCGAGCATGCGGCCCCACTCGTCGAGGCGGCGCATGCCTTCCATCAACAGGCCCTGGGTCGACACCTCGATGCGGTCGCCGCGGTCCACCGGCGCGAAGGAAACCTCGAACTGCCCCTCGAAGGTGTTCAGCATGCGGTAGAAGGCGTTCTCACCGCGCAGGCGGCCGAGCTCGGCGTCGGTGACCCGGCCTTCCTTGAAGAAGATGGTGCCCTGGCGCTCGCCGAGGATCTGAATGGTGCCCGTCTTGCGGCCGATCTCGAACGTCTGCACGAGGTCGACCACGCCCATGTCAGAGAGGTTTCCGGAGAAACCCGCGCGCTGCTCCTTCTTCTCGATGCGCTCCTTCTCGACCTTGGTGAGGATCATCCTCACGCGGGTGACGACCTCTTTGATGTAGATGGGCTTGGTGAGGTAGTCCTCGGCGCCCGTCTCGAGGCCCTTCACCTTCGACTCGACGGCCTTCTGGCTGGTGAGGAAGACGAAGGGAATGTGCCGGAAGCGCTCGTCGCTCTTGAGCACCTTGCAGAGCTCGAACCCGTCCATCTCGGGCATGCGCGTCTCGGCGAGCACGAGATCGGGCAACGAGATCTGCACCTTCTCGAGCGCGTCCTTGCCGTGAATGGCGGTGGTGACCTGGAAGCCCGCCTTCTTGAGGCTGACCTCCATCACGCGAAGGCTCTTCGCGTCGCCGTCCACCAACAGCAGGTGCTGCTTCGCCACGGTTTGGGTCCCTTTCGGCCGCCGGAGAGAAAAAGTCGCGGGATGTTTGGCCTTGCGGAAGGGAGTGTCAACGTTTCCAATGCGCGACCCGATGACTGCGGATCAGCGCCGGTTCGAGCGGAAGAGCCTGTCGGTGCAGTTCCACGCCCGGGACGCGCAGGGCGTGGGGCAGCTCGTCTTCGAGAGCGCCGACCTCTCGGCCGGAGGCACCTTCTTGAAGAGCGACCTCCTCTTCGAGATGGGCGAGGTGCTCTCGCTCGAGTTCCCGGTGCTGGAAGGGCGCGTGATTCGGGCGCAGGCGAGGGTCGCGTGGGTGCGCCGCTTCCCGCAGCCGCGCGAGGCCGCCGGCATGGGCGTCGAGTTCACCTCGATGCCCGAGGCCGACCGCGAGGCGCTCGAGCAGTACCTGCGGCGGTAACGGAGCGTGACCAACGGGTGACCCCGGCCGTGCCGGAAGCGGCTACGGTCATCGACACGAGTCTTCGGTGAATTGGCACCGGCTGCCTCGCTTCACCCCGAGGCCCTCCCCGTGTCCAGTCGCTCGCTCCCGCATGGCCCGCTGTATCGGGCGCTCAAGACCGCCGTCGACGGTCACCGCGCCGCGCACCCGTCCCTCCCCGGCGCAGTGCCACGCAAGGCGCTCGTCATCGTCGCGTGGTTCGTCGCCTCGTGGGTGTCGCTCGTCTTCCTCTCGCAGACCTGGTGGCAGGCGGCCCTCACGGCGGTGTCGCTGGGGCTGTCGATGGCGGGCATCGGCTTCTGCGTGCAGCACGACGGCGGGCACCGGGCGGCGTCTTCGTCGCAGGGCGTGAACGCGTTGATGGCGCTCGGGCTCGACCTGCTCGGTGGCAGCTCGTACGTGTGGCACTGGAAACACAACGTGCACCACCACACGAACCCGAACCTGGTGGGCCACGACGCCGACATCGACATCGAGCCCCTGGTGCGGCTCTCGCCGACGCAGGCCTGGAGGCCGTGGCACCGGGCGCAGCACCTCTATGCGTGGGCGCTGTACGCGCTGCTGGCGGTGAAGTGGCACTTTTTCGACGACTTCGTGAACGTGGCGACCGGGCGCATCTCGGGCTGCCCGTTCCCCCGGCCGCGTGGGAAAGACCTGCTGGGCTTCGTGGCGGGCAAGCTGGTCTTCGCCACGTGGGCGTTCGGCGTGCCGCTCCTGCTTCATCCGCCGCTGGCGGTGCTGGGCGGCTACGTGCTGGCGTCGGTGGTGCTCAGCCTGACGCTGGCCATCACGTTCCAGGCCGCGCATTGCGTGGAGGAGGCCGAGTTCCCCGCGCCAAACGCGCCGGCGGTGGAGTGGGCCGAGCACCAGCTGCGCACCTCGGTGGACTTCGGAGGCTCGTCGGCGGTCGTGCGCTGGTACGTCGGAGGCCTCGACCACCAGACGGTGCACCACCTCTTCCCGCGGGTGCCACACGTCGAGTTGGCCGGGCTGGCGCCGGTGGTGCGGGAGGTGTGCCGCGCCCACGGCGTTGCGTATCGCGAGCTGCCAGGCTTCTTCGCGGCGGTGGCCTCGCACGGGCGGCACCTGGCCGCGCTGGGGCGGCAGCCGGTGAGCGCGCCGGTGTCGACGGCCCCCGCGCCGGCCTGACAGACTGCCGGAGCCCATGGCCGAGGACTCCGTCGCCGCCGTCGTCGAGCAGGACACCCACGTCAGCGGGAAGCACCGGCTGGTGAACAACCGCTACGTGCTCGAGAAGCAGCTCGGCGCGGGCGGCATGGGCACGGTGTTCAAGGCGCTCCAGGTGGGCGTGGGCAACACGGTGGCCATCAAGTTCCTGAACCAGGCGCTGTCGAGCGACCCGGGGCTGGTGAAGCGCTTCGAGCAGGAGGCGAAGGCGTCACTCGCGGTGATGCACCCGGGCGCGGCGCAGCTGCTCGACACCGGGCAGGACGCGAAGACGGGCGAGCTCTACATCGTCTTCGAGTACGTCGAGGGTGAGGACCTGCGCGCGCGGCTCGCCAACGAGGGCGCGCTGCCGTTCGACGAGGCGCGCGACATCGCGATGCGGGTGGGCGAGGTGCTGGCGGTGGCGCACGCGAAGGGCATCGTGCACCGCGACATCAAGCCCGAGAACATCAGGCTGCGGCGCGACCTCGGCGGCACGCACGTGAAGGTGCTCGACTTCGGAATCGCGCGCTTCCGGAAGGAGACGGACGCCCGGCTGACGGCCGAGGGCTCCATCGCCGGCACGCCGGGCTACATGGCGCCGGAGCAGGTGCGCGCCGAGGCCGTCGACGCCCGCACGGACCTCTACGCGCTGGGCCTCGTCACCTTCGAGATGATGGCGGGGCGCCCGGCGTACACCTCGACCGCCGCGGCCACGTTGCTGGTCGACCAGCTGACGCGGCCCCTGCCGACGCTGCAAGAGGTCTCTCCCGGCCGCGCGTTCCCCGAGGCCGACGCGGTGCTGCAGAAGGCGTGCGCGAAGGACCCGGCGCAGCGGTTCGCCTCGGCGAAGGACTTCGTGCTGGCGCTCAAAGGCCTGCCGACGCCGCCGTGGAGTTCTCGTGCACGCGCCGCCGTCGCGGCGGTGAACCGGGCGACGCCGCTGGCGATGACGCCGATGCCGGCCGCGGCGCAAGCGCCCGCGGCGCCGTCGAAGTGGCCTGCGCTGGTGGGGCTCCTCGGCCTGCTGGGGCTCCTCGGTGGAGGCCTGGGCTTCGGCGCGTGGAAGCTCTCGCAGTCGACGACCGTGGAGGCGCTGACGCCGCTGGTGGCCGCCTGCCCCGGGAGCGACCTCTACAAGGACGAGCTCCGCCGCCTCTCGACGGCCGAGCTGGAGCAGAAGGTGCGCGCGACGCGGCTCATGCCGCCGAGCATGACGGGGCGGCAGCTCGAGACGATGCAGGGCACGGTGTCGAACTACGCGGCCGACAAGCGCGAGTGCATGTACCGGCTGATGTTGATGGGCTCGGTGGCGGCGGAAGAGACGACGCTGCGCACGACGCCAGAGCTGTGGGGCCACACCCGCGAGGTGAACGAGCTCGAGCTGCTCCTGCTCGAGATGCCGCTCAAGGCGCGGTGGACGGTGGCGCAGCGGAAGGACGTGATTCAGCAGATCGACGAGCTCTTCGTGGCCAACCTGAAGAAGGACGGCCCCGAAGACGAGACGCACTGGCGCCGGCAGTACCTCGGGCTCGAGCTGACGTGCGAGGCGACGGACGAAGTGTTGACGCAGCTGGGGGCGCGCCGGCCGTCGAGCTGTCTGAACCTCTCGCCGCGGAACTGAAACGCGCTCGTCACCCGCGCTCGAGGGCCTGCTCGGTGAACGCATCATCTCCCAGCGCGGAGTCCTCGAGCTTCAGCACCGTCATCTGGGTCTTCGACCCGGCCTGCAGGTTCTCCATCACCGCCTCGGCGGCGATGACGCGCTCCTTGAAGGCCTTCAGCTTCAGCGTGCGGTAGCGCTTGAACGGCTTGCCCGCCTTGTCGGCGTACTCGACGCGCATGGGCACGTACGTCTGCTTGTCGACGAAGAGCTTCACCTCGCCGTAGCCCGACGCCTCGTCGCCCTGCCCCACCAGCACGAAGCAGTCGCGCCCCTCGGCTTTCTCGTCGACCAGCCGCTTCACGTCCGAGTCGCGCGCGCCGTTCGACGCGATGTCCGCGTAGGCGAAGTCGGTGTCCATGAAGGCCTTCGAGCGGTCGCTCTTCGCCACCTTCCGCACGCGCTTGAGCTTCGGCAGGTAGAGCGACACGTCGTCACCTTCTCCGGCGGCGCCCTCGACCGTCAGCACCGCCACGCCCGCCACGCCGGCCGGCGCCGAAAAACGGGCCAACGCGTGGGAGCGCCCCGCGATGGTGCGGCTCGCGCTGGTGAGCTGCTGCTCCTTCACCTTGCCGTCGGCCGCCGTGGTGACGAGCTTCAGCTCGGCCGACAACCCCACGAGGTTGAGCGCCCCCTTCTCGCGCGACTTCTTCGAGATGTCGGCCGCGGACTCGTCAGCGAGGGCGGCCGACGCGCACGAGACGACACCGGCAACGAGGAACGAACGGAGCATGGTGGGCGACTCCTACCAGAGGGCAGGCCCCGTGACGCGCTCGCGCGGGCCGACATTCAGCGAGGGGCTGCGAGCGCGCGGTCCACCTGTGCCAACACCTCGGGGTACGCGCCTGCCTCGAAGGCCGCCAGCACCTCGCCGTACGCCCCCGCCCGGAGCCGGGCCAACGCCCGGTGCTTCTCGGCGTGGTACCTCGCCTCGAGGCGCGCCGGCTCGAACGCGTCGAGGCCTCCACGCCACAGCGCGCCCTTCACCACCAGGTTCCGCGCCAGGTGACTCACGTACTGGAGCCACGCCGGCTTCGGCCGCCGCGCGTGGTTCACCACGGCCCACAAGAGCCCGTAGCGGAACACCTTCTCGGGGCGCACCGAGCCCGGCTCGAAGTAGTCGTGCTCGATGGCGATGGGGAGCCTCGACGCACCCACGATGCGCGGAGACTCGTGCACCAACATGCGCGGCTCGTAGCGGGCCACCTCGAGGCGGAACAGGCGCGTCCGGTACCCGGTGCGAAAGCGAAAGCGCCTCGTCGGCGTCGTCACCCAGTCGTTGAGCTGCAACCGAAAGCCGTCCCCTGTGAGCCCGGCCTGCACCACCTGACGCAGCGCTGAGGACGCCGCTGGCTCGAGGTACTCGTCCGAGTCGATGAAGGTGGCCCAGGTGTGACCCTGCCGTCGGAGTTCATCAACCGCCACGCGCCTCGCGGTGCCGAACCCCTCCCACGGCCGCGTGATGAGCTGCGCGCCAGCCTCGGCCGCGCGCCGGGGCGTGTCGTCGGTCGAGCCGGTATCAACCACCAGCACGTCGTCGACGGCCGCGCGGAGCGACGCCACTGCCCGGCCCACCTGCGGGCTGTTCCGCGCGAGGATGAAGCCCGCCACGCCGTTCACCGAACCGGTTCCTACCCTCCGAAGGACTCCGGGAGCGCACCTTTCAGCCCCGGCTCGGCTGCCCAGCGGGCCTGTTCCAGGTCGACGCAGCCCGCCACGCCGTTCATTCGCGCCGTTCAGACTCTCCGAAGGTTTGGCGGGAGCGTCTCTTCAGCTGCCGCTCGGCTGCCCACTGGGCCTGTGGTTGATCGACGCGGTCTCCGCCAGCCCGCCTCGAGGGTGGAGCCCGCTACGGGGTCGCCAGCGCGGCCGCTACTCTCCGAAGTACTCGGGGAGCGTCTCTTTCAGCCGCCGCTCGGCCGCCTCGAGGTGCTTGTTCTGTGGCTCGAGCGCCCGCGCCGCCTGCAGCTTGAGGAGCGCCCGCCGGGGGTGCCCCTGCGCCAGTTCGCAGCGCGCTTCGGCCTCGAGCGCCTCGACGTCGTCCGGCGCGTACACCACCGCGTCCTGCGCCGCGAGGCAGGCGCGCTCGACTTCGCCCGCCGACAGCCACGCCTTCGAGAGCAGCACCCGCGCGGGCCCGTTCGATGGGTCGACCTTCACCGCCGTCGAGAGCGCCTCGGCCGCCGGCGCCGCGTCGCCCTGCTCGAGCAACGCCAGGCCCAGCCGCGTCAGCACCGGCCCTGAGTTGGGGAACAGCAGCGCCTCGGCGCGCGCGAGCCGGAGGCCCTGGCCCTCTTCGAAGCGCACGCCCGACAACATCTGCTCCACCACGTGCGCGTAGCGCGGGAAGTCGGCCGACCACTGGAAGACGAGCTGGTAGACGACGCGGCCCCGCGGAACGAAGCAGGCCCACAGCCGCGTCGCGCCCGCCGTCTCATCCACCACCGCGCGCACCCGCACGCCGTGCCGCTCGCCCACGCGCGCCGGCTCCGGCGCCTCGGTGCGCACCCGCGTCACGTCGGGCCCCAGCGCGCGCGTCGACAACCGCTCCTCGACGAAGCGCTGCGCCGCCGCCGCCGCGTCTGCGCCCTCGGGCATCTGCACCGCCTCGGCCGCGAAGCTCGCGCGCCCCAGCCCCGGCAGGCCGTTGTACCAGGCCACCCGGCCCAGCGGCGTCGCGCCCCGGCCCCACGTCGCCGGCACCGGAATCGAGAAGCCGTACGCGTCGTCGCGCTCGAGGCGCATCGGCGGCAGCACGTCACCGAAGAGCACCTGCCCGAAGAGGAGCACCACCACCAGGCCCACCGACGGCAGCGCCCGGAGCGCGGGCTCCCACCACCAGCGTTGCCCTTCGGTGAGCAGCCGCGGCCGCAGGAACGAGCCCGTCACCAGCCCCGCCACCAGCCCGCCGCCGTGCGCCCAGTTGTCCACGCCCTGCGAGGTGATGCCGATGAGCAACAGGCCCAGCGCCGTCGGAATCGCCGCGTCGCCCATCACGCTGCGGTGAAACGCCGAGAGCTGGCTGCGGTACTTGAGCCCGAAGGCCACCACGCCGCCCAGGCAGCCGAACACCATGCCCGACGCGCCGATGGTGATGGCCTCGTTCAGCAAGAGCGAAGTGCCCATCGTCGCCAGGCCCGCGAAGACGAGCAGCCAGAGGTAGTCGAGCGTGCGGTAGGTGTTCTCCATCATGCCGCCCACGTTGAAGAGGACGAACATGTTGAGGCCCAGGTGCAGGCCGTCGCGGTGCAAGAGGTTGGCGGTGAAGAGCCGCCACACCTCGGCGAGGTCGAACACCAGCGGCCCCACCTTGCCGCCGTAGCGCACCATGTCGTCGAGCTGCATCACCCCGCCTTCGGCCGTGGCGAGGAAGGCCGCGAGGTTCACGAGGATGACGGCCGAGGTGAAGAAGGGAAACCGCGCCAGCGAGAAGGCCCGCGCGAAGTAGGCCCGCCGCCCGTTCTGCAGCCGCTGCCACAGCTCGAGCTCGCACGCCGGCACGAAGCGGTCGCCCGTCACCGCCGGCAGGCACACCAGGCTCTGCGGAGACACCTCGCCACGGCTGATCCGCGCCTCGAACTCGGACAGGTCGAGGGACTCGTCGCCGACCTCCGTACGCAGGGTGACCGGGGCTGCCATGGCTGCGGGCGGAATCGTACCACCAACGACACGCCCCTCCGTTCACTCGCGTTGAACGACGAAGAGGGTTGATGCACGCAGTTCTACAGTGGTGCTAGAACCTTCAGTTGCGTGCTGAAGCTGATCATCGAAGACGACGAGGGCCGGAAGACCGTCGTTCCTTTCGTACGGGACGAGATCACCATCGGTCGGCAGGAGGGGAACACCATCCGCCTAACCGAGCGGAACGTGTCTCGCCGGCACGCGAGGCTGCTGCGGCAGCAGACGAACGTCCTCATCGAGGACCTCGGCAGCTACAACGGCATCAAGGTGAACGGTGACCGCATCACCGGCCAGGTCCAGGTGCAGGACGGCGACCTGATTCAGATCGGCGACTACGACCTCGCCATTCAGCGCGAAGAAGAGGCCCGCGCCGCCGCCACGGTGCCGCTCGATACGTCGACCCGCTCGTCAGGCCCCGCGCCCACCCAGAAGCTGCCGGACCCGAGCGCGACGATGCCGGCGCTCCCGGTGGTGTCGGTGCCCGAGGCGCAGGACGACGACGTGCAGGAGGCCCCGTCGGAAGAGGTGCCCCGGCACCAGTCGACCGCCGTCATTCGCATCGACCAGGTGCAGTCGTCGCGGCCGCAGCGCTCGACGGCCGCCATCGACCCGAACGAAGCGCCCCGGCTGGTGGTGCTCAACACCGACTTCGCGGGCCGTGAGTTCGCCTGCACCAAGACCGAGCTGCGCATCGGCCGCACCGACGACAACGACATCGCCATCGACCACCGCTCGTTGAGCCGCACGCACTGCAAGGTGGTGCGCGAGGACTCCGGCGAGTGGAAGGTCATCGACATGCAGTCCGCCAACGGGCTCATGGTCAACGGCGAGCCCTATGCGCAGGTGACGCTGCGCCTGGGTGACGTGCTCGAGCTCGGGCACGTGAAGCTCAAGTTCGTCGGCGCGGGAGACTCGGTCACCATCAACGGCGCCTCGAGCAACGTCACCAGCGAGTCCGAGGCGGGCAGCGGCTCGTCGCGCGGGCCCGTCATCGCGGTGGTGGTGGCGCTGCTCGTCATCGTCGCCGGCGGCGGGGGCTACGCCTTCTACCGGTCGACGACGACGACGACAGGCACCACCGACCCGGTGGTGAAGCCGAACCCGCCGGTGGCCAACACGCCCGTCGTCGAGCCCAAGCCGCCCGAGGTGGCCGTCGACCCGCCGCCGGTCAAGCCGCCCGAGACGAAGCCCACGCCGGCCGTCGACGTGGCCGCCAGGAACGAAAAGCTCATCGCTGAGGCCACCGCGATGATGGCACAGGGTAATTTCTTCGACGCTGAAGCCATCGTGAAGAGCTGCAAGGTGGGCGAGTCGCTGTGCCCGGCTGGCAAGCCGCTGCTCGCGGCACTCTCGGACGAGAAGCAGTACCGCCGATTCCTCAAGGACGCCTCGGACGCCATGGACCGAAACGAGCTGGCTGCCGCGCAGCGCTCGCTCGAGAACGCAAAGAACACCAAGTACCAGCTCGAGCTCTTCAAGGAACTCGAAGCGCGGCGGGACCAACTGGTGAAGGAGCAGCTCGACAAGAAGGCTGTCGAGCCACCGAAGCCGCCGACGCCGCCGACGCCGCCGGTTGCGGTCGGGCCCACCACCGAAGAGAAGGTTCAGAAGCTCCTGGATGACGCCAAGGCCGCGAACCGAGAGCAGGACTTCAACAAGGCGCTCTCGCTCCTCACCCAGTGCTTGAAGTTGGACGCCAACAACCCCGACTGCATCGTCACGATGGCCTCGGCCTACGCGAAGCGCGGTGCACGGGATCAGAACGAACGCGACAATCAGTTGGCCGAGCAGAACTACAGGCGGTTTCTGCAGGTGGCACCGCCCGACCATCGGCAACGCAAACGGGTCGAAGAGATTCTGGCGGGCGGTAAGTAAGGCAGCGAGGGAACCGTGCGCGGATCGCCCCAGATCAAGATCCTCGTCGTCGACGACGAGCCCGACAACGCCCAGCTGTTCCAGGCGCTGCTGTCGCGCGAGGGGTACGGTGTCATCACGCTGGCCGACCCGACGAAGGTGCTGTCGATGCTCAAGGAGCACGACTTTCACCTCGTCATCCTCGACGTGATGATGCCGAAGATGAGCGGCACCGAGGTGCTCGAGAAGATCCGCACCTTCGACGACGACATCGCGGTCATCATCGCGACCGGCTTCCCGACGGTGGAGTCCGCCGTGGCGAGCCTCAAGAACGCGGCGAGCGACTACGTGCGCAAGCCGGTCGACCCGCCGGTCTTCATCGAGACGGTGAAGCGGGTGCTCGACAAGAAGGGCATCACCCGGGACCCCGAGGCCGAGCTGCACCGCGGCATCGGGCGCTTCATTCGGGAAGGGCGCACGCGCCAGAACCTCACGCTCAAGCAGCTCGCCCGCCGCACCGGGTTGTCGGTGTCGCTGTTGTCGCAGATCGAGCGCGCCGAGAGCTCGGCGTCGATTGCTTCGCTGTACCGCATCGCCTCGGCGCTGCGCGTACGCATGAGCGAGCTGTTCGCCGACGTCTGACCGGCGCGCGGGCGACGGCGACCTTCACCGTCAGCGTGCGCGGGCGAGCCTCACTCGCCACGAAACGTCGGAGCCCGCTTCTCGAGAATCGCGGCCCGGCCCTCTTTCGCGTCCTGGCTGTTGAACGAAGCGCGGCGCAGCGCCTGGTACTCGGCGCGCTCGTCGTCCGAGCCTCCGCCCCGCCCCAGCAGCTCGAGGCCCCGCTTGAGGCCCTCCATCGCCAGCGGGGCGTGGCCGGCGAGCTCGACGCACCACTCGAGGGCGACGTCGCGGGGCCGCTCGACCACCACGTCGAGGAGCTGCCGCCGCAGCGCCTCGTCCGACCCGAGCCGTCGTCCGGTCAGGAACAGCAACCGCGTGGTGGCGTCGCCGAGGCGTGCGCGGAACCGGCCGAGCCCCTGCAACGAGTAGACGACGCCCAGGCGCGCCGGAGGCATCGAGAAGAGTGCGCCCGGCCCGCCCACGCGGAAGTCGCACGCCACCGACAGCTCACACGCCGCGCCGAAGGCCGGGCCATCGATGACGGCCACCGACGGCGCCGGGTGCGCCGCGATGCGGTCGAGCACGTCGCCGAGGTGCTCGTCGGGCAGCCGCTCCCCGGGCGCGTACGTCGACAGGTCGTTCAGGTCCCACCCGGCGCTGAAGACGGCGTCACCGTCACCACGCACCAGGAACGCGCGCACACCCGACGCCGAGTCGTACGCCCCGGCGAGCGCGTCGAGCATGCCGCCGTCGAGCGCGTTCTTCTTGCCCGGGTTCGACAGCGTGACGACACGCACACCGCCCGGCGCGTCGTCGACGAAGACCTGGCCCGCCATCAGCCGAGGACGACGAGCACGTCGCCTTCGTTGACGCTCTGGGTCTCGGTGCAGCGGATCTCCTTCACCACGCCGCCCTCGGTCGCCTCGACGGGCATCTCCATCTTCATCGACTCGAGGATGACGAGCGTGTCACCCGCGTTCACCTGCTGGCCCACCTTGCACTCGATCTTCCACACCGTTCCAGTGATGTGTGCGGTCACGTCAGCCATCGTTGATTGCTCCAGTGCGTGTGTTGCGGGTGGTGGTCAGGGCTTCGCGTGGTGCTCGAGGAACTTCGTGTCGAGCCTGCCTTCGACGAAGGCGCTCGCCTCAAGGATGCGCTGGTGCAGCGGCACGTTGTGCTTGATGCCCTCGATGCGGAAGTTCGCCAGCGCGTCCTTCGCGCGCGCGATGGCGTGCAGGCGGTCGTCGCCCGAGACGATGAGCTTGGCGATCATCGGGTCGTAGTTCGGCGTCACCACGTTGCCCTCGGCGTAGCCCGAGTCGAGGCGCACGCCGGCCCCGGTGGGCGGCTGGTACACCTTGAGCGGGCCCGGAGACGGGAAGAACTTCACCGGGTC
>JANRKQ010000003.1:0-14305 GCA_033763395.1 Myxococcaceae bacterium
GTCACCCAGGTGACGTCACCCTGGGTGACGGAAAGCGTCACCTGGTTGACAACCCCCCTGGGGGAGCGGCGGCTCCGGGCGGCTTCGGTCGAACTGGCTCGCACGGCTGGTATTCGTGCGCACCCTGCAGCCACTCGAGGCTTCGGAGCGCCCCCCTCGCACCAGCCTGCGCCTGGAGCCGAGCCCGCGCCGACCTCCCATCGTCGCGACCTGCTCGAGGCCCAGCGCGAAGGACCGTCACGGCACCACAGTCACCGCGCCCGGCGGAAAACGCTCCCGCAGACGCTCCGGCGCGAACTCGCCCGACGTCTCGAGCGCGAGTGCGACACCGGGCTCCAGCGCGAGAAAAGCATCGATGGGCCACCAATGCGGCTGGCTGCCAGTCAGTCCTGCTGGGCGGCTGGCGGCGTTCGTCACGTCGAACGTGTGCGCCGCGTCGACCGGAGCCTCGGTGCCGGGAACGCCGTCACCGCGATTGAGCCAGCTCTCGGCGAAGTCCGCGCGCCTGGCGAGGCGCGATCGGCCCCACTCGAAGTCGAGGCCCAGCCCCAGGAATGGATCGAGCAGCGTCAGGTGGACCGTCGGGGCGCGCTCCAAGCGGGCCAGTCCCTGCTCGAGGCCATACGCGACGTGCGCACCCGCCGAGTGCGCGATGACGTGCAGGTGCGTCACGCCGCGGGTCGCGAGCGCCGCCGCGATGGCTTCACCTTCCCGGTGGCCCGCGCCCGGCGCCGCGAGGCGGTCTCGGGCTGCGTCCTTCCAGTCGTAGGCGACGAAGACGACTCGCTCCGGGGCGGCAAGGCGAGGGGTGAGCTGCTCGACCATCGAAGTCGCCCACCGCTCAGGCCCATCGCCCGCGCCGTGGACCACCAGCACCCAGATGTCCCGGCCCGCCGAGTCTGGCAGTTGGGCTTCCGAGGTGGAGCTCGCGCCGCAGGCCGTCGCCAGCAGCGCAGCGACCATCACGAGTCGCAGGCGCGGCGAAGCGCCCTTCTTTCGCGGGCTGGACTGGCCGGGCCTGCGGGACGGCCGTGGGGGGCGCGGTGCGCGCCGGCGTCTGCACTGCCAGCAGGTCGGCCGCTGATGCGCGCCTTCGGGCGAGCGGGCGGCCCCCTCCGTGACCATCGCCGCGGGGGCGTTCGGCCCGGCTTTCGGCCGACGCACCGGGGAACCGGGGAGGCCTTCGAAGGAGGCGCCGCGTGCGACGCCAGCGTGTGGGGCAGCCGTCAGCACCCGCGAGGGGGCCTCGCGTCGGCTGCGCTGGTTGGGCGCCGGTCGGAAGGGCGAGGCAGGTGCGGCGGTCGAAGCCCACAGCCTCCCGGAGAGCCGCGGGGACGGCGCGGTTGGCGTCGTCACGGAGACGACGGCTCGCTCGGCTCTTTCCGGCCGTCCTCGAGCTTGAGGACGAAGGTCTTCTTCTCCCCCGCCTTGAGGGCAATCTCCTCTTCGTGCGCGTCGCCCTGGTGCTCGACGCGCAGCAGGTGCACGCCGGCCTTCAGCTTCCCGACCACGATGGGCTTCTCCCCGCTGGTGCCGACCTTCTTTCCATCGAGCTTCACCTCGACGCCCGCCGGCTGGATGTCGAGGGTGAGTTGGGCCGGAGCGCCGGCGAGGACGAGCTGCGAGGCCAGGGCGAGAGCGAGCATGGGCACACTCTACGACACGGCCCGACGCGCGCGAGGTCGCCGCCTGTCACCGAACTCGCCGTGAAGATATGTCGCCAGAAGTGGCAACTCGAGGCAACTTCTGGCTAGCTATCTTTCATGGCGCGCCTCGTCGGTCGAGACCCGGAACGCGCGGTGCTGAACGCAGCGCTGACCTCCGAGACCGGCGAGGGTGAGCTGATCGCCGTGTACGGCCGCCGCCGGGTCGGCAAGACCTTCCTCGTCCGCGAGTTCTTCGGGGCCAGGCTCTGCTTCGAGCTGGTGGGCATTCACGGTGCGAGGCGAGACGTGCAGCTCGAGGCCTTCGGTGCCGCGCTCCAGCGCGCGACGGGGCGTGCAGTCGTCACGCCGCCCACCGACTGGTACGGGGCCTTCCGGCTCCTGGAGGGGTTCCTCGCCGACCGTCTGCGGCGCCGGCGTGGGAAGGTGGTGGTGCTGCTCGACGAACTGCCCTGGCTCGCGTCGCGCAAGTCGGGCTTCCTCGAGGCCTTCGGTCACTTCTGGAACACCTTCGGCAGTCGGCAGGGACGCCTGGTGGTGGTGCTCTGTGGGTCTGCTGCGTCGTGGATGATCGAACACGTCGTGCACGAGCGCGGAGGGCTGCACAACCGGGTGACGCGCCGGCTCCGCGTCGAGCCGTTCGCCCTGCCCGACGTCGAGGCCCTCCTCAGGAGCCGGGGCGTCGACCTCACCCGTCCGCAGGTCGTCGAGCTCGCGATGGCGCTCGGCGGGGTCCCGCACTACCTCGCGCAGGTGGAGCGCGGAGAGTCGTCGGCGCAGGCCATCGATCGGCTGTGCTTCTCGCGCGACGGCCTCTTGCGCAGCGAGTTCCCCAACCTCTTCGCCTCGCTCTTCGAACAGGCCCACCGGCACGAGGCGGTCGTGCGTGCGCTGGCGACCCGCCGCAAGGGGCTCGGTCGCACGGAGCTGCTGCGTCACGCCCGCCTCGAATCAGGAGGGGCCGCGACCGCCGTGCTGCAGGAGCTCGAAGAGGCCGGCTTCATTCACCAGCTCCCGGCGCTCGGCCAGGTGCGTCGCGACGCGCGCTTCTGGCTGTCCGACGAGTCCGTGCTCTTCTTTCTCTCGTGGGTCGTCTCGCACCGCGGTGACGCCGCCGGCTCGTGGCTGCGCCGACAGGGAACGCCAGCGTGGCGGGCCTGGGCTGGGCTCGCGTTCGAGGCGATGTGCCTCAAGCACGTGCGCGCCATCAAGCGGGCGCTCGGCATCGCCGGGGTCGAGTCCGTCGAGGCGTCCTGGGCCCATCAGGGGAGCGACCAGACCGACGGGGCACAGGTCGACCTCGTCATCGACCGGGCTGACCGCTGCATGAACCTGTGTGAGCTCAAGTTCGCGCAAGGCCCCTTCGTCATCGACAAGGCCTACGCGGCCGAGCTGCGGCGCAAGCGAGACGTCTTCCAGGCCGCGACCCGCACCCGCAAGGCCCTCTTCCTGACGCTCGTCACGACCCACGGCGTGAAGCCATCGGCCTGGGCACGAGAGCTCGTGGCGCGAGAGGTGACCGTCGACGCGCTCTTCGAGCGCGCCTCATAAATCGCCAGAAGTGCCATCTCGACGCCACGTCTGGCGATGTATTTTTCACCGCTTCTGGCGTACCCGAACCCTCCACGGGGCAGCTATGAAGCGCCCATGACCACCGACTCCGTGCTGGCCGCCGCCCGGGCCTGGGCCGACGCCGACCCCGACGCCACCACCGCCGCCGAGGTGCGCGCGCTCCTCGAGGCCCGGCAGCTCGCCGAGCTCGAAGACCGCTTCTCGACCTCGCTCGAGTTCGGCACTGCGGGCCTGCGCGGCGTGCTTGGCGGCGGGACCAACCGCATGAACCGCGCCGTCGTGCGCCGCACCACCGCCGGGCTGGCGCGCTACCTCAAGGCGACGCTGCCAGACGTGGCGACCCGTGGCGTCGTCATTGGCCGTGACGGGCGCCGCTTCAGCGCCGAGTTCGCCAGCGACGCAGCGGCCGTGTTCGCGGCCGAGGGCATTCCCGCGTGGGTGTTCCCCGACTTCGCGCCAACGCCGCTGACGGCCTTCGCCGTGCGGCACCTCAACGCCGCGGCCGGTGTGATGGTGACGGCGAGCCACAACCCGCCCGAGTACAACGGCTACAAGGTGTACTGGGGCAACGGCGCGCAGATCGTCCCTCCGCACGACACCGGCATCGCGAAGGCCATCGACGCGGTCGGCCCAGCCAACGGCGTGCAGCTGATGCCCGAAGAGGAAGCGCGCCGCAAAGGCCTCTTCCACGACGTGAAGGGCGCGGTGACGCGGGCCTACCTCGACGCCATCGGGGCGCTGCGGGTGTCGCGGCAGACCGACGGCCTCTCCATCGTCTACACGGCGATGCACGGTGTCGGCGGCGCGCTCGTGTTGCAGTCGCTCCGCGAGGCGGGCTTCACCGCGGTGGCGCCGGTGCCCGAGCAGCAGCAGCCCGACGGCGCGTTCCCCACCGTGCGGTTCCCCAACCCCGAAGAGAAGGGCGCGATGGACCTTTCGACGGCGCTGGCGAAGCAGCTCGGCGCGGACCTGGTGCTGGCGAACGACCCCGACGCCGACCGGCTCGCGGTGATGGCGAAGGACGCCTCGGGCACGCTCACGATGTTGACGGGCAACGAGGTGGGGGTGCTCCTCGGGCACTACCTGTTGACTGAGCAGAAGACCGAGCGCCCGCTCGTCGTCACCACCATCGTCTCGTCGGCGCAGCTCAAGGCCATCGCCGAGGCAAAGGGAGCGCGGTACGCCGAGACGCTGACGGGCTTCAAGTGGATCGCCAACGTGGCCATCGACGAGGCAGCGCGCGGGGTGAACTTCGTCGTCGGCTACGAAGAGGCGCTCGGCTACTCGGTGGGCCCCGTGGTGCGCGACAAGGACGGCATCGGCGCGGCGCTGGTGGTGGCGGACATGGCGGCGTGGTGCAAGGCGCGGGGCAAGACGTTGTTCGGCTACCTCGAAGACGTGCAGCGGGCGCACGGGCTCTTCGTGGCGAAGCAGTTCAACGCGACGCTGCCGGGCGCGACGGGCGCAGCGGCCATCAAGGCGGTGATGGAGGCCTTCCGCGGCAAGCCCCCCTCGACCCTCGCCGGCGCACGCATCGTCGCGACGAACGACTACCAGGCGCAGACGCGGCTCGAGGCCGGGCAGACCAAGGCGCTGTCGCTGCCGCGCTCCAATGTCATCGCGTACGAGCTCGAGGGCGGGCACCGGGTGACGCTGCGGCCGTCGGGCACGGAGCCGAAGATCAAGTTCTACTTCGAGTGGCGCGAGGTGGTGGGCGCGGGCGAGGCCATGGGGCCAGCGAAGGCGCGCGCCGCGGCGAAGCTCGACGCGCTCGAGGCCGACTTCTTGAAGCTGGCGGCCGAGCGGGGGCTCCCGCGATGACGGCGCTGGCCCTGGTGGTGGCCGTGGTGGTGTCCGCCGAGGACGCGACCTCTGCGACGACGCCGCCGCCCGCGACGACGACGACCTCCACCACCGTCTCGATGGGCCAGCGGTGGTCGGTGGTGGGCGGGCGCACGGTGGGCGCGAATGGGAGCGTGCTCGAGGCGGGACTGGGCTGGCCGGGCCTCTCGGTCGGCTACTCGCGCGGCGTGCTGGACTCGCTCGACCTCGGGGCGCGGCTGTCCTTCAACTACGGGCTCGAAGGGCTGGTGTCGCAGCTGTTGCCCGGGGTGAAGCTCCAGGGCGTGCTGAAGTTCCGGCTGCTCGACAAGAGCGCGCTGTCGCTGGGGCTCACGTTCGAGCCGGGCCCGCTCTTCGCGGTGGACCGCTTCGGCAACAGCACCGTCGCGTTCGCGCTTCCGGTGAGCCTCAAGCTGGGGCTCGCGGTGTCGAGCGCGTTGACGCTGGGCTTCACCTTCGAGATGCCGTTGTGGATTCAGTTCGGAGCGGGTGGCGGAGCCAACCTGCCGCTCTTGCCCGGGCTGGGCCTCGAGTACTTCATCAAGAGCGAGCTGCTCGTCTTCTTCCGCACGCGCATGGGGCCGACGCTGCGGCCGCTGGGGCGGTTCGAGCTCACCTTCGACGCGCAGCTGGGCGTGGGCTACCGCTTCTGACGGGCGAAGGGCTGGCGCACGGAGCGCTACCTCGCCACAAGAGCCTCGTGCCGACCTCACCCGCCTTCGACACCCGCTTCACCAACGCCCTCCCGGCCGACCCGTCTCGGGACAACACCGTGCGCCAGGTTCGAGGCGCGGCCTATTCCTTCGTCTCGCCTACGCCGGTGTCGAAGCCGACGCTCCTGGCCTGGGTGCCCGAGGTGGCGGCGATGCTGGGGCTGCCGCTCGAGCCGACGCCCGAGTGGGTCGAGGCGCTCGGGGGCAATCGGCTCCTGCCTGGCATGGAGCCCTACGCGATGGCCTACGGCGGCCACCAGTTCGGCAACTGGGCGGGGCAGCTCGGTGACGGGCGTGCCATCACCCTCGGTGAAGTCATCGCGCCCGACGGCGCCCGGTGGGACGTGCAGCTCAAGGGGCCGGGCCCCACGCCGTACTCGCGCCGGGCCGATGGGCGCGCGGTGCTCCGCTCGTCGCTGCGCGAGCTCGTCTGCAGCGAAGCGATGTTCCACCTCGGCGTCCCGACGACGCGCGCGCTCGCGCTGGTGGGCACCGGAGACACCGTCATTCGTGACCTCCTCTACGACGGCAACCCGAAGGCCGAGCCGGGCGCCATCACCACGCGGGTGGCGCCGACGTTCCTGCGCTTCGGCTCGTTCGAGCTGCCGGCATCTCGACAGGACCTCGAGCTGCTGAAGCGCCTCGTGGACTTCACGCTGACGACGCACTTCCCGCACCTGGGCCCGCTGTCGCCCGACTCGGTGGTGCGCCTCTTCGACGAGGTGGTGCAGCGCACCGCGAAGCTCGTGCTCCAGTGGCAGGCCGTCGGCTTCGTGCACGGCGTGATGAACACCGACAACATGTCCATTCTCGGGCTCACCATCGACTACGGCCCCTATGGCTGGCTCGAGGGCTTCGACCCGTCGTGGACGCCGAACACGACCGACCTGCCGGGCCGCCGCTACGCGTACGGGAACCAGCCGTCGGTCGCCCAGTGGAACCTCATGTGCCTGGCGAACGCGCTGTTTCCCCTCGTCGGCGAGTCGAAGCCGCTCGAGGCCGCGCTCGATGGCTTCGCCGACGTCGCGTCACAGGCGCAGCTGTCGACGATGCGCGCGAAGCTGGGCCTGTCACCGCTCGAGTCGAAGGAGCGAGAGGACCGTGAGCTGCTCCGCGACCTCTACCGCACGCTGATGCTCACCGAGACCGACTGGACGCTCTTCTTCCGCGGGCTCGCCGACGTGACGCCAGCGCTGAAGGAGGCCCCGGCCGATGCGCTCGTGCGCCCGCTCGCGAAGGCGTTCTATGCGGCCGAGGCGCTGACGGGCGACGTGCTCGAGGGCGTGTCGTCATGGCTGCGGGCCTACCTCGCCCGCGTCGACGCCGAAGGGCTCGAGCCGACCCAGCGGCGCGCGCGCATGAACGCGGTGAACCCGTTGTACGTGCCGCGCAACTACCTCGCGCACACGGTCATCCAGGCCGTGGAGCAGGGCGAAACGGCGCTCCTGTCGACGTGGCTCGAGGTGCTGAGGCAGCCCTTCACCGAGCAGCCGGGCCGAGCGATGTGGGCTGACAAACGCCCCGACTGGGCCCGCGAGCAGCCCGGGTGCTCGATGCTGTCGTGCAGTTCGTGACGAAAACGTTCCGGGCTTCGAGGTGCGCAGGCGGGCCAACCTCCGTATCACTGGAGCGCCGTTCCCTTCGCAGGAGGACCCATGGACACGACCGCCGTGCTGCAGACCCTCAACCGCATCATGGAGTTCGAGCTCGCCGGTGTCGTCCGGTACACGCACTACGCGCTGATGGTGTTTGGCTACAACCGCATTCCCATCGTGAAGTGGCTCAACGACCAGGCGACCGAGAGCATGATGCACGCGCGTCAGGCCGGTGAGCTCGTCACCTGGCTCGGTGGCCACCCGTCCCTCGGCATCGGGCCCCTGCTCGAGACCGAGAAGCACGACATCGGCGACATCCTGCGTGAGTCGCTCGCCCACGAGCGTGAGTCGCTCAAGGCCTACGAGCGCCTGCTCGAGCTGACCGAAGGAAAGAACGTTCGCCTCGAGGAGTACGCGCGCGAGCTGATCGCCAGCGAGGTGTCGCACCAGGACGAGGTGAACAAGATGCTGCGGCAGCCGGGCCAGAAGGGTGTCTTCGAGGGGTGACGCACCACCGATGATCGAGGCCCGCGGGCGCGGCAACCAACCCGCATGCGCCTCGTGCTCCTCGTCGTGGCCGTCCTGTCAGCACCTGCCTGGGCCTGGGGCCCCACGGTCTCGGTTGGACCGTCAGGCACCATCAGCACCCGGAGCAGCGCGCCGGCGATCTACGTCGGCCACACGGTGCGGCTCGGGCTCGAGTTCGGCACCATCGTCAACCACGAGGTGGCGGTCGAGCTGCTTGGCCTGCCGCGCTTCGACGAGCCCGGCCTCGCGAACGCGGTGATGGCCCGGTACACGCTCACCATCGACTTCCTCGGGAAGAAGGGCCTCACACCGCTCGTGGGCCTCGGCATCTCGGGCGGGCGCTTCTTCGTCGTCTCGCCGACGGAGCGCGTCGGTGGGTGGGCGGCCTCGGCCTTCGCCACCGCCGGAGTGCGCTACACGTTCGACTTCGGCTTGTCGCTCAAGGCCGAGCTCCAGGGTGGGCTCTACGGGCCCGGCTTCTGGACGGCGACGCCGTCGGTCTCCGCGGCCTGGCGCTTCTGAAGAGACAACACCGCCCCGAAGCCGGAGCTCCGGTCGTCGCAGGCGATGGCGCCGAAGCCGCTCCACCGCCCGCCGGTCACCACTTCGTCCACGCGCGCCTGAGGGTGCCCGGGCTCACCAGCTCGACGACCAGGTCGCCTGCCCGTCGGCGCTCCCGCGCTCTCAGCGCCGGGCTTCGCGCGAGCAAGGCCCGCGCGACTCGATGGCCGAGGGCGTTCGCGTCGGCGGGGTAGGCGCGCGGGTCGAACTTCAGCTCAACTCGCAGCGTGACGTCGCCCGCGCCACGTCGCGCCGCCGGCCCCGAGAGCTCGAACTTCACCGCACCACAATCGACGGCACCGATGAGCCCCAGCTGCTCGACCGGGTGCTGGTAGCGGGCCACCAGCGGCTCGGCTTCCAGTGCGTCGACGACGTCCTGTGCGGCCACGAGCACGCCGTCGGGTGCGACGACCGACTGGCCTGCCCGGCCGCGGAAACGAATGCCGCGCTCCCCTGTCTCGGGGCAGCGGGGCCTGAGCTCGACGAGGTCACCCGTCCAGTAGCGAAGCAGCGGCATCGCCTGCACGAAGGGCCACAGCGTCGTCAGCACCAGCACGCCGATGCCCCGGCGCACGGGTGCGCGCGTGAGCGGGTCCACCACCTCGGGCCACACCGGAGGCGGGAGCCAGTGGTTGGCGGCACACCGTTCGCACTCGAGCGCAGGCGAAGGAATCTCGGACAAGCTGAAGTTGTCGAACACCGGCGCACCCCACGCCTCGCGCACGCGCGCCCGCCAGTGCGGAGACAGGCGGAAGCCGGTGGTCGAGATGCCGCGAAGCCCGAAGCGCCGGGCATCGACGCCGCGCTCGAGGAAGTGCGCCGTCAGCGGCATGAGCGCTCCGGCGTTGATGAGCAGCCGCGTCACGCGCCGTCCGCCCGGCTGGGCTCGCGACAGCAGGGACTCGACCAGTCGAAAGGCGTTCCGCGAGTAGCTCCAGGGGACCCGCAGCCAGTGCGCCTGGGGCGCCAGATGCTCGACGCCGTGGTGCACCGCGCGCACCTCGAGCACCAGCCCGTCGTCGGTCCACGCCGCGTCCCGGGTGCCCAACCACTCACCCAGGGCCCGGGCCTCGGCTGCCGTCCTCGGCACCCGCAAGACCCCGTCTTTCACCTGCGTGCCCGATGAGACGACGCCCGAGAAAGGGGCCGTGCCCCGCGCGACCAACGCATGCTGGTGGGCCAGGGCCTCCTGCTTGCTGAGGAAGGGCACCTCTCCCAGGGACCGCACGCGGGCGAACCGCCTTCGGTAGAAGGGCACCTCGGCGCGCGCCCATTCCAGGGTCGGCTGCAGGTACCGCGCCGCCTCGCGCTCGAAGGGGCTCAGAACTTGCTCCAGGGGCGGGTGAGGGTGTTCGGCCGGGCGAGCGCGACCCGGAGCGTCGCGCGGCCCTGGCGGAGCGCGCGACGCAGCCCGGGGGAGGCGCGCTGGAGCGCGTCGGTGAGGCCTGCCTCGAGGGCGTGGGCCTGCGCTGGAAAGACGCCGGGGTCGAAGCGCACCTCGACGCGCACCGTCAGGCGCAGCCGCCGAGCGCCCTCCCATTCGAGCTCGAAGCGGGGCACGCCGACGTCGCAGGACTTCACCAGCCCGAGCTGCACCGCCGGGTGCGGCAGCCGCGACACCTCGGGCCGCCCGTCGAGGAACGCCTCGACGTCCTGGGGGCTGGCCAGCAATTGCGGGCCGTCGGGCCCGGGCACCACGGCGCACTGGGAGTGTCTGCCGAGAAATCGAAAGCCGCGCTCGGCGCGCTGCGGACAGCGAGGGCCCAGCGCCACCAGGTCCCCCGTCCAGTAGCGCACCAGCGGCATCGCCTGCACGAAGGGCCACAGGGTCGTCACCACCAGCACGCCCACGCCGCGCGACAGGGGCCGCCTCGTGAACGGGTCGAGGATTTCAGAGACGACGGCCGGCAGCTCGAAGTGGTGGAAGCCGCACGCCTCGCAGGAGGGCGCAGCGACCGGCAGCTCCGACAGGCTGAAGTTGTCGTACACCCGCGCGCCCCACAGCGCCTCGACGCGCGCCCGCCAGTGGGGCCCCAGGCGGAAGCCGGTCGTGCCGATGGCGCGCACCCGAAGGCGCGAGAAGTCGCGGCCCTGCTCGTAGAGCCACGCGGTCAGGGGCACCAGGGCCGCCGCGCCGATGACGAGGCTCTCGACGCGTCGCCTGCCGCGCTGCGGCTGGAACAGCAGGGCCTCGAGCACGTGAAAGGTGTTGGCCGAGAAGGCCCACGGCACCCGCAAGACCCCCGGGGGCGGTGGGCCCTCGGGAAACCCGTGCTGCATCGACAGAACTTCAAGGTGCAGCCCACCACCAGACGTCTCGCCGTCACCGAAGCGGGCAGCGACGAAGTCGGCTACCGCCGCGCGCTCGGCCTCGGTCTCGGGCACGTGCAACGGCGTGCGATCGCCGTGCTGCGTGCCTGACGACACCACTCCCACGAATGGCGCCCGAGCCCCCACCAGCAGGTCGTGTTGGTACGCCACCGCCACGTCCTTGGTGAGGACTGGCAGCGCGGCGAGGCCCTTGCGCCAGCGGGTGCCCCAGGCGCGGCGATAGAAAGGAGCCTCGAGTGCGTGCGCCAGCGTCAGCCGGAGGAGTCGCCGGCGGACCTCGGTGTCGGCTGGCGGCGCGCCAGTCCAGGGCCATCGCACCGACGACGCGCCACCCTCCATCGGGTTCGACCCCGGGTCGAAAGCAGCCTACTCGCCGCCGCCCGTGCGCGAGGTGCCCATGTTGTTCCAATCGACGGTGACGCGACCGCCGCCCGACTCGCTGCCGCCGGTGCGGCTGGTGGTGGCGCGCTCCCCGCCGCCGCGGGCAGGCGTCGTCCGAGTCCCGGTCTCGCTGACGGCGGTGCGGGTCGACGTGGCGCGCTCGCCGCCGCGGGCCGGCTTGGCGGGAGTGGTGGTGGCGGTTGGCTTCTTCGGCGTGGTGGTGGTGCGCGCGCTGGAGGTGCGCTCACCGCCCGTGCTTCTGCGCGTGCTCGTCCCGGCGGTCCACCCGGCCTTGGCGCGCTCGCCGCCGCTCTTGGCGGGGCTCTTCTTCGCGCTCGTCGTCGGCGACTTCGGGGCCGCGGCGCGCGCGGACGTTCCTGTGATTCGTGGCATGGGGCTCCTCGAGAAAAGGGCCACGACTCTCGCATGCTCCGGCCGGTCCGTCAGCAGGCTCCAGGTGTCGCTGACGCGAGTTCGAAGTGTGCTCCGGCTCGCATCAGTGGTTGTCATGGGCAGCCGATTCTCGGGGCGAGGGCCTCTGACCCGTGTCGGCATCTGTGACGGCCGCCTGGCAGTTCTGAGTCAGGGAGGTCACCGCTCGAAGCAGTAGAGCCGGTTGTCGCTCGCGCAGGCGATGGCGCCCAGGCCGCTCCACTTGTCGGTGGGCACGTCGATGATGCCGTAGAGGCCGGTGGTGCGCTCCGTGGTCCAGTCGGCACAGGTGGTGTCGCGCGTGGGCGTGGGCGCGTCGAGGCCTCCGTCGAGCAGCGTGCCGGTCCACACCTGGCGCTTGTCGCCGAGGAAGAGCACCCGGCCGTGTTCGTCCTGGTCGATGGGCGAGCGGGGCGGCGCCTTGAGTGCCTCGACGTTCGCGAACGGCTGCAGCAGCTTTCCGCGGGCGTCGCGGCCTCGGAGAATCCACGGAGCGCTGCCAGTGAAGCGCTCTGGGGCCGCGAGCGCGCCGGCGTCGGACACCGTCGAGAGGAACGCGAAGAACTCGCCCGCGAGGCCCGCGTCGGCAGCCAGCGCCGCGCACCGGGCATCGGCTCCGACGAGCCCACCGAGGTTGCCCGTGAACGTCTCGGAGGTGGCGAACACGACGCGCGCTCCCGGCGGCGCGGGCTCGTCCGGGCCGCGGCAGAAGCCACGCACGCAGCCCTCGTTCGCGCTGCACCTCTCACAGACGCGTCCCGCGGCGCCGCACGCCTCGGTGGTCGTTCCCAGCTCGCACGTGCCCACCACGTCGCCGTCGCCGAAGCGGCAGCACCCCTCACAGGTGCGCGGCGTGCAGGGACTCGGTGGCGGTGGCCCAGCGTCTGCCATGTCAGGCGCTGGCGGACACGCGAGGCCAACGACGACGACGAGAGCCACGCTGGTGCGGCGCATGGACAGCGTCTTAGCTCGCCGTTCTATGGCCTGCTCCGAGTGCGGTGCGCGAGAGGGACACCTGCTGGGCTGCACGAAGAGCGCGTTCTTCGTGCCGCCGAGCTCCGTCGTCCGCCCCGGGCCTTCGACGTCGCCACGGGAGCGTCTGTGGCTCGTCGCGTTTCCCCTCACCTTCCTCGTCATGTGGGGCGTGTCGGCGACGAGCGTGGGGGGCCTGCTGCGGGTCTTCTTTGGCATGTGGCTCCATGAGCTCGGACACGCGGCGGGGGCGTGGCTCTGCGGGCACGGCGCGGTGCCGCTGCCCTGGGTAACGCTGCGCTTCGAGCGGAGCTGGCTGGTGACGGCGCTCGTCTTCGGCGGCTTCGGGGCACTCGGCGCCTGGGCGTGGAACCGGCGGTCGACGCCGGGGCTCGTGCTCGCCGTGGTTGGCCTCGTCACCGCGCTCTGGGGCCATCTGCTGTCCGAGGCGACGAAGCGGGCGCTCTTCGCGTTCTCGGGAGACGCGGGCGCGATGGTGCTGGGCGCGCTGCTGGCGTCTGCGTCGCTCGTCCGGTCATCCCACCGGCTCCTGCGAGACGGGCTGCGCGTGGGGTGGCTCGTCATCGGCGCGGCGAGCTGGGCTGACGCGACGCGGGTGTGGTGGCGCGCGCGGTGGGACTCGGCCGAAATTCCCTTCGGCGTCGAGTCGTTCGGCTTCGGAGACGACGGCATGCCTTCGGACGCGAGCCGCCTCGTCGACGAGTCCGGCTGGGAGCCGCGCGCGATGGTGAACCGGTTCCTCGTGGTGGCCGCGCTGTCGTTGTGCGGTTGCGTGGTGGCGTTGGTCGCCCGCTGGCGCCGCGAGTCTGTTCGATAGGCGCTCGGAAGGCCCGCGCTCCATCACGTTCCCCGCGGGCGGACGACCGGACGGCGGGCTCGCCGCAGACCGACATCGGCTTCGTCGAAGGGCGCGGCGGTCTCCAGCGGCTCAGTTCGCCGCTGGCCGGTTCGGGTCGAAGTACACCGTGTCGACGTCGAGGCTCACGTCGAGGCTCGGCAGGACGATGCGCTGGCCAGCGGTGGCAACGAAGCCTGATTGGTTCGTGAAATCAGGAGTTTGCAGGTGCGCTCGGCCGAGTGTCGAAATCGGCGAGCCCTCCGCGACGAGGGGTCGAGGCCGCACTGACGCCGCCTCTCACCCACTCAGGAGTCAACCCATGCTGTTGCTCAAGCTCGTCGTCGCCGCCCTGTCTGCCTTCGTCGTCTTCGCCGTCGTCTTCTCCGCGCTGCTCCCCTCGACGTACCGCTTCGAGAAGTCGGTGCGCATCGCGCGCCCGGTGGAAGACGTCGAGCCGCTCGTCACCGACGTCACGCGCTACCGCACCTGGAGCGCCTGGGGCGAGAAGGAGCCTGGCGCCACCTACGTCAACGAGCCGTCGGGCGACTCGCGGCACCTCGGCGCGAAGGTGTCGTGGAAGGGGCAGCAGATTGGAGAGGGCAGCCTGACGACGGTGGCCCGCGCCGAGCACTCCATCACCAACCACCTCGAGCTCAAGACGCCTGCGCCGATGAAGTCCACCGACGTCATTCGTTTCGAGGCCGACGGGCGTGACACCGTCGTTACCTGGAGCAACGAGGGCCAGCTGCCGTTCCCGATGCGCTTCTTCGGGCTCGTCGTCGACCGGGTCGTTGGAGCTGACTACGCTCGCGGCCTCGCGCGCCTCAAGGAGCAGCTCGAGGCGCAGTCCCCCGT
>JANRKQ010000004.1:0-11141 GCA_033763395.1 Myxococcaceae bacterium
CGGAGCGTCGCACTTCGCCACCAAGCCCATCGACTTCACGCGGCTGACGCTCGCGCTGGCGCAGGCCAACATCTCGGCCGTCATGCAGCGGCTCGAATCACCGGCCCGGACGGTGTCCGGAGGAACGGCGGGGCGGCCTCCGCACGAAGGTGGTTGAGCGGCACTGCTGTCGATGAATCCCGAGGCTGGCGACCGGGCCGGTCTGGTGACCCCCTGGCCGCTGATGGCAGCGCCCACCATCGAGGCCGTGAAGAACACGGTGGCGGCGTCGGTGTCGTGACGCGGCGAGCGGATGAAGGTGATGGCGGCTCCTCCGCCGATGAGCAGCTGGTTGGGCGCGGCGCTGGTCGCGATGGCGCGCGGGGAGCTGCTGCAACGACGCTCCAGGTGGCACGTTGGCCTGGGTGCCGTCGAGCCCGTCGGCAGCGGAGGAGGACGCCTTGTATCGAAGTGATCGCGGGCGCGGTGCCGCGGCTGGCGAGCGGCGCGCGCTGGAGCCTCGATCTCACGTGAAGGTCAACGTGTGACCGACGACGGGTGGCACGCTGAACGAGGGCCGTCCTTCGCCTTCCACGTCGGCGAGCAGCACCTCACCCCACTCCCCATGGAGCCACCGTCCAACGTCGAGGCCCTCGTCGCGTCCGCGCCTCCGGCTTCCCGCGTCGACAACGCCTGCGACGGACTTCCCGAGTCAGGGCGAACGGGGTGGTGCGTGAGCTCTCCTTCAGCATCGGGTTGTGCGGTCGAGGCCGGTAGTCGCCGCCGCCGTCCCTGATCAGCCGCGAGATGAAGGCCGAAGCGAACGAGGGCGAGCGGGACCGCGAGGAGTTCCGGAACGGCTCCCGCGCCGGGGAAGCGGCGGCCCGAATCGAGCCGATCAGCGGCCCCGTCAGCACGCCCGCACCCTTGCCCAGGCGCTCGGCCCACCCACCAACTTCCGTGCTTCTCGTTTGCTCGGGCCCCGGAAGGTGGGACGCTCGACGCATGGGTGCTCTCTGGGCCAGGCTCTCGCTGCGGGTACAGGCAGGCATCGCCGTCGCCGTCCCGTGCATCCTCATCGCGGCGTTCGCGGCCATCTACTTCCCCGCGCGGCTCAACCAGCAGGCGAGCGACGCCCTGCAGAGCCAGGCCATCGCCCTCGCGCAGCTCGCCGCCACCAACGCCGCGCCCACGGTGCGCCTCGTCGCCGACGGCCTCGCGCAGCCCGACGAGCTGGCGAGCCTCTTCAAGGGCCTCCACACGAACAAGGACCTCACGAGCGCCGGCGTGCTGCTGCTCGACCCCGCCCGGCTCAAGGGCAGCGGAGACACGCGCGCGCTCGAGCTCGGCCGCGACGACAAGGCGCAGGTGTACGGAGACCTGCCCGCCGACCGCTACCTCGTCGCGCCCGACGGTGAGTGCATCACCACGCGCGAGACGACGCTCGACGTGCGGTGCTCCGCGCGGGACAAGGACACCGCGGTGATGGTCGTCTTGCGCTTCTCGCTCGGGCGCTTCGCCGAGCAGCGTCGTGACAACCAGGTCGTCGGCCTCTGGGTGCTCCTCTTCGCCCTCGGGCTCGGGCTGGTGCTCGCGCTCGTGTTCTCGAGCGCCATCGCGGCGCCGCTCGGCGTCGTCACCCGGCTCGCGCGCGAGCTGGCCTCGGGCGACGTCACCGTGAAGACGGTCGAGGTCGGCGGCGCCGAAGAGGTGCAGTCGATGGCGTCGTCGGTGAACGAGATGGTGGGCAGCCTCAAGGGCCTGGTGGGCGAGATGGTGGGGCTGTCGGGCCGCCTGGCGAACGCGGCGAAGGGCCTCATCGCGGCCTCGGGCGACCAGGAGCACGTCACCAGCCAGCAGTCGGCCTACGCCCAGCAGATTGCCGCCACCTTCGAAGAGCTCTCGCGCACCGCCGAGATGATTACGCGCTCGACCGAGACGGTGGAGCAGGCCGCCGGGCGCACCAACCAGGCCGTCGACGACGCCCGCAGCACCGTGTCGCAGATGGTGACGGCCATGACGGACATTCGCCGCGAGTCGAAAGAGGTGGCCGACGCCATCTCGCGCCTCAACGCAGACCTGCAGCAGGTCTCACGCATCGCCGCCGTCATCAAGCAGGTGGCCGACCGCTCCGACCTGCTTGCGCTCAACGCCGCCCTCGAGGGCACGAAGGCGGGCGAGGTGGGCCGGGGCTTCTCGGTCGTCGCCGCCGAGATGCGCAAGCTGGCCGAGTCGGTCGCCCAGTCGGCCCGCGACATCGGCCGCATCGTCGAGAGCGTGCAGCAGTCTGGAGACACCGCCGTCAACCGCTCCAGGCAGGGCGTCGAGGCCTCCGAGCGAGGCACCCAGATTGCGCAGCAGGCGTCCACGTCGTTCCAACAAATCGTCGAGCTGTCGCGGGGCACCAAAGAGGCGGCGCAGCAGATCGCCGTCGCGACCCGTCAGCAGCGCCAGTCGAGCGAGCAGGCGGTGGCCGGGGCCCGCAACGTGGCCGACCTGGTGAAGCAGGGCGTCGACGCCACCGGGCGCACCACCCGCATCGCGCAGGACCTCCAGAAGTCCGTCGAGGCCCTCACGGCCGTCACGGGCCGATTCAAGGTCGACCAGGCCCCCAGCTAAGCCCCCGACGATTTTGTTGCGTTCCTTCCGGCTGGTCGCGACACAGCGTCAGCTCTTCTCGTTTTTGGAACGTTCCTGGGGGCAGCTTCGATGGCCTGGCTCAACTACCACCACCTCCTGTACTTCTGGACCGTTGCCCGCACCGGCACCATCGCGAACGCGAGCCGCGAGCTGCACCTGTCTCAGCCCACCATCTCGACGCAGCTGAAGACGCTCGAAGACGCGCTGGGGCAGAAGCTCTTCCAGCGGGCCGGGCGCCGGCTGGTGCTGACGGACGTGGGCCGAACGGCGTACCGCTACGCCGACGAAATCTTCCGCCTCGGCCGCGAGCTGCAGGAGAGCATCACCCGCGGGCCGATGAGCCGGCAGGTGCGCTTCGCCGTGGGCGTGGCCGACGTGGTGCCGAAGCTGGTCGCGGAGCGCTTGCTCGAGCCGGCCTTCACCGCCGTGCCCGACCTGCAGCTCGAGGTGCACGAGGGCGGGCTCAACTCGTTGCTGGCGCGGCTGGCGCTGCACGAGCTCGACGTGGTGCTGAGCGACTCGCCCGCGCCGAACGACGTCAAGGTGCGCGCCTTCAGCCACAAGCTGGGCGAGAGCGGCCTGTCGTTCTTCGCCAAGGGCACGCAGGCGACGGCGTTGAAGAAGAACTTTCCGCAGACGCTCGACACGGCCCCGATGCTGCTGCCGCAGTCGGGGAGCAGCTCGCGCATCTCGCTCGACCAGTGGTTCGAGAAGAAGGGCGTGCGCCCCCGGGTTGTGGGCGAGTTCGACGACTCGGCGTTGATGAAGGTGTTCGGCGCCTCGGGCCGGGGGGTGTTCGCGTCACCCACCACCATCGAGGCCGAGGTGATTCGCCAGTTCGAGATGCAGGTCGTCGGCCGCACCGAAGAGATTACGCAGGCGTATTACGCCATCTCGGTCGAGCGCCGGCTGCGGCACCCCGCCGTGGTGGCCGTGGCCGAGTCGGCCCGCAAAGAGCTGAGCTGACGCGCCGGGTGTTTCACGTGGAACATTCGTTCAGGTGACCCCCGGGCGGTGCCCTGGGGTGGACTCAGGCCTTCGTCTTCGCCCGCGCCAGCTTCAGCACCGCCGCGAAGTGCGCCTTCGTCACCGGCATCACCGACAGCCGCTGGCCCTTCTGCAGCACGCCCATGCCGGCCAGTGACGGCTCGGCCTTCAGCTCGGCCAGCGACAGCACGCGCGGGAACTTCTCGACGAACGCGACGGTCACCATCTGCCACGTCGGGTCGGCCTTCTTCGAGGCCGCGTCGTAGTACTCGCTCTTCTTGTCGAACTGGGTCGGGTCGGCGATGGCGGGCCCGGCCACCTTCGCGACGCCAGCCACGCCCGAGGGCTCGGCGTTGGAGTGGTAGTAGAGGACCAGGTCTCCGGCGGCCATCTCGTCGCGCATGAAGTTTCGCGCCTGGTAGTTGCGCACGCCTTCCCAGCCGGTGGTGCCGTCACGCTCGAGGTCGTCGATGGAGAAGACGTCGGGCTCGCTCTTCATCAGCCAGTAGCTCATCGTGCGTCACTTCGCGCCGGTGCAGATCCAGTCCTTCACGAGCTTCAACGACGCCTCGCCGAGCTTGCCGCCGGGAGGCATGACGCCGCCGAGCGCTTCACCGCCGGGCCCGCGGAGCTGGTTCATCTTCAGCCAGAGCACGCTGCGGCCGAGGGCGTTCGGCTCGACGGGCTTGAGGGCCATCGAGAACTGCGAGGGGCGCGCGACGGCCGCGGCCGTGCGGTCGGCGGTGCTGTAGTCACCGTTCGAGGCGCTGGCGGCGTTGTGGCAGCTGCGGCACTGGCGGTCGAAGAGCTCGGCCTGCACCCGGCCCGCGAGCGTCACCTCGGTGGGCATCGGGTCGCAGGTGAGCAGCGGGTCTCCCGCGTCGGGGGTTGGCATCGGCGTGGGGCCGCAGGCGGCGAGGAGCAGGAGAGGTCCGAGGAAGCGCATGGCGCGGGTGTGTAGTGCCGACGGGGCCCTGCCGCCAATCGAACCCGCGGGGCGCGTCCCCGTCGTCAGTCCAGCATCGACACGCGCGCCACCTCGACGGCGTCGTCGACGGGCGACGGCACGTAGTGCACGGTGAGCTTCTCGGACTCGTCGCGGCCCACCGTCTCACCCGCAGGAATCCGGGTGCCGCGCTGGGCGACGTAGGCCAGCAGGTCGAAGAAAAAGCCGAGCGCCTCGTTGCCCATGGCGGCGGGGGCGACGAGGAGCAGGTCGGGCAGCTCGAGCTGGCCCATGCCGAGCGACAGCAGCTCGAGCCGCTCCGGCGTACGGACGAGGCTCACGCCGTTCCACAGCATGGTGGGGTGTGTCGCCTCGGTGGCCACCGAGACATAGAAGTCGGGTGCGTGGGTAGCCCCGGCGTTGCCTTCGTAGACACCGACGGCCTTCGAGGCCTGGGTGATGGCGGCGACGACCTGCGTGTGGCGGGTCAACCCGACGGCGGTCTTCATCTCGTCACCCATGGTGGTGACGAGCAGGTGGCCGAGGTGCGGGGGCAGCGTGAAGCCGCCGCGGCGGAAGGACGAGACGCTCCGCGCGGTGGCCTCGTCGGCCTCACCCTTCGGCACGGGCGCCTCCATGAGGGCGACGAGGGTCGAGACCTGCCCGGAGCGGAAGTCGAGCACGCCCGTGTCGCCCGAGGGCGGCTCGAAGCGCAGCGGTGGCTCGTCGGGGAACAGCGCCGTGAAGGTGCTGACGACGAGGGCCGGGTCGACCTGGGCGGGAGCGCGGAGGAGCACGAACGAGAGCGCGGGCATGGGCGCTGTCTGCCATGAACGCGGCTGCTGGTCCTCTGGCGTCAGCGCAGGCCGAGCCGCTGGGCGAGGTCGTCGTTGTAGCGGTGGAAGGCGCTCACGCGCGCGCTCGATGGCGGGGTGATTGGGAGCAGCGCGCCGAAGAACAGGGCGACGATGGCGGGCACGGAGAGCAGCACGCCGAAGGTCGTGAGCGCGGCGGCGTCTGGGAGGCGTTGTTGGGCAGCCGAGGCGCCGGCGATGGTGAGGGCGACACTGGCAGCGAAGGTGACGGCGCCGCTCCCAGCGACGACCACCTTGATGATGGTCGTTTCGTGCACGTCCTGGTCGTACGCCGCGATGAGGCGGGCCGTGGGTGACTCGGGGAGCACCGCGGGCAAGAGGTCCCTGGGGTCCTCCACGCGGGTCGTGTCTCCGAGCACCACCTCGTCGAGGTCGGTCTTGAGGGTGACGTTGGGCCGCGCCTCGTCGAACCACTTCGTCGAGTCGATGGAGATGATGGAGAGGGTCTGGAACGCGGCCTGGCGCTCCTCGAGCGGCGCGGTCACCTCAGGGAGCGGCGGGAGCGTGACGCGGGAATAGACGCAGCCCGAGGCCAGGAGACAGAGCGCGAGACCACCGGTCGCAAGACGCATCGCGCCTCGACTCGTACCCCACTCAGAGCTGAACGCGGGTGCTGAAGCACGTGGGCGGGCAGAGCGGCCCGTTGGGTTGGCCGGTGTCGCTCAGGGTGACGGCTCGAGTGTCGGTGATGATGGCGCGGCCGTTGCGGGTCAGCTCGAGCGTGGCCTGTCCCGCGCGGGTCCGCTCGAGGGAGCCGAGGGCGAGCGAGAGCTGAGACGGGAGCACCAGCAGCACCTTTCCGTCAGCCGACGACCAGATGCGACCATCGCTCTCGGCCACCAGCGGCCCGTCGAAGCAGGTCGTGTCGAAGCAGGCGCGGACCCGCACCGTGTCCGTGGTGGCGAGGCCCATGAAGCTCGTAGGGAGGGCCCAGGTGACGCGGTCCTCGCAGCCAGCGCTGGTACAGCAGCCGGAGAGGCACGACAGCAGCAGCGCGGAGACGAGGAGACGAAGCATCGCGCCGAACTCTCGCTCTGCTCGAGCTGGCACGGCAAGCAGGTGGTTCGTGCGCGTGCCTCACGGAAGACGACGCTCCGCAGGCGTGTGCGCTGCGCGAAGGCGGTGACGGAAACATGAGCAGGACCGTCGCAGCGCCATCGGGCGTGACGGCGGCATCCACGCCGCGTCGAGGCTCATGAGGTTGGTCGGGAGGGCGCAGGGGTAGCCTTACGGCCCGCGCGCGGCGACCGAGCGGGAGCACCACGCGCAGGAGGGGGACGCTGGCGGCCGGTGTGACGACTGGGCGTGGCACCGGTGCGCAGCAGCCCCTCGGCTGAGTGAGCCGCTCCTGCAGCGCCGAGATCACTTCGAAGCCACACGGTTACCGGGCTCAGCCTCACCCTCGCCCAGGAACACGACGGGGGCTGACGGTGCGCAGCAGCCCCTCGGCTGGGTGAGCCGCTCCTGCAGCGCCGAGATCACTTGGAAGCTACAGGGCACCGGGCTGGGCCCAGAAACACGACGGGCGCCCGGGGCTGAAGAGGCAGCCTCGAGGAGTGCGTGCCCTCAGTTCGAGCCACCCAGCCGCTGCACCCAGCCTTGTGCGGCGGGGAACGCGAGCACCTCGTCGGGCACCGGCTCGTCGGCGTCGTCCTGCGTCCACACGGTGACGTGGAGGGCGGTGCCGTCGGCGAGCGTGTGGTGCTCTTCGTCTTCGGGTGGTGGAGGCTCCTTCGCCGCCAGCACCTGCGCGGTCGGCTCGACGTACACCACGACGAACCGCGCGCCCGCGGCCCGCGTCACCGGAACCCCGACATAGGTGGCGTAGACGCCGTGCTGACGGAGGCTCCACGTACGTGGAACGGCGTGCTCGTCTTCCCGGAAGGGCTCAACCGCCTCGTCTCGAAGGAGCGCGGGCTCGGGCCAGCGTCCCGTCGTGACGCGCAACCGTTCGAGCTCGTACAGGCTCTCGCGGAGGTGACGGAAGGTGCGTTGGTCGACCTGGGGGAGCGCACGGAACGACTGCTGCCACGATGGGAGCGGCTCCACCAGCGCGTCGGCGCCTCTGAGGCGCTGCACGGCGAGCCCAGCGGCCCACACGCCGAGCGCGAGCGCCAACCACGGACCCACCTCCTTCAGTCCGGAGCCCGGCTGCACGTTCACCTCACCTCGAGGTCCGCGCCGGGCGTGTCGAAGCAGCACCTCATGGAGGGCGCCCCGGTGACCCGGTCCACTGGCCGACCGAAGCGTGGGATGCCTTCACGACGCGAGCTGGGCGACCGATGCCGCGCCCCACCACAGGCCGACGGTGATGGAGACGAGGCCGGCGAAGGCGAGCAACGCGGTGGCGATGCGGGGGGTGCGCGCCAGGCGCATCAGCGGCACCCCGGCGAGCCCGGTGAGGAGCGCCATGCCCACGACGCTCCCGGTGCCGAAGAGCGCGATGTACCCGAGGCGCGCGCCAGCGGTGGGGAGCTCGGCGAGCACGAGCGCCGTGAGGGCGCCGCTCCCGGCCAGGCCATGGAGGAGGCCCACCAGCAGCGGCCGCGTGGCGAACGTCCACGAGCGCAGGTGCACGTGCTCGAGCGGCGCGGCGTGCGTGTGCTCGACGTCTCCATGCGAGTGGGTCGAGGTCTGCCCCGCGCGGCCTTCGACGAAGGAGCGGCGCAGCGCGCGCACCCCCAACACGACAATCATCACCGCCACCATCAGCTCGAAGAGGGCGGCGACGCGCTCCGGCATCTGGGCCTCGAGGAGCGCGAGCGAGCCGCCCACCAGGAGCAACGAGAGGGTGTGCCCCAGGCCCCAGAGCGCTCCGAGGGCGAGGCCAGCGCGGGCGTTCTTCTGCTCCGTCGCCAGCGTCGACACCGCCGCGAGGTGGTCCGGCTCGACGGCGTGGCGCATGCCGAGCGCGACACCGAGCAGGCCGGTCAGGAGCGAGGAAGACACGTGCAGAGGGATAGCACGGCGCTGCGCGAGAGCGGGAATTGTGGAATTGACCTGAATCAAGCGCGCGGTCAGCGTGGCGAGGGGGTGCGGCTCGATGCCCAGCTGCGACTTCTACGCGGCAGGTGACGACCACGCGCGCATCGTGGACTTCGTGCTGCGCGAGACGAGCTGCTGCGTGGACGAGCACATGTCGGCGCCCGGCCGAACCCTTCGAGCGCTCACGTCGGCCCCGGCCCAGGCTGGGTCCACCCTCGGCGTGGGACTTCGACGAGGTGACGTGCACGTCGGCGCGGCTCAACCGCTTCATTCGCTGCCTGGCGGTGACGAAGTTGGGCCCCCGCGTGGTCCTGCCGGGCGCCGCCGCGCTGTTCGCGGTGGGGGTCGAGCCCGCGCCTCGGGCCATCACCCCGCGGCGAGGTTGATGTCGTCGGACTCGAGCGTGTCCTTCGAAAAGCCGCCGCGGGTGACGTTCAACATGGCCCGGCCGACCTGGCGGGTCGACGTCACCATCCTGGGGAACAGCCGTTTCAGCAGCGGGTACGTCGGGGCCAGCACCGCATACATCCACCGGTACGACGTCGTCTTCGAGGTGATGCCGTCCATCGGCTGGATGTAGCCGGGCCGGAAGAGGAACAGCTTGCGGAAGCCCATGGCCTTGAGCGCGTTCTCGGCGCGGCCCTTCACCCGGGCCCACATCACCGAGCCCTTCTCGCTGGCGTCGGTGCTGGCGCCCGAGATGAACACGAACGTCACCTCCGGCGAGGCGGCCTTGAGCGCCGTGGCCAGCGCGAGCGTCAGGTCGACCGTCACGCGCGTGTAGTCCGCCTCGCTCATGCCGCCCGACGAGACGCCGAGGCAGTAGAAGCACGCGTCCACCCCACGGAGCACCTCGCCCGCGTCGCTCCAGTCGAGCAGGTTCGTTCGGACGAGCTCCTTCAGCTTCGGGTGCGTCTGGCCGAGCGGGGTCCTCCCGACGGCCACCACTTCGCTCACGTCCTCCGCATTGAGGCACTCTCGCAGCACCCCCTGGCCAATCATTCCCGTGGCTCCGGTCAGCAGCACTCGCATGGCCTCGGTCTACCGGCTCCAGCGCCGACTGCCCGTGAAGTCGTGCAAAGCCCCCACCGGGAACCCAACAGGTTGCGCCAGTCATGGTGACGAAAAATGAGCAATAAATTGCTCGCTCTCGACCGCTGGGCTTGCGCATCGGCCTGCGCACGAACAGGTCTCGAAAACGTCAACTCCATGTTCTTCCTGCGTCATTCCTGCGTCACAGAACGTGCTCCCCGTCACTCCAGCAGTCACGAACGGGTGTCTGAGAGGGGTCGAGTGATTGACCGTCGAGGGAGGCCTCCGTACACAGCGCGCGTTGTCCCCACGCCCCCTGGAGGCCGCCATGTCGCAGTGGAACGCACCCAACCTGATCGCCGCCATCGACGAGTCGAAGGGCATGACGGACAAGGGGTACACCTTCCTCGACCGCGACCAGAAGGAGCTCTTCCTCTCGTGGGACGAGCTGCGCGCCGAGGCGATGAAGCGGGCGGCGCACCTGCGCAAGTACGGCCTCAAGAAGGGCGACCGCGTGGCGATGGTGTTGCCCGACGGTGAGGACTTCGTGCCGACGTTCCTCGGCGCCATCTGGGCCGGCCTGGTGCCCGTGCCGCTCTACCCGCCGCTCTCGCTGGGCAAGCTCGACTCGTACAAAGACACGCTCGTCGCCATCCTCAACAAGGCCGAGCCGACGTACCTCATCACGCTGTCGAAGATGCAGCAGGTGCTCTGGGCCGGCCTCACGCACGTGAAGTCGCTCAAGGGCGTCATCACGGCGGAAGAGCTGAAAGGCCCCGCGCCCGAGGGCGTCTCGCAGGACCCCGCGCAGGTGTCCGACGACGACCTCGCGTTCCTCCAGTTCACCTCGGGCTCCACCTCGATGCCCAAGGGCGTGATGGTCACGCACGGAAACCTGGTGGCCAACGCCGAGTCCATCGCCGAGGCGATGGAGCTGGATCACCACGGCGACGTGGGGGTGAGCTGGCTCCCGCTCTACCACGACATGGGCCTCATCGGCTTCGTCATCACCCCGCTGATGCGCGCGGTGGAGATCGTGTTCGTGCCCACCCTCTCCTTCGTCAAGCGTCCGAACGTGTGGATGCAGACGATGCACGACTACAAGGCCACGCTCTCCTTCGGGCCGAACTTCGCCTTCGCCCTCGCGGGCCGGCGGGCCGGCGAGAAGGAGCTCGCCACCTGGGACCTCTCCCGCGTGCGGCTCCTCGGCTGCGGCGCCGAGCCCATCAACGCGAGCGTGATCGAGGACTTCGAGACCGCCCTCGCCCCGACCGGCCTCCGCCGCGGCGCGGTGATGGCCGCCTACGGCATGGCCGAGGCCACCCTCGCCATGTCCTTCGGCGAGCGCCTCAAGCCGCTGGACGTGGTCGCCGCCGACGCCGAGACCTTCCGCGCCACCGGCACCGTCGTGGCCCCCCTCGCGGACGGGGTGGCCCTGAACTTCGTGAGCTGCGGGAAGTGTTTCCCCGACCACGAGGTCGGCATCGTGGACAACGAGGGCAACTTCCTGGAGGACGGCCAGGAGGGCGAGATCGTGGTCAAGGGGCCCTCGGTCACCAAGGGCTACTGGCAGAACCCCGAGGCCACCGAGGCGGTGTACCGCGACGGCTGGCTCCGCACCGGAGACCTCGGCTTCGTGCGCGGCGGCGACGTGTTCATCACCGGTCGCTGCAAGGACCTCATCATCCTCAACGGGA
>JANRKQ010000005.1:0-8151 GCA_033763395.1 Myxococcaceae bacterium
CGGGCAGGGCGTGGAGAGGCCTGTTCGTGAGGGAGTTCTTGCTTCTTCTTGTTGTGGTTGGCGCGATTGGAATCGGGTTCCTTGATCAGTCACTCTTTGACGGAGCGATCCGTCCTCCTCCGGCGGTGGCTCTCCTTCATCGCCGACCTCTTCTGGAGCTCGGGCTGAACTCACTTCAACGAAGGCCTCTTTCCACGCGCCGCCGCCTCCACCCACCGCAGCACCGGCGCCACCTTTCGCAGGTGGTCCACCGCCCACCGCACGAGCTCCGGCGACTCGATGAGGTCCTGGCCCGGCGAGGGAAAGCTGTACGCGAAGCCCGTGTGCCGGAGCAGCTCGCCGCGCGGGTGCTCCTTCGGCCACGTGTAACGGACCGGCCTATCTGATCCCCGCGGTTCGGCCAAAGTGACCACGGCTGGTTCGGCCAAACTGATCGCGCTCGGCTCGGCCAAACTGACCCGAGCCCGGACCAGCCCGGGTCGATGACCGGACCCTTTGCACGTGCCACCTCGCGACAAACGCGAGGGAGGACACATGCGGAAGAGGGTCGACATGGATCGGCTGCAGGACCTGGTGAGGTTGCATCGAATGGGGACGGGCGACCGCGAGGTGGCCCGGTTGCTCAGAATGAGCCCGAACACGGAGCGGCAGTACAGGCGAGCCCTTGTGGCCGCCGGGCTGCTCGAGGGCTCGGTCGACGAGCTGCCCGAACTCGAAGTGCTCAAGCGCGCGGTGGAGGCGCAGCTGCCGCAGAAGGTGGCGCCGCAGCAGGTCTCGACGCTCCAGCAGTGGATGGACAGCATCATCGAGCTCCAGAGCAAGGGGCTCGGGCCACGTGGCATCTACGACCGGCTCCAGCTCGAGAACGAGACCTTCCGGCAGGCGCGCCCCAGCCTCTCCGCCGTCAAGCGGCTCTGCGCGAGGCTCAAGAAGGCACGCGGCGTGGTCGAGCAGGACGTGGCCATCCCTGTCGAGACGAAGCCGGGAGAGGTGGCGCAGGTCGACTTCGGCTGCATCGGGAAGCTCTTCGACCCGGTCGAGCGAATCATGAGGAGCGCCTACGTCTTCGTGTTGGTGCTCGGGCACAGCCGCCACATGGTGGCTCGAATCGTCTTCGACCAGAAGGTGGCGACGTGGCTGTGGCTGCACGTCGAGGCCTTCGAGGAGCTCGGCGGCGTGCCCGAGGTTGTGGTGCCGGACAACTTGAAGGCAGCGGTCGTGCGGGCGGCCTTCGGTGTGGGCGGGGCGACGGCGTTGAATCGGAGCTACCGCGAGCTGGCGAGGCACTACGGCTTCAAGGTCGACCCTGCGCCCATCTACCAGCCGAAGAAGAAGGGGAAAGTCGAGTCGGGCGTGAAGTACGTGAAGGGGAACTTCTTCCGCGGGCGCGACGAGCTGGATGTCGGGGAGCTGACGCCGAAGCTGGCCAGATGGGTGCGCGAGGTCGCCGGCCTGCGGCTGCACGGCACGACCGGTCGCAGGCCACTCGAGGTCTTCGAGGGCGAGGAGCAGCGGGCGCTGCAGCAGCTGCCGGCGAAGCGGTACCAGCTGGTGGTCTGGAAGGAAGCGACGGTCCACCGAGACAGCCACGTCGAGTACGAGCGACGGCTCTACTCGGTGCCCTGGCGTCTGGTGGGGAGCACCGTGTGGCTGCAGGCGACCGCCGAATCCCTCATCGTCTTCGCGAACGACGAGCGGGTGGCCACCCACTCGCGCCGCGGACCCGACCTGCGCAGCACTTTCGACGAACACCTGCCCGAACACCGCGCGCCGCTTCGGCACCGCAGCCGGGCCTGGTGGGAAGCGCGAGCGGCGCGCATCGGGCCCGAGACGGCGAGCTACGTGAAGGAGATCTTCGAGTCCGACGACGTGCTGTCACAGCTGAGGCCAGTGCAAGCCATCGTGATGCACCTGGAGCGGCACCCGGTCGAGCGAGCTGAGAACGCGAGCCGACGAGCGAGGCACTTCGGCAGCTACGACTACCGGGCGTTGAAGAACATCCTGACTCGGGGGCTCGACTACGAGCCCCTCCCCGCGGCGGCGGCTGCGGAGACGAGCTCTTCCCAAGAGAGCTTCCGCTTTGCACGGAGCGCCGCCGAGCTCCTCAACCACTGGAACCCGAAGAATGAGCCCAACTGACGAGCTGATCCGCTTGCTGAAGAAGCTGAGGATGTCCGGCGTACTGCAGACGCTGGACCTGAGGATGAAGCAGGCTGCAGACGAGAACCTGGCGATGAGCGAGTTTCTCTTCCGTCTGCTGGCGGACGAAGTGGAGCGCCGGGAAGCGAAGCAGCTGACCGGACGGCTGCGCCGCGCGAACTTCGAGCACGCGAAGACGATGGAGGACTTCGACTTCGCCTTCAACGGCTCGGTGCCGAAAGCGAAGGTGCTCGAGCTGGCGACGTGCGCCTTCGTCGAGCGCCACGACAACGTGCTCATCATCGGACCGACGGGCGTGGGGAAGTCTCACCTTGCACAGGCCCTCGGGCATCGCGCCTGCCGTGCTGGCCGCAACGTCCTCTACGTCGGAGCGCACGAGCTGCTGCTGCAGCTCAGGGCATCGAGGGCAGACGCCAGCTTCGATAAGCGGCTGCTGCGCTTCACGACGCCCGACGTCCTCATCATCGACGACCTCGGGCTCAAGGGCCTCACGCCCGATGAGTCCGGTGACCTCTACGAGGTGGTGCGCCGACGGTACGAGCGGGGCTCGACCATCATCACGTCGAACCGCGCCATCGAGGAGTGGCCGCCGCTCTTCGGCAACCCACTGCTGGCGAGCGCGGCGATGGACCGACTCCTGCACCACTCGCACATCCTGACCATCGAGGGAGACTCGTACCGGAACCCGCCGCCAACGAAGCGACGGAAGGCGTCAGCCGCCGCAGTCGAGGCGCGGTGAGCGGATCAGTTTGGCCGAACCAGACGACTGGGTTTGACGACGGCAATCAGCGGGTCTCTGCGTGCCGCCTGGGCCGATCACTTTGGCCGAACCATCGGCGATCAGTACTCCCGAGCCTTGACAGCCACGGCTTCGGCACGCGCTTGAGCTGCTTCTGCGACGCGACCTCGAAGCCTTGCGCCACGTGTTTCGCCACGGCCTTCGCGAACGGCGCCCCCAGCGCGTCGTCGGCCACCGCGCGGCGGAAACGCTTGAGCACCGGGGGCTCCATCATCCACCGGCCGCAGGCGACGAACGGCGCCGGGCCGAGCTCGAAGTACAGGCCCACCCGCTCCATCATGCCGCCGGGGTACAGCGGCACCACCGCGCTCGCGTTCGTCTTGTACGGCGACTTGTCCTTCGAGAAGCGCGTGTCGCGGTAGATGCGGAACACCTTCGGCGTCGTGCGCTTCACGTCGGGAAAGAGCGTCGCCACTGGCCCTTTGAGCGCGTCGACGAACGCGTGCATCGGTGTTTCCCACAGCGCCTCGTAGTCGGCCTTGTGCGCCTTGAACCACTCGCGGTCCTGCCGCAGCGCGAGCGCCCGGAAGAAGTCCACCCCGCCCTTCGGAAAGCCCTGAAACTGCGTCACCGTCTTCGCCATGCGGCGCACCATGCAGGCCTCGGGTGTGTTTTGCGAGCGTGAGTGACTTCCCCTTTCGCGGTACAGCCGCGCTCCCGATGAAGACGCTCACCGAGTACCTGTGGTTCGAGACCCAGAAGAAGAAGGAGCTCGTCCGCGTCACCGACACCGTCGCGCAGCTCGTGAAGAAGGCCGGCATCAAGGAAGGCTTCGCGCTCGTCTCGGCGATGCACATCACCGCCGGCGTCTTCGTCAACGACAACGAGCCCGGCCTCTGGGAAGACATCTGGACGTGGCTCGAGGGCCTCGCGCCCGAGAAGCCCGACTACCAGCACCACGCCACCGGCGAGGACAACGGCGACGCGCACCTCAAGTCGCTCCTCATCCACCACCAGGTGCTGGTGCCCGTTACGAAGGGGCAGCTCGACCTCGGGCCGTGGCAGCAGATCTTCTACGCCGAGTTCGACGGCCAGCGGCGCAAGCGCGTCATCGTGAAGGTGATGGGAGAGTGACATGAGCGAGACGGTCGAGCCTCTCGACGGGCGCCTTTTCGGCGACGGCCAGCCCTGCTTCGGCTGCAGCCCCACGCACCCGCACGGCTTCCACCTCGCCTACCGCCGCGAAGGCGACGAGGTGGTGACGACGTTCCTCCCCGGCGCGCTGCACCAGGGGCCGGTGGGCATCATGCACGGCGGGCTCGTCTCGACGCTCGCCGACGAGAGCGCCGCGTGGGCCGTCATCGCCGCCACCGGCAAGTTCGGCTTCACCACGTCGTTCACCGCGAAGCTGCACCAGGCCGTGCGCGTCGGCGTCGAGGTCGAGGCGCGCGCGAAGGTGACGAGCGCGAGCAGCCGCATCGTGAAGTCCACCGTCGTCATCCGCCAGGCGGGGCGCGACTGCTTCACCGGCGACTTCGTCTTCGTGCTGCTGGACAAGGCCGGCGCCGAGAAGCTGATGGGTGGCCCGATTCCCGCCACATGGGAGCGCTTCTGCCGCTGAAGGAGTTGTCGTCGACCGACACGAGGCTAGTGTGCCGCTCCGTGCGATTCTCCGTGCTGCTCCTCGCGCTGGCGCTCGCCGGCTCCGCCCGGGCCGACAACACCGCCGACGAAGCCGACATCGCGTTCTCGCGCGGCGTGCAGGCGTACACGAAGCGCGACTACGAGACGGCGCTGTCGAACTACTTCCTGTCGTACCGCCTCGTCCCCAACCGCAACGTGCTGTTCAACATCGCGCGCTGCTACGAGTCGCTCGACCGGCCCGACGAGGCGTACCGCTACTGGCACGACCTCTTCGTCGATCCCACCCTGCCCGCCGACGACCGGAAGGACGTGAAGGCCGCGCTCGCGCGCCTGGGGCCCCAGGTGGCGCTGGTGACGGTGACCGCGACGGGCGGCGAGGGAGAGGTCTTCATCGACCGCGAAGACCTCGGCAGCCGCGGCAAGACGCCACAGACGGTGGCGGTGAAGCCCGGCGCCCACACCGTGCTGGTGCGCGCGAGTGGGTTCCGTCCGGCGCAGGCGAAGGTGACGGCGCTGCGCGGCAAGGAGGCGAAGGTGGCGGTCGAGCTGGTGCCCGTCGTCGGCACCATCGAGCTCACCGGAACGCCCGCTGGCGCCGAGGTGCGGGAGACCGGCGATGGCCCGGTGCTGGGCGTGTTGCCCGCGAAGCTCTCGGCCGCGCCAGGCCAGCACCTCTACCTCGTGCAGGCGCCGGGCTTTCTGCCGCAGCAGGTGCTCGTCGACGTGAAGGCCGACGCCACCGCCACCGCGAGCGTCGCGCTGCCCGAGAAGCCCAAGCCCACCGGGAAGGTCATCGTCACGGCCAACCGCGACGCGGCGCTCGTGCGCGTCGACGGCAAGGACTCGGGCTTCACCCCGGTCGTGCTCACGCTCACCGCAGGGCGCCACCAGCTCGAGGTGACGAGCACCGACGTGTCTCCGCTCGTCCAGACGCTCGAGGTGGTGGCCGACCAGGAGCAGCGCGTCGTCGCCGACCTGCGCTACGCGCCGCCCAAGGTGACCGCCGCGAGCAAGCAGCTGCTGTCGGTCGACCAGGCGCCGGCCTCCATCACCGTGGTCACGCGCGAAGAGATTCAGGCCTTCGGGTACCAGACGCTCCCCGAGGCGCTGAGGGCCGTACGCGGCCTCTTCTTCACCGACGACCGCATCTACACGTACATCGGCATTCGTGGCTTCGCCCCGCCGGGCGACCTCAACACCCGCATCCTCATCCTCTACGACGGGCACCCCATCAACGACGTGTGGGCGGGCCAGGGCTTCTCGGCGCGCGACCTCGACGTCGACTTGAACGAGGTCGACCGCATCGAGGTGGTGCGCGGGCCGGCGTCGTTGCTCTTCGGCACCGGCGCCTTCTTCGGCGTCATCAACGTGGTGCCCCGCAACCGCATCGGCCAGGACAAGGTCGTCGAAGGCGTCGTGGGCGCGGGCGGGCCGGGGGGCGTCAAGGCGCGCGCCACCGGGAGCCTCGGAAATGACGAGGCGTCGGTGCTGCTGTCGGCGGCCGGCTACACCGCGACGGGGGCCGAGCTGACCGACCTCGGCGCGGCCGGACTCGTGCGGGGCCTCGACGACGAGCGCGCCATCGGCGCCACCGCGCGCGTGAAGTGGAAGGGCTTCACCCTGTCGTCGAAGTGGAACCAGCGCCGCAAGCAGGTGCCCACGGGCCCGCTCGGCTCGACGCTCGGCGTTCCCGGCACCGTCTACACCGACGCCCGTGGCTTCGCGGAGCTGCGCTTCGACCACTCGTTCTCCCGCGTGTCGCTCTCGGCGCGCGCGGCCTACGACGGCTCCCGGTACCGCGGGTACTATGCGTCGCTCGACGCCAACGGAGAGCGCTTTCGCACCACCGACACCGGCAACGGCGACTGGGGCGTCCTCGAGGCGCGCGCTGGCATCTTCCTCTTCGAGGGGAACCGGCTCACCGTCGGCGTCGAGGGCCAGGGCCAGTTCGTCTCGCAGCAGCCCGTGGACTCGCCCGTCGACCGCGTCACGCGCTTCCTCGTGTCGGGGACGCTGCTGGACGAGTGGCAACTCTTCAACAACCGGCTCTTCATTCAGGCCGGCTTGCGCGTCGACAAGTACAACGACATCGCCGAGTTCGCGCTCTCTCCGCGCGCGGCGGTGGTGGCGCGGTTCTACGAAGCGGGCCTCACCAAGTTCGTCATCGGCCGCGCCTTCCGCGCGCCCACCATCTACGAGCTGTACTTCAACGACGGCGCCGCGACGCAGGTGGCGCCGACGCCGGGCACGCTGACGCCCGAGTACATCACCACCTTCGAGGTCGAACACGCGCACAACCTCACGCCCGAGCTGCGCGCGTCGGTGGGTGGCTACTTCAACCTCATCGACCGCCTCGTGGTGCTCGATGAAGAGTCGGCCGACGTTCCCCGCTGCGGCATGGGCACCGCGCAGTGCTTCGTGTACCGGAACAAGACGCAGGGGCTCACGGCCCTCGGTGCGGAAGCTCAGCTGCGCTGGCAGCCCGGCCGCTTCACGCTGGTCGAGGGCACGTACTCGTTCGTCGTCCTCGGCGGGCCGGGCGTCGCCGACGCGCCGGCGTACCCGACACACCTCGCCTCGGCGCGCGCGATGATTCCGCTGAAGGAAGGCCTGGTTCGGCTGTCGGGCCAGGGCACCTACCAGTCGGGGCGCGTCGACCGGAACACGGGCACGACCATCGGCGAGGCCCTGCTGCTCAACGCGGGCCTGTCGGGCGAGTACGGCCCCGTGCGCTACTTCGCTGGCGTCAACAACCTGCTCGACACCCGGGTGCTGCTGCCCGTCATCAGCGAGGCGGGCTCCGGGCAGATTCCGCAGTACGGGCGCACGTTCTGGCTCGAGCTCGCCACGCGGTTCTGAGCTCGGCAGCGCGCACCGTCGAGCCGGTAGAGCCGTGGGCGTCGTGCTCCCCAGGCCCTCGAGCGACACAGCGCGAGACTCGCGGGGCTCACCTTCATCGCGTGAACGGCGCTCGCGCTCGAGTGCGCGGTGCGAACGTCACGCTCCCTGGCGCTAGCCCCCTCGCGCGCCAACGTCACCAGTCCACCTGGGCTCCGCTCGTGGCCGTGGTGCTGGGGGCGTTGGGCGACCGGTCGGGGAGCAGACTCCACGCCGCACCGCGCGTCCGCCCCGCGGCGCATGGGGAACACACCCGAGGCGGGAGGGGGCGTCGCGTGCAACACCATCGAGTCGAGGCTGCATGCCCGGGCGCCGCGCGTCTCACACCTCGAGCGGCGAAGCGTGCGCCAGAGTCGGCCGCCGTCCGGGCGACCCCACCGCTCGGGAGGCGAACTCCCGGCAGCGCCGCGAATCAGCGAACCGACGCGCCCGCGGCGCTTTGACGCCGTGCCACCTCGGGCGGGTCGCCTCGCCGGAGGTGTCAACCAGGGTGACGAAAACCGTCAACCAGGTGACGTCACCCCGGGTGACGATTTCCGTCACCTGGTTGACCCCCCCCGGAAAGCCAGCGGGCGGCCGGCGCCGAGCACACTTCAGCCGCCCGCCGACGTGTACCGCGACAGGCTGGCCAGCCACACCAGCCGCGCCGCCAGCGCGAACAGCACCGCGCCGCCCACGCTCGCGAGCAACGTCGATGGCGGCAGCCGCCC
>JANRKQ010000006.1:0-2305 GCA_033763395.1 Myxococcaceae bacterium
CGCGCGTCGGGCCTCGGCCGTCCGGGGGCGCGGCGTCGAGGACGAGCTCGAGGAGGCGAGGCACCGTGCACCACCAGGTCGCGCCGGCCTCGGCCAGGCGCGACGCCAGCGAGCGGGGGGACCACGTGCCGCTCAGCGGCGCCAGCACGAGGGTCTGCTGGGCGACGAGGCCCAGGAGCAGGTCGAGCACCAGGCCGAACGCGTGGGTCCACGGGAGCGTCAAGACGCGCACGTCATCACGTTCCGGCTGGAGCACGGCGCGGTGGGCCTCGAGCTGCCAGCACAGCGCGGCCTGGCTCAACAGCACCCGCTTCGGCGCGCCCTCGCTCCCGCTGCTCTCGAGCAGGACGCCCGATGGCCCCGCGGCGAGCCGTCGCGTGGCTGGCCCGCCAGAGAGCCGCCCTTGCGGGTCGACCCTCCAGGCCGAGGGCAACGGCGGCTCGGGGCCGTCCTTGAGGGGGCGCCACACCAGCCCACCGGCAAGGCACGCGAGGAGCCGGACGACGGCGTCGAGGCCCCTGGGCGTCGTGTCTTCGATGACGTCACCGGGCCGCGCCCCGGCCTTCCGCCAGGCGTGCCACGTCTCGAGCGCCCGGGTGTGCAGCGACGCCGCGGCCAGCACCGTCTCGTGCCCCTCGTCAGGCTCGACCAGCACTGGCACGGCCGAGCCGGGGCAGACGCGGGTCAGCCACGCCCACAGCGGCCTGCTCTCAGCCACGGGTGGACTCCAGCATCGAGACGCGTCGGCGCCACGCGGCCGGGGTGAGGTGCTCGGGTACGTCGCGCCCGGCCCTCAGCAGGAGCGCCCGGTCCGTCACCAGCTCGGCCACCGCCAGGCCCTCGTCTGCGACGGCGCACGCCTGCTGGACCGACGAGAGGGCGTTCATGCCGCATGGCACGACGTCCTGGTTGTTGCCCTCGCACGAGAAGCTCATCACCCGCGACGGCATCGCCAGCCCCCGGAGCCGCTGCCCCAGCGCCGACAGGAGCTGGTGCAGCCCCTTCACGTGTGAGCGTTCCTTCGCCTCGAGGTTGCGCGGCAGGCCCTGGTTCGTCGCCGGGTCCATCAGCAGCAGCACCTGGCGGTCGACCAGCTCGACGACGCGGAACACGACGTCGGCCATGAGGTCGGCGGCGTGCGCGACGCCGAGCGCGTAGAAGTGCCCACCGTGCCAGATGGCCGGCGCGGGCCCCTCGAGCACGAGTGGGTTGTCGGCCACGCGCAGGGCCTCGGTCAGCAGGCGCTCCTTCGCCGCCGCGAGGGCCCACCGACTGCCACCGAGGACCTGAGGCGCGCAACGGACCGAGTAGCGGGCCTGGAGCGGGCGCTGCGTGGCGAGGACGGGCCGGGCGCCGCTGTCGAGCGCGCGCTCCTTCATCGCGAGCACGATGGCACGCCCCGCCTCGACGACGTGCCAGTCCTGCCCGGGAACCTCGAGCCCGTCGGGCCTGAAGGGCTCATCGTCGAAGCCGAGCCCAAGCGCGGCCGCCGCCGTCACTTCATGCGCGCGCTGGAGCAGCTCGCTCACCCGCTCCGCGAGCTCGATGCCGAAGGACGCCATCATGGCGTTGGTGTTGACGAGGCTGAGCACGTCTCGGGGCCCAGGCACCTCGCGCCGGCCCTCGGTGCGCTCGAAGACGGGAGCGACGGCGTGGGCCATGGGCACGAGGTCTCCGCTGGCCCCCAGGCTTCCCCAGGCCGGCACCGACGGCAGCTCGTCGGCGCTGGCCAGCGCGAGGAGCCGCTTCACCGTCTCGGGGTGGGTGCCGCTGAGGCCTCGCGCGGCCTTGAAGGCCTGCAGTCGCAGCGCCCGCCGGACGACGGCCGTCGGGAGCTTCGGGCCGGTGCCGACGCAGAGATAGTCGAGCAGCTCGAGCTGGTGGCCGACCGCGTCGGTGGCCGCCAACGCCGTCACGTCGTTCCCGAAGCCGGTGTGGAGCCCGTAGACGGTCACCCCCGGCTGGGCCCGCAGCCGCTCGAGGCGCTGCCACGCCTCGTTCACGCGCGCCTCGTCTGCCTGGCTGAAGGGCCACGGTGCCTCGGCCCGGCCAGCCTCGACCAGCAAGTCCCAATCGGGCTGCGGCTCATTGGTGAGTTCCACGGACTCGATGCGACTCATGGTGCTCCTCCCGCCCCGCGGCCGCCAGGAGAGCGGCCAGGTCTCCACCGCTGTGTGTGCGGCGCCGGAGGCCTCTGCAAGTCAGACTCCAGTGTCGACGTCGACCCACGGAGCCCCGAAATGACCCCGCCGGGAAGGGCGCCTTCTGGGTCGCTGGTGCCCGCCTGGGGCGGCGGTGACTCGTG
>JANRKQ010000007.1:0-59869 GCA_033763395.1 Myxococcaceae bacterium
TCTCCACCGCTCACCTCGACGCGCACCGCGCTCCCGTCGGTCGTCGGCGTCACCGTGACGAGGACGGGGCCCGTCTCGGCCGCGAGCGCCTTGCCCTCGAAGTACGGCGTCGACAGCTTGGGCCCCACGCGCCCCTTGAACTTCCACGTCGGGTCGAGCCGCAGCAGCGCTCGAAAGGCGTCTTTGGCGCCGGCCTCGTCACCGAGCGAGATGGCTCGTCGTCACAGCCGGTGCACCTTCCGGAGCGTCCAGGGGTTGCCAGGGGGAGTCGAGAGACGGTCGCGGCTCTTTCGGGCGCACTCCTCGCAGACCATACCGCACCTCAACTCGTGTGAGCGCGCCGTGCGTCGAGCCGAACCGTCCGTGCGAAGGACACCCTCTGTCACACCCGGGTGTCGGTCCCGGGCCTCGCGGGCGTTCCGCGTCGAGGAAGTGAAGCGAGCTGCCAGTCACCCGGTGTCAAGGCGTGCCCCCAAAGCCTCGAGTCAACGGCGAACGGCCGCACCCAGACACAGTCCTGGTGGCGTGCGCGCTCGGGCCACGGGCGACCTTCCCTCGCGCCGTTGAGCTTGCGCAAATCGGCCGCGAACACTCATGGCCCAGCACCGCGTCAGTCGAGGCCGCGCTTGCCCTCGGCCCAGTACGCCTTCGTCTTCGACGAGAACTCGACGCCGGCGAGGCCACGCTTCACCGCCTGAATGCTCGCGGCGCGGCCGGTGAAGACGCCGAATCCACCCGGGCCGAGCGCCGAGCGCAGCTGCGCCGTGGCCTCGGAGAGCTGGCCGCCGTCGGCTCGGCGACGAACGAGGTGGACGTCGAGCAGCGCCCCGACGCCGTCGAGCGCGCCGCGGACCTCGGCCACGTCGCCCACCTCGAGCACCGCCGTCACTGCCCGCGCCGGCCGCGCCCGTGACAGCGCCACCGCGACGGCCACCGACGTCTCGTCGCCAAACAGCACCAACGGGCCTTCGACGGGCGACACGTCGATGGAGCGCCGCGGCCCGAAGAAGCCCACCTCGGTGCCTTCGCCAAGCGCGCCGGCCCACGCCGAGCCGGGGCCCGCGCCGTGCTGGAACACCAGCAGCGAGGTCGTGTCACCGCTCCAGTGCAGCGGCGTGTACGTGCGCATGCCGCCCTCCGGGAGGAACGCTTGCACCTTGTCACCGGGGCGAAACCCGGCGTCGCGCAGCGAGTCGCCCGCGAGGTCGACCCGCACGAAGCGGCCGAACGTCTCACGGCGCGTCACGCGGCTCATGCGCAGCAGAAAGCGCCCGGCGAGGGCGCCCAACATCACTCTGGCGGTCGAGGTCATGCGATGCACCGTCGCATCACCCTGCTGCGGCACCGTCAACCCACTGTGAAGGAACGTGAAGCGCGGCCGCCTCGACGTGCGAGCGCGGTGGTGTAGGGTGCGGCCTCGTGCGGTGGCTGCTGATGCTCGTGCTGGTGTTGTCCGCAGGGTGCACGGCGAAGGGCGCCGTGCTGCTCACCATCGACGCCAACGGGCCCAACGGCCGGCTCCGCATTCCCGAAGAGGTCGACGCCCTCGTCGTGAGCGGCGCGCTGCCCGACGGCACCAGCGTGCTGGACGAGGTGACGTTCGACATGGCCCTCGTCGGCAAAACGTTTCCCGTCACGCTGGGCGTCGACCCGGGCCCCCGCACTGGCAGCCGCGTTCGATTCCGCGTCGCGGCCCGGCGCGGCCAGGCCGAAGTGACGTCGGGCTCGGCAGACGCGCAGATCGACCCCAGGCAGGTCACCACCGTCTCGGTTCAGCTCGTCACCGACTGAAGGGGGGACCTCAGGTGCGGTGGGCCACGCGCGTCGACACGCTCAGCGCCGGCCCTCTGACGGCGGGAGGCGCGCGCTGGGTCGCCCTCGTGCACGCCGTCCACCAGCTCGGCCAGGCGCTCGCCGAGGTGCGGGTGCCGGCCACGACGGTGCTCTCGACGGTGGCAGTCCTCATCGTCTGGTGGAAGCCCCGGCTCGCCATGGCCTTCACCTTCGCGGGCGGGCTCGTCGCCATCGGCGCGACGTTTCCGGTGACGGCGAACCACGTGTTCCTCGGCACGGTGGCCTCGCTCCTGCTCGCGCTGCTCGACGCCAGGCAGGCCGACGAGGCCAGGCAGCTCCAACGCTCACTGGTCGCGCTGGTGTTGCTCGCCCTCTTCCACGGGGGCCTCGCGAAGCTCGCCCACGGGGCGTGGTTCCGCGGGCAGACGCTGGCGTGGCTGACGATGGTGCGGCTCGACGTGCGCGCCGCCCTGGCTCCGTTTCTGCCGGCCGAAACGCTCGCGCGGCTCTCGGCGCTCGTCCCCGCTCCTGGCGCAGGGCCCTTCGAGCTCTCTGGGCCGCTCGTGCTGGTCAGCAACGTCGTGTGGGTGCTGGAGCTCGTGGCGCCGCTCGCGCTCCTGGGCTGCTCGCCGCTCGCGCACCGCGCGCGGTGGCTGCTCCCCGGGCTCGCGCTCAGCCTGCAGCTCGTCGCCCATGAGTGGACGTTCGCGCTCCTGCTGGTGACGCTGGGCCTGCCGCTGGTGGCGGAGCGGAAGCAGCCCCGGGTCGCTGTCGCCCTGATGGGCCTCGCAGGACTGCTGCTCGTCGCCCAGCTGCACTGGTTCGCGACACCGCCGTGGCTGCTCCCAACCGTCTTCGCCCGGGGTGGCCCCCGGTGAGGCGCCTCGTCGCACGGCTCGTCATCGGCGCGGTCGCGGTGTGGCCGCTCGTCACGCTCGCCCTCGCGTTCACCGCCGGCGTCGACCCCTGGCGGCTCTTCAGCTTCGGCATGTACGCCACGCCTTCCCGCGTCGGCGCGGCGTGGCAGCTCCAGGTGCTCGTCGACGAAGGCAGCGGCTTCGTGCCGCTTGTCCCGCGCGACGAGCGACTCGTCACCGAGCTGGGCGAGTTTCTCGAGCGCCGTCGCACCCTCGGCCGCCTCGCCTCGAGCCGGGAGGTCGCGCGCGCGGTGTGGCGGCACCACCCGGCCCACCGGGTTCGCGTGCTGGTGCATCACCTCGAGTTGAATGATCAGCACCACCTGATCGAACGGACCGACGACGACGTGTACGGGCGGGAACGATGAGGAACGACCTCTCCCCACTCCCATGAACGTCGTCGTGACATGGAGCCCGCGGGCTTCGACTACGCTGACGACTTCCAGCGAAGGGGTGCCGAACCCATGCAGAGGAACCTGTTGGTCGTTCTGCTCGCAGCGGCGGGTTGCAGTGTGCCCGGCACGGGCGACGTCGGAGCCGAGCCGGTCGCAGCCCGCCGCCATGACGCCTTGGGCACGCCAGCCGACGCGGTCGTCGACGTCACGCTCGGCGGCCTCACCCTGAACAACCCGAGCCGGCGCGACTTCTGGAGCCCCGCGCAGGTGGCGGTCGACCCGCGACCGCCGCACGCGGTCTACGTCGCCGACCACAACAACTACCGGTTGCTCTCGTGGTCGACGCTCGCGGCCTTCTTCGCTCAGCAGCCAGCCGAGGTCGAACAGACGGACTCCTTCTTCAACGTCAGCAGCGTGTGCGTCTCACCGGTCGACGGGCGCATCATCCGCGTGACGCAGGAGTCCTCGTGTGATGGCACCTGCTTCTATTCCTGGAGCATCGAGGCACGGTCCTCACCGTTCTTCGCCGACGCAGGCCCCACTCAGTACCTGTCCTCCAGCTCGAGAGACGCAGACTCGGTGCGCTTCGCCCTCGACTTCGACTCGCAGGGGCGCGTCTTCGTGGCCGAGAATCATCGGGTCAGCCGCTACGCCTCGTGGAGTGCGCTCGCTGGCTCCAACCCCACGCCCGAGGCCGTCGTCGGGCAGGCCAACGTCAACCACGCGAGGCCCAACCGCGTCGACGCGCGCGGCCTCGAGGCTCCGCGGGGCGTGGCGCTCGACACCTCGGTGACACCGAACAGGCTGTACGTCGCCGACACCACCAACAACCGCGTGCTGGTGTGGCTCGACGCGACCGCCGCCGGCGCCGGGCGACCAGCCGACCTCGTGGTGGGCCAGCCTGACTTCGAAGAGCGCGCCTGCGCCACCACGGCCACCGAGCGTGAGAGGACCCTCTGCCAGCCGGGCAGCCTTGCCGTCGACGCCACCGGGCGCCTGTTCGTGGCCGACAACGGCTTCTGCCGCGTCGTGGCCTTCACGCGGCCGACGGCGAACGGGCCGCCGGTCGCGCAGGTCTGGGGGCAGCCCAACGCCACCACCGTGGGTTGCACGTACAGCCCGGGCCCGAGCAGCGTCGCGTTCCGCACCGACTTCTATTGGGGCGGCACGGTGGCGGTGAACGCGCGGGGAGACCTGTTCGTCGGCGATGACTACTTCCGGCGGGTGTTGCAGTTCCCCTCGCAGGGCCCCGCGCCCGCCTGGCCGGCGACGGTCGCCAGCCAGGTCTTCGGGCCGAGCACCTTCAACTCGTTTGGCCCGTGCATCGCGGCGTCGGTGTGCGCGCCGCGGGGGCTGGCCGCCTCCGACTCGGCGCTCTACGTCAGCGACTCATTCCGGGTCCTCGAGTACCCGTCGTTCCCAGACGGAGGCTATTCCACGGCTCCGTCGCTGGTGCTCGGGCAGAGCTCCGTCGGCGCAGGGAACATGTTCTCACCGACGCTGGCAGCCAACACGGTCGAGCCCTTCGGCCTCGCGCTGTCTGCCTCTGGGAGCCTCGCCGTCGCCAGCCGCAAGCGGGTGCTCGTCTTCACGCCACCGTTCTCGAACAACAAGCCTGCCACCACCGTGCTCGGGCAGCCCGACTTCGTGAGCGAGCCCAACGCCTTCTCGCCGCGGGCGGTCGGGTTCAGCAGCGCGGGCCACGTGTTCACCGCCGAGCTCGAGGCCAACCGGGTGGTCTGGTACCCAGCCCCTCAGGCGGCGACGGGCACGGCCCCCAGCACCGCCGTCTACGGCCAGCCGAACCTCACCTCGACGGGGCCGAACTTCATCGAGGCGGGCGGCATGAACACGCCCAGAGGGCTGGTGGTCGACCGCTCGGTGACGCCGAACCGCCTCTTCGTGGTGGACAGCAGGAACCGGCGCGTCCTCGGGTGGAACAGCACCTCGTTCACCACCGGGCAGGTCGCCGACGTGGTGTTCGGTCAGCCCGACTTCGTCACCGTCACGCCCCGGCCCACGACGCCAGGCATGACAGGCCTCAGCGAGGGCACCAGCTTCGTGGCGGTGGGCGCCGGGCTCGTGCTGGTATCAGATGCCCAGTTCAATCGGGTGCTCGGCTACCGCCCCACGGGTGGGCCTCCGGTCGCCGTCTTCGGCCAGTCGAGCTTCACCTCGAGCGACTTCGACGCCGGGTGGGTCGACCAGACGCAGGGCACCCAGCTCGCGTCGACGTCGACCGGCCTGGCCCTCGCGCCACAGTCGGGAGCGAACCGCGTTCTCGCGCTCCATTGGGACGGCGGCTCCCGCATCAACGCCGTCTTCAACCCCGGCCAGGACCGGCCCGACCTCGTCGCGCCCAACCGCACCAAGCCGACGGGCTTTCACGGCCCCCTCGCCACCGCCATCGACCGGAGCGTGACGCCCAACCGGCTCTACGTCGCAGACAGCAACAACAACCGCGTGCTCGTCTGGAACAACGTACGCGCGCTGCAGAACGGGACGCCGCCCGACGCGGTGCTGGGCCAGCCCACCATGGCCGACCACCAGCCCGGCACCAGCGCGGCGCGCTTCAGGGTCCCCACGGCGGTGGCGGTCGACTCGACGGGCCGGGTGGCCGTCAACGACCAGGGCAACCACCGCGTGCTGATCTTCAACGCGCCCTTCGCGCCCGGCGGCGACCTCGTGGCCGACGCGGTGCTGGGCCAGACGTCCTTCACCGACAACCGGCCCAACCGGGACGGCGGGCTGAGCGCCGACACCCTCTGGCAGCCCACCACCCTCACCTTCACGCCGCGTGGCTCGCTCGTGGTGGGTGACTCCGGGAACCTGCGCCTGATGTGGTTCGACCCGCCGTTCTTCACCGGCAAGGCGGCCACCGCGCAGTTCGGCCAGGCGAGCTTCACCTCGGCCGCCTCGAATGGGTGCACCGCCTCGACGAACTCGACGGTGTGCCAGCCCTACGGCTTGGCAGCCCAGCGCCTCGTCGATGGTGGCACCTCGCTGTACTACGCGGAGCGGGGCGCGGGCTTCATCACCCGCTTCCTGCGGTTCGACGAGCCGCTGCCGAACGACCTGGTGCCCGACCTGCTCCTCACCGGCAACACGCTCCCGCAGTCGCGCTTCGACTTCGACAGCTTCGGCAACATGTTCTGGAGCAACACCTTCACGCTGTTCCGCTGCCCCGCCGGGGGCTCGACCTGCGCGAGCTTCGCGAGCGGAAGCAACCGCTATGGCCCCGGCGCGTTCGATGACGATGGCAGCCTCTACATGGCGAACGGCAACCAGGTGACGGTGCTGTTCGGAGACTCGGCGCCGCTGGCGCTCGACGCCGGCATCACGCCCTCACCCGCACGCACGAACGACACCCTCGTCGGCTTCTACCGTTACACCGACGCCGACAACGAGCCCGAGACGGGCACCACGTACCGCTGGCTCAAGAACGGCGTCGAGCAGCCGGGCCTGTCGGGCACCACGGTGGCGCCGGCGCTGACGACGCGCGGAGACACCTGGGTCTTCGAGGTGACACCGCGAGACGGGCGGCGGGTGGGCAACCCGGCGCTGTCGCCGGCGCTCACCATTCTCAACACCGCGCCCCTCGCCCTCGACGCGGGCATCACGCCCGCGGTGGCCGTCACCACCAACGACCTCGAGCTCGTCTATGGCTTCAGCGACGTCGACGCCGACCTGCCCGGCCCACCGCGCGTCCGCTGGGAGCTGGACAGCCCCTCGGGCTTCATTGCTCAGGCCCGCTTCAACGACTCCCTCACCATCTCGGCGGCCGAGACGCAGAAGGGCCAGCGCTGGCGCGCTCGCCTCCAGGCCTTCGATGGCGTCACCGACGGCACCGGCTATGGGCCAGAGGTCGTCACCGAGCCCCGTGAGATTCTCAACTCCGCTCCCCTCGCCAACGCCGGACCCGACCAGGCGCTGGCCCCCACGGGCCCCCTCACCGCCGTCACCGTCGACGGCACGGCCTCGAGCGACGCCGACGCCGACAACCTGACGTACACCTGGACCGAGGGCGCCATGACGCTGGGGACCTCGTCTCGGCTGACGGTGCAGCTCGCCGAGGGCCTCCACACGCTGCGCCTCGAGTGCTTCGACGGCACCGCGCGCTCCACCGACGAGGTGCTCATCGACATCTCGAGCGTCTCGCCCGACGCGGGCGTGCTGACGGGCAGCGGCGACGTGGCGCCGGGCTGGGTCGCGCTGCGCGGCGTGGCCGAAGACCCGCTGAGCCGCCCCCTGCGCTTCCAGTGGAGCCAGACGAGCGGGCCCATGGCGCTCCTCCAGGACGCCACCCAGCCCACCGCCCGCGCCTTCGCCGTCGAGCGCGGCGCCCGCACGTGGCGCTTCCAGGCCACCGCGGGCGCCACCCCGGCAGTCCCTCGCGACGTCACCCTCACCACCACCAACCTCGGCCCCTGGCCAGGCTGGCTGCCGCGCCTGGTGGTGCTGCCCCAGACGGCGCTGCCCGTACGGCCCCGCGCCGCCGACGACAGCAACGCCGACCCGCTCACCCACAGCTGGTCGACCGAGGCCGGCCAGCTCCGCACCTCGGCGGGCGGCGCCGAGGCCACCATCACCGCCGCGCGCCCCGGCGTCTTCACCGTCACCCACGACGTCGATGACGGGCAGGGCGGCACCGCGACGGCCATCAGCGAGCTCGTCGTGGTGGGCGCCTCGCCCGACGTCTTCCTCCGCGTCCCCGCCTCGGTGGCGGCGTCACTCGGCATGCCGGTGACGCTCGACGCCAGCCGCAGCTTCACCCTCGACGGCCGGCCGCTCTCGTTCCAGTGGCAGCTCGTCAGCGGCCGCGGCACCCTCGCCTCGTCGCGCTCCGCGCAGGCGGCCTTCACCCCCGACAGCACCGGCCCGGCCACGCTGCGGGTGACGGCGACGACGGCCGAGGGCGGCACCCAGTCGAAAGACGTCACCGTCGTCGTCAACGTGCCCACCGCCGTGGCCACCAGGCCCGCGCCCGCGAAGGTGACCGACACGGTGACGCTCGACGCCTCGCGCAGCTTCGACGCGCAGGGCAGCACCCTCACGTTCGCCTGGCGCCAGGTGGGCGGCCCGCCGGTGGTGCTGTCGAACGCGATGACGGCGCGCGCCTCGTTCACGGCCCTGCGGCCCGGCCTCCTGCGCTTCGAGGTGACGGCGTCGAACGCGGCGGTGTCGTCGCTGCCGGTGCCCGTCGACGTGGTGGTGACGACGGGCCTGAACCAGCCGCCGACCGCGAACGCCGGCGCCGACCAGCAGGCGACGGTGGGCGCCGAGGTGACGCTGGCCTCGACGGCCTCGAGCGACCCGAACACCGGCGACGTGCTGCGGCCGCGCTGGGAGCAGCTCAGCGGCCCGCCGGTGCCCCTCCACGCCGAGGCCCAGGTGGTGCGCTTCACGCCGACGGTGGCCGGCCGCTACCGCTTCGAGCTGGTGGTGTGGGACGCCGAGGTGCCGAGCGAGCCAGACGTCGTCGAGGTGGTGGTGGCGCGCGCGAACAACCAGGCGCCGGTGGCGGTCATCGACGCTCCGGAGCGCGGCGAGCCCGCGCAGCCCCTGGCCCTGTCGGGCGCGCGCAGCAGCGACGCCGACGGCGACGCGCTCACCTACCGGTGGACGGTGACGGGAGCTCCCTCGGGCGCGACGGCGACGCTGACGCAGGACACCACCTCGAGCGCCACCCTCACCGCCGACACGGCCGGCCTCTACACCGTGCGCCTCGTCGTCAGCGACGGCAGCCTCGTCAGCCCGCCCGCCGAGGCCACGCTCGTCGTCGGCATGCCCAGCGTGAAGGGGTGCGGGTGCTCCGGCGGGCTCGGCGCCCCGGCCGCGCTCGCCACGCTCCTTGCCCTCGGCCTCGTCCGCCGGAGGCGCGCGCCGTGAGGTGGCTCGTCGTCACGGCCCTGCTGCTGACGGGCGCGCCCGCGCTGGCGGCCCCCGTCAAGGGGAAGAAGGCGGCCCCCGCCCGCGCGCCCGAGCCCGAGGTCTCGCACCTCGCGAAGGCGCGCGAGCTGTCGAAGGGCTTCGAGTTCGACGCCGCGCTCACCGAGCTCGAGTTCGCCCGCGCGCAGAAGCCCTCGGCGGACGAGCTGGTGGAGATCGAGACCCTCACCGCGCTGGCGTGGGCCGCGCTCGACGACCTCGACAAGTCGGCGAAGGCCTTCTCGCAGCTGCTCAAGCTGAGACCCGACTTCACGCCCGGGCCGTCGGTGTCTCCCAAGGTGCGCGACGCGTTCTCCCGCGGCCGGGCCCTGTACGAGTCGACCCTGGCGGTGACGCTCGAAGCGGCGCCGCCGGTGACGGGCGACGATGGGAGCGTGTCGTTCGAGGTGAAGGTGACGGCGGGCGAGCGGCGCGTCTCGGAGCTGACGCTGGCCTGGCGCCTCGCCGATGGTCCCCCGGCGCTCGAGCAGCTGGGCTTTCTGCGAACGGGCCCGGCGGCCTACGCGGTGAAGCTGCCACCCCTGCGGCAGGGTGAGGCGCGGCGCGCGCAGCTCGAGTACTCGGTGCGGGCGCGAGACGTCGGCGGCGCGGTGGTGGCGACCCTCGGCACCCCCGACTCGCCGCAGCGCCTCGAGGTGTCGGTGCTGGCCGTCGGGCCGGCCGCCGTTCCGCTCTACAAGTCGTGGGCCTTCTGGACCGTCGTCGGCGTGGTGGCGGTCGGCGCCGCCGTCGGCACGCCGCTGGCCATCAACGCCGTCAACACGCCCCCCGTTCCCCAGGGGAGCCTCGGGCAGGTGCAGCTCAAGTGAGCCGGGACGCAGAGCCCACGAAGTCGCTTGTCGGCCCGGCTCGGGTACTGTCGGCGCCCGTGTCGTTGCCGGAGTCAGGACAGTTCGGGAAGTACCAGCTCCTTCGCCGCCTCGCGGTGGGCGGCATGGCCGAGGTCTTCCTCGCGCGCCAGCAGGGCATCGCGGGCTTCGAGAAGCTGCTCGTCATCAAGCGCATCTTGTCCGAGTACTCGACGGACCCCGAGTTCGTGAGCATGTTCCTCGACGAGGCGCGGCTGGCGGCCGGCATGGCGCACCCGAACGTCGTGCAGATCTTCGACCTCGGGCAGCTCGACGGCTCGTACTTCCTCGCCATGGAGTACGTGCCGGGCCCCGACCTGCTGACGATTCTGCGCGCGCACGGCAGACAGGGGCAGCGGGTGCCCTTCCACCTGGGCGCGCGCATCATGGCGTCGGTGGCAGACGCGCTGGCCTACGCCCACGACCACCGCGACTCGCGGGGCAAGCCACTGAAGCTCGTGCACCGCGACGTGACGCCGTCGAACATCCTCGTCGCGTACGCGGGCACCACCAAGCTGGTGGACTTCGGCATCGCGAAGGCCGAGTCGCAGTCGTCGAAGACGGCCGCTGGCCGGGTGAAGGGCAAGACGCGCTACCTCGCGCCGGAGCAACTGCTGCAGAAGCCCATCACCGGGCGGACCGACCTCTGGGCGGCGGGCGTCTGCCTGTACGAGCTCGTCACGGGAGTGCGGCCCATCACCGGCGACAACGAGCTGGCGATGATGAAGTCCATCCTCGACCTCGAGATTCCACGGCCGAGGAGCCTGTCGCCCGACGTCCCCGAAGCGCTCGACGACATCGTGATGAAGTGCCTGGTGCGCGACCCGGACCAGCGCATGTCGTCGGCGCAGGAGCTGCGCCACCAGCTCGAGGTGTACCTCAAGTCGGTGCCAGAGCCGTCGTCGCCGGCCGACGTGGGCACGTACCTGCAGGAGCACTTCCGCACCGAGTACGAGGCCCTCGAGCAGTCGCTGGCCGAGCTGGCCGACCGCCGCAGCATCGACACGAGCGCGGTGGCGAAGATGCCGTCGATGGGGCTCGACGTGACGCCCAGCGGGACGACGGGCGTCGGCAGGAAGAAGAGCGTCGAGGAGCCCACCAACGCGGGCGTCGCGCCCGAGGGCGTTCGCCGCTCGAAGACGGCGCTGGTGGTGGGCGCGGCGCTCGCGGCGGTGGCGCTGGTGGGAGGCCTCGGCTTCGCGCTCAAGGGAAGCCCGACTGGCAGCATTCAGGTGACGACCCAGCCGCCCGGCGCGCGCGTGGCCATCGATGGAGCGCCCTGGTGGCAGCCGTCACCGGCGCAGGTGAAGCCGCTGCCCTTTGGCCGGCACACCGTCGAGGCCACCCTCGACGGGTACGAGCCGGCGACGACCGAGGTGACGCTCGACGCCGACCAGGCCGCCGGCGCGGTGGCGCTCGTGCTCACGCCACGGCCCGCGGTGGCGCCGGCGCCGACGCTGGCCGTGACGGCTACGCTCTCCATCACCACGTCACCGCCGGCTGAGGTGCTCAAGGTGGACGGCAAGCCCGTGGCCCACGAGGGGGGCCGCGCGACGGTGCCCCTGCCGCCGGGCCCACACACCGTCGAGGCCGAGAAGGCCGGCCGGAGCCCCGCGTCGTCGCCCGTCACCCTCGAGGCCGGCGCGACGAAGACGGTGACGCTGACGCTCGCGGAGGCGCCGGGCCCGTCATCACCCCCGGCTGACCCGAAGCCCGGCCCGACGAAGGCGAAGCGCGGTGGCAGCCTCGACCTCGACACCACGCCTCCCACCGAGGTGTCCCTGGGCGCCCAGAAGCTGGGCAAGACGCCGCTCAAGGCCGTGAAGCTGCCAGCTGGAGAGGTGACGCTCACCTTCGACAACGACGCGCTGGGCCTCCACACCACCGCGCGGGTGTCGGTGGGCGCCGACGGCACCACCTCGAAGTCGCTGACGTTCAGCCAGGGCAAGCTGGCCTTCGACATTCAGCCGTGGGCCGACGTCTACCTGGGCTCGAAGAAGCTGGGCACGACGCCGTTCGCGCCGAAGTCGCTCTACGAGGGCAGCTACACGCTGAAGCTGGTGAACGCCGAGCTGGGCGCGCTGCACAACCTCACGGCGACGGTGAAGCCAGGCGAGACGACGGTGGTGCGCTTCGACATGACGACGGCGAAGTAGCTGGAGTTCACGCCCGGGCGCGGGCCACGAGGCGGAGCTCGACCCCGTCGTCCTCGTCCTTCACCAGGTGCGCGCGCCCGAGCAGGTGGCAGTGCACGCAGACGGTGAAGACCCCATCGGCCGAGAGCCTCACGTCGAGCCGGCCTCCGCACGCCGGGCAGCCGTCTGGGAGCTTCGCCTCTGAGGTGGCGTCGTCGATGACCGTCAGTTCCGTCGCGTGCATGCCTTCAGCGGTACAGCGGCGAAGCCATGCGGCAAGGAAGGCCTGACTCTTCGGGCGAGCGGCTCACTGAATGACGACGCAGCAGCCCGTCTGGCAGAAGCCGCCGAGGGGACAGGGCGGGTCGAGTGGCAGCCCGCACGCCTGCACCCCGATGGGGCAGCGGGCCAGCGAGCCACCGTCGGGCAGCGTGCCCGGCGTGCCAGCGTCGTTCGGCAGCGTGCCCCCGTCGGTCGGCGGGGGTGGGAAACACTCGGGCGGCAACGAGGTGCGACCCAGACACAGCTGGCACGGGCCGCAGCTGCCCTTCCCGCACTCCGCCACCTTCGTGCACGCCTTGCAGATGGCCGGGTCTCCCACCGTCGCGATGGTGCACTGCTGCCCACCGTTCACCAGGTCCGAGCCCAGGTAGATGTCGCGGCTCCCACCATCGGGCAGGAACGCCGTGCAGCACCCGTAGCAGTCGCACCCCGCGGGCGTGAGCGGCTCACAGGACGTCTTGCACATCTGCGAGGTGGAGCAGTTCTGCGCGTTGGCGTTGAACGCGCACGTCGAACCCGACGGACTCAGCGGGTCGCAGCTGTGGCTGTAGCGGCAGCCCTCTCCGAAGCCCTGGTTCGTGTCGTAGTAGCAGTCGAGCCGGTTGCATGACGTGGCGCCGAAGCTCGGAATGCCCGTCGCGAAGCCCCGCTCGTTGTTGTGGCAGGGGCCCAGGCAGTCCGGGTCGCGCGCGTCGGCCAGCCCGTCACCGTCGTCGTCGAGGCAGTTGCCGCACGCGTAGAGCTGGCTCCCGCAGCGGGCGATGCCACAGCCTCCGTCGGACAAGGTGCCCCAGCCGCCATCGTCGGCGCCCCCACCCGTCCCACCGCCCGCGTTGCCGGCCGCCCCGCCGCCGGTCGCGCCCGCGCCACTGCCGCCAGCGCCTCCCGTTCCACCATCGACGTCGGCGGGAGGCACTCCGCAGGAGCAGCGCGCAAAGCCCACCAACACCGTCACGAGGAGCACGACGTGTCGAGTCGTCATGCCCGAAGTGTGCAAACAGCGGCCGCCTCCGTCCATCGGCGACGGCGCGGGGGCTCCCATGCCTGCTCTTCGGCGTCACCGGTGTCGACGGCGGTGCAAGGGCGATTGAAGCGCTCGGCGGCATCGTCCTGGTTGGCCATACCGCCCGGGTGCTGCGGGCCCGCCGAGCGAAACACGGTTCAACGCCTGGGGCCGAGAGGCCGTCCGCCGTGCTCGACGGTGCGTTCGTGCCATCGGCGGAAGCTCCCGCCGCGCAGGAGCCACGCCGGTGCCGGTGGAGGACCGTGAAGGGCTCGGCCGAGCGCTGCGCCGCGGGGCCGTCGAGTGGCTCGAGGTGAACGAGAGGCGCTCGCGGAGCTCTCATGGGGAGCGGCCAGACGGAGCGACGCGGGCGCTCTCGAGGCTCCGGCCCGGGTTTCGTCGCGCCTGGGGGGCGGGCGCTGCCGGTGCGCTTCAACCGGTGAGGAACTTGTCGACGCCACCCTCGAGGCGCACGAGCGCTCCCGCACCGACGTGACGCTCGAGCCGGAGCGCGCCTCGCCTCGTGGCACGAGGCCCCGGCCAGACGGCCGACCCGCGCACCCCGACGAGCCTGCGCGCTGGAGCTCGAGCCCTCGAGAACACCGCGCCCGCCACCCAGCCGGGCCCGCGCGTCCCGGGTGTCAGAAGCAGGCGGTCTGGTACTGCACCGTCAGCGTCTGGCCGGGCCCCGGCGTCGTCATCGGCGTGAAGCGCACCGCGTTGGCCGCCGCGTCGTAGCACCAGGCGCCCGACGTCGGCCCGCCGCCGCCCATCGGGCAGGCTCCGCCACCTGCGACGGGCGTGTTGTTGATGCGCACGTTGAGCATGTTGCCGCCGGTGAGGTCGGGGGAGTTGCCGAGGAAGAAGAACGTGCGGAACCCGAAGGCCGTGCGGCCGAGCCCCTGGAGCGCCGTGGCCCAGTTCTGCGTACAGATTTCCTCACGCACGCCGCCGGTGCGAGTGACCATCGAGGCATACCGTTGGGCGTCACCTCCACCATCGTACGTGCAGCTCCCCGGCGGGCTGCCAAGGAACGGGCCGATGGCACTGAAGGTGAACATCGACAGGCGGTTGAAGCCCTTCACGTTGATGAGCCGGTTTTCGTAGTAGCTCAAGGGCTGGTTCGACTGGTCTCCGGCGTCCGACACCACCACGATGGCCAGGTTGGCGTCGGTGCGCAGGAACCCGGCGTTCTCCATCACGATGCGCGGCGGCGTCAGCGCCAGCACGGCGGCCTCGAGCCCCGTCTCGGTGCCGGAGCCGTTGGTGCCGACGTTGACGAGCTGCTGGAAGGCCTGCCCCACGTTCGGCGTGTTGGCGCGGAGAATCGGCCCAATCTGGTTCGCCTGGCCGGGCCGAATCGTCCGCAAGATGCCGTCGCCCGGCGTGCTGGGGGGCGGCGGCATGATGCACGGCAGGGGCGGCGGCGGGCACATGAAGGCGCCCTCGACCGTCGTGGTGACGACGCCCAGCTGGTAGTCGACGCCGGCCGACGCCGCGTACTGAATGAACGACGAGAAGTTCTGCGACAGGCTCTGCTGCTTGTCGCCCATCGAGCCCGAGTCGTCGATGACGAGCAGAATGTCGGCCTTCGGCTGCATGTCCTGCATGAAGGTGTCGGTCTGCTGGCCGCTCGGGTCGCCGTTGCCGCTGAGCCCCACCAGGTAGGTGACCGTCTGGCCCGACTGCAGCACCTCGACCGAGACCGCTCCGGTGTCGGCGCCGATGTCGATGGGCGAGTAGCGCGCCTGGAACGTCGTGGTGGCGGCCGCGTTCAGCGTCAGCCCTCCGGACGGAATGTTGGGCACGCTGGTGAGGAAGAACTCGGGGCATGGCATGCCACCGGCGCAGGCGGGCCCGCCTGGCTGCTGGCCACCGGCCGCCTGCAGGTCGAACCGGCGAATCGTCACCGGCGAGTTGCACACGTTGTAGATGGTGAGCGTCTTGCTCGCGCTCGAGCAGCGCATCGCCGGCGGGGCCGAGAACTTCACCGTGCCGAAGTCGAGCGGGTCGGGCGTCACCGCGAGGCAGGTGGGGCCCACCGAGGTGCGCAGCGGCACGCGGGCCTGCGGCGCCGTGGGCGACGTCACGTTGAACTGCAGCTCGCCCAGCAGCGACTGAATCGTCATCGGCACCGGGCCGGGCGGCGCCACGCGCACCACCACCTGCCACGACTCACCGGGCTGCAGCTCCTTCTCGGCCACCGGCCCGCCGACGATGGAGTACGCCGGGTTCGAGCCCGCCGCCAGGTCGATGCCCGAGAGGAAACACTTGTCGCCGGCGTTGGTGCCCAGGTTGGTGATGGTGATGGGCAGGTCCTTCGTGGTGCCGGGCGAGACGAGCCCGAAGTTCGCCGTCATCGGCGTCACCCGGTAGTTGCACGGCGGCAGCTGCTCGACGTCGGCCGACACCTGGAGCTTCACCTCGGGGTCGGCGCCGTCATTCGAGTAGATGACGAGCTCGGCCTCTTTGCGGCCGTTCGACTTCGGGCGCAGCGTCACCACCAGGTCGAGCGAGTTCTGCCCCGCCACCGGCGGCAGGCCCGTCATCGGGTCGTAGTTCGAGAAGAGGCTCACGGCGAACTCGTCCATCTCGGTGATGGCGTTCTTCGGCGTCAGCTCGAAGAGGGGCAGCTGGCCCGTCATGCCCGTCATCGGGTCGACGGCGCCGAGGAAGAGGTTGAAGCTCGGGTCGGGCATGCGCGGCGGCACGCCGACGTTCTGCACGTTCACCCGGCGGTTCACCGAGAACATCGTGTTGCCCGGGAAGTAGCCGACGCGGCCGAAGGCGACGTTGGGCCGTGGCGAGACCCGAATCTTCGGCCCGCCGCCGATGCACTCGAGCACGATGGTGCCCTGCGGCGTGCGGTTGAGGCCGGTGTTGAAGCGCAGGTTCGACGCCGGCCGCGCGCCCAGGCCCGAGGGGCTGCAGGCGACGCGCATCGGCGTGGGGCGGCCGCCGCCGGGCACGGTGAAGACGGTGGCGTCGGCGCCGCTGGGCACGCGGTGGAAGTAGTCCGTCGGCATCGACGCGGTGATGCCCGACAGCGTGATGGGCACGTTCGAGGTGTTGGTGAAGACGACCTCCTTCACCGACTCGAAGCCCGGCGAGACGAGGCCGAAGTTCAAGCGGTCAGGCGTCCACGTCAGCACGTCGTCCGAGCCGACCGCCCGAATCACCGCGTCCACCGGCGGGCAGCCACCGGGGCCGCGCAGCGTGACGCGCGCCTCGTAGACGCGCTTCTCGGTGGGGGTGATTTGAATCTCGATCTTCACCGTCGACATCGCGCCCACCGACACCTGGCCGGGCAGGCCCGCGTTCTTGTACCGGAAGCTCGCCGCGTCCTGGCCAGTGAAGGCGCCGGCCTCCCCGATGGCAGTGAGGTTGGTGGTGTTGCGGAAGTCGACCGCGTACGTGAGCGTCTCGCCCACCGGCACGTTGCCGAAGTCGATGAGGTTGGGCAGGTCGCACGCGCCCTTCTCACCCTGCGCCTTCAGCGTGATGACGGCCTCGCTGTCTTCGGCCCGCGTGCCCGACGAGACGAGCTTGAGCTTCGCGAGGAACCCGCCCTGCAGCGCCGTCGGGCTGAACGTCATGGCGAACTCGACCTGCTCGCCGGGGTTGAGCGAGACGTCGGGCTTGAAGTCGACGAAGAAGGGCGCTCCGTTGGTCACGGCGGGCGCGATGCTGACGGCGTCACCCTCGGTGCGCTCGAGCAGGTTGAGCGACAGCTGCCCCTGGCCGTCGTTGCGCACCGTCATGATCTGCGTCTTCGTCTCACCGACGAGCGCGGTGCCGAAGTCGTAGGTGGCGTCGCGCGAACGCACCACCTCTCCCGCTTCGTCTCGCCACACCACCACCAGGTCGCCGAAGCGCGTGGTGACGCCGCCGCCGCCGCACTGGCAGCCGACGGAAGACAAGGCGAGCGCGACAAGAACGAGCGAGGTGTACGCGGTAGGGGTTCGACGCATGACAGGGCTCCCTGCTGTGGACCCGGGTGGGCAGGCCGGGTCAAAGCGGGGGCGGAGGATGCTCAGGTGTGCACGAGAGATCAACTCACGTGTCAACGCGAGGTGTCACTCAATGGGTACAGGCACTTGGCCACCCGTCACCGTCACGGACTTGTGGGTGTCAGGGCGGGTGTGTAGACGATCGCCCCCTGCGGGCCGCGCGGGAGGACGCCTTCACGAAAGGCGCTCCTCGTCACAGGGAGACACCACACATGAAGCAGTCGGGATCAATCGGGAAGGCGCTCGTGCTGGGCGCGCTGATGGGCGGAGTGCTGAGCCTCACCCCCTCGTGCGGACCGCGTCCCATGCCGGTGCGCTGCAACGCCGACAACTGCGCGGGCTGCTGCGATGACAACGCGCAGTGCTTCACCGGCCTCTCCAACACCCAGTGCGGCAACGCCGGCGCGTCGTGCTCTGCGTGCCCCAGCGGCCAGTCGTGCACCGCGGTGATGGCGGGCGCTGACGGTGGCTCGACGCCGGGCGGGCGCTGCCTCGGCGGCGCGACGGGCGGTGGCACGGCGGGCGGCACGGCGGGCGGCTCCACGGGTGGTGGCTCGGGCGGCGGCTCGGCGGGTGGAACGGCTGGAGGCGCTGGCGGCGGCGCGGCGACGTGCAACGCGCAGAACTGCCCCAACGGCTGCTGCACCTCGACGGGCACCTGCCAGAACCCGCCGACGACGGCCCGCTGCGGCATGGGCGGCGCGGCGTGCATGGCCTGTCCCAGCAAGCAGACGTGCGTCGCGGGCGCGTGCCAGCCGTGCACGGGCTGCGTCGACCTCGCCACGGGCCGCTGCGAGATGGGCGACCAGAACGACAAGTGCGGGAAGATGGGCGACTTCTGCGCGAACTGCGGCGTCTCGTCGGGCACCTGCTCGAACCAGGCGTGCACGGGCGGCATGAGCGGCTGCAACCCGTCGACGTGTCAGACGGGCTGCTGTGACATGGGGAGCGGCAGCTGCATCGAGCGGCCGATGATGACGGGCATGCAGTGCGGGCAGGGGGCGCCGGCCTCGCTGTGCATCTCGTGTCCTTCCAACCAGTGCGACACCGACGGCGGCGTCTGCGTCGGCGGCACCGGCGGCGGTGGAGCGGGTGGTGGCTTCGCGGGCGGTCTGCCGGGCCTCGACGGCGGCTTCCCCATTCCCGGAAGCTGCGGGCCCAGCCAGCCCTGCCCCTCGGGCCAGTGCTGCCAGTCGGTGCTGGGCCTTTCCATCTGCCAGACCATCGGCATGCAGTCCCTCTTCGGCACCATCTGCGGCGTCAGCGCCGGCCAGTGCTCGATGCTGCCGTGCGGGATTCTGGGCGGGGCGACCTGCAACCAGCAGACGGGCATGTGCCAGTAACCCTGCACGCCCCAGCCAGCTGAGGGGTCGCACCGGGCGGCAGGAGGTCTTCGGACTTCCGCCGCCCGTCGTCTTTCTCTGGGAGCCTTCGATGACACGTGTCCTGCTTCCTCTCGTCGTGAGCGCGCTGCTCGCCGGCGTGTTCGTCTCGGCCTGCGGTCCGACCCGGCCGGCCTGCACCTCGACGACCTGCCTCGGCTGCTGCGACAGCACCGGTGAGTGCCGCAGTGGCTTCGACAACTCGGCCTGCGGCACGCGCGGAAACCTGTGCGCGGCGTGCGGCCTCGGCCAGAGCTGCGTGTCGGGCGCGTGCAGCCAGCCCAACCCCGGAGGCACGGGTGGTGGTGGCTCCAGTGGTGGCGCCGCGGGTGGAGGCTTCTCAGGGGGCGCTGGTGGTGGCTCGGCGGGAGGCGCCGCGGATGGAGGCTTCGCGGGTGGCTCCGGCCGCTGTGACGCGTCGAACTGCGGCGGGTGCTGCGACGCGCAGGGGCAGTGCCAGAGCGGCGTGGCGAGCTCGGCCTGCGGCAGCAACGGCGGCGCCTGCCTGGCGTGCGCCGCGAACCTCGTGTGCCGGACCTTCGGCAGTGGCGGGCGATGCGAGGCGGCGGGAGCGGGCGGTGGCGCGGCGGGTGGCGGCGCGGCGGGTGGCGGCGCAGCCGGTGGTGGCAGCAGTTCGTGCAACCCCCAGAACTGCCTCAGCGGCTGCTGCACGTCGACGGGTCAATGCCAGACTCCTCCGACGACGGCCCGCTGTGGGACCGGCGGCGCCGCGTGCATGGCCTGCGCTGCGCGCCAGACGTGCGTCTCGGGTGTCTGCCGCAGCTGTTCGGGCTGCGTCGACATCGCGACGGGGCGGTGCGAGCCCGGCACCCAGACGGCCCTGTGCGGCCGCGCAGGAGATTTCTGCACCAACTGCGGCGTCTCAGGCGCCTTCTGCTCGAACCAGCAATGCTCGTCCTCGCCGCCGACCTGTACCCCGTCGTCCTGTCCCGATGGCTGCTGCGACCCGCAGACCGGCGGCTGTGTCGACCGCGTCTTCCAGACGAACCAGCAATGCGGTCAGGGTACGGCGGCGGCGCTGTGCCGGGCCTGTGGACCGCAGCAGGTCTGCGACACCAACGCGTCGGCCGGCGTGTGCGCGGCCACGTCGTCGCCCGACGCGGGGGGCTTTCCGAACCTCGATGGCGGGTTCCCCTTCCCCGGCCTCGACGGAGGCACGCAGTTCTGCCTCTTCGGCAGCCAGTGCGCGGTGGGCGAGTGTTGCTTCACGGTGTCGGGCTTCGGCGTCTGCGCGCGCATCGGCAACCCGAACCTCCTCGGGGGCATTACCTGTGGCCGCAGCCAGCAGACGTGTGCGTCAACCACCTGCCAGCCTGGCCAGACGTGCAACGCCCAGGTGGGGGTGTGCCAGTAGCCGTCGCTGCGGTCGGGTTTTCTGCGGCCTTCTCGTGGCCGTCACGGCTGGGTGAGGAGCCTCGCGCCACGCTGCGCTCGGCTCGCTTCACCCCCGAAGAAGCCCGTCGCACCGCCACCGCCCGGGCCTGGCGCCGCTCGAGAGCCTGCGCAGTCGCTCGCGACGGGTGCCAGTCGCGGCGCGTGCGTGCATGAGCGGTCCACCACGGAGTCGTCGTTCACTCGAACGAGCTCTCGACCGCCACGAAGACGACGACGGGCGATAGCCCCAGGTCCCCGCTGATGGCGTGGTGGCCTCGAGGTGGCTGATGAGCCTCTCGGTCACGGTGGCAGGAGTTGCGCTCACGAACATGGGGGACGTCGAGCCGACCGTGGCGTGAAGCTCGCCGAACGGCTGTACGCGAGCGCACAGAGGTCGACGCAGGTGGTGCGCGTGGTGCCCCTCAGGCCGACCATGCCCTGCAGCATCCATCAACCGTGCGAGCGCCTCACCGGCGGCGCTTCTTCTTCACCGGCTTCTTCTTCGTCGGCTTCTTCGCGCCCGCGTCAGCGGTGCCCGCATCGCTGGCGCCGGCGTCGTCTGAGTCAAGCTCGGCGCCCGCGTCGGACTCGGGCTCGAGCACGTCGTCCCCTCCATCGACGTCGTCTTCCTCTTCGTCCGCACCGGCATCGGCGTCGGCGAGCGCGTCGGGGCCGGCATTCGGCGAGCCCGCATCTTCGTCGGGCAGCGGGACCTGCGCTGAAGCGCCCGCGTCGGCGGCGTCGTCTCCGATGACGACCTGCTCCACGACCACCTCGGCGGCTGACTGCTTCTTCCACGCAAAGGCGCCGAACAACCCGGCCACCACGACGAGCAAGACCGCGATGACGGCGCGGCGCCCGCGGCCAGGAACGGGAGCGACCTCGGGCGCGCTGGCCGCGGGTGATTCGAGCGAAGGCACCGACTCCAGCACCGGGGCGGTGCCCGACGTCGCGGGGACGCGGGCCTTGACGTTGGTGGACGCCGGCTCGTCTTCGTCTCCGAGCGCGGGCGCTTCGTCGGGCGGCCTCGGCGCGCGCGCCTTCGCGTTGGTGGGCTCCGGCTCGGCTTCGTCTCCGAGCGCAGACGCTTCGTCACGCGGCCTCGGCGCGCGCGCCTTCGCGTTGGTGGGCTCCGGCTCCTCGTCGCCACCGAGGGCTGGAACCCCGACGGGCGGCGTCGGCACCCGCGTCTGGGTGGCAGCCCACTCGAGCTTCGCGTGCGACATCGCGGTGCTGACGGGCGCTGGACCCGGCCCGGGCGTCGGCGTCGCGCCCGAGGGTACTTCGTTCTCCGAGGTGTCGGGCACCGGCAGCCTCAGGCGGGGCTGCGTGTCGACGGGCACCGGCGCTGGCGCCACCGGCTTCGACGGCCGGCTCGTCATCGCCCTGGGGATGACGGCGCGGGGCTGCGTCGCGTCGGGAGGCGCGTCTCCGAGGGCCGGCGATGGGACGCCTGGCTGCGTCGACATCGGAACTCCGCTCGGCCTCGGCGCGGGCTCTGCCACGGCGGCGAACGCATCTCGCGGTGGGGCGCCAGGCTGGGTGCCCATCGGAATGCCAGCAGATGGTTTCGTCGACTGCGTCGCCTCGCGCGCGGGGACAGCGGGTTGAGCACCGGTGGGCGGCCTCGACGTCGGATTCGCCTCACGCGCGGGTACACCGGCGTTCGTCGGCGGCCTCGACGTCGGCGCGGGCCCGCCGGGCTGCGTGCCCATGGGAACTCCGGCGGGAGGCTTCGAAGCCGATGCGTCGCCGTCCGGGCTCACGTCCCGCGTGGGCCCACCCGGCTGCGTGCCCATGGGAATGCGTGTTCGCGGCGCGCTCTCGGGCCGGTCCGGGTGCGGCACGGGCTTGAGCCCCTGCACCGTCTCGCGCGCTCCGGGGAGCTCGTGGCGACCGGTCGGCGCGTCCTCCTCGGCTCCGAGCGCTGGCCCGGGGTCGTCGTCTGGCATCGGCGGCGCGCTGCGCCCGAGACCGTGGAGCGCCTCGGCCACCTGCGCCCTCGTGGCCAGCGCCTCGCCCAGCACCGCCTCGAGCTCGTCGGCCAGCAGCTCGAGGTCGGGCTGACGGGTCTCGGCAGTCCGTGAAATGGCGCGCTGAATCACGTCGTCGATGGCGGGCGTGCAGTCATCGTGGAGCTGCGAGGGCGCGGGGAGCGACAGGCCCTCCTCCACCGCGTCGGCGTACGAGCCACCGAAGCCCGTCAGCGCTCCGTGCAGCACCGCGCCCAGCGCGAACACGTCATTCCCGAAGGACGGCGGGCCACGCGGAGTGAAGCGGCTCGGGCGGGGCGCGCCGAAGTCCATCACCTGCACCACGCCGTCGGCACGAACGAGGAGCGAGGCGTCGGAGAGCCCTCCATGCGGCCGGCCTGGCGTCACGCTGACGAGGGCTCGAGAGGCGTCCACCACCACGCGCGCCAACACCGCCAGCGGCACGGTGCGGCCCCCGTCCGCGAGGCGCTCACACGCGTCCTGGAGCGACTCGGCCTCGACGAAGTCCCACACGCCGTAGCGGCGGCCGTCGATGACGGTGACCTCACGCAGCGGCACGATGCCCGGAAACACCGAGGTGGACACCACCGGCGCCTGGCCCTCGGGCACCTCACGCAGCACCGCGGTTCGGCCCGCGTCGTCGTGCCCACGGAAGGTGTGGGACGAGACAGCGCCGAGAGGCAACATGTGCTCGCGATGCCAGGCCACGGAGGCTGATGACTGTACGGGCGCTCGCCCCGCTTCCCAAGCGTCAACGCCGAGCGTCACTCGAGCCGAATGCTGTGGTGGGACGGGAGCCGTCAGCTATGGGGCACACCTCTCCGGAGCGAACGACATGACGACGAATCGCCTTCGCCTCATCGTGGTGGTGTTGGCCTGCGCTGGCCTCGGGTGTGAGACCGCCGCGCGATGCACGCCGCAGTCCTGCCCAGGCGGCTGCTGCTCGACGTCGGGGACGTGTGAGATGGGGAACGCCTCGAACGCCTGCGGGAATCGGGGCGAACGCTGCGTGGCCTGCAGCTTCGGGTTCAACTGCATCGGCGGGAGCTGCATCGCCACGGGGCTGGGGACCGGTGGAGGGTCGAGCGGCGTGGGCGGCGGCTCCGCGGGTGGAAGCGCGGGCGGCTCCGCCGGTGGAAGCGCGGGCGGCTCTTCGGGTGGAAGCGCGGGCGGCTCTTCAGGTGGAAGTGCGGGCGGCTCTTCAGGTGGAAGCGCGGGCGGCTCCTCAGGTGGCAGTGCGGGCGGCTCGGCGGGTGGAAGTGCGGGTGGCTCGGCGGGTGGAAGTGCGGGCGGCTCCGCGGGTGGAAGCGCGGGCGGCTCCTCGGGTGGAAGCGCGGGCGGCTCCTCGGGTGGCGGCGCAGGTGGAGGTTCGCCGGGCTCATGCGGTGTCTGCGCCGGGTGCTGTCTCAACGGCGTCTGCCAGTCGGGAGCGACGGCCGGTGCCTGCGGCGTGGGCGGCAGCGCCTGCGTCGCGTGCCAGGGCACCCAGATGTGCCTCAACGGCGTCTGCACCTCTGGCGCTGGAGGTGGAGCCGCGGGCTCCTGTGCGGGCTGCGCGGGCTGCTGCCTCAACGGCGTGTGCCAGCCCGGCAACACCCCGAGCGCCTGCGGTGCGCGCGGCATCTCCTGCTTCGCGTGCTCGACAGGCCAGGTGTGTCTGAACGGCGGCTGCACGGGCGCGAACACCGGCAACACCGGCGACACCTGCACCTTCGATGGAGACTGCCGACTCGCCATCATCTCGGGCGGCGCCACGCGCGAGTGTGTGCCCCCATACAGCGCCGACGGCGGCACCTCGGGCTGGCTCGGCGGCTACTGCAGCAACAACGGCTGCAGCTCGTTCCTCAACTGTCCTGGGACGACGGCGTCGTGTGGCTCCGACGGGTTCTGCTACCGCGGCTGTCTCGTCGCGGGGCTTGGACAGGACACCTGCCGGCCCGGCTACGTCTGTGCCGACGAGCTCACCGTCGACGGAGGCACCTTCCCCCTCTGCATCCCCGACTGCCGCCTCTCCGGGTGCCTCTTCGGCTCCTGCAACCTGCTGGGCTACTGCCAGTGATGGCGGGCGGGCACCTTCGCCGTCACGCGAGCTGGGGGCGACTCACGCCAGCGCACGAAGGCCGACGGTCGGGAATGCGCCCGTCGGGGGCCAGCGGCGGCGAGGCACCTGTACCGGCTCCTGGCGGCGAGGCTGTCTGACACCCCGGGCTGGCGTGGTTCACGGGGCTCAGGATCAAATGCGAACGCGCATTCGCATCGAACAGAGAGCCGAAAAAGCCTGAAATCAAGAGGGCTTCCGACGAAATCGACGATGCGAATGCGCATTCGCATTCCACCTGGGGCTGGGAAGCCCCCCCCAGACCTCGCGGGGAAGTGGGGCGAGGACCAGAAGTGAGGTGCGACGAGTGCTCCCCCAGACCTCGCGGGGCAGCCAGGCGAGGACCAGAGTGAGGTGCGACGACTGATCGGCAGAGGAGGAGGCGGCGGCGCGACACGGGAACGAGGCTCGACCGGCGCTGGCCGCGGCGAGGCCATGTACGGTGCGGCCCATGGACCTGCTCCGCACCCCCGACTCCGCGTTCGTCGCCGTGCCTGACTTCCCCTTCGAGCCCAGGTTCGTGGACCTGGGCGGGCCTCGCATGGCCTTCGTCGAGACCGGCCCGGCGAACGGCCCCGTCGTGCTGTGCCTGCACGGCGAGCCCACGTGGAGCTTCGTCTACCGCAAGGTGCTGCCCGTGCTGGGCGCGGCGGGGCTGCGCGCCATCGCGCCCGACCTCATCGGCTTCGGCCGCAGTGACAAGCCGGCGCGCCGCGAGGACTACACCTACCAGCGGCACCTCGACTGGCTCCGCGCTTTCATCGAGGCGCAGCACCTGTCGGGCATGACGCTGCTCTGTCAGGACTGGGGCGGGTTGCTCGGGCTGCGGCTGGCGACGGAGCTGCCGGAGCGGTTCGACCGCATCGTGGCAGCGAACACGTTTCTCCCCACGGGCGACCTGCCGATGCCGAAGGCCTTCTTCCGCTGGCGGGAGTTCTCGCAGACGACACCGGACTTCGACGTGGGCGGCATCGTGGCGAAGGGCTGCACCACGCCTCTCGCGGCATCGGTGAAGGCGGCCTACGACGCGCCCTTCCCCGACGACCGCTTCAAGGCCGGCGCGCGCCAGTTCCCGATGCTGGTGCCAGCGACGAGCGACGACCCGCAGACGGAGCCCAACCGGCGCGCGTGGGAGGTGCTGGGCGCGTGGACGAAGCCCTTCCTCACGGCGTTCTCCGACCAGGACCCCATCACCCGAGGCGGCGACGGCTTCATGCAGGGCCTCATCCCCGGCGCGCAGGGCCAGCCGCACGTGACGCTGCCGGGGGGCCACTTCCTGCAGGAGGACTGCGGCGAGCAGCTCGGCGCGGTGGTGGTGGACTTCGTGCGCCGCACCACCCAGCGTTGACGTCGGCGCCGACGCGGGTGCGGGGCGGGCTGAGAGACCGTCCGTCCCCGCTCAACGCCCATCGCCTCGGAGCTCACAGCGCGGGCGCCATCACCCGTCCTTCCGACTTCGGCGTACCCCTCGAGGATGAAGAAGTCGCAAGAGTCGAGGCCCAGATGCGAAGGGCCGTCGTCGTCACGTCGGCGGCGCGACGTCTGCGGCCGCCGGCCTCCGTCCCCGACGCGACTCAACCCGAGCGAGACGCCGGGCTTGACGCGCCACCGGTCGCGACGTCTCTTCCTCGAGATGACTCGAACTCGACGCGAGGATGCCGAGCGGCGACTTCGGGAGGCGGGAGGCGACCCGCAGGCGCGCTCGGAAGTCCTGGCAGACCTCCCCCGTGACGTCGACCCGGACCTCGCCGCGGAAGCAGCGCTCTCGTTGATGCAGTCGTACGACAGGGCCGGTGCTCCATCGAGCGCCCGAGAGCCAAAGTTCTCCTTCAACCCCACAGCGCTCTTCGCCCACACCTGCCAGAGCCTGCCTCCGGGCGTGATTCGGTCACTCCTGTCGAAGCTCACGACCCTTCGCTCACCTCCTCGCTGGTGGGCCATCTTCCTCGAGTCATGCGTGCAGGACGACGGCGATGATGGACGCCTGAGCGAACAGTTCCGCTCGGCGCTCGAGGCGCTGGGCCAGCTCGGGTCCATGGTTTCGTGGCGCTCGAAGCACCGGAAGAAGATGCTGAAGTCGCTGGCCGAGACGCCGCGGTTTCTGACCGCGTTCCAGGCGGCGGTCATCGGCGATGAGCGGGTGCCGCTCGATGTGCTGGCCGTGCTGGCCGTCGACGGCACCGACGCCTCAGTGGACGCGCTGATGCCCCGCTTCTCGAGCGCGCACGAGCAGGACTCGGCGCTGCTCGATGAGCTGCACCTGCTCGAGACCCACGCCACCCGGACGCCCGGCATGAGCGCGCTGCTCGCGCTCGTCAGCGCTCGCATGGAGCGCCGGAACGAGGCCTCACCGGGGCTCGCCGTCGCGCGCGCCATGGGGCTCGACGTGGCGCGGCTCAATCTGCGTGTGGGCCTGCTCAGCACGGAACTGATCGACGGCCACGTTCCGCGCGTGACGGGGACCGTCACCATCGAGAGCGGGAGCCTGATCTGGTTCAAGGTCTTCGTCGGCTCATGCGTTCCAGAGCGGGATCGCCTGCGTTCCCCCTGCACCTCGTTCACGAACGAGTCGACCTTCGCGGACGACCTGCGACTGGGTGTCTGCGAGGCCGCCGACCTCCCGGCCTGGCTCGAACGGGCCCAGCGCACCCTCGGCATCCACTGGGCGACGGGGCCGCTGCTGGTGGGAGGCGTTCGGGGACAGAAGCGCGACACCGTGGCTGCGTGGGTCTTCGGTCGGGTGACGGAGGCGGCGCGCCCGCTCGCGACCTGCGAACCCTCGTCGACCACCGGAGAACCGACGGGGTTCGAGTCGGATGTGTCGGCTCACGCAACGCGGACGCCGGAGCCGCTACTGGAACTGCTGCACGAGGAGCTGGAACGGCCCCGGGGTTTCGACGCCATCGACGACAAGGAACCAGGCGCCCGCGGCCAGCGTGCCGGTCTCGAGGAGGTTGGTGCCGCGGCTGCAGACGAGCGGCGTGCTTCCACACGGCGCGGCGCTGAGTGACAGCGTCATGTTCGTGAAGGCGCTCGTCGGAATCACGCGCAGCCGCGTGGGCGTGGACAGGGTGAGCCGGTAGTAGACGTCTGGGCCCGGCGCCGCCTGGGAGCACCCGCCGCTGTCGTCACTGGCGCCGCCGGTGGTGGTGCCGTTCACGACCCCAAGCCCGTTGGAGAAGACCACGTCTTCAGCGGTGGCGCAGCGGTCGTTGGGCGGAGCCGGCGCCGAAGGCGTCACCTCGATGGAGGCGGTGTAGCGGCCTTCCCAGCACCCCAGGCGGTTCGAACCCTGGACGACGAGCCGGTGGCTCCCGGCCGGAAGGGCCCAGGCCCGCAGCGAGTGACTGGGGCTGACGTCGCAGCCGCCCGTGCAGAGGCTGTCGGTGATGAAGGCCGAGACGGAGCCATCGCCTGACGTGACGACGACCCGCACGTCGCTCCGCTCGGCCAAGACGAGCTCGTACATGACGTCGACGTCCGCCGAGCACGGGAGGGAAAGGTCTTTGCGTGCGCCCCACAGCCGCCCGCTCACCGTGGCCGTGCCGTTGGTGAGCGTGATGGGCGTCGCGGTGGTGCAGGTGTCATGGGCTGGCGGCCGGGGAATGGGCTCGCGGCGAATGCTGCCGAGCTGGTCCTCGTTTCCCGACAGACGCAACAGGTAGGTGCCGGCATCGACGTCGGCACACTGCCCGGAGCCCAGGCAGGCCACCGACCGAGGCTCGGTGCACGCGCCAGCGAAGAGCTGCGCACCCGGGGCGCCAGACACGCTCAGCCGGGACGGCACATCGACGGGGACCGAGTACCAGACGTCGGGAGCCCCGGTCGAAAAGCCACAGGCGCTCTCCAGGGGGTCCCGCGTCGCGCCTCGAAGGGTGCCCGGCAGCGGCGCGGACTGGTTCGTGAACGTGACCGAGGTGGCGTCGTCACAGCGGTCGTTCGGCGGGAGCGGCGTGGGCGCGAGCTTTCGAAGCTCGACGGCGTACGCCGCGGTCGCGTCGCTCGAGGGGCTCTCGACCACGAGGAAGAGGCGCCCGACGGCCCGGCGCAAGACCAGGGGTCCACTCGACGGCTGGCACGCGAGGTCCTGGGCTGCGCCGCACCTCGTCTGCACCGCTCTCACGGTCGGCGTGGTTCCGCTGCGGCGCAGGTCTTCGATGACGAGGTCGGCTGGTTCGGCGAGCTCGATGACGTACACCTGCTCGCGCGCCGGCGAGCCGGTACAGGACACGCGTTCGATGTCGACGGCCGCCTCGAAGGAGCCCTCGAGCACCACCGGCTCGCCGCTGAGCGCCACTGGAACCGGAGCGGCGCACGTGGAGGCCGTCGAACGGCCCGCATCGTCGACCACGAGCAGGTAGCCAGCCGAGGCGCGCCCGCCCTCGCGGTCGGTGACGTCGATGCCGAAGGTGAAGCGGCCGGTCTCCCTCGGCGTACCGGCGAGCAGTCCTGTGGCCCGGAGCTGGAGCCCCGGCGGGAGTCGTGAACCCGACGCGACGGTGAACGTCAGTGGCGCCCTCCCGCCTCGGGCGTCGAGCTGCCGCTCGTACGGCTGGCCGAGCACGGCCGTCGAGAGCTCGAGGGTCGTGAACTCGACAGGCGCAGCCACTTCGCTTCCCGCGTCAGGGAGTGGCACCGCCAGGCCGCAGCCGCCAGGGAGGAGCAGCAGGGCGAGGAAACGAAGAGCTCGAACGAAACGCACTGAGACACCCTACTCCGCTCCTCACGTCGTCGCCGGGCGAGGCGCACGCCAGCTCGTCGTCGCGCCTTCACGGGTGAGGGCGATGCGCCGCGGGACCCCGCGACCTGCTCGACGCGTCGGTCGGCGGCGTGGGGACGGGACAAACGCCCTGCCCCAGCGCTGAGGCCGCCGAGGCGAGGAGCAGGCTGATCACCAGACGAGGAAGGGTCATGCCGTGACGGACGTCACCACGTCCCTCGCCAGCCCGCATCCCATTGGAATGAATATGGGAATGTCTGGAATTGAGGGGAAAACGCCCCACATATGAGGGGTCGACCCACCACCACCGCGAAGGTCATGAAACAGTTGAGCTTCTCCCGTTTCACAAAATGCTGTCGAAAATACTCTTGGCAAATGAGTGACTCTTCGGCCGCAACCCTGCGCCGTCTGGAGACTTCCCACCTACACGCAACCCCAACGTAAGCAAGGCCGAAACATTTCCCAACAAAGGGGAAATCCTGATGACTCGTTCGGCACTTGCGCGGCTGGGTGTACTGTTTTGTGCGATTCTGACGTTCAGCAATTGCAACAGCTGCGCGCGCCAGCCGCCGCGTGCCGAGCTCATCTTCGAGGGCGCTCCCTGCGACCTCGACGAGGAATGCGAGACGGGCCTGTGCGACGTGGTGCCGGGCGCCGACGAGCGACGGTGCCTGCGCAAGTGCACGTCGGGGTGCCGGCCCAGCGAGGTGTGCACGACGCTGGCCGAAGACCGCCTCGCCTGCGTGCCTGAGCGCGCCGGGCTGTGCGGCGCCTGCACCGTCGACTCTGACTGCCCCTACCCCGGCGACAAGTGCCTCGTGCTGGGCCAGGAGCGCTTCTGCGGCCGCGACTGCGCCTTCGACGGCCAATGCCCCTCGAGCTTCCGGTGTGCCGACGCCGTCACTGTCACCGGCCTCTCCGTCCCTTCCCAGTGCCAGCCGACGAGCGGCACCTGTACCTGCACCGCCGCCACCGCCGGGCAGCAGCAGCCCTGTGAGGTGACGAACAGCTTCGGCACCTGCGTTGGCGCCAGCACCTGCAACCCGCTCCAGGGCGGCTTCCAGCGCTGCACGGCCCGCACCCCCGTCGCCGAGCTCTGCAACGGCACCGACGACGACTGCGACGGCCAGACGGACGAAGCGGTGCCCGACATCCGGTGTGGGGTGGGCACCTGCGAGCGCGTGGCCGCTGGCTGCCTCAACGGGCGCGCCCAGACGTGCACGCCCGGCCAGCCCACCTCCGAGGTGTGCAACCAGCTCGACGACGACTGCGACGGGCAGGTCGACGACGGCTTCGACACCCAGACTGACGTGGCGAACTGCGGCGCCTGCGGCCGCACCTGCACCCTCACCAACGCGGTGCCGAAGTGCACCACCGGCGCCTGCGCCATCGACCGCTGCGTCGCCGGCTGGGTGAACCTCGACGGCGTGGCCGCCAACGGCTGCGAGCACCCGTGCACCGTCACCAACAACGGCGTCGAGACGTGCGACGGCGCCGACAACGACTGCAACGGCGTCGTCGACGACGGCTTCGACCTGCGCACCGACGTCACCAACTGCGGGCGCTGCGGCCTCACCTGCTCGAGCGGCGGCGCCACCGTCGCCACCCAGGCCTGCATCGCGGGCCAGTGCGCCGTCGGCCGCTGCGTGATGGGCCGCGGAGACTGCAACCAGCTCTACGCCGACGGCTGCGAAGAGAACCTCGTCTCGTCCCTCACCCACTGCGGCCAGTGTGGGCTGGCCTGCGCGCCGGCCAACGCCACCGGCACCTGCGCCATGGGCACCTGCCGGGTGCAGCAGTGCAACCCGGGCTTCCGCGACTGCAACCAGCTGGCCTCCGACGGCTGCGAGACGGGCGTCGAGGGCGACGTGATGAACTGCGGCGCCTGCGGCGTCACCTGCCAGGCCGCCAACGCCACCTCGACGTGCCAGACGGGCACCTGCCGCTTCACCTGCCTCGCCAACTGGTACGACGCCGACAACGTCGCCTCGAACGGGTGCGAGTACGCGTGCATTCGCACCAACAACGGCGTCGAGGCCTGCGATGGCATCGACAACGACTGCGATGGCGCGGTGGACGAGGACTTCAACCGCCTCACCGACGTGAACCACTGCGGCGTGTGCAACCGCCAGTGCCAGGCGGCCAACGCCACCGCGGTGTGCAACCAGGGCGTGTGCGGCCTCGGCACCTGCGCGCCGGGCCGCGCCGACTGCAACGGCCAGTACCTCGACGGCTGCGAGGTGGACATCTCGTCGAACGTGCTGTCGTGCGGCCAGTGCAACCGCGTGTGCGTGACGGCGAACGCGACGCCGGCGTGCGTGACGGGCACCTGCCGCATCAACGCGTGCAACACCGGCTTCGCTGACTGCAACGCCCAGGCGACCGACGGCTGCGAGGTGAACGTCAACACCTCGCTCGCGCACTGCGGCGCCTGTGGGCGGGCCTGCGCCCCTGCCAACGCGGTGGGCGTGTGCTCGAACGGCGGCTGCGCCATCGCCAACTGCAACCCGGGGCGCTGGAACCTCAACGGCCTTTTGTCCGACGGGTGCGAGTACGCCTGCCTGCCCAGCAACGGCGGCGTGGAGCGCTGCGACGGCCTCGACAACGACTGCGATGGCCTGGTCGACGAGGGCTTCAGCCTGTCGACCGACCCCGCCAACTGTGGAGCCTGCGGCGCCGTCTGCAGCGCGCCCGGCGTGGCCACCGCCACCTGCGTCGCCAGCCAGTGCCAGGTGGCCACGTGCGCGGCGGGCCGGGCCAACTGCAACGGCGCCTTCTCCGACGGCTGCGAGGTGGACACGACGTCGTCGGTGGGCCACTGCGGCGCGTGCGGCGTGACGTGCAGCGTGCCCTTCGCGACGGCGGCGTGCGTGGCGAGCCAGTGCGCGGTGGGCACGTGCAACGCCGACCGCGCGAACTGCAACGGGCAGGTGGCCGACGGCTGCGAGGTCGACCTGCGCTCCACCACCGCGCACTGCGGCGCCTGCGGCAACGCCTGCACCGCGGCGAACGCGTCGTCGTTCTGCAGCAACCGCGCCTGCGGCTTCACCTGCAACACCGGCTGGGTGAACCTCGACGGGCTCGCGGCGAACGGCTGCGAGTACCAGTGCACGCCCACGGGCTCCGACGTGCCCGACCTGGGCCTCGTCGACGCCGACTGTGACGGCCTCGACGGCCGGGCTGACTCGGCCATCTTCGTCGACGCGGTGGCGGGCAACGACGGGAACACGGGCACCACGCGCTCGGCCCCCCGGCGCACCATCAGCGCGGCCCTCGCGGCGGCGCAGGCCAACGGGCGCACGGCGCTCTTCCTCTCGCGCGGCACGTACACCGAGGCGGTGACGCTCGCCAACGGCATCAACCTGTACGGTGGGTACGACGCCGCGCAGGGGTGGCGGCGCTCGCTGGCCTTCACCACCATCATTCAGAGCCCGACGGCCATCGGGCTCACGGCGCAGAACCTCGGCGCGGTGCACGAGGTGCAGCTCCTCACGATTCGTGCGGCGAACGCGAGCGGGCAGGAGCCCAACGGCGATGGCCGCTCGAGCGTCGCGGTGCTGGCCGAGAACGTCGGCGGCCTCACCTTGCGCGGCTGTGTGCTGCAGCCGGGCGCGGGGACCGCTGGAGCGTCGATGCCGACGGGCGCCGACGGGCCGGGCGCGCTGCCGGGGAGCCAGGCCTTCGGCTCGATTCAGGGCTCGGGCGGCTTCTCGTCCTGCGGGGCGAACGGCGGCAACGGCGGCGCGGGGGTGTCCGGCGCAGCAGCTGGCAACCGTGGCGATGACGGGCTGCGGGCGCCTTCTGGTGCCGACCCCTCCCCGGGGAGCAACGGTGGGGCGGGCGCGGGCTGTGACTCGAGCACCGGCAACGGCCGCAACGGAGACCTGGTGCTGCCCACCCCCGCAGCGCACGGCGTCGCCGGCGCAAACGGGTCCGGCTCGGCGGCGTTCGGCACCTTCACGGGCGTGCTCTACCTGCCCCCGGCTGGTCTCCCGGGCGCGCCGGGCCAGGCCGGCGGCGGGGGTGGCGGCGGCGGTGCCGGTGGAGCGACGCGGCGCAACTCGGGCACCTTCTGCTCGAGCTGCAACCAGCAGACGACGAGCGGAGGCGGGGGTGGCGGCGGTGGCGGCGGCTGTGGCGGCGAGGCTGGCCTCGGAGGCCGGGGCGGCGGTGGGAGCTTCGGCGTGGTGTCGCTCAACGCCGCGGTGACGCTCGACGTGACGCAGGTGCAGACGAGCACGGGCGGCAACGGCGGCGCTGGGGGCACGGGCGGGCGCGGCGGCAGCGGGGCGGTGGGCGGCGCCGGCGGCACGGGCACGTCCATCAGCGGCGGGTGCGCGACGCGGACGGCGGGCAACGGCGCGACGGGAGGCACGGGCGGCAACGGCGGGCCCGGCGGCGGCGGTGGCGGCGGCGCCGGAGGACCCAGCGTATGCGTCGTGTACCGGGGCACCGCGCCGGCGCAGACGGGTGTGTCGTGCACCACGGGGACGCCCGGGCTGGGTGGGCCCGGCGGCTTCGGCGGCTCGTACGCTCCGAACGGCCCCGACGGCGTGGCCAGCCCGACGTGGGTGAGCCCGTGAGCGCGCAGCCACGCCCCCTCGAGACCGATGGCGCCGGGGCCGAGGTCGCGATGGGTCCGCCGCTCACCTCGGGACACCCCAATGTTTCCACTGGTCACATGGACGAGGCCACCATGTTTCCACCGGTCACATCGCGGGGGTCATCGCGACCGGGCGCCCGGCTCGCCTCAAGCGGAGGACCGTTCGGCGCGCCCTGGAAGAGCCCCGGCGCCGAGGACCGTCGCCACCCCGGCCCCGCCCGGCGGCGCCTCGTGACGCCCGAGGGCCTTCGCCTTCCAGTTGGGGTGCTCGAGTGGCTGCGCTCGGGCCATCACGCCACGGCCGGCGTCCTCGAACTCTGCGTCGCCGAAGCGCTCGACTTCGCCTCGGTGCACGCGCCCGCGTTGACGGGCGAGCCCCTTCTCGACCACAGAGGTGCTCATGGTTCGTGACGCCCGCTGGTGCCTGTTGCTCGTACTCGCCGCGACGGCAGCGTTCGCCCAACGCAGGGTCCCGTTCGAGTTCGACGGAGGCCTCGCGCGGAACCCCACGCAGACGCAGCAGAAGCGGGCGGCGCTCGAAGGGGCGCTGCCGACGTGGCAGCAGCTCCCGGCCACGTTCGAGACGCTCGAGGCTGCGCCAGCCGGTGTCACCTCGCCCACCACGCAGCTGTGGTTCTTCCCCGAGGTGAAGGCCCAGCTCCTCCGCGCAGCCGACGCCGGTGTGGGCCCGATGACCTGGCCCGCGCCCACCTTCTGCGCCCGGAGCGCGGGCTTCTCCGCGCCCACCACCACGCTCCTCGCGCCTGGAGCCTCGGTCACCTGTCAGATGCGAGAGGCCACCGTGCGCCAGCCGCTCACGGCCACCAACCTCGCGACCTGCGTCGACCAGGAGGAGCCCGAGCGGTACGTCGCCGCCAGCCGCGTTCCCGCCGGCCTCTCGCAGTCGGCGCTCAACAGCTTCGTCGACCAGCGCACCAACACCCTCGAGCAGCAGATTGCGCTCGCCGGCGCCGGCCTGGGGCTGGTGCCGATGCGGGCTGGGGTGCTGCCGGCGTCGTGGGTACCGACGATGCGCTCGATTCTGTGGAAGGTGCGGGGCGCCGACACCGCCCGGCTCGCCGCGACGCGCGCGGCCTTTCAGAACAGCATCTCGATTCTCACCACCGACGCGCCCTGCTTCCACGCGACGCGGGGGCCGCAGCTGCGGGCCGACCTCCAGGCGATGGTGGCCGAGCTCAACGCCATCGAGGCGCACATCGGCCAGGTCATCGCGCAGGGCACGGCGGCGGCGCAGCAGCAGCAGCAGTGCCTGGCGAACCGCGGCCGCACGCGGCCGGTGCTCCCGGTGCCGGCGCTCACAGACGAGGAGCGCGAGTTCATCGCCTTCTGGCTGGGCGGGGTGTACTGGCGCATGCGCGGGGCGGGGCTGCTCCAGCTCGGCTCGACGCAGAACGCGCGCACGTACTTCATGCGGCGCCCCTTCCGGGAGATCGCCCGCATCGCCAACGGAACGGCCGTGGGAGAGCGCGCCGCCGACGCGCTGTACTGCGGCCTCTTCGACGGCTGGGGCTCGTGGATGGACATGGGCACGTACATGAACCCGTCGGCGCCTGCCGAGGACAACCAGGACATGTACGACGACCTCGTCGGCATGACGAACCGGGGCCGCGAGCAGGTGGCCGCGCGCACCACCGCGACGCTGCCGTGCTACCTGCTCAACGTCTCGGGCAACAAACACGCCGAGGAGCAGCTCCGCGACGCGAACTACGACACCCAGGCGCTCTTCGCGGGCGGGCTGCAGATGGGGCCCTGCTACCTGTACTCGCTCAACCCGCTGTCGAGCTTCACCTGGTACACGCCGGCGCAGGCGCAGCCGCCGTACTCCGGTTTCCTCGAAGGGTTCACCGCGTTGGGTGAGTTCTGCACCGGCGCCTCGATTGGGCTCGGGCTGACGAAGTCGCTGCTCAACGGCACGCCCACCGGGCAGCCTCCGACGACGTCGTGTGGGGCGCGGCAGTGCGGCGTCGATGCGTGCGGCGCTTCGTGTGGAACGTGCGCAGCCGGCCTGGCGTGCGATGCGGCGGGGCAGTGTGTGATGGGCGGAGCCGGCGGTGGCTCCGCGGCGGGCGGCGGAGCCTCGGGTGGGAACGCCGGCGGTTCTTCCGCTGGGGGAAGCGCAGGTGGATCCGCTGGCGGGAGCGCAGGTGGATCCGCTGGCGGCATCGCAGGCGGAAGCAGCGGTGGATCCGCTGGGGGAGTCGCAGGCGGGAGCAGCGGTGGGGCGTCTGGCGGCGTTGCGGGCGGAACCAGCGGTGGATCCGCTGGCGGCATCGCAGGCGGGAGCAGCGGTGGATCGTCTGGCGGCATCGCAGGTGGGAGCAGCGGTGGATCGTCTGGCGGCATCGCAGGCGGGAGCAGCGGTGGATCGTCCGGCGGTATCGCAGGTGGGAGCAGCGGTGGATCAGCCGGCGGCGCTGCCGGTGGAAGCAGCGGTGGATCCGCTGGCGGCACCGCAGGCGGGAGCGGTGGATCCGCCGGCGGCGGCACGGGCGGTGGCAGCGGCGGGTCCTCAGGCGGAAGCGGCGGTGGGTCGGCTGGCGGGGTCGCCGGTGGCAGCAGCGGCGGCTCCACTGAGCCCGAGACGCCTTCAGGCTGCGGCTGTCGAACGACCGACGCGAGCGCCCTGGCAGGCCTGGCCCTGCTCCTCGCCCGCCGTCGACCTGCTCCACGCAGAGCCGGGCGTCCGGCTTCAGCAGCTTCTCGATGAAGGCTCGCTCTTCCTCACACCGGCCCACGCGTCCCCGTGCTCGCGTTCGCGCTGGCCGCTCAGCGATTTCAGGATGCGCTGGGCGAGTTCATCAGTGAGCGCACTGGGCCCGTGTTCCACAGCGAGCCCGGCCGCCTCGGCCGCCGTCACGGAGCGACACACCGTCTTTCGGTCGGCCCCCGTGTTCAGCGCGATGCGAGCCTTGGCCACCTGACTTCCAACACGGTCACCGCTCGGTACGCCACCGGGCCTCCTTGCCGGTCGCCATGACCGGTCCGGAGCCCTCTCTGGCGTCACGCGGAGGTGGGGTGGGGAATGCTGGTCAGAAACTCAGGCCCCCTGGCCCAGGCTGGTGAGAACCAACCTTCTCCTGCGAGCGCACCTTCACCTGGCGCACGTCAACGCACCTCACGCTCCATCTCGTGACGAACGGAACCAGTCGACGGTTTGCGCGGTGTGTCGTTGCCCCCGCGCGTGGGCATGTGACAATCGCGGCACCGAACTCCCGCTCGGGGTTTCCCGGAGGTCGTCCCTGATGTCCCGCCTTGCTCGCGCGTCTTCGTGGAGCGCCGCCGTGTGCGCGCTCCTCTTCCTCTCTGACTGTACGAGCTGCGCGCGCCAACCCGCGAAAGACACGCTCTTCGAAGAGGGCCGGCCCTGCGACCTCGACGAGACGTGCGAGACGGGCCTGTGCGACGTCGTGCCGGGGACGAGCGACCGCGTCTGTCTGCGCAAGTGCACGACCGGCTGCCGTGAGTCGGACCAGTGCACGCGCCTGGCGGCAGACCGCTACGCCTGCGTGCCCCAGCGCGCGGGCCTCTGCCAGTCGTGCCAGCAGGACGCCGACTGTCCCTACCCTGCCGACCGCTGCATCACGCTGGGCGCCGACAAGTTCTGCGGCCGCGACTGCAGCTTCGACTCGACCTGCCCGTCGACGTTCCGCTGCGCCGACGCCATCGCCGTCGACGGCACCTCGGTGACGAAGCAGTGCCAGCCCACCAGCGGCACCTGCGCGTGCATCGCCGCCACCGCCGGCCAGACGATGCCGTGTGAGGTGACGAACTCGTTCGGCACCTGCCTGGGCTCGAGCACCTGCACGCCGCCCATGGGCTGGGCCGAGTGCACTGCGCGCACGCCCATCGCCGAGCTGTGCAACGGCCGCGACGACGACTGCGACGGCATGACGGACGAAGAGATTCCCGACGTCACCTGCGGCGTCGGCGAGTGCGAGCGCCGCGTCGCCGCCTGCTTCAACGGGCGCCCCGCGACGTGCACCCCCGGCATGCCCGACCTCGAGGTGTGCAACCGCAAGGACGACAACTGCGACGGCCGCGTCGACGAGAACTTCGACCTGCAGAACGACGTCGGCAACTGCGGCACCTGCAACCGCGCCTGCGCCTTCACCAACGCGGTGCCGAAGTGCGACACGGGCACCTGCGCCATCGACCGCTGCATCGCCGGCTGGGTGAACCTCGACGGCGTCGCGGCCAACGGCTGCGAGCACCCGTGCACGCCGTCGAACGGCGGCGTCGAGGTGTGCGACGGGCGCGACAACAACTGCGACGGGCGCACCGACGAGGGGTTCGACCTCGTGGCCGACCCGATGAACTGCGGCCAGTGCGGGCTGGTGTGCAACGTCGCCAACGGCTCCGTGTCGAGCTACCGCTGCAACGCGGGCCGCTGCGCCGTCGGCCAGTGCTCGATGGGCCGCGGCGACTGCAACCAGGTCTTCGCCGACGGCTGTGAAGAGAACCTCGTGTCGTCCCTCACCCACTGCGGCCAGTGCGGCATGGCGTGCACGCCGGCGAACGCCACGGGGCTCTGCCAGATGGGGAACTGCCGCATTGGCGCGTGCAACGTCGGCTTCCGCGACTGCAACGCGATGGCGCAGGACGGCTGTGAAATCGAGACGAACGCCGACGTGAACAACTGCGGGCAGTGCGGGCGCGTCTGCTCCGCGGCCAACGCCACCTCGGCCTGCAGCGCCGGCGCCTGCACCTTCACCTGCCTCGCCAACTGGTACGACGTCGACAACAGCGCCACCAACGGCTGCGAGTACGCCTGCGTGCGCACCAACAACGGCGTCGAGGCCTGCGACGGCATCGACAACGACTGTGATGGGCGCATCGACGAAGACTTCAACCTCATGACCGACGCGGCGAACTGCGGCATGTGCAACCGCGCCTGCATTCCGCCCCCCTTCGTGGCGACGACGGCCTGCGGCGGAGGCCAGTGCGGGCTGACGGCCTGCGTGCCCAGCCGCGGCGACTGCAACGCGAGCTACGTCGACGGCTGCGAGGTCGACACCAACTCGACCGTCGCCCACTGCGGCCAGTGCGGCCGGCCGTGCAACGCACCCAACGTGGCCACGTACACGTGCACCAGCGGCGCCTGCGGCATCAACACCTGCGCGCCCGGGCGCGGCAACTGCAACAACACGTACATGGACGGCTGCGAGGTCGACACCAACACCTCGGTGGCGAACTGCGGCCAGTGCGGCAACGCCTGCAGCATTCCCAACGGCACGCCGCGCTGCACCGCGGGCACCTGCCAGGTGAACACGTGCACCGGCACCTTCCGCGACTGCAACGCCAGCGCGTCGGACGGCTGCGAGACGAACGTCGCCACCTCGGTGGCGAACTGCGGCGGCTGTGGGCAGGCCTGCAGCCGGCCCTTCACGACCGCCTCGTGCGCCAACTCGAGCTGCCAGTTCGTCTGCCTGCCGGGCCGCTTCGACCTCGACGGCGACCCGACGAACGGCTGCGAGTACGGCTGTACGCCCACCGGGAGCGACCTGCCCGACCTCAACTTCGAAGACGCCAACTGCGACGGCTTCGACGGCGAGTCGACGGCGGGCATCTATGTCGCGAAGACGGGCAACGACTCGAACCCGGGCACCCGCGCCGCGCCGAGGCTCACCATCACCGGTGGCATCAACCAGGCCCGCGCGCTCGGCCGCACGCAGGTGTTCATCTCGGAAGGGCAGTACGACGAGACGCTCACGTACTCGGCGCTCGAGTCGGGCATCAGCCTCTTCGGCGGGTACTCGGTGGCGAACAACTGGGCGCGCTCGAACGCGTACGTCACCGTCATCAACAGCACCAACCGCGAAGCCGTCGTCGTGCGCGGCGTGACGCAGCCGACGCAGCTCCAGTTGCTGACGATTCGTTCGGCCAACGCCGCGGGCCAGGAGCCGAACGGAGACGGCCGCTCCAGCGTGGCGGTGCTGGCCGATGGCAACAGCGGGCTCCTCTTCGTCAATGGCTGCACGCTGCGCCCCGGCACGGGCTCGCCTGGCGGGCCTGGCGCCGGGGGCTCGACGGGGGCTGCTGGAAGCACCGGCGGCGTGGGGAACGCGACCAGCCAGGGCTCGGCGGGAGCGGCGGGCCCCTCGGCCTGCGGAGCGCCCGGCGGCCAAGGCGGCGTGGGCGTCGGAGGCGAGACGAACGGGAACAACGGCATCACCGGCGCGACGGCGTCGGGCGGCGCGTCGGGCGGCAACCCGGGGCGGTATGGCGACCGCGGTGGTTGCTCGACGTTCTCGGCGAGTGACGGAAAGGACGCGCCAGCCGTCACCGCGAGCGGAGCCGCGGGAATTCCCGGCCCGCATGGCTTCCCCGGGCCCGGGCTCGGCTCGGTGTCATCGGGGCTCTACACGCCACCGCCGGGCCTCCCCGGTTCGACGGGCCAGACGGGCGGCGGCGGCGGCGGTGGCGGCAGCGGAGGCGGCACGCAGCGCGGCTCCGGGCTCGGGTGTCTGGGCTGCAGCAGCCTCACGAGCGGCGGTGGTGGCGGTGGTGGCGGTGGTGGTTGCGGCGGGACTGGTGGGCAGGGTGGACGTGGTGGCGGCGGCAGCTTCGGGGTGCTCGCGTCGAACGCGCCCGTCTCGGTGCAGGCCAGCACCATCGTGACGGCCGCTGGTGGCGTCGGCGGCACCGGTGGTGCGGGAGGCCCGGGCGGCACCGGTGGGCCCGGCGGAGGTGGTGGCGCGGGGCAGACCTATTCTGGCGGCTGCAACAGCAGGCGCGCGGGCAACGGCGCGATGGGCGCGAGCGGTGGCGGCGGAGGCGCCGGTGGTGGTGGCTCCGGTGGCCCGGGCGGTCCCAGCGTGTGCGTGGCCTTCCGCGGAGTGACGGCGACGCTCTCGGGCGGCTCGTGCGTCACGGCGAGCCCCGCGAGCGGTGGGCCAGGCGGCTCGAACGGCATGACGTCAGCGCCTCCCGGCACGGTGGGCGTAGCCACCAACATCGTCAGCCTGCCGTAGCGCCTCGTGGCGCGGGCGAGCGCAGGTCCTTACGACTGCCGCATGCAACGCGCGCTCGCGGGTCTTCTCCTCTTCGTCGTCTCCGGCTGTTCCGTCATCAACCAGGGTGAGGTCGGCGTCATGCGCCGGTGGGGCAAGCTCGACGAGCAGGCCGTGCAGCCCGGCCTCGTCTTCTACGAGCCGGTCTCGACGCAGGTGCTGCGCGTGCCCGTTCGGCTCACGACGGTGACGGTCGACTTCACCTTGCCCTCGAAAGAAGGCCTCAACGTCGACGCGCAGATCAGCATCCTCTACCGCGTCGAGGCCGAGAAGGCGTCGCAGGTGCTCGGCACCATCGGCGAGAACTACGAAGAGGAGCTGGTGGTGGCGGTCTTCCGCTCGGCCGCCGCCGACGTCTCGGCCCGCTTCTTCGCGCGCGACCTCTACTCGGCCGAGCGCGGCCACATCGAGAAGGAGATCAAGAAGCTGATGACCGAGGTGCTGGCCGGCCGGGGCTTCGCCATCGAGGCGGTGTTGATGAAGGCCATCGCCCTGCCTCCGGGCCTCGCGAAGGCCATCGAGAGCAAGCTGGCCGCCGAGCAGGACGCCGAGCGCATGCAGTTCTTCATTCAGCGCGAGAAGCTCGAGGCCGACCGCAAGCGCATCGAGGCCGAGGGCCTTCGCGACGCGCAGAAGATCGTCGCCGAGGGCCTCACCGAGCCCGTGCTGCGGCTGCGGGCCATCGAGGCTTTCAAGCAGCTGGCGACCTCACCGAACGCGAAGGTCATCGTGACGGACGGCAAGTCGCCGCTCCAGGTGGCTGGAAGCGGCCAGTAGGCGTCATCGCTCGGTCGAGGCCGCGCCTTTCGTCGCTCAGCGCCGAGGAGCACGGGCCATCCAGCAAGAAAGAAGCCCTGGCCTTCAAGCACGCTCGACGGCAACCCCGATTCCGCAGAACCACGCGCTCCTCGCCGCATGCGTTCGACGAGCGCTCCCTTACGATGAGCAGCCTGCGTCGAAGGACCGACGACGCTCCGGTCTGAAACGGGCTCGCCTCGCGTCACCGGCCCGCAAGCACCGTCGGCAACAGCGCCTCGAGCCGCGCGCGCAGCGAGCCCGGCGCCGAGAACAGCCCATCGCGGTGGAACGCCGAGGCGATGGCGCGCACGTGAGCGAGTTCCTGTTGCGCCAGCCCGACGTCCACCCGCGCCTCGACGTCACCCTCGGACAGCGGGGCGAAGCGCTGCGTCTGAATCGACAGCCCCAGCGCGCGCTTGCCGACCAGTTGCGCATCGCAGCGGCACGCGGCGCCCTCGTTCACCACGCCGCACCGTTGCTGGAGAAAGCCGCCCAGCCGCGCCCGGGCCCGCGACAGCCGCTGCCGGAGCGCCTCGTGCGACACCTCGAGCACCTCGGCGGCCTCCCTCGCGTCGAAGCCGAGCAGCTCGACGAGCACCAGGGCGAGCCGCTCCTCGCGCGACAGCATCATCACCATGCCCTGCGTGCAGCCCAGGCGAACCTCCTTCAACAACACCCGGTCCTCGGCGCTCGGCGGCGGCTGCGTCGCGGCGAAGGCGAGGCCCTGCTCCAGCAGCGCGGCGAACGCGTCTTCATCGAGCGCCCGCACCTCGGCGCGGCTGGCCTTGAGCCCCAGCACGTGCCGCACGGCGATGCGGTGCACCCACGTCGTCAGCGCGCTCCTGCCCTCGAAGCCCGACAGGTTCGTCACCACCCGCACCAGCACGTCCTGCGCGGCGTCCTCGGCGTCGCGCACGTCTCCCAGCAGCCGCAGGCACAGGCGGTACACCGGGGCTTCGAGCGCGCGGCACAGGGCCGAGAGCGCCGCGCCGTCACCCGCCACCGCCGCGCGGGCCAGCGCCTCGAGGTCGTTCGTCATGATGCCAACCATGGCAAAAGCCAGCCCACGAAGCGCTCGGGCGCCTCGAGCTCGGGGGAATGCCCGCACTCGTCGAAGCGCACCACCTCGGCGCCGGGGAGCGTTCTGGCGAAGTCGGTGTGCTTGTGGGTGCGGTCCTTCGCGCCGACGACGACGGCCGCGCGGGTGGGGACGGGCTGCACCACGGGCGGTGGGCTCGCCTCGTAGCCCTGCATGAGCGACGCAAGACAGAAGCACCCACCGAAGTCGAAGGCCTCGTCGGCCGCGGCGATGAAGGGCCCACGAAAGCGCTTGTCGGAGGTGGCGGCGCGGTACCACCCGCGGGCGATGGAGCGTGTCCTCGCGCCGAGCAGCACCTGGCCCACCACCGGCGTGCGCACGAGCCGGCGCGGGTCGACGACGTCGGCCCAACGGCCCAGGTCCGCGAAGTTCGACGCCTGCGGCAACACCAGCGCCTGCACGCGCGACGGCGAGCGCAGCGCCAGGGCCTGCGCCACCAGCCCCAGGTAGCAGGGAAAGACGAGCACGCGCGGGCCCACGGCCTCGAGCACCGCGGCGCTGCTGGCGACGAACGCGGCGATGGTGAAGTCGAAGCCGCGCGCGGGCACCGAGGCGCCCGTGCCCGGTGGCTCGTAGAGGACGACGTCGGCCCGACCAGCGAGGGCGGCGAGCAGCCCGTCAGCGTGCTCGATGACGTTGGGCCCATCACACGCGATGAGGAGCCGCGGGCCCACGGCACACGGCGCCGCGCGCACCCGCACCCGGCCTCCCGGCGTGTCGAGGAACGAGAGCCCCGGCCGGGACGAGAGCGCGCGCGCAGGCTCGAGCCTTGCCGCGGTGCCCAGCCAGGGCAGGTGCTCGACCCAGGTGCCATTCATCGGGGCGCCTCGTTGGTGCGGGCACCGGCTGCGGCGGTCGCGCTCGAGCCCCCATCGGCGGCGAGCCCGAGGGAACCCGGCGTGGTGATGAGGCTCCCTGGCGCACGACTCGCCCGATCCGCCGCCACATCGAGGAACACCGGCGCACGGAACCACGTCAGCTGGGCGTCGGCGCCGAGGGCCGTGCGCGCCTCGTCGAGCCGCGCCTGCGTCCAGAACGCCCGCGCCCGGGCCCGGGAGTTCCACAGCGCGACGAGCCCAACCCCACCACCAGGAGACGTCACCAGCGACACCCGCACGACCCCAGCCGGGACGCCGTGAAGTCGTGCGAGCGCCTCGAGCCGCGCCGTCACGCCGTCGCTGGCCTGTGCCCACAGCCAGGTCACCGCGCCCTCGGTGCGCAGCCCGTGGTGCGGCAGCGTCGTGCCCGAGGGGGCGTCACCCTGGACCGTCCACAGCGCATCGAGAATCTGCACGTCTCCATCGACGCCCCGCGCTTTGCGCACCCGTGCATGCCAGGCCTCGTCGAAGAAGCGCTCGGCGCTCGCGCGGTCGGGCCAGAGGTAGAGGCCACCGAAGCGGCGGTCCTCACTCAAGGTGTAGGCCTTGTGCTCGAGCGCCGGCACCGCGGCGTACTCGGGAATCGAGTCGACGAACTTGCCGGTGATGAGGAAGTCGGGCGCCCACCACGGTGACGCCACGCGGGTCAGCACGAGGGCCTTCGTCTGTCGCTCCCCCAGCACGAAGGGAGGCGACGAGGTGGGCGGAGGTGGAGTGGTGACGCAGGCAGCGAGGCTCATGAGCAGGGCTCCAGGGAAGCGGGTCATGCCCCCTGGAGTCCCCGGGCCGCCAAAGTGTGACAGCCTGAGCACGTTCAACCCATGACGGTGGCCATCTGCATGAAGTGCGGCGGGTCGAAGGTCGGCGCGCTGTCGCCCTGCGCGGCCTGCGGCTTCAGGCCCCGGACGCCCGACGAGGGGGCGCGCTCCATCTGGCTGAGTGACCAGGTTCAACCAGCGCAGGTGCTCGCGGCGCTCTCAGGTGAGCTCGCCGCAGGTCGCGACATCGCCTGGGACGAAGCGGCCGTCTCGTCGTGGCGGGGCACGCTCGAGCGGACCGGGCTCGAGCTCCCGCTGGGGTGCCACGTGCTGGTGTGGATTCCTGTCGTCGTGCTGCTCGGGCTCATCGGGGTGATGCTGTACCTCGCGGCTTGACGAGGCACGGCCCTGTGAAGCTCCCGTCGGTCAGCGACGCCGACGAGGGCGCCACCACGCGAGGAGCAACACACTCCAGGCAGCGTCGACACTGTCACAGCCGCACGTCGCCGCCACGAAGCGGACCTCCCGAGGCGCGGTGCCCCCACCCTCAGCTGACCCACCGCCCGCGCCCGCGCCACCGGCCAGCGGGTCACCCCCAGCGGTACCTCCACCAGCTGAACCACCAGCGCGCTCGCCTCCACCAGCGGACCCACCAGCAGTGCCGCCCCCACCAACGGATCCACCAGCAGTGCCACCTCCACCAGCGGACCCACCAGCAGTGCCACCTCCACCAGCGGATCCACCAGCGGTGCCACCTCCTCCACCAGCGGATCCACCAGCAGTGCCACCTCCACCAGCGGACCCACCAGCCGTGGCACCTCCCCCCGCTGCGCCTCCACCGGCGCCGCCGTCCGTCAGATAGGTGATGGTGATGACCGCCTCGGCAGAGAAGTCGACGCCGTCGGTCGCCCGGTACCGGAGGAAGTCGGGGCCAGACGCGGTGGGGCTCGCGAAGAAGACGCCCGAGCTCGCGATGCCCTGGTTGGCCTGCATCGACACGTTGAACTGGAGCGGATCCCCCTCGGGGTCGCTTCCAACGAACGGCACCATCGTCGACCCTCCGGGCGGAACGCTGAGGGTGCCCGGCTGCACCACGGGCGGCTCGTTGGTGACGCGCTGCTCGAAGGCCCGTGCGACACCCGTCGAGACGTCGATGAGGCTGGCCGCCACCACGCAGCGGCCCGGCGCGAAGCACTCGACGGACGCCGGCACGAGGTCACCTCCGTCGGCCAGCGTGAGCGGCAGCGCCAGCACTCCACCGTCGGAGGTGAGACGCACGCCCCGCACGCGGTCCTGGGCGCCGACCTGCTCGGTCCACGTGACGACGAAGCCCCACGGCGACCACCCGGCGGCCGCGGAAACTTCGTCTGCTGTGCTCGTGGCCAATGGCACCACCGGCCCCGCGTCGAAGGCGGTCGTCAGAAACCGATAGGACACATCGGCGGTCGGCGTCCCCTCCGACCAGGTGACCAGGTACCTGCCATCTCCGAACGCGACGTCGGGCTGAACGAAGCGGCGGGCACCCACCTGCAGAACGAACGGGGTCGGTACGCCACCCATCGAGCCATGGGCCCCTCGCAGCGAGTACTCGGGCAGCGGCGTCTCGCAACCGAAGACCGCGACCCACCCGGCGCCGCTCGCGGCCAGAGCCACGCGGTCACAGGCGTGGTTCGCCGGTGAGAGCTGCGTGACGGACGCGAGGGTGACGACGCCCGGGCTCCCTCCCGAGACGGCCGCCCCGAAAACGGTCCTGTTGCTGACCCAGGTTCCATACAGGCCGCCGGTGACAGGCGCGATCGACACGGAGGTGACGATGCCCGCGTCAACGAGGAGGGACGATGGGCTGGCGCGGGCTCCATTCGGGAAGAGTCGTGCGCCCCACAAGCCGGCTTCGTCCACCCAGAGGGTCACCCAGGCACTGCCGTTCCAGGCCGCGACCGGGAATCGCTGAAGTCCGGCGGCCGCGAGGTCGGTCGACACGCCTGCGTCGGCCCCAAGGACCCGGACGACGATGTCTCCGTCGTCGCTGCGCGTGTCCGTCCACAGGGCGAGGACGCCGGCAGTGGCAGACCCGGCCAGCGCCACGTCTCGCTGAACCGCGAAGCTCCGATTGAGCACGGTGGGAGGGAGCGGCATCGCCCGCCCCGAGCGCCAGCCCAGAACGGTGCTCCGGCCGTTCCGCGTCTCTTCCCAGGCCACGAGGGCCGGCGCTTCTCCCGCGATGGCCGGCGCCGTGGCATCGCTCCCGACTCCGGGAATCAGAAGCCCAGCGACCGGCTGCGAGTTCGCGGGCGTCACCGAGGCGAACGCGACGCCTGTTCCGGGCTGGGCCCACGCCACGGTGCAGGTCCCCATCGAACAGCTCACAGCCGAGCGACTCCGCTCAGCGCCCGGTGAGACCACGAGCCGGCCGCCTCGCGGAATGGTCTGATTCTGCGTGGTCACCACCGTCAGGGAGAGGTCTGGCACCACGCTCCTCAGGTCGGTCCAGGTGACGACGAACTCGGAGCCGTTCACAGCGACGGCGGGCTCCAACTGGTCGCCGGACTCGCTACAGATGTTGATGAGAGCGTTCGGGTTCAAACCGCCAACCCGCTCGCCGAAGAGATCGACCCCAGAGGGAGCGCCACCCGGCCCCGACGAGACGATGAGGCAGCCGCTCGTCCCGCACGCGACCGCTGGCTCTCTCGTGCCGCCGCTCATGCCTGGCAGCACGGTGAGCCCACCCGACCCCGGGTCGACCCAGGTCACCAGGAGGTTCTGCACCGGGTTCGACCGGACGAACACGACCAGGTACAGCGACGTGACCGGGTTCCACGCCACCGCTGGGGCGCTCGCGTTCGCCGCGGTGTGCAGCAGCAGCCGAGCGCCCTGCTGCACGCCCGCCAACGAGAACCGCGCCGCGCGGAGAGTGCCGTTCCCGGCTCCCGCCGTTCCCGCGGGGCCCTCGAGCCAGACCAGCAGGAAGCCGGTGCCCGAAGTGGCGATGCGCGGCCTGAAGACCGGGTTCGCACTGGTGCCCTGGACGAGCACGGTGCTCGGAGCCGTGGCCTCGCCCGTGGTTCCGTCGATGGTGGCGAACCGAATGCGCCCGCTGTCCAGCTCGTCGTCGAGCCAGACGGCAAGCCAGTTTCGACCATCGAACGCGAGCGAAACGTCGCGCGCGGGCTCCGGTGCGGGTCCGGTCTTCTGGTCGGGGTCGATGGGCCTCGCGGGGCTGATCAGCGGGTCGAGGACGGCCGGGTAGACCGCGGTCTCGAGCACGCTGTCCGGTACGACCCACCGCACCTGCTGGTCCAGGCGCGTGACGGGCACCGTCGTTCGGCGCCCCGTCGCGTCGATGAACGTCCCATGGCCGACGACGAGCTCGCCCACCGCCACGCCGTCGCGGACCTCGTGTGTCGGAGCGGGCGCGGCGAGCGACACCACCAGGTCGCCCGAACCCCGAGGTGGCCGCGCGAAGTCCCACGTGAGCTCGAGGCCCGCGGGTCGAACGAGCACCCCAGTCCCGTAGTCACCGTGGTCGACGCGTACGGCGTTCGACTCGACCCGCGACGAACCGGCGAGGCCGAGAAGCGTGCTCCCCCGCTCGAGGCGTGCGGCGGGGAACGAGCGCGGGCTCCCGTCACGGACGCTCATCGTGAAGGCGGCGCCACGCCCGGACGCGCGCCATCCCGTGCCGGTGAAGCTCCACGTCGGCTCCCTGGCGCTGCTCCACCACGCGAGGACGGTCAGCAACGCGCCGCTCAAGCCCAGTCGTCGCAGCGCGTGCCTCACAGACACGACACGTTATCTCAGATGGAGTTGAGGAGGCCGGCACGCCGACAGGCCGGCCTCCTCCAGCCCACCGTTACGGAGGCGAGGGGTACTGGCGCTGCGCGACGCACAGGCCCTCACCGGCGTTCAGGTGGCCGAACGTCGAGAGGTTGTAGGCCATGTAGTCGTACAGGTCCTTCAGGCCCATCGCGCTGCCCATGGCGTTCACCGGCACGCCCTTGGGGTCGTACGCGAGGTTGCCCATCGTGCGCTCGGTGGCGCTGGTGGCGCCGCAGTACCGAATCGGCAGCCGCGTGCCCTGCGCGTCGGCGAGCGCCTCGAAGTCCACGCCCTGCAGGTCGGCGTTCGTCACCGACACCATCGCCGGCGCCGTCATGCCCGCGGCCACCGACTTGCGCGCCGCGATGGCGTCGAAGCGCAGCGGCGCGTCTTCCTCGAGCGCGTCCCAGAAGGGGTGGTCGTTGTGCAGCGTCATCTGCGCCACCGCCTCGGCCCCGTTCGCGCCCAGCTGGACGCCGCGGCTGTCCATGGGCATCAGCTCCTGGTTGAGACAGTTCTTGTACGAGGTGGGCACGCGCCAGCCGAAGGTGAAGTTCACCACCTTCGGAATGCGCGCGTAGTCGTACATCATGTTGGTGCTGCGGCAGGCCGGCGTGCCCATGGTGCCGCGGTACGTCGCGGTGCCCTTGATCCAGTACGACCAGCCGTTGTTCCGCATCACCTGGTAGGCGGCCTTCGCGTCGGCGTCGAGGTTGACGTCGATGGGGTTGGCGTCAGCGGCCACGAGGTCGAACCCGAAGGCGTACTTCGCCGTCGTCGAGAACGCCGGAGTCCCCGTCACCGCGCTCTGGTTGGTGAGGCGCACGAGCGGAAACGCCTTGCCCTCCATCTCCTTGGCGGTGAGCGGGCCTTCCTTGGCGAGGTCGATGGCCCACGGCCCGTTGGCGCGCGCCACCACGGGGCCCGTCATGGCCGGGTCGTTCGGGTTCATGTCGGGGTTCGACGACAGGGTGACGTTGTCGACCGTCGTGAGGAGGTGGTCGTACTTCACCTCCCAGCCGTCGATGAAGAAGGGCTCGGTCGAGCCGGCCGGCGGGGGGAAGCCGAAGCCCTCGCTCGCGGACTCCTCGGCGGTGATGGTGAAGAGGAACGAGCCGTTCACCGGCGTCGTCGACGGCGCGGTGAAGGTACGGAAGGTGACGGTGCCCGCGTCGTTCGCGGTGCCACCAGCCATTCCGCCACCCATCCCACCACCGGCGCCGCCGGCCGTACCGCCGCCCGTGGTGCCACCTGCGCTGCCGCCACCGGTGGAGCCAGCGTCGGGCGTGGGCATCGGTTGTCCGCAGGCCACCAGCAGGCCTGCCATCGAGAGCGCCGCCGCGGCGGCGCGAAGGCGATTCAGGTTCGACATGTCTTCCTCGTTTCGTTTCGTGGTGCGTGGGTCCCAGGTGCAGTGCTGCGGTCCGGCTACGGCAGGAGCTCGAAGCGATAGGGCCCCGCGGTGGCGCGCAGGGCGTTGAAGAGCGAGGTGTCGGCCTGCTCAGCGGTGGCCGTCTCGTCGCGGAAGCGGAAGAGCGGCGGCGTCATCGACACCTGCTCGAGGGTGGCGAAGTTGACCGACGTGAAGAAGGCGCGCGGGTCGAGCTGCAGCCACACCGTGTTGCCTTCACCGAGGGTGGCGTCGAAGGCGATGGGCGTCACGATGCGCTGCTCACAGATGGGGTTCGACGACGGCAGCGCCGGGTTGCGCGGCGGGGTGATGCGGTTGTTGCCGATGCGGAAGGCGCCCTCGAAGGGCCACGTCGTCGCGCCGCGCGTGGCCTCTCCAGCGACCCGCAGCACCACGGTGCGCTCGTCATCCGCGTTGACGTCCCCAGCGGTGAGCCAGAGCGCGGCCGAGCGCGTCGGCAGGTCGCTCCCGACGCCATCGACGGGGAAGGGCTGGGGCGTGGGGTCGAGGGCGTCGAACTCCTGGCCGCCGCGCACCTCTCCGGTGGTGAGGCCCGGCGCCACGCACGGCGCCTCTTGCGAGCCCGAGGCCGTCATCGGCGCCACGGTGCTGAAGTACACCGCGCCCACGTAGACGCGCGCGGTGGTGAGGGTGACGTCGAACCCGCGCGAGGTCGAGAAGCGCAGCGGCTGCCCGGCGACCGCGCCGACGTCGGGGGCCGCGCTCGCCTGCGCCTTGAAGGTGACGAGCCGGTTGCCGGTGGTGTCGAGGCAGCCCGTGAGCAGCACTGCCAAGAGCACCCCGTGCACCAGTCGAGTCAAGCCGCCTGTGGGGCCTTCATCGGGACGGCCTCCGACCGGCTGGCCCGAGAACGGAGCGCTCATGGCGTGCCCCCCAGGTTGAACGCCACCGTCACCAGCACCGTGCGCGGCGCGCCCGCGGTGAAGTGCCGAACGGGTACCAGCGTCGGGTACGGCGGCGTGGTGCGGAAGTCCGAGGCGAAGTTGAACTCGGACAGCCGGTAGCGCGTGTCGAAGAGGTTGAGCGCCGACACGCCGACGGTGACGCCGCGCCACGAGGCCTCGACGTTCGCGTCGGTGACGAAGATGACGTCGCTGCGCTGGCCGAAGGGCAACGCGCGCCGGCCCACGTACGTCACGCCCACGCCCGCCCGCGCCTCGACGGGAGCGCCGAAGAGCATCCACGGCAGGGCGCGGAAGACCGAGCCGTCGAGCCGCAGCACGAGGTCGGGCACGTACGGCACGAGCAGGCCGGTGTCGTCGAACTGCGAGCGCACGAAGGTGCCGTGGCCCTGCACGTCGAAGAAGCCGCCGCGGGCGCGCGCCTGCACGAGGCCGCCGAGCCGTGAGGTGGCGCCGCCGATGAGGTTGCGGCCCTCCTGCTCGTTGAAGATGAGGTCTTTGTCGACGCGAGTGCCGAACACCACCGCGCGGGCCGAGACGTCGAGCGTGTCGGCGAAGAACTTCGAGCCGTACACCACCCCGCCCTCCCACGCGCGAATCGACGCAAAGGGGGTCTCGCGGCTCTCGGTGACGAACTGCGGGTCGATGCTGCGCACGCCGTCGCCGAAGCTGCCGGTGAGGGTGACGCCCTTGAAGGGCCCGACGAGCAGCGTCGCGCGCGGCATGAGCGCCACGCCAAAGGCCGACGAGCGCTCCGTGGGCTCACGGTACTGGCCGAAGTCACGCTGCGACAGGCAACTCGCGTCGCCGGGTGGGTTCATCGCCGAGGGGCGCCGCACGTCTCCCACCGCGCAGGCGTTGTTGACGAGGAACGTCAAGAGGTCCGCGCGAACGCCACCGCGCAGCGACAGCCACGGGGTGAACGAGAGGTTCGCGTCGGCGTAGAGCCCGATGTCCGACAGGCGCGAGGTGAGGTCGTAGTCCTTTCCGTAGGGCGTGTTGACGTCGGCCCCCGAGAGGATGCGCTGCTGCTGCCCCGAGGTGATGTCGTAGCGGGCGAAGTAGCCGAGCTCGAGCTCCTGCGCGCGCGACAGCAGCGTGCCCCGCAGCTTCCCGTACCCGCTCGCCGCCAGCGTGACGGCCTCGCTGTCGCGGTCGATGAGGTCGCCGCGCTGCCCGTGGGGGGCCTGCCGGGCGAGCTGCACGTCGCTCAAGAAGCCGGTGAAGTTCTCGCGAATACGGCTCGAGCGGAAGACGACGGCCGCCTGCTGGTGCGCGGTGAAGCCGCCCAGGTGGTAGTGCACGTCGCCCGAGAGGCTCGCGCGGGTGGCGTCTCCGCCCTGCCGCGGGTCGTAGGTGTCGAAGAAGCCGAGGCGGCCGGCCTGCAGGTCGTCCTCGCGCACCACGCCCGCCGAGCGGAAGCCCGCCGCGTAGCCGATGGCCTGCACGCGGAGGCTCGTCGTCTCGGAGAGCCGCCCTTCGTAGCCCGCCGCCGCGCGCGCGCTGTGGGCCGAGCGGTTCTGCCCGAAGCCAGCGCTGCGCTGGAGCGACACGCCGCCGAACGTGCGCGTCGACGCCGCCTGCGGCCCCCACAGCAGCACCACGCGCTGGGTGTCGAAGGAGCCATATGTGCCCTTCACCGTGAGCCCGCGCTGCTTGAGGCCGAGCTCGTAGGCCGCGCTGCCGGCCACCGCGAAGTTGCCCTGCCGCGGGTCGAACGGGCCCTCGATGACGCGCAGGTTCTCGATGAGCTCGGGGATGATGAAGTTCAGGTCGGCGTAGCCGTTGCCGTGCAGGTTGCCGACGTCGTTCACCGGCACGCCGTCGACGGACAGCTCGAGGTCCTGCCCTTCGCGAGCGTCGAAGCCGCGCAGGAAGATGCGCTCCGGGTGCCCGTCGCCGCCCTCGTTGGTGAGGAGGATGCCGGGCGCCAGCTTGAGCAGCTCGCCGGCCGTCTGCCGGGGCACCAGGCGCAGCTGGCCCACCTCGATGCGGAGGTCGCTCGCGCCGCGCGACTTCGGCTCCAGCCGTCCGGTGATGACGGTCGACATCACGTGCTCGCCGTGGCCACCGTCGAGGGCGTCGTCGAACACCTCGCTCGCGTGGGGTGGGTGGCCGGGCTCGTCTCCGACGCCGCCGTCCACGTCCGTGACGCCGCCATCGAGCCCGCCGTCGGGCGCGAGCGGCCTCGGCATGGCGAACGAGAGGCGGGTGCGCGCCGGCACGGCGGCGCCCTCGTGGAGCGCGGGCTTGAAGGTCCACTTCGACAGCGCGTCCTTCGCGGCGGCGTCCCAGGCGGGGCCGGCCGACTCGAGCACGACGAGGTCTTCGGCGCGCCCCTGCTCGGTGACCGTGAACTCGAGCAGCACGTGGTCCTGCGTCGGGGGCGGCGCACCGACGGGCACCACGGCCTCGGTCCGCGTCAGCACCTCGGGCGGGAGCACCTCACCGGCGTGCGCCAGCCTCGCGACGAGCGCGACGGCGAAGACGCCACAGGCGAAGCAGGCGGACCAACGAGCAGACATGACACCACGGGTGACGAGAGGAACCAGGCGCCGGGCACGAACCCCCAGCAGTGGACGCGTTCGTCTACGCCGCGGGAGGAGAGGCCTTCGGTGCGAGCCGCCAGAGCCGCCACGCGCGGCTCAGAAGGCGGGTTGGTGGAGGCGCGACCGCTCCGCCCGTGTTGCGTGGAGCGGACGACAGGGCCGAGTCGTCGCCCGTGACGAACTCCAGCGGCCCTTCACACGGGCCGGCGTCGTACCAGCTCGCCTCAGGGGCCCCACCGGCACAGAGGCTCGGCCCTTCGTGCTCGTGCACCGGCGAGTCCCCATGGAGCTCGACCAGCTCGCCATCGGCGCCGACGGTGTGGGTCACCACGCCGAGGTGCACGAGCAGCCACGCCTGCAGCGCCACCACCGTCATCGCGGTGAGCGCGCGCCAGGAGCGATGGAGTCGGACCGCAGGCATCGAGGGGCCGCTTACGGATCAGCTCCGGTCCTGTCAAGGCCACCCGTAGCGGGGTTGCAAGAACAACCCGGGAGCAAGGAGGGCCTGGCAAGCTCCTCGCCCGTCGCCCTGTGCACCCGGCCACCACGCTCCTTGGCGTGCACGAGGTGGGGCACCGGCTGCGGACGTGCCACGCGCACTTCATCACCGGCCTGGGCTGCGCATGACGTGGAGCGGGCGTTGATCGATTCCCCGCGCGCGCCCTGGACTAGCCTCGGCGCTCCATGCGCTTTCTCGTTCCCCTGCTGCTCACGGCCTCGGCGTGCATCGACGTCACTCTGCCAGGGCCGCCGGGACCGGGGTCACTGCAGGGCACGCTCGTCTACTACCGGCCGGGCCGGGCGACGCCGGTGCAGGCCGCGGGCGCGAAGGTCTCGCTCCGAAGGACGAGCCTCTCCACCACCACGAACGCCGACGGCCTGTTCGTCCTCGAGCCGATTCGCCAGACGTCGGGAGAGCTGCTCATGACGCTCGACCTCGACGCCGATGGCCGCCCTGACCGCCAGCGCGTGCTCGCCCTCGACGGCCTCAAGGCGGGGCCCGGTCGAGATGTGTCGCTCGGCCAGGTGACGCTCGGGCTCAACGCCAGCGCGGTGGGCACGGTGCTGCGCGGCGACGTGGCCACGCGCGGCGGGCACGGAGGGACGAGCGTGCTGGTCCCCGAGGGCCCCTATGCGACGACCACCTCGGACGACGGCAGCTACCTTCTGCCCGACCTGCCCGAGGGGCCGCTCACCGTCGCGTTCTTCCGCGAGGGTTACGGCCTCGTGGTCGTCGAGACCTCGGCGCGCGCAGGAGAAGAGGTGCGGCTCCAGCAGGTGCGGCTCGAGCGCAGCACGGGGACGACGAGCGGCACCATCACCGGGCGCGTCGTGCTCGCCGAGGGCGGTCCGGCCACCGACGCCGTGGTGTCTCTGGCGCGTCAGGGCGTCGTCGCTCGCGAGGTGATGGTCGAGGCTGACGGCGCCTTTGCGTTCGAGGCGCTCATGGCGGGCCCGTGGGACGTCGCAGCCAGGCGGCCCGGGCGGGTGACGGCGCTCCTTCGCAACGTCCTCGTGGCCGAGGGCACGACGAACGTGGGTGAGCTCGTGCTGAGTGAAGGGCTCTCGACGCCCCCGGACTTCGCCCCGCTCCCCGGCCTCGACGGGGGCACGCAGACCGCAGACGCGGGCACGGGCGACGGCGGAGCCACCGATGGCGGAACAGGCGATGCTGGAACAGGCGATGCCGGAGTCCCGGGCGATGCTGGAGCCATCGACGCCGGGCCCGTGGCGCGCATTTCACCCGCCGTCGTTCCGGTCGTCATCGATACGGCGCTCGACGGCGGCATCGTCTCGTTCGTGGTGAACGGCGACCTGTCGACCGGCGCCGCGCCGCTTCGCTACCAGTGGGAGTCGCTCAACGTCGGTGACGGGCTCTACTGGACGATGACGAACGAGTTCGCCTCGCGGGCCGAGTTCACGTTCGCGGCCGGCGTCTCGGTGAGGACGTACCGAATCAGGCTCCAGGTAACGGACACGCGGGGCCAGTCATCGGCGCCGGTCGAAGCCGAGGTGCGCGCGGCCTATCGCCCCATCGCGGCCCTCACGCCAGCCACGGCTCAGGCGGGCGGCTCCGTCGTGCTCTCGAGCGCGGGGAGCGTGGACCCGGGCGGCCTGCCGCTCACCCACCGCTTCTTCGTCATCTCGGGCCTCGCCACGCTGGCCTTCGGCGGAACGCAGGTGACGGTGACAGCGCTGGCGCCCGGCCCCGTCGTGGTGGCCTGTGAGGTCGAGAACAGCTTCGGGTTGGTGAGCGCGCGGGTCACCTCGACGATTGACTTCGCGGCCGCTGGCGACGCTGGGGTGCAAGTCGACGCGGGACCCAACCAGGTCGTCGACGCAGGCGCGCTCGTCACGCTCTCGGGCAGCGTGCTGGGGAGCGCTCCCTTCAGCGTGGCGTGGACCGAAGTGCCGCCCGGGTCACCGCCGGTGGCGCTCACCGGAGCCGACACCCTCACGCCGACGTTCCTCGCGCCCGAAGCGGTCGGCGGGAACGAGGTGCGGCGCTTCCAGATGGAGGTCCGGCAACCGCCCAACTGCACCGCCTCATCGCCGGCCTGCCAGCGCACTGCTGCCGAGACGAGCGTCGAAATCATCGACCGCTCGGGCCCACGCGCGAACTTCTCGGTCGGCCCCGCGGTGCAGCTCAGCCGCTTCCGCTCCGTCGTCGTCGATTTTAATGAGCCGCCGGCGGTGAACCCGGTCTTCACGATGAGCTCTGCGTCCGTGAACGTCGCGACGACGACGGTCCAGGAGACGCCCCGGAGGTTCCGAGTCATTCCCCGAGAGCCGCTCGCCGCCAACGTGCCGGGCGAGGTGTCCGTCTCAGCGGTGACGGACTCGCGAGGCAACACGACGCCCGCCCAGTCGGTGCAGTTCTCCACGCGGCAGCCCGTCGTCACGGCGGTTACGGGGCCGACCCTCAGCACGACGCCGAACGCACCGCGGGTCGGCGCCACGGTGGTGCCGGCGCGTCCCCTCGGGCCAGCGGTCCCCACGCTGGTGGTCGCTGCGCGCGTCGATGACTCGGCGAACCAGGTTGTGCTGATGCGTCCGATGCCGGTGTCGCAGCCCCTCGCCCCACAAATCGACACGAGCGCGCCCACCGTCACGGGGCTCGCTGGCTCTGTCTTCTCGCGCCGGCTCCTCACGGTGGGCAGCACGGCCTGGGCGGCGCTCGATACCAACACCGGGAATTGGTCGGGCACCGTCACCGATGGAGCGCTCTTCAGCACCGACCTCGCCGCGGCGAGCCCACGCTGGGTGCGGCACCAGCAACAGGGCACCCCGCCGCCCACCGGAGCGTGGACGACGTCGCTCCCTGGGCCGGTCTTCACCGACGGGGCCTCGCTCTTCACCATCGCGCCGACGGTGGCCCAGGGCGTGCGTGTCGCCCGGTTCCAGGAGCCCTCTGGCTGGCCCGACGTCGCGACGGGAGCCCCGGCAGAGGACTTCCGCATGCTGTCGCTGCAGCCAGGCCTCGTGCGCGCCGTGGGCTTCAACCAGCTCGGCGTCCGCGCCATCGCCTTCTTCGAAGAGGCGCCGCGGACGCTGGTCATCGCTCGCTCCACTGGAATCGGCACTCCGTGGGCCTTCAGCAACTCGACCATCACCTTTCCCATGGGCTCGGTGCCCAAGGCGATGCGCTTCGTCGTCAGTGGAGCCACCCCGGGCGTTCAGTGGGTGGCGTCGAACCCCGACACGGCGGGGAGCCCCGTGCTCCGCATCGACGCGCAGACCGTCGGCACCACCTTCGGTTCGGTGCCGCTGCCGGTGCTGCCGCCCACACCGAGCTTCGACCTGGCGGTGTCTCCGGCTGGCCAACACTTCTACCTGGCCGCCGTGTCGAGCGGAGAGCTCTTCCTCTGGCGGCGGCTGGCCGTGGGCACGGCGTGGTCGCTCGTCGATGGCGTCAATGGCAACCAGTCGTTCCAGTCCATCGGCTGCACGCCCGCCAACCCGGAGCTCGCGCTGACGGAAGACTCGGGCTTCTTCATGGCGTGGACCGAGAGCTGCGGCCCGGGCTTCTGGAACCTGCGGCTCGTCCGAATCGATTGAGGGGAAACGACATGGCAAAGTTCTGTCTGTTCTGTGGCGCGCCGCTGCAGCCAGTCGCAGGGTCGGGCGCGGTCGTCACCTGCTCGGCGTGCGGCAAGTCGTTTCACGACCCGAGCGTGGCGCCGCGTGGACCGAACGCGCCCTCGGCGAAGGGTGGGCTCCCGGCCGTGGCGTGGGTCGTCATTCTGCTCGCGGGTGTGCCGGTGGTGGTCGCCGTGCTGGGCATCGTCGCGGCCATCGCGATTCCCAACTTCATCCGCTTCAAGGTCCGCGCGAAGCAGGCCGAGTGCAAGGCGACGCTCAAGGCGGTGGCCGTGGCGCAAGAGGCGTACCGGCTCGACAAAGGCGTCTTCGCCACGTCGTTCGACGCGCTGGGCGTGTCGGCGCCGACCGACAACCGCTACGGGTACGTGCTCGGGAGCGAGCCTGGAGCGCGCCTCGAGCCGTCGACGAAGTGGGGCCCGCCCCGACTGGAGCGCGCCGACCTGAGCCGCGCAGAGGTCTCGAGCACCGGCTACACGGCCCTCTGTGCCGGCAACATCGACACCGACGAGGCCGTCGACCTCTGGGGCGTGTCGTCGACGCCGCAGGTGGACACGAACGGCGTCAAGGTCGCGGCCGGCACGCCGTTCGTCATCGTCGACGACGTGATGACGTACGAGTGAAGCGCGTCAGGGAATCACGCCGTTCGCGGTGGCGAGCGACGAGATGCGCTCGACGAGGCCGCCCGCGATGCCGTCGGCGCTGCGCCGGCTCGCGATGGCGCGCTTGAGACAGTCGACGCGCCGCTCGGGGCCGGGCCAGACACACTCACGCCAGGGGACGAGGTCGGCGTTGCCGCCCCTCCAGAAGTGACCGCTCCCGTCACAGCCGACGTACAGCGACACCTCGCCAGCGCTCACGGCCCTGCCGCTCCCGCTTAGCGGCTGAAGCACGTGGTTCGCCGTCTGCCGCGCGGCCTCGGAGCCAACCTCCTGCCACCGCACCGGCGCGTGCTCCCTGCCGATGGACAGCTGCCCGCTCGACTCGCTCCACTCCAGCCGGAGCAGCAAGCCTGCGCTCACCGCGGTCAACCAGCCATTGCTGGAAGTCGAGATGCACGGGTACGGCGTGGCGTCGCGAACGAGGGTCCTCGTGGTGACGACGCCAGCGAGCGCGAGCAGCGCCACGAGGCCGAGAACGCCGAAGGGCAGCAGGCGCCGCATGGCGGGACAACACCACGCTGCCGTCGAAAGTTCCCGGCGCTGTCGTGAAAGCACCCTCGTGGACTTCACGCCGACCCGCGGCGTACACGTCTCTTTGCCGCGGCAGTTGGCCGGGCCTGGAGGGTGTGGCCATCATGCGCTGGACGCTGGCCCTGATGCTCGTGTCGTCCGGCTGCGTCCCTCGCTCTCTCGCGGGAGTTCCGAATGCACACGCGGTCCTGCACCGCGACGGAGCCAGCGTCGGCCTGTCGCTCTCGTGCAGCGCCCTCGCTGCACAGGCGACGCTCAACGGGGTCCCGATGGAGCAACGCGAACGCGGAGGCCCAGCGGCGCTCGGGCGAGCCCTCGCAGGTCTCGAGCCGTGGGACTGCCGACGTCCGAGGTGGAGTGGTCGAGCACCCACCGAGGCCGCCGAGCTCGAGCTTCGCGTGAGGGACGAAACGGGCGAGTTCGTCGTTCAGGTCTCGGACGCCTTCGTGGACCGACGACTCGAGGTGAGGCGGGCCAATGGGGAACCAGTCGCGGCGAACTCGACGGTGTTCATCGGTGACGACGATACCTGGGGAGCGCAACTCGTGCCCCGCGCTCACATCGTCGACGTCGAGCTGCGGCAGTTCGCGGTCGACGGCGAGGTGCTCTCGGTCGTCGAGACGCGGAAGCTCCCGTGGGGCGAGCGGCTTGTCATTCCAGCACCCGTCACGGCCGGGAGGCTCCAGGTCAGAGTGAGGTACCAGCTTCCGTTTCGTTGCGCTGGTCCGCACGGCCTGACCTGCAGCGCAGAACCGCGAACCTGCGTCGACTGCGCCCAGGACGTGGTGATCTGGACGGTCAACGTCACCCGCAGAACACCCTCGGGCTGAGGCTCCGCGCGCTCAGGGTGCGCTGACCGTCGCGGCGCCCGACGTCTTCACCTTCACCGACCGGGGGTGACCGTGCACCACGAGGTCGACGCCGCCGTTCGCGTCCCCACCCACCGTTTCAAGGACGGTCAGCGCCACCTGACAGCCGCCGCTCGCCTGCACCGCGGCGCTCGTGACGGTGAGCGCCCTGGCGTCGAGCACGACGCCGCCGGAGAGGTCGACGCTCGCCTCCCGACACTGGCCGGCGAGTGTAGCCTCGACGCCACCTGAGGCTTCGACCGTGAGTTGGTCGAGCTCGAGCCCCTTCGCCTCGAGGGTGACACCGCCCGACAGCTTCAGCGTCAGGGTACGGTTCGGGAACGGCGCGAGCGTGATGTCACAGCCGCCCGAGGCGCTCAGCTCCGAGAGGGCCGGCGTGGTGAGGCGCACGGTGACGGGCTTCGTTCGTTTCCACGGGAAGCCCTGGCCCTTTCGCTGCACCGAGAGCGTCCCGCCGGTGACAGTCGTCGTGACCGACCAAAGCGCCTCTGCGTCGCCCTCCAGGACCAGCGACGGAGCGCCCGGGCCAATCGAGACCTCGAGTCCGCTCGACAGGTCCACCGCGTGGAAGGCTGCGACCTCTCGCCGCTCGGTCGTGGGTGCGGCGGACGCGACGGAAGAGACGAGGAGCGGCAGAACGAGCAACGAGCGCATGGCCGCGAGAACGGAAGACGGGTGGGTCGACTGCGCTGCCTGGGGCGGTGGAACTGACGGCAACCCTCACGGGCTGCACGACAACGTCCCGCTCGTGCAGAACCAGCCGCGCCAGTTGCCACTCGCGAGACACGCCGCCACCGCCGCGCGCTTGGCCGCCGTCTCGCCCAGCCCGCTGCCCGTGAACTGCACCGTGCGGCCCGCGCTCGTCGAGTACTTCGAGAACCGGCACGTCGTCGACCGCGCCGGCTCGGGCGCGCAGTA
>JANRKQ010000008.1:0-15901 GCA_033763395.1 Myxococcaceae bacterium
TCTACCTGGGCACGAAGCACACGGGCATGTTCCACCTCGGCTTCTTCGGACCGCTCCTCGCCCTGCAGGTGCTCCGTCAACTCAGGGCCTCGACGAATCGTTGCCGCCTGTTGCCTCGCTCGGTCGGCCTGGCGGCGGTGATTCCGCTCCTTGGCGCCCACAAGTACGTGCAGAACGCGCTGGTTCGCGGCAACCCGGTCTGGCCCTTCAAGCTGACCGTCCCGGGCCTGGGTGAGCTCCCCTGGGAGAACGACCCGTCGGTGCAGTATGGGGGCCCGCCCGGAGGCCGGGCTTCGTTCTTCGGCATTCCAGGCGAGGGCCGAGTCTTCCTCGAGCAGCTCTTCAAGTGGGACCTGCAGGTCTATTACCCGGATGTGCGTGACGGGTACTTCGGGCTCCCATTCACCTTCCTCGCGCTGCCATGCCTGGTCGTGGCGCTGGTCGCCCTGAAGGACCGCGAGCGACGCTTTCAGCCCCTCGCCCTGCTCTTCCTGTTTGCGGCGGCCATCTCGGTGCCTTCGGCGTACTGGCCGAGGTACTCCATGTCGGCGTCGGTCGCCGGGCTGGTGGCTATCGCGTTGGTCGGCGTCACCCTGAAGCACCGGCTGGTCAAGCTGGCCCTCAGCCTCGCGCTCGTCGTGCTGGTCGGGGCGCAGACGCGAATCGTGGTCAACAAGCTCATCACCGATCCGCAGTACGGCTGGCCAGCGCAGTTCTGGGACCAACCTCGGCGCTCCGCCGCGGAGCGGGCGACCCAGCAGGTGGTGTCGTGGAACTGGCCGCAGCAGGTGCTCGAGGTGCGAGACCGCGTGATGCAGCCTGGAGACATCGTCACCTTCGACGAGTACCTCGACTTCCCGGGAGAGCTGTTCACGACTGACCTGCGCAATCGGCTCGTCTACGTCCAGACGAGCCTCGGCATTCCGACGCTGGCCGAGCGCATCAAGGCGGTGAACGCGCGCTTCAGCATCGTGGCGGCGGCCGCGGCACCAGCGCTTCAGCAGGCCGGCGCCCGGCCGCTCGCCTCCGTGAAGGGCTTCGTCCTCGTCGAGTGGCCCCGGTGACCGTCGGCCTTTGCCACGGCGTCGAGGCCCTGTAGAAGCCGCCGGCCACCGACGGCCCGCCATGGACTCCGAAGCGCCCTCCCGCAAGCTCGTCACCATCGTCTGCCCCGTGTTCAACGAGGAGCAGGCGGTGCCGCTGTTCTACGAGCGGCTGGCGAAGGCGCTGGCGCCCACGGAGGACCGCGTTCGGTACCAGGTGCTGTTCGTCAACAACTGCTCGACGGACGGCACCGAAGCGGCGGTCATGAAGCTGCGCGAGAAGGACCCGCGGGTCGACCTGCTGACGATGAGCCGCAACTTCGGCTACCAGGCGTCGATCACGGCCGGCATGCGCCACGCAGCGGGTGACGCCAGCGTGAACATCGACGTCGACTGTGAAGACCCGCCCGAGCTGATTCCGCAGCTCGTCGAGCGCTGGCTGGCCGGCGCAGACATCGCGTACGGCATTCGGGCGCGGCGTGAGGAGTTCTTCCTCATGCACCTGGCGCGCAAGCTCTTCTACCGGGTGACGAAGCGCGTGTCGGACCACGACATCGTGCTCGACATGGCCGAGTTCTTCCTCATCGACCGCAAGGTGAAGGAGCACGTGCTCTCGACGCGCAGCACCTTCCCCTTCGTGCGCGGGCAGGTGGGGTACGTCGGCTTCAAGCGCGAGGGCATTCCGTACAAGCGCGAGAAGCGCATCATCGGCGAGACGCACTACAACCTCGTCAGCGCGATTCGCTTCGGCATCGCCGGCATCCTCTCGTCGTCCACGATGCCGCTCCGGGTGCTGGCGTACGTCGGCGTGGCGTTGTTCCTTCTCGACGGCGGCGCCGCCGTCGCGTTCCTCGCCGCGCCCCTCTCGACAGAGTGGCTGCTGCGCGCGCTGGCGGCAGGGCTGGCGCTACACCTGGGCTGGTTCGCCCTCGCCTTCGGCACCCTCGGCATCTACCTGGCCCGTGTCTACAAGGACACCATCGGGCTGCCGCTGTTCGTGGGCGACCCGAAGCACTCCACCATCGAGCCCCTCCGCCACCATGACTGACGCCCGCTTGACGTGCCCGCTGTGCGGCGGCGAACAGACTTCGCCCGTGTTTCCCTCACGGCAGGGCTACGACATCGTGCGTTGCTCGAACTGCCGGCTGGCCTTCACCGATGCCCGCACGGCGCCGCCTCCCTCGCAGCTCTACCCGCCCTTCGAGCAGTCCGACACGGCCGCGCAGCGTTCGGCGCGGCAAGCGCTGTCGCTCTTCACCCTGCAGCGCGCGCGCCTCATCGAAGCCGTAAAACCCACTGGCCGGCTGCTGGACTACGGGGCGGGCGCCGGAGGCTTCGCCCGCTTCATGGCCAACCGGGGCTTCGACACCGTGGGCCTCGAGCCGTACAGCCTCGGGACGACGCTCGAGGAGAAGAACCTCAAGCTGGTGCGGGCGCCGCTGGCCTCGGTGAGGGACTCGCTGGGGACGTTCGACGTCATCACCATGTGGCACGTCCTCGAGCATCTCGAGCAGCCCGTGCCCCTCCTCGAGGAGCTGCGCAGCCTGCTGAGGCCCGACGGGGTGCTGGTGGTGTCAGTACCCAACTTCTCGAGCTGGCAGAGCGCCGTCTTCAAGGGAGGCTGGTTCCACCTCGACCCGCCCCGTCACCTCCTGCAGTTCGAGCCGGACACGCTCGAGACGTGCCTCTCGCGGGCGGGCTTTCGGGTGACGAAGAACGTGCCCTTCCTGCCCGAGTACGGCACCAGCGGGTGGATTCAGAGCGCGCTCAACCAGGTGCTGCCCCACCCGAACTTCCTCTACGAATGGGTGAAGGACCGCGGTGCCCTGAGCAGCATGTCGACGACCGCGAAGGCCGCTCACTTCGTCGCGTCGGTGGCTGGCTCGGCGCCGCTCTTCGCGGCGTCGCTTCCAGTCGAGTTTCTCGCGGCCAGGCAGAACAAGGCCGCCGCGCTCACGGTCGTGGCCCGGACCGACGGCCGCTGAACGCTCAGCCGTCAGCGCGCCGTCGCCACCGCAGCCACAGGGCCAACAGCAGCCCCGGAGCGATGGCGATGGGCGCCGAGGTGCAGCCACCGGGCGGCAGCGGGCCCGATACCATCGAGGCACCGCCATCGAGAACGACGGGCGGGGGTTGGGTTCCGGCGTCCGTTCCCGGCGCTCCAGCATCGAGCCCACCGACCTGGCCGGCATCGAGCGCCGCACCACCTCCACCCCCATCCCACGGAGGCAACACGCTCGCGTCGGGCTGGGAGCCACCGCCGCCATCCCACGGCGTGCTCGCGTCTGGAGGGACCGAAAAGCCGCCGTCGTCGATCGGCCAGAAACTCGCGTCGGGCAGACCCGCGTCGGGGCGGCCGCCGTCTGAAGGCGTACACGCCACCTGCACCATCACCGTGTTCGATGGAATGGGCGACGCGATGCCTTCAATCAGGGCCAGAAAACGGACGGCGTGGCGACCCGGGCCGATGCTGTTGGGGGTCGTCGGGTTGCATTCCACCCGAAGGACGTTGAGGGGCAGGTAGGCCTGGCCAAGGAAGGCCCCAGACATGAGGCCCGCGTCTGGGACGTCGCTGAAGGGAGCGGCACTCACGTTGCGGCCATCGACCTCGAGCTCCCACCTGGCCAAAGGCAACCAGGGCATCATCTCGGCGGTTGGCCTGAGACGGAATCGAACCAACTGGGCTTCAGGAAAGCCCCCACAGGACGTCCGACTCGATGGAACCCACTCCGAGTCGAGCTCGGTCACCATCGAAGACGCCGTCGGCAGGGGCGCGGCTGGCCCGATGATGAACTCGCTGTCAGCCTGGCATGTGGTGGCGCCCAGCGTTCCGGGCTCGGAATACTCGATTCGCCAGGTCGAACCGACCTGCCACGCCGGCACTCCCACGAAGACGCCCACGTTCGAGTTCACGTCGGGCAACGCAAGGGCGCCCCCGAGCACGACGCCCCCGTCTTGGCGAAAGACCTGTCTGACCTGGGGCCGTTGTGAGGTCGACGGGAGTACGAAGGTCCCTCCGTCTGGGCTTCGCGTCGCGAACAATGCGCGTTGAACGCCGATGGCCGGGGCGTTGACGGGGATGGTGAAGCCTGATCGCGGCACCCCCTGAAAGAAGTCGAAGCACGTCGATCCCGCGCACGGCAGTGCGGTTCGGCTCACAAGAACGACGACTGCCCCCACCAGCAGCGACACGCGCATGACGAGGTCGTACCACCCCTCGAACCTGCGATAGAAGGTACCGTCATCGACGAGCGTTGGTGGGGCGCATGCAAAAGCAGATTCTTTCTTCCTTCGCCGTATTGCTTCTCTGGTCGGGGCTCTCGAGCTGCGCGAACGAGCAGCCCCTGCGCTGCTCCGATGGGTGCCGCGCGGGGACGGTGTGCGATGAGCCGACCCAACTCTGCGTGAGAGTTGCCACGGATGCTGGCTCCGGTCGCGACGCGGGAGATGGTGGCGAAGGAGAGGCCCGGAGCGATGCCGGTTTGGATGCCGGCATCGACGGCGGCCGAGACGCCGGCTTCGACGGAGGAGTTGAGGCCGGGCCAGACGGGGGACCCGACGGGCGCATGGACGGGGGCATCGACGGTGGGATGGACGCGGGACCCGGCGGGGGCACGGACGCCGGAGCCGACGGTGGCATGGACGCGGGGCCAGACGGAGGCGTGGACGCCGGGCCGAACAGTGGCGTCGATGCAGGGCCAGACGCTGGAGCCGATGCCGGCCTGTGCGCCGTGCCTCGATTCGAGCAACTGACCTTCGCCGTGGGGCAACAGCCCGTCGCGGTGTTGCCGGCAGCTCCGATCTTCGGGAGTGGCGTCCTCGTGGCCAGTTACCTCGATGGAACCGTGTCGCGTCATCGGTTCGATGGCGGCGCCTGGGGTCAGGTCAGCACATTTGCCGTTGGGCCGAGTCCTCACGGCTTCGCGATCGCCGACCTCAATCGCGATGGGCGCGCGGACCTCATCGTGACCAATCGAGACGATGCCGAAATCACCATCCGCTATCAGGGCAGCGACGCGGGCTTCGACCCACCCGTTTCCGTCGGAGTTGGGCCGGGCCCGCTGTGGGTTGCGGTCGGCCAGTTGAACGGCGACCCGTGGCCGGACCTCGTAACGGCGAACCTCGACGTCGGGGGCTTCACCGTTCTCTTCGGGAGTGCCCAGGGGTTCTCAGCGACACGAACGTTCTCGACCTCAGGGGCGATTCATCATGTCGAGATCGCCGAACTGACCGGCGATGGGATCAATGACCTGGTCCTCGCGAACAATGGCCAGGGCCGGGTTGAAGTCTGGGCAGGCGTGGCAGATGCAGGCTTCGAGGAGCGGCTTGCCCTGGATGCAGGTCTCATGACGCGCTCGCTGGTCGTCCGCGACGTCACTGGAGATGGTCGGGCCGACATCGTGGCCGTCAGCCGTGCCGCCAACACCGCCGACGTCTACCCCCGCCTCTCGGATGGGGGCTTCGGCCGCTTCACGCTCGCGACGGGGTCGGCCCCGATGCTTCCCCTGGTCGGAGACTTTAGCGGTGACGGGCGACCGGACCTGATCGTTCCGCAGAGCTCCGGAGCCGCGTCCGTCTTCATCGCAACGTCCCAGGGCTCATTCGCGGCTCCATTCTCGGTCGACGCCGGACAGGGCCCCTACGGAGCGCTCATGTTCGACTTCGATCTCGACGGCGACCTCGACATTCTCGTGACTGAGTTCGACGCGGCGTCCGTCACCGTGCTCCGTCGCAACGGGTGTGATCAGCCATGAGGGCAATCTTCTTCACTGTGTGCGCGATGGGATTGGCCGCGGCGTGCGGCGGGAGGACTGACGTCGCCGGCCCAGGCGCGCGTGATGGCGGAGCGACCGGAGGCGGGACAGCTGGCGGCAGCGGCGGCAACGTCGGCGGCGGCGGCAATGTCGGCGGCGGCGGCAACGTCGGCGGCGGCGGCAACGTCGGCGGCGGCGGCAACGTCGGCGGCGGCGGTGGCAACGTCGGCGGCGGTGGCAACGTCGGCGGCGGTGGCAACGTCGGCGGCGGCGGTGGCAACGTCGGCGGTGGTGGCAACGTCGGCGGCGGTGGCAACGTCGGCGGCGGCGGAGCCCTGGATGCGGGCCCAACCGCGGTGGTGTTGCCCGCGAGGCTTCCCCTGACCCTCCACGAACCGGGAGTGGCCTACGACGGTCAGTCCGTCTGGGTCATCGGGGGAATCAGCACCAACAGCGTCGTTAGCAATGCCATCACGCGCTTCGACCCAGGGACCGAAACCGTCACACCGACGCCTTTCACGCTGCCCGCACCCCGATGGGCACACTCCGTAGGCGTCATGAACGGCGACCTGTTCATCTTTGGCGGCCTCGGCGGCGGGACCTCCATCGTCCGATTCCGACCCTCCGACGGTGGAGTCTCGACGATGAACTCCCAGATTCCATCGGGGCGCTACAACATGGGCCTCGCGACCGTGGGCGACGCCTTCTTCCTCGTCGGAGGTGCAGGCCAGTCGCAGATCCTCAAGTACGAGCCGCTCGTCGATCGCATGACCGTGCTCATGTCGGGCCTCCCAACGGGGAAGGAGTCGCCCGACTGCTTCTATGACGGCGCGCTCATCCACTGCCTGGGAGGCAACATCAGCACCGACGTGATCCGCATCGACCCGAGGGACGGTGGACTGAGCTTTGGTTCGATGGGGCTCCCACTGCCAGCGTGGGGCCCAGCCTTCTTCGTTCTGAATGGGAGCGGTTGGCTCTACGGCGGTCAATTGGGCATGGGCGCGCCGCTCACGAGCGTCACGCGGTACGATCCACTGACGGGTTCCTCGACCGTCTTCACGAATGTTCCGGTGCTCCCACACCACGGGCGCTCAGCCGTCACGGTCGGAAATCGCGCCTACATCATTGGTGGGTCGCCTGCAGCGGGTTCTCCGATGCGAGACACGATCGTTCGATTCGAGCTTCGATGATGCCCCTCGGGAGGCAGGCGCTCAAACCTGGCGCGCTCGTCGACGCAGCCGCCTCAGCGCAACGAGTGCAATGAGAGACAGCCCGCCGGGTACGGCCGAGCATCCGCCTCGAGGAGACATGCCGGCCGGCACCGTCATGCCGCCGTCGAGCGCTGCGGGTCCCCCATCAGGGGGCGTACACACGACGTTGACCACCAGGGTGTTCGAGGGAACGGGCTCGCTCAAACCCTCGATGCGAGCGAGGAACCTCACCGAGTGAAGACCCGGCCCGATCGCTGACGGCCCCGGCTCGCACTCCACCTGCAGGAGGTTGAACTGGCGGTACGTCCACGACCGGGAGATTTCGGGATCGTAGCCAGCAGCCGGTACCAGCCCGAAAGGCGACGCGTTGGCGTTGCGGCCGTCGACTTCGAGCTCCCAGCGAGCCAGCGCGACCCATGGCTGCATCTCGGCCGTCGGCTGAATGCGGAACCGGACCAACTGCACCGTCGGGTACTCGGTGCATGGGTGCGTGGGCTCGCCCGCCGACCACTGGGAGTCCAGCTCGGTGATGGTCGCGGCAACCGTTGGAATCGGCGCGGGCGGCCCCACGGTGAACTGCGTCGAAGGCGAAACGCACACGCCCTCGCGGAAGCCCGCGTCATCGGAGAAGTCGAGGGACCAGCTCGAGCCGACCGCCCAGGTCGGAGGCTGGATGAAGGTCCCTACGTTCGAGGCGATGAACGACGCGCTGACGGTTCCACCGTCGGTTCGCAGCTCGGCGACGAGCGGCGTCAACGGCCACACCGCGGTTCCAGCGTCGGCGGTGATGCTTCCGAAGAAGGCGCGCTGCACACCGATGGCCGGAGTGTTCCACGGAATGACGGCGCCGGTGCGTGGAACCGGGGCGACATGCGCTGAACAGGTCTGTCCAGAACACGGCCAGACGACGGATGACGACAGAACCACCACGCCACACACGAGCCCTCGGAGCATTCCACGTTTGTAGGGTCAAGCGCGTCACCCCGGCAACGCGCGCTCAGCGGCGCCGAGAGAGGATGACCGGCGGCCCCTTGGCCATCCAGTAGTTCGGCTGAATCTGCTCGACGGTGCTGTATCCCTGGAACACCGACATGCCGACCCGCCACCGGTCGTCGATACAGCAGAAGCCGTTGTAGGCGCACCCGCAGCCGCCCTCACACGCCAGTTCTCCGGGAGCGTACCCCTCGACCCGATTCCAGCAGTTGAGCTCGTACCCGCCCTGCACGGTGATTCGAGTCCCTCCGCTCTTCATGGCCTTGTCGATGAGCACCCAGCGCGCATCGTTCCACCGGAACTGGTCGTGCGCACCGAGCACCGAGAACAGACAGAGGGCCGCTCCGAGGGCCGCGGCCAGCCCAACGCGCCATCGCGGCCACACGACGGCTTCATCACGGACGTGGCCGAGCAGCGCCGGGACCGCCACCGCCATGCCCAACAGGTGCGGCAGGTAGTACCGGTCGACCATCTCGTTCTGATGCGACTGAATGATCGCGGGGACACAGCCGACGGTGAGCAGCACCCCGAACAGCGCGACCTCGGCCCCCGCCCCTGGGGCTGACTTCAGGCGACGAACCACAGCCGCGCCGACGCCGGCCCACAGCGCGGCTCCCAGCACTCCCACCAGCTCGATCGTCTGCCACACGGCCTTCGGCCACGAGGGTTTCGGAGCGTCGTAGAAGAACCCGTCGTCGAGCGTGATCGGCCCGAGGCCCGCATTCCAGATGATGTTGACGACCCAGGGGAAGACCTTGTGACTCCAGATGGGGCCGATCCAGAAGTCGCTTGGGGCCTGCGCCTGAAACCGGGCGCGCGCCATGAAGCCGAGCACGACCAGCCCCGCACCCAGCAAGGCCAGTCGCCGAATCGCCGACAGCGGAAACAGGACCAACATGGGAAGGAAGAAGAGCGTGACGTAGACCAGCACCGAGCCGGACTGCATGACCCAGTTGTTCGCGTCGATTCGCGCGAGGTTGGTGATTCGAACCGCGAACTCCGGCCGATAATTGCCGGTCGCCTTTGCCCACTCGAAGTAGGCCCAGATGGCGCCACCCAACAGCACCAGCCCCAGGATGGCCCACGGCAACGTGCGCACCATGGCCTTCCAGCGACGGGCGACGGCAAGCGAGACGAGCGTCGCGCCGAGCAACGCGGGAAACACCAGCACCCCGAACTGCCGTGTCCAGAACCCCAGCCCGATGATGAGCCCGGCGACCGGGGGGACCCAGGGGGTGACGGCCCGCTCTGCCCCCAGCGCATCCACACGGTGTCGATCCCAGAGGTACAGGGCCGCGCCGAGCAGTGGCGGGATCCACCCGTAGAGCTCGTTCATGAAGCTCGCCGTCGAGTAGTAATAGATGGGGTTGAAAGCGAGGAGCAGCGACGCCGCCAGCCGCACCCTCGAGTCACGCGTCGCCACCGACAGTAGCCGGTCGAGCGTCCAGAGCCCCAGGGTCGAGAGCAGGAACGTCAACAGGCGCAAGTGCATGTGGTTGAAGCCGAAGAGCTTGACCCAGCCAGCTCCGAGGAGCGCCTGCCCGACCGCGTTCGGCGCGATCGGCACGTCGATCTTCACTTCGTTCGTGGCCGCGATGCGCTTGGCCAGGTGGGCGTAGGTCCAGTCATCATTGAGCGAGTAGTCGCCCCACGGGCCGACGACGAGCCATGACAGCGCGACCAGCACCGTCGTGGTCAGCCACGGCCGACGCAGGGCCAGCTCGACGACCTGCTCACGCGAAAGAGCCACGCGGCGCGTATTCCAGACGCCTCGTGGACGAGCCAGCAGAAATCGCGCGGCGCTGTGCTATGCGCCAGCCCGCATGAAGCCCTTCGTGATGGTGCTGGCCTACAACGTCGAGAAGACGCTGGCGAAGACGTTCGAGGCGATCCCCGACTCGCTCAAACCCTACGTCGTCGTCGGTAACAACGTCAGCTCAGACCGGACCGCTGACGTCGCCCGGGAGCTCGGGGTTCGCTGCATCACCCACGAGAAGAACTCGGGGTACGGCGGAAACCTCAAGCGACTGTTCAAGGTGTTCCTCGAGGAGGACCACGACGTCGCCATCGAGATCCACGGCGACTACCAGTACGAGCCGAGCCTCGCCGACCTCATGGTGCAGTACGTCGCGCGCGGCCACTACGACCTGATCCAGGGCAACCGCATTCGCACCCGCAAGGAAGCGCTGCGCGGAGGCATGCCGCTCTACCGGTGGCTCGGGAACCGCACGCTCACGCTGTTCGAGAACCTGTGGTTCAGCACCACCTTCGGCGAGTGGCACTCGGGCATGCGCTGCTACTCCAAGCCGCTCATCCGCGCGATGCCGATGGACCGCTTCAGCGACACGCACGCCTTCGCGTCCGACATCATGATGGAGGCCGTCGCCCAGGGCTTCCGCGTCGGCGAAGTGCCCTGCCCGGTGCGTTACGAAGAGGACAGCTCATCGGTCGATGTGCCGGGGCTCTTCAAGTACACCTTCAACACGGTGAAGTCGGCCTTCCGGTACCCGCCCTGGCAGCGGTGGTGACACAAACGCGTTGCGCCCGTCATCGGTCCTGCTAACCGCCGGCCCATGATCGAAGGCATCGTCGTCTCTCCCCGCCGGGTCATCGCGGACGATCGCGGCAAGGTGATGCACCACCTCAAGGCCACCGACCCCGAGTTCGAGGCCTTCGGAGAGATCTACTTCTCGACCATCTTCCCCGGCGTGGTGAAGGGCTGGCACCTGCACCACCGCATGATCATCAACTACGCGGTGCCCTTCGGCATGATCAAGCTCGTCTGTTACGACGACCGTGAGGGCTCGAAGACGCGCGGCGAGTTCAACGAGTTCTACCTGGGCACCGACAACCACGTGCTCGTCAAGGTGCCGCCCTACGTGTGGAACGGCTTCACCTGCGTCGGCCCGTCGATGGCCATCGTCGCGAACTGCGCCTCGATTCCGCACGACCCGAAAGAGATCGAGCGCCTCGACCCGCACGACAGCTTCATCAAGTACGACTGGTCCGTGAAGGATCGATGAGCGAGGTCCTCGTCATCGGCGCCTCGGGCCTCGTGGGCACCGAGGTGATGCGCGCCGCGGCGCCACGGTCGGTCCACGGCGTGGCCCGGCAGGTGTCGGGCCTGGCGACCGAGGCGATGGATCTGCTCGACCCCGCCGCGATTCGGCGGGTCATCGAGCGCGAGCGCCCGGCCCTCGTCGTCGTCGCCTCGGCCTGGCCCTGGGTCGACGGCTGCGAGCAGGACCCCGCCCGCAGCGAGCGCGAGAACGTCGGCACGGTGAAGAACCTCGTCGAGGTGCTGCCCGCCTCGACCCGCCTCGTCTTCTTCTCGACCGAGCACGTCTTCGACGGCCGCGCCGCCTCGTACGATGAGCACGCACCGACCAGCCCCTTGAGCGTCTATGCCCGGCACAAGCGGGACGTGGAAGCGCTCCTCGCCCAGCGCGGCCGCTCGCTGGTGGCGCGCACGAGCTACGTCTTCGGCCACGAGGCCCGCCGCAAGAACTTCATGTACCGCGTCGTCGACGCCTCGACGTCCCACAAGCCGCTGAAGGTGCCGTCAGCGCAGGCCGGCATGCCGACCTGGGCCGTCTGGCTCGCGCGCTCGGCGCTCCAGCTGGCCTTCGAGGGCGTCGACGGCATCGTCCACCTCACCGGCCCCGACGTGCTCACGAAGGGCGAGTGGGCAGCGCTTTTGGCGAAGGGCCTCGACCTGCCCGGCGTGGAAATCGTCGAGGTTCCATGGCAACAGTCGGGGCAAGTCGCGCCCCGGCCGGAGCGCGTCCGGCTCGTCTCGACGCGCCACACCCTGCAGCACCCACCCCTGCTGGAGCTGCTCCAGCGCGAGCGCACCGCGCTCCTCGCGAGTTGAAGGGAAGCACACGCACCATGGCCACCGAGATCAAACACTGTCGGGTCTGCGGCAACACCGCGCTCGAGCCCATTCTCTCGCTGGGCGACATGCCGCCGGTGAACAGCTTCCTCACCGGGCCGCAGGACTTCCCGAAAGAGACGTTCGCGCCGCTCGCCATCGTCTTCTGCGCGCCGTGCGGGCACGTGCAGCTCACCCACCAGCTCGACCCCAAAGACGTCTTCACCGACTACATCTACTTCTCGGCCATGTCCGAGACGGTGGTGCGCTGGGGCCAGCAGCTCGCGGCGCGGTACGCGGGTGAGAAGTCGCTCCAGAAGCAGCAGCTCGTCGCCGAGCTCGCCTCGAATGACGGCTGCATCTTGAAGCCGTTCCGCGACCACTGCCGCGTGCTGGGCGTCGAGCCAGCGAAGAACATCGCCGAGGTGGCCAACAAGGACGGCGTGCCCACCGTCGCCGAGTTCTTCAACTTCGCCATGGGCCAGAAGCTGCGCGCCGAGCACGGCCCGGCCGAGCTCATCATGGCGCGCAACGTGCTCGCCCACGTGCCCGACCTCGTCGACTTCGTGAAGGGCGTGCACCACTGGCTGTCCGACGACGGCATCTTCCACGTCGAGGTGCCGTACCTGCGGCCGATGGTCGATCACCTCGAGTTCGACACGATCTACCACGAGCACCTCTCGTACTTCTCGGTGACAGCCCTGCACCGCCTCTTCCGCGAGGCCGGCCTCACGCTGTGGGACGTCGAGGAGATTCCGCTCCACGGCGGCAGCCTCATCGCGCGCGGCAAGCGGAGCGCCACACCGAAGCCGTCGGTCGCGGCGTACCTCGAGGCCGAGAAGCGCGACGGCTACACCTCGAACGTCAAGCTGCACGCGTTCGCCGACGGCACCCGGAAGCTCAAGACGGCGCTGCCCGAGTTCCTCCACGAGCTGAAGAAGCAAGGCCCGCTCGCGGCCTACGGCGCGGCCGCCAAGGGCGTGGTGCTCACCAACTACTGCCGCATCGGCACCGACCTCTTGTCGTGGGTCGCCGACCGCAGCCCCTACAAGCAGGGCAAGCTGACGCCCGGCATGCACCTGCCCGTGGTGCCCGCCGAGCGCGTCAAGGCCGAGCAGCCGAAGCACCTCGTCGTGCTGGCGTGGAACTTCTTCGACGAGATCGTCAAGCAGCAGGACGCATACCGGCAGGCAGGCGGGAAGTTCGTGGTGCCGGTGCCCTCACCCCAGGTGCGCTGACATGGGAACCAAGGCCGTCATCCTCTGTGGTGGGCAGGGCACGCGCATTCGCGAGGCCTCGGAGTCGATGCCCAAGCCGATGCTCCCCATCGGGGGCAAGCCAATCGTTTGGCACATCATGAAGATGTACGCCGCGCACGGCATCACCGAGTTCGTCCTGTGCCTCGGCTACAAGTCGTGGGCCATCAAGGAGTTCTTCCTCAACTACCGCGCGATGACGAACGACGTGCAGCTGACGTTGGGGAAGAACCACGCGGTCGAGATCATCGGCGGCGCGCCCGAAGAGGAATGGCGCATCACGCTGGCCGAGACGGGCGAAGACACGATGACGGGCGGGCGCGTGGCGGCGGTGCGGCGCTACGTCGAGAACGACGAGCTGTTCTGCCTCACCTACGGCGACGGCGTGTCCGACGTCGACATCACGAAGCTGCTCGCCTTCCACCGCGCGCACGGCAAGGCCTGCACGGTGACGGCGGTGCGGCCGCCCGGGCGCTTCGGAGAGATGCGGCTCGAGGACGACGCCGTCACCGAGTTCAACGAGAAGCCCCAGGCCACCGAGGGCCTCATCAACGGCGGCTTCTTCGTCTGTGACGCGCGCCGCATCTGGGACTACCTGCCGATGCAGAAGTCGCTCACCCTCGAGCAGGAGCCGATGCGGCAGCTCGCCGACAAGGGCGAGCTGCGCGCGTTCCGCCACGCAGGGTTCTGGCAGCCGATGGACACGCTGCGCGAGTTCAACCTCCTCAACGAGCTGTGGGCGAAGGGCAAGGCCCCGTGGAAGACGTGGAAGGACGGGCCGTGAGCTGGTCGGCCGAGCTGGCGCGCGTGTACGCCGGGAAGACCGTGCTGCTCACCGGGCACACCGGGTTCAAGGGCGCGTGGCTGACGCTGTGGCTCCAGAAGCTGGGCGCGCGCGTGGTGGGCTTCGCGCTCGCGCCCGAGCCGAAGTCGGTCTTCCTCTCGGCCGGAGTCGCGAGCGCCTGTGAGCACCACGAAGGGGACGTGCGGCGCTTCGAGCAGGTGAAGGCGGCGGTCGCGGCGGCGAAGCCTGACGTGGTGTTCCACCTCGCGGCCCAGGCGCTCGTGCGGCCCAGCTATGCCGACCCGCTCGCCACCATCGAGACGAACATCAACGGCACCGCGCACGTGCTCGAGGCGATTCGGCAGACGAAGCAGCGGTGTGCCGTCGTCATCGTCTCGTCGGACAAGTGCTACGAGAACCGGGAGTGGGTGTACGGCTATCGCGAAGACGACGCCATGGGCGGGCATGATCCGTACTCGATGAGCAAGGGCGCCACCGAGCTCGTCACGGCGTCATGGCGGCGCAGCTACTTCCACCCCTCGAAGCTGGCAGAGCATGGCGTGGCCATTGCTTCGGGGCGCGCCGGCAACGTCATCGGCGGTGGGGACTGGGCGGTCGACCGCATCATCCCCGACTGTGTGCGGGCGCTCTCGAAGGGCGAGTCGATTGGCGTGCGCAGCCCGAAGGCCGTGCGGCCGTGGCAGCACGTGCTCGAGCCGCTCGGCGGGTACCTGCTGCTCGGGGCGAAGCTGCTCTCGGCGCCGCGGCCGCAGGAGCTCTGTGAGGGTTGGAACTTCGGGCCTGAGGCGTCGTCCGCGCGCACGGTGGCCGAGGTCGTCACCGCGCTGATTGGGGCGTGGGGTTCGGGCCAGTGGGTCGATCAGAGCGACCCGAAGGCCGTTCACGAGGCGTCGTTGCTGCGGCTGTCGATCGACAAGGCGCAGGCGAAGCTGGGCTGGCTGCCGAGGTGGAACTTCGATGCCACCATCGCCCGCACGGCCGCGTGGTACCGCGCGCAGCTCGACGGGGCGTCGCAGGAGCAGCTCAAGGCGCTCTGTCTGGCGCAGATCGCCGAGTACGAGGCGGCCTGAGGAGCACCTTTCTCCACTCGGCACCACCGGGTGGCCAGCGACTCATCGGCCCCCTCCCTTCCCTTGAACCAGCGCCACCGGGCCGATAGGTCAACCGGCATGGTCTCTCTCGGCATCGACGGCTTCACCTTCGACGACCTGTACCGCCCCGCCGGCCTCCAGCGCCTCTACGCGCGCTTCTGCATGGAGCTGCGCGCGGTCTCGCCCGACACGGCCATCGCCTACGACGCCTGGCGCGCTGGCGTGCTCGCCGGAAAACCCAACGGCGGGCTGTCGGCACCGCAGGAGTCCGACCTGCTCATCGCGGTCGCCGAGGCCACCTCGAAGTTCCTCCGCCGGCTGTTCCGCGTCGATCGCGAGCTCGACAAGCTCGGCGCCGGCCTCAAGAACGAGCTCGGCCTCTTCGAGTTCAAGCGCGAGTTCGTCACCCGCCGCGTCTTCAAGAAGGGCGCGCCGGACCGCCCGAAGCGCGACGAGCTGCCCGAGCTGGACGCCCGCATGGGCCTGCTCCTCTCGCTCGGCTTCGGCGCCGAGCTGCCTCCCGTCCCCAACGGCCACGGCCACCACGGCGCCGATCATGAGCGCGCCCTGGCCGACGCCGTGCTGCTGCTCCTCAACGTCGAGCGCCACTTCGCGGGCCAGAAGACCACCACGCCCGAGCTGCTCGAGCGGTGGAGTGCCCTCCGCGCGGCGCTCACCTCGACCGACGCCGGCCGTGCGGCCTTCGGCTCGACGCTGGTAGGCGACGAGCTCACGCAAGTGCGCGGGCTCCTCTCGCTCAGCGACCGCTGGACCTGGGCCCGCGCCAGCTTCACCCACACCTTCCACGGCTGGAGCACCATCACCCAGCCGAAGCCCCTCGTCTTCGACAAGCTCGTCGAGCTGAAGCTGCCCG
>JANRKQ010000009.1:0-45362 GCA_033763395.1 Myxococcaceae bacterium
GTGTGCGACCTCGACAGGGACGGCGACGGCATCAACGACAAGCTCCCGGACTTGACGGTGTCGGGGAAGGACAACTGCGCGGGCGTGCGCAACCGCAACCAACTGGACGGCGACTTCGACGGTGAGGGCGACGCGTGCGACGCGAAGTTCTGCCTCGTCATCGACCCGTCGAACAAGGCGGACTGCCTCGACCCCAACGGCCCCTTCAAGGTGCACGCGGGTGGCCTGGTGACGCTGAAGCGCGGCGAGAAGTTCCGCCTGCCGCTGTTCGCCAACCGCAACGGCGCGGCCATCGAGTACACGTGGACGGTGACGAAGCGCCCGGCTGGCAGCACCGCGGCCATCGAGAACCCGGCCGGCAGCGTCACCATGTCGCGCAACTACGCCTACGCGTACCAGGACGGCGCCGTGCCCACCTTCACCTCGGACGTCGACGGTGAGTTCGACATCCAGCTGCAGGCCAACCTCGCCTTCCCGGACCGCGCGTACCCCGAGAAGCGGGACTCGGTGTCGGCCCTCAAGATGACGGCCACGCCGGACGGCTCGGCCCCGGGTACCCCGGGCGCCACCTGCGCCGCGATTCCCGTCGACGCCTCGCTCGCCGGCCTCGGCCTCGCGATGCTGGCGCTCGCCCGCCGCCGCCGCTCGTAAGCTCCATGCGGCGATGGAGTCGAATGCCCACCTGATTTCGCGCGCCCCTCGTCGGCAACTGCTGACGGGGGGCGTGGCCGTTCAGTACCATCGCAAGTCCTGACGAGACCCACGGGCCGGAGGAGCACCTCATGAGACTTCTCACTGTATCCATCGCGGTCGTCGGTCTGACGGCCTGCACCGAAGCCTTCATCGAGAAGAAGTCGAAAGACGCCATCAACGTCGACGACCGGCTGGCGATCTCGGGCCGGGTGTGCACGGAGCGCCCCGACCGCAACGGCTTCCCCGTGAAGGTGGTGCTCGTCGTCGACCAATCGGGCTCGATGTGCGTGTCAGACCCCCCGGGCTCCCAGGAATCGAACGGCTTCTGCGAGATGGCCGCCGCGACGCTCAACGTCACCGGGTCGACCGAGCCTGCGCGCGTTCGCGCGTTGCGCCGGTTGCTCCAGGGCTTCGCCACGCAGCGGAACATCTCGGTCGCCCTCGTTCCGTTCGAGACGAACGTGAAGGGCGTCTTCCCGACTCGAGGCTTCGCCCGCCCAGACGACCCGATGCTGCTGTCGCGCGTGACGTCGCTCCAGTCCGAGCTCGGCAAGGGCACCGACTACCAGGGCGCGCTCGCCTACGCGTACTCGCTCATCGCGTCGGACATCGGAGAGACCCAGCGCCGCGCGCCCAACCTGTTGCCCCGCACGCGCTACGTCGTCGTGTTCCTCTCCGACGGTGTGCCGTACCCGCGCTGCGCGGCGAACGACAACCTCACGCAGTACGCCGATGACATCAACCCTGAGCTCGTCTGGGAAGACTCGCTGGGCGCCGGCACGTTCTGCAACGAGATCGACGCCGACATCGCGCCGGCCGACCGCATCACCACCTTCGTGCCGGGCACCGACCGCAACCAGAACTACCAGCTCTTCAGCTACGTCGACCAGCTCATGGAGCTGCGCGACCAGTTCAACATCGGCGACATCCGGCTCCACACGGTGCTGCTCTTCAACGCGGAAGCGGTGCGCGCCTGTGGCCCCATCTGCCAGGACCTCTACGGCCGCTACGCCCGCTGGCCGGGCCCGGTGCCCGTGGCTGACGGACCGGCCGCGGCGAAGCGCATCGCCGGGTGGACGCTCCAGCAGCTCGCTCAGCGCGGCAATGGCGTGTACCAGGAGTTCGAGAACTTCGCGGGCATCGCCCAGCTCAACCTCGGCGCGCTCGACTACTCGTCACTCTTCTCACGCAACGTCATGAAGTCGCTCTTCGTGCAGCCGCTCTCGAGCGAGCCCGGCGCGCTCGACCGCGCGGTCGACAGCGACGGCGACGGGCTGATCGACGAGGAGGACAACGACTTCACCTTCGCCACCAGCCGCTTCGACCCGGACAGCGACGGTGACGGGTTCGACGATCTCTTCGAGGCGACGCGCGTCTCGGACGGCTTCAAGGCCAACGCACGCGATGGCCGCGGGTGCGACCCGATGTCGCCGCTCACGCTCGGGTGCCGCCCCTCTGACCGCGACGGAGACGGGCTGTCTGACTTCGCCGAGCGCTACCTGAGCCAGTGGATGGCCGACAACACGCTCATCGACGCCGACGCTGACGGCCTGCCGAACGGGGTCGAGGTGCGCTACGGGCTCGACCCCATCAAGCCGCAGCGTGACCTCGACACCGACGGTGACACCGTGCCCGACGTCGACGAGATTCGCCTGGGCTCGCACCCCACGCGGCGCGACCGCGAGTTCCGCGAGAAGAACGGCCTCCAGTATGCGCTCACGCAGACCGTTCAGAATGACGACTCGGTCTGCTACGACTTCACCGTGAGCAACTTGCAGCTCGTCACGCCGCCGATCCGCGCGGGCTTCTCGCGGCAGGGCTTCAACCTCTTCAAGGTGTGGTTCGGTGAGGCGCCCGAGGCCAGCGTGGCCAGCGACTACGGCACCTGGAAGGCGGCGTGCGTGTGGGCCCAGTACGACCCGCCGTCGGTGCGCGTGCCTGCGGGGCCCGAGGCGCAGCCACTCACCAACTCGAACTTCGTCGTTCCGGGCGACCTCGTCGAGCCGGCGCACTACGATTCCCGCTGCGTCGGCATCAACCCCTCGCGCGGCCAGAGCGGACCTGTTCCATGACCCGCGCCGTCAAGCTGGCCAGTGCTGTGTCGTTCCTCGCCGGGCTGCTGCTCGCGGCGTGCACCGACACGTATCTCTATGACGAGCGGCGCGAGCGCGAGATCCCCGCCGACCGGAGCGTGTCCCTGCAGGGCGAGTTCTGTACGCCGGGCTCGGACCAGGTAGTGAGGCCCATCAAGATCCTCATCGCGATGGACGCCTCGCAGTCGATGAACATCACCGACCCCGACGGCAGCCGCGCGCGCGCCGTGGTCGACCTGCTCGACAACCTGCCCCAGGAGCGCGAGGTCTCGATTCTGGTGATGCTCTTCGCCGGCAGCACCACCGCGTTCCTCTCGAAGAGCGGGCTGCAGGAGTTCGAGTCGATCACCTCGCTCGATCAGGGCGACCGCGACGTGCTGCGCCAGCGCATCCTCAACTTCACCGCGCCGGGCAACATGGCGAACCGCGACTCAACGGACTTCGTCAAGCCGCTCTCAGACATCTACGCCATCATCAACCGCGACCTCGCCAACGCGCGCCTCATGCGGCGGGGCGAAGAGACGCGCGCCCGGTACTCGGTCATCTTTCTGTCCGACGGCCAGCCGACGAACAACCAGGACGACGAGCTGCTCTGTGGAGACGCCGTGCGGCGCATTCGGCAGCTCAAGGATCTCGCCGATGACGTGAAGGTGAACACCGTGCACGTGTTCCTGCCCACACAGCCGGTCAACTCGTCGGTGTGCGATCTCGACGGTGGCGTGATTCCGCCTCCGCCGTCCGGGTCGCTCTGCGAGATCCCCAACCTGCCGCCGGGCTCGTGCCCGCTGCTCATCATCAACCAGAACGCCGAGCGGCTCTCGCGCATGGCCGATCTCGGCGGAGGCAACTTCCGCGACTTCCGCAACGGCGAGCCCATCAACTTCCTCAACTTCCAGTTCGGGCAGGTGCGGCGCACCTGGGTGTTCGACAAGCTCGTCGTCTCGAACTTCTCGGCCCCCGCGGGCAGCCCCATCGAGCTGGCCGACACCGACAGCGACGGGTTGCTCGACGAAGACGAGTTCCGCGCGCGCACCGAGCCGTGGGTCGTCGACAGCGACAACGACGGCTTCTCGGACGGCATCGAGGTCTACTTCAACACCCGCGGCGGCATGTTCAACCCGGTGGGGCGGCTGGCAGATGGCGGCGGCGCCGACCAGGGCTGCCCGCCGGAGCTGCGCGGCGTCGACAGTGACTGCGACTGGCTGCTCGACTGTGACGAGCAGCTCATCGGCACCAACGCGCGACGCATCGACAGCGACGACGACGGCGTGCCCGACTCGGTCGAGTTCAAGCTGACGACTCAGCCGGCGTCGAACGACCTCGACGAAGATCCCGACAACGACGGCCTCGTCAACGGCGCGGAGTTGCTGCTCCACACGAACCCGCGGCTGGTCGACGCGCAGAAGCTCTCGGTGAACGGCTACCGCTATCAGGTCACCAAGCGCGGTGGCATCGACGAGCTTGGGCGCCAGTGCTGGGACCTGCGCGTCGACAACGTGCTGCTGGCGAACACGCTGCCCGACATTCGCGACGCGGGGGTCGATGACGCCGGCGTGTCGGAATACCGACGCGGCGCGGGGTACAACGACATCTTCGTGAGCGTGTCGATGCGGCCGGGAGACGACCCGACCGGCCGCGCCCTGCTGCGCACCTTCCGTCACAAGACGACGCGCTTCCCGGTCGGCGGCATTCGCTCTCCTCCCGATGGCATCATTCGCGTGTCGAACGATGATTTCGTGGCAGGCTGTGCCGAGCCCCCGGGTGGCGTCCCGGCGCCGTGACGTTCATCGCTCCCGGAGCGCGGCCGGCTCCGGGACCCACGCCCAAAGCGAACACACACATGATCTGGAATTGGACTCGGGGACTCGTGGTCTTGGCAATCGCGGCGCTGACGGCTGGCTGCCCGGTCGACGTCGAGCCGTGCGTCGATGGTGACGAGCCGACCTGTGACGCGGGCTCGTTGCCGCCCGACTCGTGCAACACGCTCGAAGAGGCGGCCGACCCCTCATGCGCGCTGACGCTCTGCGAGGATCGCGAGGCCTTCCTGTCGCAGACGATTGATGGAACGGCCGACGTCGACTTCTACGCGGTGACGCTCCCGGGCGGCCTGACGCCGCGGAGCCTGTTGTCGGTCAAGGGTGGGTACGGCGGCGTGCCCCAGACGCCCATCAACTTCAGCATCAACGTGCTCCGGACCGGCGCCGATGGTGGGCTGCAGACGCTGGCGAGCGCGAACAACCAGCGCATGGGCGCGGCGCTGCCGAAGAACGTCGAGATCACCCAGCCCTTCTCGGAGTCGAACGCGCGCCTCGTGGTGCGCGTCAGTGACGTCGGCGGCGTCACTCCCCCGCGCGTGGACAACCGGAACCCGTACCGCATCAACGTCTGCGTTCAGGACAACCCCGACCAGAACGAGCCCAACGACATGACGCCGACGCCCATCGCGCTGGCGGCCTCGAACGGCGTGCAGCAGGGCACCTCGTCGGGCTACCTCGCGACGAACAACGACCTCGACGCGTTCTCGTTTCCCGTGTCGGGGGCGCGGCAGATCATCTACCTGCGCATCTCGTCGACGGCGATGAACCTGATGCCGCCCCTGGCCTACCGGCTCGCCTTCACGCTGAAGAACCCGGCCGGCATGCCCATCGCCGAGGGCGTGATGGACAACGAGTTCCTCCAGGTCGACCTGTCGACCGCGCGGCTCGCCCCCAGCGACGGCACCTATCGCCTCGAGGTGTTCGGGTACCGCCAGCCCAACCAGATGACGCCGGTGCCGGGCGATCTGCGGCTGCGCTACGACGTCGAGGTGCGCGTGATGCCCGACCTCGACACGAGCGAGGGGTCGATGGGCAACGACACCGCCGCGACGGCGCGGCCGGTGAACCTGGCGCTGGGCACGCCGACGACGCTGACGGGTCGCATCGCCTATGTGCCGGACTCCGAGTGGTTTCGACTCAACCTGCCCGCGCGGAGTGGACCTGCGGTGCTGCGGTACGAGCTGCTCCCGGCTGGCGCGGCCGGGCGCTACCCCCCGCTGGCGATGATCCCCACGCGGCAGATTCGGGTCGCGCAGGAGATCACCACCGGCGCCACCATCGCCGACCGGCAGAACAACTGCGCGACGCGCGCCGACCTGTGCCCCCGCTCGTTCGACGACCCGACGTCAGGCCCGGGCCAGCTCGTCAACGGCCTCTGCAAGGGCCCCGGCATCGACCCGCCGCAGTGTCTGCTCGCGGAGCGCAACGAGGAGTTCCAGCTGCCGCCCTTCAGGTCGCAGAAGAACTTCGTCGGCGCCATTCCGGTGCCGGCTGGGGTGACGGCGTTGCTCTTCACCTACTCCGACACCGGCAAGGGACGCGTGAAGTACGCCGACGACCGCGAGTGGTCGATTCGGGTGGTGCTCGAAGACGACCCCGACGAGGCCATGCGCACGACGATCCCCACGGTTGCGCTGGGCGCCTCGTTGACCGAGGCGCGAGGCGTGCTGACGCACGGCTACGGCAAGACGATCGAGTTCGAGGACCTCAACGACGGCGACGGCATTCGCGGGCCCAACGACTACGACGCCACCGACACCGACCGAGACTCGTTCCGCTTCACGTACGGCGGCGCGATGGGCGATCAGACGTGGCAGCTCGAGTGGACCATCGGCAATGCGGACGGCGGGTCGAGGCCTGCTGGGACCGTGGCGCTCGAGATGCGCTTCTGCGAGGGCGCGAGCCTGGCCGACGGCGGCTGTCCCGGTCGAACGAGCATTCTGGCGCCCCGCTTCGATTCGTTCACGCCGTGGTACCTGCCGCTCGAGCTGCCGAACCGCCGCATCCAGTTCACCCAGATGCAGCAGGGCAACTCGACGGTCATCACCGTGACGCCCGTCGCCTGCTACTGCCTGGCGCAGCGCTACGTCTCGAGCGGGGCCTTCCAGATGAGCGTGGTGGCGGTCGACCGCACGGCGAACGACCCGATTCCCTTCAGCATTCGCCAGTCGATCAGCGCGTACCCCGGCACGTTCGCCAACCCCGACGGCGGCTCGATGCAGGTGAGCTGCCCGGGGAACACCCCAGACGGTGGCGGAGGCTGCCGGTTTCAGGTGGCCAACTGACGATGCGGTTCGAAGACCGCCGCGACAGCCCGCGCGGTCGCCCGTTGCCGTACCAGGGCTTCGAAGGGAACGGCTCGTGCGAGGCCGGGCCAGCCCGACGCCGCGGCTCAGTTGCCAGCGGCGTTCTTGAGCCGCAGAGGCAGCACGTCGACCTTCACGAGGTAGCGCGCGCGCGCGTCAGAGGTGAACTCGATGAGGTGGTCGCCCACGTCGGAGAGGTCGGCCTCGCGGCTCACCCAGCCACGCGACTCGGCCTCTCCCACCAGCGAGCGGCCCGACAGCGTGCGCGGAATGCTGCTGCGGCATTCGGTCTCGTGGAACCTGATGCGCGTCTCGTCCCCCGTGCCGGCCACTTCGGTGAGGAGGAACGAGAGCGTCACCGTCGACGGCTCGAAGAGCTGCACGATGAGGCGGTTTTCTCCCGGGAAGCGGCCTTCGACGTAGCTGCGGTCGCCCAGAATGCAGCCCACCGTCCTGCGGCAGACCGGCCACTCGCCGTCACAGCGGTCTTCCACGCGGGTACCCAGGAACTGCTCGCGCACGCTCCCGCAGCTGAACGTCATCGCCAGAAACACGACGACCCCCACCCGTTGCAGTAGAAGCTCATTCCATCTCTTCGACCGAGGACGATTCATGAAGCGCTCGACCCTTCTCGCAGGCATCGTGGGAGCCATCACCGGCAGCATCATGGCCTGCGGGCCCATGACTTCCAACCGGAAGGTCTGCGACGGAGACACCTTCGCCAACGATGCCGAGCTGTGCGTCGATCGCTCCGCGCTGGGCTTCAACGCCGAGTTCGGCGGCGGCACCTTCGTGGGGGCCCGGCCCGTCGACTCCATCAGCATCACCAACCGGGGCCTGCGGCCGCTCGAGATCCGCTCCGTGAAGTACGACGGCGAGGCCCAGTTCAAGGTGACGTCGAGCTGGGGCGAGGGCGCCGTGGGCAGCGCGATTCCCGCCACCAGCATCACCGGCGGCAAGCAGGGCTTCCTGCAGGTCGAGTTCGCGCCCACCCAGCCGCGCGGCTACGCGGGCACCATCACCATCGAATCGAACGCCTCGAACCTGCCGAACCTCGTCATTCAGCTCTCGGGTTGCGGCGTGCCCACCGACGGCGGCGCGTCGAACTGCTACGCGTGTGACGTGCTGGCGCAGGGCTGCACGCCGCAGGTCGATGGTGGGCCCCGCACCTGTTACCAGAGCCCCTCGGGTGCCACGTTCTGCTCGTTCGAGACGGGCTCGGCGGCGGTCGGCGAGACCTGTGACTCGCCCACCACCTGCGCCCGCAACTCGGTCTGCCTGTCGGTCTGTCAGCGGCGCGTCGACGGCGGCGCCTGCGCCATCAACGCCGAGTCGCGCTGCTACCAGGCCTGCAACCGTGACGGCGGCGCGCCCAACTGCGGCGCCAGGGAGTGCCTCGACCTGTCGTCGCAGGGCATTCGGAACTACGGCGCCTGCGCGCTCTGAGGCGACACGCCCTGGCGCGGTGAGGCCGAGGGGGCTCCGGGGCCGCTGGCCGCGGGGCCCCTCGTCGTTCGGGCCAGTCGTCATTGCCTTCAGGACGTCGCGAGCCACACCGGGTGGACCCCCGTCGCCCCGGGCTGGCCACCAGGTGACGCGTCACTCGAAGCGCGCGAGCGTCACGGTGGCCTGGGGGGCATCGGCCGGTGGTGGGCGGGTGGCCTCGACCACGAGCGGAACGGCCGCCGACAGCACCACGGCGCCGAGCACGACCCACGGCAGCGCCGCGAGGCCGACGGCCGGCACGAAGACGACGAGACAGAAGCCCACGGTGCTGAGCGCGCCAGCTCCGAGCGCCCAGGGGACCGCCCGTTGCAGGGCCTTCGTGTCACGCGAGAAGAGGGTCGAGGCGATGGCGCTCCCGATGACGTAGCCCGCGAAGCCGCCGGCGATGGCGCCGATGCCCCCGCCCAGGGAGCTCGACGGCGCGAGGATGAGGCCGGCGAAGGCGCCCACGGGCACCGTCAGAATGCCGATGCCGAACGAGATGACGGGCGCCAGGAAGGCCCGGCCGACGAGCTGGCCGGCCGTCGCGGGAGGCTCGGGCGGTGGCCGCGGCGCCTCCCGCAGGCTCCAGGCGGGCGCGGGTGGTGGGGGAGGCGCGTCGTCCGCCGGGAAGAGCGGTGGCGGCGACAGTTGAGCGAGGCAGGTCGCGAGCGCGAAGGCGAGCACGGGTGAACCTGAGCACACCTCGGCGAGCCAGACCCAGCGCCCCGACCCGACCAGCCGGGCGACCGCCGAAAACTTGAGGCCCCGCTTCAGCGCGCCACACTCCTGTCGCTGGCTGCAGCCCCTTTCAGGAGACGCGTATGAGCTGGGACGTGGTGACGTTCGGGTCGTTTCAGGTTCCAGAGCTGAGCCGGGAAGAGTGGCTCACCTCACCCATCACGCGCGACGAGTTCCCCTGGCTCGACGAGCTCGGCGGCGTCGAGACGCGCCACGAGACGCCCGAGGCGTTGCTGGCCTACCTGGCGGAGCTGCCGCTGGCGCCGCACCAGTTCTTCGACGTCTCGGCCGAGTCGAGCCTCGTCACCGCGCAGGGCTACCTCGGTGAAGAGCCGTGGCGGGACGCCTGCCAGGCGTTGGCGCTCCTCTTCGCGTCGAGCGCGGGTTTCGGAGGCACCGGAGAGCTCATGGTCTTCGGGTACCAGGGCATTCGGTTCGCCGAGCGGCTCTCGTTGGCCCAGGGCCGCGCCACCTTCCGGCAGCTGGGGCACGACGAGCTCGGCGAGGTCGAGCGCGCCGCGGCCTTCCAGTGCGTCAACGCGCGCATTCACCAGCGCTTCGACGCCCTCGTCGGTCGCCCCGAGGCCCCCCTCGACGCCCGCGGCGCGACGTGGATCATTCACCCCTTCACGGGCCGCCGCGTGCGCGCCGCGTCGGCCGCGCAGCCCTGAGGGAACGTCGTCGCCGTCAGAAGGACAGCGTCGCCCCGAGCGAGAAGACGTGACGCACGTAGAGCAGCGGCTCTGTCGACGTCGTGCGCTGCGGCAGCACGTTGACGTAGAGGGCGTAGCGCACGTCGAGGTCGACGTGTTCGTGCACGGGGCGCACCAGCTTCACCGTGAGGGTGCTCGAGTTCTCGTCGTCTTCGACCACCTGCAGATCCGGTGAGAGGAAGATGCCATCGGGGAACAGGCTGAGCTGCAGCGCTCCGGTGGTGAGCAGCGTGAACTTCGCCGGAAGACGAAACCCCGCGGTGGCCGACAGCCGGTGGCGCCTCAGCGTCTCGCCGTAGCTGTTCGACGTCATGTCCAGGTACGAGTAGTTGAGCGACAGGTGAAACGGCCCCCGGTACGAGTACCCGGCGCCCACCACGAAGAGCGGGTCGAAGCGCCGCGCCATCGAGGGCTCCGTGTCGTCGGGGCGTGGGTTGACGGTGGCGTTGTACGTGCGCGGGTTGAAGCTGCCGGTGAGCGAGACGCCGTGCCGGCGATCGAAGCGGTAGCGCGCCGTCAGGTCGCCGATGGGGCCCGAGAACGAGTAGGCGAACCGGGGCCAGAAGAGGAAACGGGTGGCGCCGACGCGCAAGCGGACGTCGAGGTTGGCGGTGGGCGCGAACTCGATGACGCCCTGGCCGACGAGGCTGGTGTAGTCGCGCTCGGCGCCGCGGCGGTCGCGCACCGTGCCGGCCAGCCCGATGGAGAAGGCCGACGAGAGCGCGAAGAGGAAGTCGCCTGCGACGGAGTTGACGATGGTGTCCTCCGACGGGAGGAAGAAGAACTTGCGCGCGGCGACGTCGTAGGTGGCGCCGAGGCGAAAGCGCTCGCCCTCGATGACGCCGTCGACGGTGCCGAGGCCGAAGAGGAAGCCGTCGGGCTGCGGGGCGGCGTTGCTGGTGACGAAGTCGCGCCGCGCGTTGGTGTCGTACCCGGGCCCGAGCCAGAGGCGGGAAGCGCCGCGGAACTCGATGGCGCCCGCCACCAGCGGCGAGAGCACCGTCAGCAGGCCGAGCAGGCGTCGTGCACCCAAGAGGAGCCCGACTGTACCCGTCGGCGCGCACGGTGGCGCAGGTTTCCCTTCGTGGGGAGCCGTCAGCCTGCGTCCCAGCCGAGGTTGTCGCGCTGGAGCGGCAGCATCAGCACGCCGAGGGCGCTGAGCAGCTCGAAGTCACCCTCGGCCGAGACGGCGCCCCGGCCCACAGCCTCGGCGGCGTCGAGGGTGCCGGCGACGAAGGCCTCGAAGGCGTCGGCGTCGAAGGCGAGCTTCAAGTCGGCGGCGTCGTCGAAGCCTTCCCGAATGGGCTCGGGGTCGGCGAAGTGGAAGGTCCACTGGCCGCCCTCGGGGTCGCGCACGTCGAAGGCGACGGACCCACGCGTGGCGAGGAAGTCGTCGAACCGCGCGACGACGAGGCCGGGGAGGAGGCGCTGGAAGAAGGTCTGAGCGGCGGACACGGGAGGGCCTCGTGGGTGCGGCGGGTGGCGCATTCGGCCACCAAAGGTGTCCCCACACAAGCGACACCGGCTGCGAGCGGGCGCGCGCGTCGTTACCGAACTGACATGCGCCTCGTCCTCGTCGCAGCAGCCCTGGCCCTGGCGGCGTGCGGGCCCATCACCTTCACCACGCAGGTCGCCGGCCAGGGCACCGTGCCCGGCAGCCCGCTCGGCGCGCTGCTGAGCACGTTCCCGTCGATCGGCCCGCTCACCAACATCGACTTCGCGCAGAACCAGGACTTCCAGAACAACCAGGTGACGCGCGACATGGTGCAGAAGGTGACGGTGACGGCGCTGACGCTGCGGGTGGTGACGCCCGCGAGCGCCGAGCTGTCCTTCCTCGAGTCGCTCGAGTTCTCGGCGAGGGCGGCGAGCCGTGACGCAGTGTTCGCCCGCCAGAGCGACGTGGCCAACGCCGCCACCAGGCCGCCCAACGCGTCCGTGTCGTTCGAGCTGCTGCCCGTCGACCTCGCGCCCTTCGTGCGGGAGCCCTCGATGACGTTGGCCCTGACGGGCCGTGGCAGGCAGCCTCCCAGCGACACCACGGTGGAGGTCCAGGTGTCGCTGCGGGTCGAGGCCGGCCTGCGGTGACGGCTACTTCAGCTCGCTGGCCTTCTTCTCGAGGGCCTGGGCCTTGCGCTTGAGCTCTTCGGCGAGGCCCTGCAGCTTGCGCCGCTGGATGTCGAGGTCTTCCATCTCGTCTTCGTCACCGGTGGCGATGCTGCGCGTGCCACCGCCCACCTGGGGCCGTGCGTCGGAGCCCGAGGTGATGGCGATGCCGCGGGAGTCGAGCGCGCCCACCCCGGTGGGCCCACGGGATTCCGCCGGGGCTCCAGGCCCTGTGTCGCCCCGAGTGGCCGAGGGCGCGAAGCCACCGAGCGAGGGGAAGGTGGGGCCCGGCGCGCGGTCAGGCGCTGGCGCACTGCCGGCCGTCACCGTCGGCGGTGGCGCCGCCGTGTCGTTCGAGAAGTCGCTCGCCTCGGCGTTGGGCGAGGCGTTGAAGCGGGTGCCGCCAGACGCAGCGGGGGCGTCACCGAGGGACTGGTCCTTGCGCTGGACGCGCAGGCGGCGGTCCTGGTCGTCGAACATCGACTCCTCACCCAGGAAGCGCTGCACCCGGCGATCGAGCTCGGCCTCTTCGCGACGCTGGGTGATGCGAGCCTCGAGGGCCTTGAGCTCCTTGCGCACCTTCTCTTCGTTGTCGCGCAGCAGATCGGCCTGCTCGAGCAGCTCCTCGGGGTCGTCGGAGGGCTTGAGGGCGTCGAGCGTGGGGATCTTCGTGGCAGGCAGCGCCGCCCGTACCGCCTCGCGCTCGCTGCGCAGCTTGCGCATCTGGTCGATGAGGCCGCGGCGCACCTGGCGGTTGGTCTGGCGATCGAACTCGGCGCGCAGGCGCGTCAGCTCGCCCGAGAGCGCGTCGAGGAGCGCGAGGTTGGCCGCCTCGAGCTCGCCCTCACGCGCCGACAGCTGCTGCGCCAGCTCGGTCAAGGTGCCCGACAGCTCCTGCGAGCGCTTGAGCGACTGATCGAGCTCCGAGCCCGGCAACAGCGTGCCCTTCGTCTGCGCCTTGAGCGCCTCGATGCGGCTCGACACCACGGACAGCTCGTTGCGGCGGGTCAGCTGCTCCGCGCGCAGCGACGTCACCTGGGCCCGCAGCCCCGACGCCGTGCCACGCAGCGCCTCGACGCCCGTCGCCGCCCAGGCCGGGCTGGCGAGGAGGGTCAACGCGAGGAGGGCGGCTCGGAGCTTCATGACGGAGGCGTTCTACAGCAACCGCGGTGCCAGAAAACCAGCCCGAAACCCACGGGAGATCGAGCGCTTGGCCAGGTGCGCCGGTGTACGCGGGCCGTGAAAAGCCGCCGCTCGACAGTTTTTCGTGGCTGCGCTGCACCCGGGGTGGAATTGCCTGCCTGAACGTGGTGTGGGCGTGCGCGAGATGGCGCGCGTGTCTCCCGGAGTCGTGCTCGTCCACAAGCCGATCGGCGTCACGAGCTTTTCGTTGGTCGAGGCGCTCGCGCGTGAGCTCGAGGCGGTGCCCGGGAAGGCCCACAAGCTGAGCCATGGTGGCGCGCTCGACCCCTTCGCCGAAGGGCTGATGCTGCTCCTCGTCGGCGCGGCCACGAAGCTGTTCGAGCGGTTTCACGAAGCGCCCAAGACGTACGAGGCGACGGTGCGCTGGGGGCTCGAGACCGACACCGGAGACCCCGGCGGGCGCATCGCTGCGCAGGGAGACGCCAGCACCCTGACGGCCGAGCGCCTCACCACCGCGCTCGAGGCCTTCGTCGGGTGGCACGCCCAGGTGCCTCCGCCGACGAGCAACAAGCGGGTCGATGGGGAGCGCGCGTACCGGCTCGCCCACCGCGGCGAGGTGGTGGAGCTCCCCGCGGTGCAGGTGTACCTGCACGCCGCGCGCTGGCTCGAGCACGAGCTGCCGCTTCGAAGCCGACTGCGCCTCGTCGTCCGCGGCGGCTTCTACGTGCGGAGCCTGGTGCGCGAGCTCGGCCGGGTGGTCGGCGCGCGGGCCCACCTCGAGGCGCTCGAGCGCGTGTCCATCGGGCCGTGGACGAGCCCAACCAGCGGCGAGCGGGTGATGGTGTCGGGCGCTGACGTGTTGCCCTGGTACGGGCGCGTGGCCCTCGATGACGAGACGTGGGGCCGGGTGAAGACGAAGGCGCCGGTGTCGGTGCGAGCGCGGGTCCAGCCGGCGGCCTGGCCGTTTCCTTCCGGGTTTCCACGGCCCACGCCTCGAGTGCTGGGCCTGCACCAGGGTCGCGTGGTGGCGCTGCTCGAGCCCCGGGCCGAGGGCTTCGTGCCGGCGCAGGTGTTGTTGCCTCCGCTGTAGGCCCCGCCATGGGGCTTTCCCGGCCGAGGCCGAGCCCCAGCGCGCTGGGCCATGCCCCCCCAACGAGGCTGAATGGTTCGGCTCCTGACTTCCGCACCAGACCGGGCACAATGCGTGTGCGTGGCGCGCGACTCCGACGGCATCGACATCACCCTGGCGCGGCCGAAGCCGGGCGACGGGGCCTCGAAGACCGACACCCTGCCGGTGGAGTCGCCGGGAAAGTACGCGCAGCCGGCCGCTGGTGACGCCGAGCTCGGCCGTGGCGGCATGGGCCGGGTGCTGCGCCTCGAGGACGTGCACCTGCGGCGCGAGGTCGCCGTCAAAGAGCTGCTCCACGAGCACCACCCCGCCCACAGCGTCAGCGGCCCGGGGCTCGCCAACCTCTTCGTGCGGGAGGCGCAGGTGCTGGCGAGGCTCGAGCACCCGGGCGTGGTGCCGATCTACGAGCTCGGGCGGCGGGCCGACGGCACGCCGTACTACGCGATGCGGAAGATCCACGGGCGCCCGTTGACGAAGGCGCTCGAGGCGGCGGCGACGCTCGACGAGCGGCTCACGCTCCTGCCGCACCTCGTCGACGTCGCGCACACGGTGGGGTTCGCGCACAGCCGCGGCGTGGTGCACCGCGACCTCAAGCCCGACAACGTGATGGTGGGCGCCTTCGGTGAGACGCTGGTGGTCGACTGGGGCCTGGCGCTCGTCGAGGGTGACAACGACTCGGAGGGGCAGCTCGCCGGCACCCCCGCGTACATGAGCCCGGAGCAGGTGAACGGCCGCAGGCTCGACGCCCGCAGCGACGTCTGGTCCATCGGCGTGATGCTGTTCGAGCTGCTGAGTGGCCGGCTGCCGTACGACGCGCCGAGCGTCACCGAGTTGCTCGCGAAGGTGCAGCGTGACGAGCCGCCGTCGCTCTCGAGCCTCGAGAAGGCGGTGCCGAAGCCGCTCGCCGCGGTGGTGATGAAGGCGCTGGCGCGAGATCCGGCCGATCGGTTCAGCGATGGAGAGGCGCTGGCCGACGCGCTGGGGCGGGCGATGCGCGCGCGCACGGCGAGAGGCCTCGCCGTTCCGTTGATGGGCGCGGTGGGCGTGGTGGCCGTGCTCATCGTGCTGCTCGCGTCGCAGCGAACGGTCTCGTCGCTCGAAGCCCAGCGTGCCTCGGATCAGGTTCGCGCCCTCGACGCGCAGCGCGCCAGGCGTCGGCAGCTCGCCGAGTCGGCGGCGATGGCCCTGCGCGCGGACGACCGGCTCGAGGCACGGCGGCTCACCACGGCGGCGCTCTCTGACGGGCCCGAGCCCCTCGCGCGTGGCGTCGAGTGGATGCTCCTGGCCGAGGGCGTGCCCTCGCAGGCCTGGCGCGCGCCCGTCGAGGCCGGCTGCGCTCACCTCGCCGTCCTGGACGGCCAGGTGCTGTGTTCGACCCTCAACGGCGTCGAGCGCTTCGACGCGGCGACGGGCGCGGCGCTCGAGAAGCTCTCGGCAGGCCCGACGGCCGGTTGGCTCCCGACGGTGGCCGCGCTCGGGAGCGAGCTCGTCGTCGCAGGCGCCGACAACCGGGCCCTGTTCACCTGGCGCCCGTCGGAGCCGAAGGGGCCGCGCACGGACCTGTTCCCGGAGTCCATCACCACGGTGGCGCCCGGGGCGGGTGGCGTGCTCGTCGGCCTGCGCAGCGGCGAGGTGTTTCGTCAGCCCTCGACCGGAGCGCGCACCGCCGTGCTGCGACTGCCAGGACGCGTTCGCGCGCTCGCCGCCGACGGCGAAACGGTGGCCGCGGCCAACGACTCGTTCATCCGCGTCCTGCGGGCCGGGCGCGAGCAGACGATCGACCGGGCCACCGTCGCGCTCGAGTTCGGCGCCGGGGGAACCCTCTTCGCAGGCGTGGAGCGCTCCGTGCTGCGGGTGTCGCCTGCTGGAGACACGACGCTGTTCTCGGGCCACCGGGACGCGGTGACGGCGCTCGCGACCGGCCGGCGGCTCGCGTCGGGAGACGCCGAGGGCTCGGTGCGGGTGTGGCGCGACGACGGCACCACGGACGTCGCGTTTCGTGCGTTCAGCCCCGGGGTCCAGGCGCTGACCTGGTCGGCCGACGAGGCGCTGCTGCTCGTCGCCCCGCGCGGCCGTTCACTCGAAGCGTGGAAGCTCCCGGAGCCGCGCCGCCAGCCGCCCGATGACGGCGTGCCAACCGCGCAGGTGGCCCTGACCCGGGGCTGGGTGCTGACCGGCCTGCGGGACGGGCGGGTGCGCAAGCTCGACCTGTCGACGCAGCAGACGACGTTCCTCGAGGTGCGACACGAAGGGGCCGTGCGCGCGCTCGCGGAGGTGCCTGGCGCCGAGACGCCCGACGCGCTGCGGCTGCTGACGGGCGGTGACGATGGCCAGGTGCTCGCGCAGCGGTGGAACGGCGCGGTCGAGGTGCTCCACCCGGCGTCAGCGGCGCGCGTGACGAGCGTGGCCGTGTCGCCCGACGGAGCCCGAGCGGCCTGGGCCCTCGACGATGGCACCTTCGTGGTGTTCGCGCTGCAGCAGGGTCAGGTGGTGCGGCGGGCCCGCGAGCACGTCATTCGCGCCCTGCGGTTCTCGGGCGACTCACGTACCCTCGCCGTGGGCCGTGACGATCGCCGGGTCAGCTGGGTCCGTGCGGAGGACGGCCTCGAGACGGGTCAGCTCGAGGGGCTCGACGCCGCGGTGCTCGCGCTGGCCTGGCGTGGGCCCGATCTCGTCTTGTCGCTCGCCAACGGGCACGTGAAGCTCTGGAGCGCCGCCGACCAGCGCGTGGTGCGCACCTTCACGCAGCCGAGCGATCGAGTCACCTCGCTGGGGCTGAACGACACCGGCCGCCGGCTCGCCGCGGGGAGCGACGATGGGCACGTCTATGTGTGGGAGCTCGAGTCGGGCGCGCTCGTGGCCGACGTGCCCGCCGATGCGGGTGAGGTGCAGTTGGTGGCCTTCACGAAGGACGAAGCGCTCATCGCCGCGGGGACGGATCGACGCCTGCACCGCTGGGCACCGCTCCGGTGAGGGCATAGACGTTCACCGTCTCGTGCGCGCAGCGCGCCCAGGTGAAGGCCATCGCCCGTCGTTTCCCGGCCTCACCGAGCGAGCGGCGGCGCGCCTCGTCACCGAGCAGCTGATCGAGCTGGTGGGTGAGGCCTTCGACGTCGTCGACCCCGACCGTCCAGGCGCCCTCGCCGACCACCTCGGGCAACGAGCCCGCGTCGGAGACGATGGTCGGCACCCCGAGCCGCATGGCCTCGAGCGGCGGCAGGCCAAACCCCTCGGAGCGCGACGGAAACACGAAGACGCCGGCGCGGCGCATGAGCGCGTAGAAGACGGGGTCTTCGAGGTAGCCCAGCGGGCGAACGTCGACGCCCAGGGCCTTGAGGCGCAGCACCTCACGCTCGATGCGGCCGCTGCCGAACCACCGCTGCCCCGCGAGGACGAGCGTGGCGCGACGACCTCGTGCGTGGAGCCGCTCCATCGCCGCCAGCACGAGCTCGACGTTCTTCCGCGCGTCGAGCGCGCCGGCGTACAGCACGAAGGGTGACGACAGCCCCAGCGCATCGAGCCACGCCAGCGTCGTCGCGTCCGGCGGCTTCACGGTGGCGACATGATCGACGCCGTGGTGGACGACGTGCAGCCTCGAGTCCTCGACGTCGACGACGTCGCGCAGGCTCTGCCGGGCGAACTCGGACACACAGATGATCTGGTCGGCCACCCGAACGGCGCGCGCCAGCCAGAGGCGGAACTGCCACCGAAACGCGCGCGACACCGTCTCTGGCAGCAGCAGCGGCACCGCGTCGTGAAACGTCAGCACCAGCGGCACGCCCGACGACCGCTGGAGCGGCAGGTTGAAGTTGGCGACCGCGTGGTAGAGCGCCGGTCGCTCCGAGGCCAACAGGGCGGGCAAGGCAGCGAGCGTCCACGCCGTGCGGCTCCACCGGCCCCGTGGCTGCTCGCCGCTCTTCCTGGCACCCCAGCGCTCGATCGACAGCCCCCGTGCCGTCAGGGCCCGATGGAGCTGCCGGGTGTACAGGGCGATACCGGTGATGGGCTCGTCCCAGAGGGAGGCGTCGAGCGCGAGGCGGGGGTGAGACACGGGCGCCGCCCATACCACATGGTCCCGTTGCGCCGCCGTGACGAGATCGACGATGGTCCGCCTCCCATGAGCGATCGCCGCACAGCCAACCGAAAGCCCGTTCACTTCCTCGTGCAGCACCAGACGTCGAGCGAGGCGGGGTACGAGCTGGACTACGCGAGCGACCTGTCGGCCGGCGGGCTCTTCATCTCGAGCCGGGCGACGCCAGTGCCGTTCTCGACGGTGCACGTGCAGTTCGCGCCGAAGAAAGACGGCGCGCTCGTGAGCACCTTCGCGCGCGTCACGCACGTGACGAGCGACGGCTTCGGCGCGGCCTTCATCGGCCTCGACCCTGAGACGGAAGCGCTGATCGGCTCAGCGCTCTGACTTGTCGCCGCGCAGGGCCTTGAGCGCCGAGCGATCGAGGCTGGGATGCCCACCAGCGGTCCGAAGCGGCACCGAGCGCACCCGAAGGCCCCCGCCGCAGGTGAGCCCCAACACGAGGCCTGGCCCCGGTTTGCCGAAGAGCGGTCCCAGCGACGGCGCCCAGACGCCGCCATCGACGAGCTCGACTGGCGCGAGGGCTCCGAAGCCCCGGCCAATCACCGCGTGCGCTCCCTGCTGCACCAGGGTTCGGGCGCGCCGGCGCGCCTCGTCGAGCGGAAGGCCTCCACGATGCGCGAGCGCGATGACGCAGTCACCGTCGAGGGGGGGCTGGGCTTGCGCGCGCAGGTCGACCCCCGCCACCACCAACCGTTGGCCCCGGACGAGGCGCTCCACCCGAACGCCAGGCGCGAGGTCGAAGAGCGTGCCGTCGGGGCCCATGAAGAAGCGGTCCTCCTGACCGCGGAGTGACGCGAGCCGTGGCTCCGACGGCATGCCCGCGTCACGGGTCGGTGACCATCGCCAGGGCCCGACGAAGGCGAGCCCCGCGTCGGGTGGGACGTCTCCGGTGATGGTGACGGAGATCGACCGCACCGGCGCCGGCGGCCCGAAGGTCGTCACGAAGTACTGGTGGCTGGTCGAGTCCATCACCAGCCCTTCGCGTCGGTGTTGCGAGTTCGTGTGCAGCACGCGCACGGTCCGGTTCGCGCCGCGGAGCTGCGCCGTCCGGAGCGCCACGAAGAGCGCCTCGGGAGAGTCGACCTCACGCTCGAACAGCCCGTCGAGGTCGCCGCTCGTCACGGCGGCGTGCGAGGCCTCGTCGTGGAAGCTGGCCCACGGCTCGGGCTGGTAGTGCGAGAAGTCGACGCTGGCGACGACGAGCGTGTCGTTCGGCAGGTCCTTCGCGAGCGTGGAGGCGAGCCGCTCCAGGTCCGCGCGAGGGGCCTCCCACCGGAGCACCACGGGCACGAAGCGGCTCTCTGGCAGGAAGCGGCGAATGAACGGCGCGTGCACATGCACGGCGTGCTCTCCCACGAAGAGCTGACTTCCCACCGGCAGCCCAAGCGCCGTGGTGAGCGCCGAGTCGGGCTCGAGCGCTCCGTACACCGTCTTCCACGTGACGCCGCGCGCGGCGGCGAGCCCTCCGCTTCGCTGGAAATGATCCGGCGCGAGCAGCACCACGGTCGACGGCCTCTGGTGCGCGAGCGCCTTCCAGAACCCGGCGAGCTCGAAGCCGTCGATGAGGTGGTGGGGCGCCACGGCCGCAACGACGGGTCCATCGAACGTGAAGGGCTCGGCGTTCGCGACCAGGCCGTCCCACATGCGGCGATCGTTCGGGTACGTGCCGACCACCTCGACGGAGGCGCCCGCATCGGCGAGGGAGGCCACCACGGTCAGCGCGAGGAGCGTCACTTCGAGTCGTGCGCGCGGTACTTGAGGCCGCCCCACTCGACGACGGTGAAGCCGCGGCGCCTGGGGGCGGGCCAGAGCGCTTGCGGCTTCAAGGTGATGGGACGATCGTGGGGCCGAAAGTCCATCAGCACGCGGATGACGGTGTCGGGTCGGGGCGCGACGGCGAGCGGCGCCGCGGTGTCGATCTCCTCAGGCGTGGCGAAGCGCACGGCGACGAGCGGTGACTTCGCCATGAGCGGGAGCCAGTACGCCTTGAAGTCGTCGGCTTCGCGCGCCGAGAGCCCGAGGGTGGTGAGCGACGCGTCGAGGAACTCGCGGAGGCCTTCGCGTGGCACGACCGCGCCTTCGGTGAGCGCCGTGGGCGAGTCGGTGAGGCCCGATTCCCAGAAGAGGTACGGGTGCGTGCGCCCATCGGCCGTCTGGATCACGCCGTCGGGCGTCGCCGTCACCTTCCAGCCGCGGTCGTACGGAGGCTCCGAGACCGTCACCCCGCCGCGCGGGAAGACCTGCACCGACACCGGCTGCGCCGCCGGTGGGTAGAGATAGATGACGGGCTTGGCCATCTCGCCCTCGTACTCGTGGAAGGAGCCGCGCAGCTCGGTGCTGGCGATCGCGCCGTTGTCGAACTCGACGACGAAGCGCAACCGGTTCGAGCCCAACGACATGTTCTTGAGCCCCTTCGACACGCGGTAGCTGAAGGTGCGGGCGCCTGGCTTGAAGCTCTTGACGAGGCCCTTCGACTGCACGTCACCCGCGGCGTCGAACGACGTCACCTCGATCGACTTCGCGCCGGGCCCCACCTCGCCCCGGAAGTCCGTCGACGGCTCGTAGATGGAGAACTCGGGCCGGGGGCTGACGATGCGAATCGTCTGCTCTCCGGTGGCCGTCTGCACGAGCGGGTCGCGCTCGATGGCCACCCGCTCGAAGACCTGCCGTGGCTCGCCGGGGGCCTCGCACACGAGCCTGGTGTGCTTCTCGTCGAGCGTGAGCGTCCACACCGTCGGGCTCTTGTCGAACTTCACCGCGATGACGCCGGCGTCGAGATCGTGCCTGACGATGTTCAAGGGGCGCAGCGACTTCCGCTTGAGGCTCGCGTACGAGACGTTGGGTCCGCCCGCGACATAGAGCGTCTCTTTCGACGCGGGGTCCCGATACATCTCGTCGTCGGCCCACGCGACGAGGCCCACCAGCGCGAAGAGCAGCACGGCCAGGCGAGAGAGAGTCATGGACGGGTTGTACTCCAGCCGGTACAGCGCGCGCGTGCTGCGGCGTGTCCACCAGCTCGTGCCCACCTTCCGGCCCGGCGACGCGATGGGGGCGGCGGCGATCGGCTTTCAGCGAGCGCTTCGACACCTCGGCGTCCCCGGAGACGTCTTCGCGGGCGAGGTGGCCCAGGGCTTCGACGGCCTCGTCCAGCCGGTCGAGCGGCTCCGAGTCGAGCCCGACGACCTCGTGCTCTACCATCACGGCATCGCCTCGAGCCTGGTGGCGCGGCTGCTCCAGTGGCGGTGCCGGCGGGGCGTCGTCTTCCACAACATCACGCCGGCGCGCTTCTACGAGGGCACGCGGCTGGCGCAGTCGCTCACCGCGGGTCGCGCGCAGCTCTCGGCGCTGGCCCCGCACGTCGAGGTCTCCATCGGCGTGTCGCACTACAACGCGCGCGAGCTCGAGGCGTCGGGGCACCGAAACGTGCACGTGGTGCCGCTGCTGGTCGAGCCCGAGCGCTTCGCTCCCGACGAGGCGGACGGGCGATTCCAGGCACGGCTCGAGCGACTCGGGGCCCCTCGCCTCGTGTCGGTGAGTCGGGTGGTGCCGCACAAGCGCGTCGACGATCTGCTCTCGCTCCACGCCGAGGTGCGGCGGCTCGCTCCGAAAGCGCAGCTGCTCGTCGCGGGTGGGTATGACGCGGGGCAGGCCTCGTTCCGGGCGCTCGCACGTCGGGCGAAGGCGCTCGGGCAGGTGACGTTCCTCGGCAAGGTGAGTCACGCCGAGCTGGTGGCCGCGTACCGGGCCGCGACGCTCTTCGTGTCGATGAGCGAGCACGAGGGGGTGGGGGTGCCCCTGCTCGAGGCGTTCGCAAGCGACCTGCCCGTGCTGGCCTTCGGCGCGGCGGCGGTGCCCGAGACGCTGGGAGGCCATGGCCTGTGCTTCGACGAGAAGCACTTCGCTGCGCTCGCCGAGGTGGTGCTCCAGGTACACGACGACGAGCCGCTGCGGAGGTCGCTCGTCCGGGGCCAGCGTCAGCGGCTCGCGGACTTCTCGCTGCCCGCGGTGTCGTCGGCGCTCTCGGCCGCGCTTGGGCTCGGGGCCCCGACGCGGCGCCGGGCTCGGGGCCGGGGGCGAGCGCGCGTCGCCTTCGTCGTGCAGCGCTTCGGCGAGGAGATCGTCGGCGGCGCCGAGGCCCACGCGCGGCAGGTCGCGCTCAAGCTCGCGCCAGCGGCCCACGTCGAGGTCTTCACCACCTGCGCGATCGATCACCTCTCGTGGAGGAACGAGCTGCCAGCGGGAACGAGCGACGACGGTCCGCTCACGGTGCACCGGTTCGAGGCCAGCCGCGTTCGGCACATTCGGCCGTTCAACCGGCTCTCCGACGCGACGTTCGGCCGGCCGCAGGACCTCGTGACCGAGGCGCGGTGGTTGGCCGATCAGGGCCCCACCTGCCCCCGGTTGCTCGAGCGGCTGTCGGTCGAGCGGGAGCGCTTCGACGCGGTCGCCTTCTTCACGTCCCTGTACCAGCCCACGGTGTACGGCGTGCCGTTGCTCGCCGAGCGGGCGCTCGTGGTGCCGACCGCCCACGACGAGCCCGCGCTGAACTTCCACCTCTACGCCGACGTCTTCGAGCGCCCGCGCGAGCTGTTGTGCAACACCCCCGAGGAAGAGGCCCTCATTCGCCGCAGGTTCCCCAACGCCGCGCCGTCGCGCATCGTCGGCGTGGGGGTCGAGCCGCTGCCGGGCAGGGCCGAGCGCTTCCGCAAGGCGTTCAGCGTTCCGGGGCCGTACCTCCTGTACGTGGGCCGAATGGAGGCGGGGAAGGGCGTGGCCGAGTTGCTCGAGTTTCATCAACGGCTGGTGGCTGGCTTTCACGACGCGCCCAGCCTCGTGCTGATGGGGGCCGGTGAACTGAAGCCTCGCGGCACGCGCGTCATCGCCACGGGGCGGGTCGACGAGCAGACGAAGTGGGACGCGCTGGCCGGCGCGTTCGCGGTGGTGGTGCCGAGCCGGTACGAGAGCCTGTCGCTCCTGACCCTCGAGGCCTTCGCGGCCAAAGTGCCCGTCATCGGTAACACCCGGGGTGACGTCGTGCGCGGCCAGCTCGAGCGCAGCGAGGCCGGCGTGGGGTACGACGACGAGCGCTCGTTCATCGAGGCCGTGCGCGCGGTCGGCGTCGATCGGCCACTGCTGTCAGCGCGCGCGCTGCGCTACGCGGCCCGGCACACCTGGAGCGCCGTCACCGCCGCCTGGCTCGACGCCATCGAACGCAGCTCGAAGGAAGGACGAACGCGATGAGGCTCTTCGGCAAGGACGTGACGACCCAGAAGGTGATGGAGCGCGTGAAGGAGCGGCTCTCGGCGCGCGGGCTGTTGCCGCCGAGTGAAGCGGTGGGCCTCGACGCCTCGGTGGAGGCGCCCGTCGACGCCTTCTCGTTCATCGTTGAGGCGATGGCCGAGCACGTCGACGCCACCCGCGGGCTGCCCATCGAGACCCACCGCGAGGGCGTGGCCGGGCGCGCGGTGGTGCTCGCCAAGCAGGCGTTCCGCACTGTCGGGCAGCTCTTCATCAACGAGGCGCTGGCCCGCCAGGTGGCCTTCAACGGGCAGGTGCTCGACGGGTACTCGCAGCTGTCGGCCGAGGTGGTGCGGCTGCGCGAGAAGGTGGCGCAGCTCGAGCGCGCCCGGGTCGAGGTCCCTCCGGCGGCCCCGTCGTCCCCCGGTACGAAGGCGGCGCCGAAGAAGGCCGTGACGAAGACGCCACCGGCCCGAAAGAAGCGCTGACCCGCCGTCCGGTTGTGGGCTGGGGAGCCATGCTGTAAGCGCTCGCCGGCCGATGATTCGCAACCTGCAGGAGCTCTACCAGTACCGCGCGCTGCTCTGGGCGCTGTCGCTGCGCGAGCTCAAGGCCCGCTACCGCGCCTCGGTGCTCGGCTTCCTGTGGACGTTCCTCAACCCGACGCTGAGCATGGCCGTCTACGGCCTGGTCTTCGGCGTCATCATGGACAACGCGCCGCAGCGGTACCCGTTCTATCTGTTTTGCGGCCTGCTCCCGTGGATCTTCTTCTCCTCGTCGGTGCTCGGCGGCACCACCTCGGTGAGCGACCGGAAGGATCTGCTGACGAAGGTGCGCTTCCCGGCGCAGGTGCTGCCGGCCTACGTCGTGTTGACGAACCTCATCAACTTCACGCTCTCGCTCCCGCTGCTGTTCCTGCTCGGCGCGTTCTACGCGGACGTGCCGACGTGGCACCTGGTGTTCGTGCCGGTGCTGGCCGTGCTGCAGACCCTCTTCACCCTGTCGATCACCTACCTGCTCTCGGCGCTCAACGTCGCCTTTCGCGACCTGCAGCACATCATGGCGAACATCATGCAGTTGCTGTTCTTCCTCACGCCGGTGCTGTGGGAGGTCTCGTCGGTCAAGGGCGTGGAGCGCTTCGGCATCGCGCTGACGGCGGCCGAGCTGCAGCGGCTCATCGTGATGTCGAACCCGATGGCGGCGCTGATGACGGCGTGGCGCGACGTGCTCTTCACCCACAAGGTGCCCGACTTCGAGCCCCTCGCCGTGGTCGCGGGCGTGACGCTGGTCATCTTGTGGATCTCGACGTCGGTGTTCGAGCGCCGCCGCGAGGAGTTCGCCGAGCTGGTGTGACATGACCGACGCCATCGTCATCGACCGGGTCACCAAACACTTCCAGAAGCGCTCCAGGCGCAGCGAGAGCACCACGCTCAAGAGCGAGCTGGTGCGAATCCTCAGAGGGCAGCGCAAGGTGGTCGAGCCGGCCACGCACATCGAGGCGCTCAAGGGGGTCGACCTGCGCGTGCCGAAGGGCTCGACGATGGGCATCGTCGGTCGCAACGGCTCGGGGAAGAGCACGCTGCTCAAGCTGGTGACGGGCATCTACGCGCCGACGTCGGGCTCCATCACGGTGAACGGCCGCATCTCGGCGCTGCTCGAGCTCGGCGCCGGGTTCCACCCCGACTTCACCGGGCGCGAGAACATCATGATCAACGGCATCATCCTCGGCATGTCGCGCGCCGAGGTGAAGTCGCGGGTCGACGAGATCATCGCCTTCGCCGAGCTGGGCGACTTCATCGATGAGCCGGTGCGCACGTACTCGAGCGGCATGTTCATGCGGCTCGCGTTCGCGGTGGCGACCCACGTCGACCCCGAGATTCTGATCATCGACGAGATCCTGTCGGTCGGTGACGAGCACTTCGGTCGCAAGTCGTCGGCTAAGATGAACGAGTTCCGCCAGTCGGGGAAGACGATCCTCTTCGTGACGCACAGCCTGTCGATGATCGAGACGTGGTGCGACTCCGCCGTGTGGATCGACGGGGGCCGCACGCGCATGGTGGGCGACCCGCGGCAGGTGGTGGCGGCGTATCGGCAGGCCATCTCGATGGCCGAGGCCGAGACCGAGCGGGTCGGCCACTCCGCGCTCTCGGCGCCCGGCCTCGCGCTGCCGCAGGTCGACGCGCCGGCGCCCGTCGAGGTGCCCACGTCGCCGGTCCAGGTCACCGAGGTGCGGCTGCGCGACGCCGTGGGGGCCCAGCCCTCGGCCTTCACCGCCGACGGCGCGTGCGAAGTCTTCGTCGACGTCACCCTCTCGAGGCCCGCGCGCTGCGACGTGGCGGTCGAGATCGCGACCGTGGCCGGCGTCTCGCTCTTCCGCACGCAGTTCGCGGCCGGCGAGCTCGCTGCCGGAGCCCAGACGGTGCGCCTCTCGCTCCCCCGCCTCGGGCTGGGCGAGGGCGCGCACGTCGTCACCGCCACCGCCTGGAGTGGAGAGCTGCTACCGCAGGCGCTCTCTCGGACGCTGGTGGTTGCTCCGAACCCGACGGCCACCGGGCTGATTCGGCCGGAGCACGCGTGGTCGCTGGAGCCCCGCGGCCAGGTCGTCGACTCGACGCCATCGGCCAAGCTGACGGCCGAGGCCTGACGCCGCGCCAGGCGTTCCACGGCCACTCCTGATGGAGGCGCCCGGCCCGTGTGGCGCGGAGCCGTGCTGCCTTCGTCTCGAGGACCCGGAGGCTCGATCGGCGAACTCGACGACCGGCGCCATCGCGAGCCCCTCATGGGCGAAGGCGCTCGCGACCCACCGGTGAGAGCGGCGCGCTGACCCGAACGTCGGTAGACACCCGGCCATGGCCGCTCAGACCGCTCACGACCTCCGCACCGTCGTCACCCGCCGCGTCGGGGTCGATCGTCGCGTCGTGGTGCTCGCGAGCGACCTGGCGCTGGTGCGCGCCCTCGAGGCGAACCGGTGCGTCGTCCTGGCGGATCCTTCGTCGCTCGACGAGGTGACGACGTTCCAGCCGGACGTCGTGGTGGCCTTCGATGGCTTCGTGCTGAAGGACGGCGGGGCCGCCTTCCGTTCGCTCGCGCAGGCCGCCGGGCAGGCCGAGCTCGTGTTCTCGTTCGCGAACGCGGCGTCGGCGTCGACGCTGCTGTTGGGGCTGACCGGCTCGACGCCCCCCGTGACCTTCGCCGAGCCCGAGGTGCGTCGTTGGCTCGCGTCGGCGGGCTACGTCGTGAACTCGCGCGACGTGGTGGTGACGCCGCACCGGTCGACGGGGCTGTCGGCGGACACCGAAGCGGCGCTGCGGCAGGTGCTCGAACAGGTGAACCCCGATGCGGCGGCCGATCGGCTGCTCCTGTGTGCGAAGCGCGGCACGGTCGCGTCGACGCCCGACCGGACCGAGGGGCTCGTCTCGGTCGTCGTCTCGGCCGGCGCGGACGAAGCGCTGCTCGCGGGCACGCTCGCGTCGCTCTTGAATCAACACCGCAGACCGCTCGAGCTCATCGTCGTCGCCACGCTGCCGCTGGAGCGCCTCGATCGCGCGCTCGAGAAGGCCAAGGCCCGCAGCGGCGTGACGGCGGTGGGCCTGACGCACGCTTCGTCAGATTCGGCCGCGCGCACCAACGCCGGGCTCGCCGCCGCCCAGGGCCAGTACGTCGCGTTCGCCGAGGCTGGCGCCCTGTTCTCGCCCCTGCACCTGAGCGGGCTCGTTCGCCGGCTCGAGGAGGGCACGCAGGCCTGGGCCCTCGCGGCGGCGTCGGTGAGCGGTCAACCCGTCGTCGAGCGGCCGCCGGTGTTCTCCGTGGGGGCCTGGCTCGTCGCAGGGTGGGTGAGCCGCCTGGAGTGGCTCGTCGACACCTCGCGCCTGGGGCCCTTCGCGCTCACGTTTCCGGAAGGCGTCGAGCAGGGCGAAGCGGCGCTCTTCACGCGGCTGTCGTTGTTGTTCCCCCCGGCGTGGGCGCCCGGCACGCCGTCGGTGGAGCCGCTCGCCGCCACCTCGGTGAACGTCTCGGCGCTCCTCGAGGCGACCCGCGCGCGGCCGCTGCGGGGGTTGGTGACGCTCGAACAGCTGCTGGCGAAGCCTCCCACGCCGGACCTCGCGGCGCTGGTGAAGGAGCGGCTCGAAGCGGTGGACCCCCGACTGGGGCAGGGCGTCGAGCGCGTCGCCGGAGTGCTCAAGCGGGTGCGCTCGGCGTGGCACGACGCACGTCGTGACGCCGAGCGCGAGCTCGCCCAGAAGTAGTGAACGGGTGTCAGGGCTTCCACGCCTCGACGGTGTGGCTCGTGCTGCGCGTCGCGGTGAGGACCCGGCCGCTCATGACGGTGATGGTGTACCGCGAGCCCTTGCGCGTCTTTCGCGTGATGAGCGTGGCCGGCGCCACCTGCTGCGCGAAGGCCATCAGCTCGGTCTGGAAGGCCGCGAGCTCCTGCTCGAGCGCGGGGGACTTCCGGTCGAAGGTCCGTTCGAGGGAGGCCATGGGTCAGCTCCTCAGCCAACGAACGAGGTCCTTGAACGTCTCGACCGCGGCTTCCTTCGTGGTGCGGTTCTTGTGCAGCGAGACCTCGGTCTTGTCCCAGGTCTCGAGCCGCTCGGCGTCGGCCGGCGTCAGATAGACCGTGGCGTCGCCAACTTTCGCCTCCTTCGTGTAGTGCTGGGTGGGGATGGTGTTCGCGTCGAGGTGTTCGACCGCGCTGAGGCTGCCGGCTCCGGCGAAGCCCTTGCTGCCGACGATGGTTGAGTCGCCCATGACTGCTCCTGTGGTGCTGCGGGTGGAGCCCGCGCCCACAGCAGCCCTCGGGCCGCGCGCAACTGGTCGACTTCAGGCGTGGCCACGACCGCCCGTCCGCCGGGTGACACGAGGCTTCAGCTCTGCGGGAAACCGCCGCGTCGCGCCTCGAGCTGCCTGGCGGTGATCGCGTCGAGCACCGCGCCCATCTGATCCGTCGGCGTCTCGGGTGAGATGTGAATGAACCCGGCCGTCGTCTTCGGCGTCTTCCCGAACTCGGCCGCGAGGTTGTAGCCGAGGTAGTTGCACAGGTACGCGCTGCGGTCGGGCTGGTAGCTCGTATCGGAGCGGCTCGTGTGCACCTGCCGGCTCCCGCCGAAGCCCGTCAGCGCCCAGTCGATGGCCTCGACGGGGAGGTCGGTGGAGAGCTCGTCGGCGCCACCTTCACGCACCGGCCTGGCGGTCATCAGCTCGTTGTTGCCGTCCCGCGCTGCGCCGAGCTGATTCTCGGGCCGCTCCTCGACCTGGGCCTGTCCGTGCGTGACGCCCATCGAGAGGATGACGTCGGGCGGGCTGCGTCGCACTTCGGCCATGAAGCCGTCGACCGCGGCCGGCGTCACGTCGAGCCGCCGGTACTCGACGATGGCGCCTTTCACGCCCCGTTCCGCGAGCCGCTGCGCCATGTTCGCCGAGGGGTTGTCGGTGATGCCCATGAAGGCGCCGTAGCCGGTCACCACCACGCGCATCGGCTTCTCGCCCGCCTGGAGCCCGAGCGCGGCGGGCTTGTAGAGCATCAGGTGCGCTGCCGCGTCCGACCGCCTCGCCGCGCGGCCGGTGAAGTTCGCGGCATCGTACGGCTGCACGTCTCCGCCGATGACGACGCCTGCGAACGCACCCGGGAGCTGCGCCTTCACCTTGTCGAGGATCTGCTGCGGGCCCTCGCCGGCCTTCACCGGCACCGCGAGCCGCTGCCCGTCGATGGTGAGGTGCAGCACGCCGTCAGCCCGGGCCTTGCCCTTGAGCGCGAACGCGTTGTCGAACAGGCCCACGCGCGCCGAGAGCCCAGGCACCGTCAGCGTGAGGTTGGCGTACCGGCCCTCGAGGCTCGCGAGCTGCCCCTTCGCCTCGATGTTCACCCACGCGTTCGTCTGCCCCATCGCGGCGAGGTGGCTCAGCAGCCGCTGCTTCGTGGCGTCGTCGAACCCATCGGCCGCGTGCAGCAGCGCCGTGCGCTCGGTCGACGACAGCCCGCCCGCGTCGCGCACCTGCAGCATGATGCGATCGACGTCGGCTCCGTCGACCTTGCCGTCCCGCGCGGCGGTGGTGAGCGCCCTCCGAATGCCCGTCACGTCCATGTGGGACATTATCGCCCATTTCCGGGTCCAGATGCGCCTGACGCGGTGCAGTGGTATCGCCACTCGCCATGAGTGACTGGAAAGCCGAGAAGTCCCGCTGGCTTGTGAAGACCTACGAGAAGGCGAAGGCGAAGGGCCCTGAGCGTCGCGCGGCGTTCCTGACCTCGAGCGGCGTCGAGCGCGCGCCGGTCGACGTGCCCGAGGCGAGCCCCGCGGTCAGCGCCCTCGGCTTTCCGGGCGAGTACCCCTTCACCCGCGGCGTGCAGCCCACCATGTACCGCGGCCGCTTCTGGACGATGCGCCAGTACGCCGGCTTCGCGAGCGCGAAGGACTCCAACCAGCGGTACCACGCGCTGCTGAAGGCCGGGCAGACCGGCCTGTCGGTGGCGTTCGATCTGCCGACCCAGATGGGCTTCGACGCCGACAGCCCGCGCGCGCGTGGCGAGGTCGGCAAGGTGGGCGTGTCGATCTGCTCGGTGCGCGACATGAAGGTGCTGCTCGACGGCATTCCGCTGGGCGAGGTCAGCACGTCGATGACGATCAACGCGACGGCGCCGATCCTGCTGATGCTCTACGCGGCGGTGGGCGAGTCGCAGGGCGTGCCGATGGAGGCGCTCCAGGGCACGGTGCAGAACGACATCCTCAAGGAGTACATCGCGCGCGGCACGTACATCTACCCGCCAGCGCCGAGCCTGCGACTCATCACCAACCTCTTCGCCTTCTGCGCGAAGAAGGTGCCGAAGTGGAACCCGATCAGCATCAGCGGGTACCACATTCGGGAAGCCGGCTCGACCGCGGCGCAGGAGATCGGCTTCACGCTGGCCGATGGCATCGCGTACGTCGAGGCCGCGCGGAAGGCCGGGCTCGAGGTCGACGACTTCGCCGGGCGCTTGTCGTTCTTCTTCAACGTGCACAACGACTTCCTGGAAGAGATCGCCAAGTTCCGCGCCGCGCGGCGCCTGTGGGCGCGGGTGATGAAGGAGCGCTTCGGCGCGAAGGACCCCCGCTCGATGATGCTGCGCTTCCACGCGCAGACCGCCGGCTCGACGCTCACCGCCCAGCAGCCGATGAACAACGTCGTGCGGGTGGCGATTCAGGGGCTGGCCGCGGTGCTCGGCGGGACGCAGTCGCTCCACACCAACGGGTGGGACGAGGCGCTCGCGCTCCCGACGGAGGACGCGGCGAAGCTGGCGCTGAGGACACAGCAGGTGATCGCCTACGAGACGGGCGTGGCCGACGCGATCGATCCGCTCGGCGGCAGCTTTCACCTCGAGCGGCTCACCGACGAGCTCGAGGCGAAGGCCGAAGACTACCTGCGCCGCATCGACGACCTCGGCGGCATGGTGCGCGCCATCGAGCAGGGCTTTCCGCAGCAGGAGATCCAGAACGCGGCGTACGACGCTCAGCGCGCGCTCGAGAAGGGCGAGGCCGTCGTCGTGGGCGTGAACAAGTTCACCCAGCCAGAGCCTCCGGTGAAGGGCCTGTTGCGGGTCGACGAGTCGGTCGAGCACGAGCAGCGCGTCCGCCTCGACGAGCTGCGCCGCACCCGGAGCCAGGACGCCTGCCGCCGCGCCCTCGAGGCCCTCAAGCGCGGCGCCGACGCTCCCGACGAGAACTTGATTCCGCTCATCTCGGAGGCCGTGAAGGCCGAGGCGTCGCTGGGCGAAATCTCGGACGCCATGCGCGCCGTCTTCGGCGAGCACCAGGAGCACGTCGTCCTGTAGGCGGCGAAACCACCGGCGGGACTTCCGGTTCTCCACCTCGCATGGCGCTCGCCGAGCTGATGATTCCGGTGATGAACGTCGCCCTGGTGGTGGGCGTGGGCGTCGTCTTGCCACTGGCCTTCCAGCGGCGCTTCACGCCGTTTCAGGTCGCGGCCGTCGGGGTCGCCGCCTCGCTCTCGGTGGCGCCCGGCTGGCCCGCCGCCGTGGTGCTGACGCCCTGGCTCGCGCTCTCGGTGCAAGAGCTCGTCTCGGCGCTGCGCCGCAAGCGGGTGGTCGCGCTGTTCATCGCGGGGTTCTCCCTCACCGCCGCGCTCGCCCTCGTCGTCTCGCGCATGGAGTGGGTGCTCTTCGGCATTCGTGAGCCCATCGTGAAGTTGACCGCGCTTCACTTCACCTTCGCGGGGGCGGGCACCCTGGCGCTGGCCGTTCGGGTCGTCGAGGCGAGGCCGGTGCCCGTGCGCCGCTGGGCCGGCGCGCTGCTGATGGTGGCGCCGCCCTTCACGGCGGTGGGCTTCCTCACCCAGCTCGCTTTCTTCCAGGTCGGTGGCGCCGTGTTGATGACGGTGGGCGTGCTGTCGGTCGCGGTGTTCTCGATGCAGGAAGCCCACGTTCGTGCGCGATGGCCGAGAGCGCTCCTGTTCGTCTCGGCCGCCTCACCGTGGGTGGCGATGGCGCTGGCGGTGAGCTGGGCCGTGAACCAGTACTGGCCCCGGGTGCCCGCGCTGACGGTGCCAGACATGGTGCCCACTCACGGGGCGCTGAACGCGTTCGGCTTCGTGCTGGCAGGGCACGTCGCCTGGTGGCTCGACGCACGCGGCAGGTGAGTCGCGCTGTAGAGAGGCCCGGGGGCTCGGCGGGCCGAATCGAAAGGTCCGCTCGCTACTGAAGCGTCACGTCCAGCGCGAACGTCATCGATCCCGGCGTGTAGCGGGACACCACGAGAAACACGCTCCGGGTGCTGGCCCCGGTGTTGCGCCAGGTCAGCGTGTCGTCCATGCCGCTCGAGCCGCGATCGGCCGAGGCGAGGCAGTCGGCCGTCGTGCTGCACCGGCTCGCGGGGCCATCGACCAGGTTCAGCACCACGTCCGATGAGGGGTCGGGCACCACCCGGGCGGTGAGCGTCTGGTTGGGCCCGACGGAGATCACGTACACCCGATCGGCGCCCGTCGAGGTGCGGCAGGTCGTCCCCGAGAGCGTGTACTCGCGCAGGTAGCCAGCGAGCGTCTGGTTCATCAGTGAGGTGCCCGACGAAGCGGGCTCGGCGTTCTCGCAGACATCTCCGCTCGCGAGCGGTGACGTCGACGTCGTCAACGCGAAGTCGGTGTCGACATCGCCCGCGAAGTACGAGCCCACCACCACGAAGATGGGCTGGGGCTGGCTGGTGGCGTTGGTGACGGTCGCCGTCTCGGGCCGGCCCCGCGTGGACTGATCGACGGCCGCGAGACATCGCCGCGCGGCCCCGTCGCACGCGCTCGCTGGCCCCTGAATGACGGACAACACCGGGTCGAACCCACCGTCGACGGTCGGCGTCACGGTCACCGAGAAGCGTTGCCCGGGCGGCGTCTGGGCCACGTAGGCGCGATCGGCACCGCCCGAGAGCCCGACGCAGTCGTAGTCCCGCTCGAACGTCACGCCGCCGCCGCCCCGGAGCGACTGCCCGGTGAGGCCCGTGGCCGGCAGCGTCGTCATCGCCGTAGTGCACACGTCGTCGGCCGGCGGCGTGCTGGTGGCGAGGGCCACGCCGAAGGTGCCGCCCAGACTCGAGGTGCTGTCGATGATGGCGAAGGCTTCGGTCGCCGCCGGGCCTCCGTTGATGAAGGACACGGTGCGCGGCGACGACGACGACGCGGCCGAGGCGACACACGCCCGCGGCTCGAGTTCGCACGCGGCCGCTGGCCCCGCCACCACGCTGATCGACGGCGCGAACCCGGCGTCTGGTGTCACCGTCAGGCGGGCCCGCTGCCCGGCGGCGACGGTGAACCCATAGACGCGATCGGCGTTGAGGGTGCCCGTGCGGGCGCAGCTCGTCGTCGCGCCCGACGTGTAGTCGTTGCCGTAGCCGACCGTCGTCCCCGCGGTGGGCGTCCCGGCGACGAGCGGCGTGGCGTTGAAGCAGGCCTCTCCCGACGGAGGGTCCGACAGGCTGGCGGTGAGGTCGAAGGTGCCCGTGCTGCCCGCGAGGCTGTCGACGAGCACCAGCACCCGCGCCGCGGCGGGGGCGCGGTTCGTCCACCGCGCGACGTCGGGCACGCCCGCCGCCGTGGTGTCGCTCGCCACCACACAGCGCGCCGCTCCGGCCATGCACTCGCTCGCGCTGCCCACCAGCGACACCGAGGTGTTGAGCTGCACCGACGGCGTGACGCTGACCGAGAGCACCTTTCCCGGCGGCACGAGCACCTCGTAGACGCGATCGGGGCCCGTGCTGGGGCTCGCGCACGAGGGCCCCAACGCATAGTCATTCGAGAAGCCCGTGAGGGTCTGCCCCGTGAGCGCCTGGCCCGGCACGAGGGGCTCGGCGCCCGCGCAATCGTCGCCCAGCGGCGAGGCCGAGAGCGACGTCACCAGGGAGAACCCGGTGTCCTGGTCGTCGGGGGCCAGCGCGCCCACCAGGAGCAGCACTTCGCGCGCGGCCGCGTCGCGGTTCACCCAGTCGAGCTGCTCGGGCTGGCCCGGCGCCTGCGCGTTGACGCCGGCCAGGCACGACACCAGTGGCGCGTCACAGGGCCCGGCCACCAGGTTCATCGTCACGTCGAACGTCCCGCCGTCGAGCGCGGGCGCCGCGAGGGCCGTCAGGCGCTGCCCCGCCGGCACGACCACCTTGTAGGCGCGCTCGGGGCCATCGGAGCGACGGCACCCGGCCCCTGGCGACACGTCACGGGTGAAGCCGAGCAGCGTCTGGCCGGGCAGGGCGCCGGGAGCGACGGTCGGCGCCGTCTCGCAGCGATCGCCCGCCGGGGGCGCGGCGAGTGACACCGACAGCTCGAAGGGCCCGTCAGGCCGCACGCCGGTGTTGGGGACGGGCGCGTCGTAGAACGAGTCGACCACGAGGAAGACGTCTCGCGGCGTCGCTCCGGCGTTCGTCCACGCGAGCCGCTCGGGTCGGCCGTCGACGTCAGCGCCCGCCAGGCACGCGCCGAGAGCGCCGGCGTCGGCGGAGCAGTTCGCCGCGGGTCCCGCCACCAGCAAGAGCGCCGAGTCGTAGCGAAGGCCCCCAGCCTCAGGCCCGGGCGTCAGCGTCGCCGCGAGGCGCTGCCCGGGAGGGACCGTCACCGCGTAGACGACGTCGGGCCCGCGCGCGGGGAGGCCGGTGCATTCGAGGGCGACGTCGCTCCGCGCCCCGACCGTCGTGCCACGCGTGGTGTCGTTGCCAGGAAGCGGGAGCGGCACCTCACACGACTCGCCAGCCGCCTGCACGAGGCCCCCCGCCGAGCCGCCGGCGCTCGGGCCTCCATCGAACGAGCCTCCGCCGGCCGTCCCCCCGCCCGCGCTGCCACCGCCGACCGCGCCGACGCAGCGGGCCTCGAGGCAGGTCTGCCCGATGGGGCACTCGGCGCTCGTGCGGCAGCCGCCCGGAGGGGTGGGTGGACACGCCAGTGACGCCGTCATCATCAGGGCAGCCGCGGCAGCCCGCAGGCATCTCGTCACGATGGGGCTCCGACCACGATCACTCAACCACCGCCTCTATCTCGTCGGGGCCGCCCATCGGAAGACCCCATCACGGTGGAGCGCCTCCGATGAGGAACCCCAGCCGAACCTGGGCGAGCAGCCCACCCGTGAGCTGGCTGAAGGTGTCGGCCTGCTCGAGGAGCGGCGTCGGCTCGAGGGGGGCCACCAGCGCCACCTCCGGCAGCACCTGCACGGCGCGAGAGAGCCGAAGGGCGAGGCCCACGCTGCCGCCGACGGCGATGACCCGGCGCGCGGGCTCCGCACGATCCGCGGGCAGCGACGCCAGCAGGTGGAGCCGCGGGCCGAGGATGAGCTGGTGCGGCCCCAGGCGCAGGCCGAGCAGCACCGGGAGGCCGAGGTTGATGATCTGCCCGGTGATGGCCAGCTTCGAGTCGACGCGCAGCTGGCCTCCCACGTGGGGGGCGAACGAGACGATGAAGGGCGAGCTGCGCGGCGTCGCCATGAGCTTGGCCTGCAGCTCGAGCCCCGACTGCCCCAGGCGCGCGCCCACGTCGAGCCGCTCGAAGGCCCCGTAGCGGAGCGAAAAGTCGGCGGCCGGGGCCACGGTGACGCTGCGCCGTGAGGGCTCGATGAGCCCCGCGACGCCGGGCTCGATGCCCAGCTGAACCCGACCCGCGCCCAGGGTGTCGGCCGTCTGCACTGACGAAAGTGAGACGCAGCCAGTCGCACACAGTGCGACCCCGCAGGCGGCCAGGGAACCAGCTCGCGTCACCACGATTGCGGATTGTGCCCTGAAATGACGCTACGGTCGCCCTCCGAGCCGATGAGTGACGAAGTCGTCCAGGTGTGGGTGCGGACCGAGAAGGCCCAGGTCTTCGGCCCCCTCTCTCCTACCTCCGTCGAGCTGCTGCTCGACAACGGCGTCATCACCGGGCGGGTCCAGGTGAGCGTCGACGGCGTCAACTACGTCTTTCCGGGGCGCATGCCGGGCGTCCGCATGGTGTTCCCGAAGGAACTCTGGGGGAGCGAGGTGCTGCCGCACACCGCGCTGGACGACCAGTGGGCGAAGGTGGCAGCGCCACTGGCCCTGCCGGGCGCGGCGCCTCCGGGAGGTCCGCGCGCAGGTGCGGGAGCCGTTCCGGGTGGGCCGGTCGCCGGGCCTGGAGCCGCCCCCCGGGCTGGACCGGGTGGCCCCGTCGCGGGCCCCGGCGCCAGGGCGCAACAACAACAGCGGCCCATCAACCCGGTGCAGGTGGCGGCCCAGGCCCGGTCGCAGGCCCCGCAAGCCCGGCCGATGGCGCCTGCGATGCCGCCGCCTCGGGCGCCCGTGGCAGCCACCTCGCTCGAGGCCTCGCTCTTCGATGACGTGCCGGCGAGCTCCCCGTCGCAGGTGGCCAGCACCCCGTCGGGCGTGCGGGCCGTCGCACCGCCGCCCCGGCCACCGGTGACGAGCGCTCAGTCGATGCAGGCCGCGGCCCCCGCTGCGCCGATGCGGAGTTCGCCCTCGGTCCAGATGTCGATGGCCCCGCCGCCAGGGGCCTTTCCCGGTTCGAGCCCGTCGCCGCTGCCGATGTCGACGGCCGCGGTCGCGCCGCTCGAGAGCCTGCCCCCGTCAGGCTCGCTGCGCGAGGTGAGCGCCCAGCGCCTCTACTTCCTGGCGGCCGCGCAAGACGTCACCGGGTTGCTCACCTTCCAGCTGCCAGACCGCGCGCTGATGCTGCACTTCCGCAAGGGGAGCCCCGACTCGGTCGACTCCACCCACCCGGAGGATGCGCTGGCGACGTTCCTCTTGCGAAAGGGCCTGGCGACGCCGGACGCCCTGGGCCAGGCGCAGCGTGAGGGCGCGCGGTTCGGAGGCGAGCTGCTCCCGGCGTTGTTCGGCCTGGGCCTGGTGAACCCCAACATGGCGCTCGAGGCGCTCGCGGGGCGCGCCGGCGGCATCATCGGGCAGGCGCTCCTGGCGACCGATGGCAGCTTCACCTTCCAGCCGGTCGACCTGCCGCCCCACAAGGTGCTTCCGGCGGGGCAGAAGTGGCAGGTCTACGGCGAGCAGCTGCGCCGGCTGCCCGCGGTCGAGGTGCGGGCGCGGCTGCACTCAGCGCTCGACTATCCCGTCATGCGGGGGGCTGGGCCCGTGCCGGTGACGGACCTGCGGCTGACGGCACAAGAAACCCGTGCCTATGCCCTGTTCGACGGCACGCGTACCCTGAACCAGCTCCTGAACGCCCAGGCCCCCGAAGCCGAGGCGGCGCTCCGCGTGGCCTTCATGCTGTTCCCGTGCGACCTGGTGTCCTTCGCGGGCACCGTGGTGAAGACGGCCGCGCCCTTGAGGTCCGCCGCGCCGCCACCGGGTCCTCCGCCCGGCGCGAGGCCGCCATCGCAGGCCGTTCCCGGCAATCCAGTCGCTCCGAAGGCGCCGACGTACCCCGGGGCGAAGCCACCCGGCGCCGCCGCGCCCCCGCCCATCGCGCCGCCCCGACCGGTGGTGGCTCCTCCGGCAGCTCCACCGCCCGCTGCGCCGCCGAGGCCGGTGGTGACGGCGCCGACCGTGGGGCCGGCGGTCGTTCCTCCCACTGCGCGGCCCGCGGCCCTGGCAGCGCCAGTCGCCCCACCGCGGCCCGCGCCGGTCGCCTCGGCGTCGACGCAGAGCTTCGACGCCGAGATCAAGAAGCTCCAGGACCTGGCCCTCAAGATGAAGTCGCAGAACCACTTCGAGGTCCTCGCGGTGACGCGCGAGGCGCCCGCCAACGCGGTGAAGATCGCGTACTTCAAGCTCGCGAAGGACTACCACCCCGACACGGTGCCCCCGGGCGCGCCAGAGGCGTTGTCGAAGGCCAAGGCCGACGTCTTCGCCCGCATCGGAGATGCGCACCGCACCCTGTCGGACGAGAGCCTGAAGAAGGACTACATCGCCGAGCTCGACGCGGGCGGGGCCGGCGAGAAGATCGACATCTCGAAGCTGCTCGCGGCCGAGGAGCTGTTCCAGAAGGGGAAGCTGCTGGTGCAGGCGCGCAAGTTCCCCGAGGCAGTGAAGCTGTTCGACGAGGCCATCGCCGCGAACGCCGAGGAGCCCGAGTTCTCGGCCTGGCGCGGGTATGCCCGGTTCTTCACCTTCCCCGACAAGAAGGTCGGGCAGACCGAAGCGATGAAGGACATCACCAACTGCCTCAAGCGGAACCCGAACATCGTCGCGGCGCACTTCTTTCAGGGCATGATGGCGAAGCTGCTGGGCGATCTGCCGGCGGCAAAGAAACACTTCAACCAGACGGTCAAGCTCGACCCCAAACACATCGACGCTCAGCGTGAGCTGCGCATGATGAAGTAAGGAATGTGAGACGCGTGGCGCTCAACGGAAAGCAGCGGCGGTACCTTCGTTCACTTGGCCATCACCTGCACGCGGTGGTGCAGGTCGGCGACTCGGGCGTCACCGACGGCGTCATCGGCGCGACGGCGCAGGCGCTGGCCGATCACGAGCTGGTGAAGGTGCGCATCGCCGACGATCGCGACGGCCGCGAAGGCGCGATCGAGGCCCTGGCGTCGGGGACAGGCTCCGAGGTGGCGCAGGTGCTCGGCCGCACGGTGCTGTTGTTCAAGCGTCACCCGAAGAAGCCGAAGATCCGCTTCGACGGGGAAGTGCTGCCGCAGACGGGTGACGAGCGCTCGCCCAAGCAGCGCGTCGCTGCGAAGAAGAAGCCGGCGCGTCGGCCGGTGCGTCGGCGTGAGTGAGCGCGGCCCGGCCGTCGACTGGACGCCGCTCAGGCCTGGTGGCAGCGCGCACTCGACGCACCGCCTGGTGGTGACGCGCACGGGCCTGGTGTTCGCGAGGAGCTGGCGGACCTGGGCGTTGACGGCTGGCGGCCTGGTGTTCGCCCTCGGGCTGACGGCGGCGGGCCTCGTGTCAGTCCTGTCGGGGTCGTGGATTCTCGGCCTGCTGGTGCTGCCGTGCGGGCTGTTCCTTCTGGTGGGGGCGCTGCTGCTGCTGTTCTCGCGCGCGGTGCGGTTCGACGGAGGCCAGCGCTCGGTGTCCATCGGCGGCCGCCGCATTGCGTTCTCCGACGTCTATGCGGTGCAGCTCCTGGGCGAGCGGGTGCACGAAGAAGAGGCGCCGGACTTCGACTCGTACGAGCTCAACCTCGTGCTGAAGGACGGCACGCGGCTCAACGTGGTGGACCACGGCAATCGGGGTCAGCTCGAACGGGAGGTGCAGCAGCTCGCGCGCCTCGTCGACTGCCGGGTGCTTGACGAGAAGGTCGACGGTGTCGTCATTCATCGCCGGCGCCCTGACTGAGGTGCCGCTCGCCCGCAGGACCTCGGCATCGGCCCGACGTGGCCGCGCGTGAGGCCACGGGTGAGCTCTTTCCGTGCGGGTACGGCGCGGAGGCTGGCTGGCCGCTTCATCGCGGTGCGGCGCTTCTCGAGGGTGTGACGGTGCTCTCGGCCTGGGTCTTCGTTGCACGGCTCCGCTGAGGCGCAGCGTGTCAGCCGTCGAACGCCACGAAGCCCAGGTTCAGCGAGGCGAGCCACTGCTGCTGGAGCGGCGCTCCGCCGACCGACACGCCCAGGAACACCGGCCCCAGCCGAACCCGCGCGCCGACGTCGCCCGTCAACCAGGGCAGGGCCGGTCGCGAGAGGTCGGCGTCGAGGCCGCTGCCCGTGCGCACCACGTTCGCGGTCGCGAGCCCGAAGCCCAGGCCCCCGGTGAGTTGAAACGTCCCCCGCGTGTGCGCCCGCAGCTCGCCCTGCACCGCCCACGCCGACTGGGGGCCTGCCCACGGCGCCACCGACACCAGCCGCACCGAGGGGGTGAACCAGTTCCACAGGTCGACGCCGAGCCGGGCAGACACCGTAGGCGTGACATCGGCGCGTGAGGTGACGCCGCCGCTCACTTCGACCTCGAGCTTCGGGTCGTCGACCGGGCGTTTCACCTGCTCGTGCGCGAGCGCCGACGAGCTGACGACGAGAAGACCGAACAGGACGCCGCGAAGAGCTGACATGCCCCTGTGGTTGCCCCGCGCGGTGAAATCGATCATCCGTTGACTCGCCGATGCGGACTCCGTAGCCGTGCGCCCCGGTGGGTGAATCGCGCGCGACCTCGTGGGGACAAGGCCTTCGCCTGCGGCTGGGCGTGGAGGGTCGACGAGTTCCGGTCGAGACCCTGGGCCTTCCCGGGCTGGAGCGGGCCCTGCTCGTGTTCGCCCACCCGGACGACGAGATCAACGCGGTCGGCCTCGTGCTGCGGCTGCGGGCGGCCGGGGTCTCGGTCGAGCTCCTCGTGCTCACCGACGGCGCGGCCAACCCGTGGACCGACGAGACCGTCGTCGCCGGGCGTACGCACCTCACGTGTCGCACCGAGGAGCTCCGCGCCTCGATGTCGCTGCTGGGCGTTGATGGACTGACGATGCCGGCGCTCCCGGACTCGAAGCTGCAGGCGCACCTCGCCGCGGCCACTGACGTCGTGTCTCGCACGCTCGCCCGGGGTCGGCCCGGCCTCGTCGTCACCTTCGACGCGCGCGGCGTCAATGGGCACCCCGACCACATGGCGGCGCACGCGGCCGTCCGCACCGCGCTGCGTGGCGCCCCGGCGTCTCCTGCGCTCGCCATGCTCCTGCCGCCGCCGCCGTTCTCCTGGGCCCTGGGCGCCGGGTTTCGCTGGCAGCAGACCCCGACCGTCGCGACGCTGACGCTCCGGGAGGACGAGCTCGAGACGAAGGCGCGCGCCTTCGAGGCCCATCGCTCACAGCAGCGCACGCTGCGGCTCCTGACGGCCGGCGTGCCGCCGCGCACCTTCTTCCGGCGCTTCCCGCGCGAGTGGTTCCTCTGGCTCTCGCCGGACGAGGCGCGCGCGTGGGCTCTTGACGAGGCGTCCCGATGAAGCTCGTGCTGTTCGTCCTCGTGCCGGCGTTGGGGCTCGCACAGACGCCCGAGACGCCCGAGGCCCGCCGCGGCGTGGCCTTCAGCGACCGGCTGGTGCTCGAGGGCGACGCGCTCGACCAGTTCCCCGGTACCGGCTCGATCTCGAACGTCGTCTCGCGCGTCTTCATGCCAGCCGTTTCGTCGACCGAAGAGTCGATGGGCTACTCGGACATCGAGCCCGAGCGCTTCACCCTCGTCGGCGACTCGGCGCTGTGGAACGAGTGGCGCCTCGACGACTTCAACCTGACCGACCCGCTCTTCGACGGCGCCGCCGCGTTCAAGGTGCCCTGGCTCTTCTTGTCCGAGCTCGAGCTGCGCACCGCCGAGTCCGCGCGGCACACGTTCGGTGGAGGCGTTCGCCTGGGGACGACGCCCCGCGCGGGACGAGCCACCAGGCAGGCGCGGGTGTCGTTCGGCATCGGCGGCGTCGGCGGCACCGCGCCCGGAGCGGAGTCGGTCTCAGACTTCTTCACCACGGCGCACGCGCGGAACCGGGCGGTCCAGCCCGAGGAGGACCGGCGCCGGTTCCTCGGCCGCCTCGCCTCGAGCCTGCTCGACGAGTCCCGCGTGGGCGCCTTCGTGGTGCGCTCGGCCCTCGAGGTGGACGGGGCGGTGCGACGCCACCAGTCCTTCCCCACGGCCGACCGCGCGCAGGCAGGCGTCCCCTTCGACGAGCGCACGCTGCGGGTGTCGGGCATCGCCGAAGTCGCCCCGCTCGACCGGGCCTGGCGCCTCACGACGCTGGCCGAGTACCGGTTTCGCGACCACCTCTTCACCGAGCGCCGGTACTCGCGAGACGAGACGCTGCGCCAGTCGAGCGGTGGCGCGCTGGTGGGGTTCGCGTGGGGCGCCTTCCGCGCGGCGCTGACGTTCAAGTACGACGGCCTCGCGCCGGTGACGCCGGGGTTTTCCCGCGAGCTGCTCGACGCCGATGGAGAAGGCTTCTTCCCGTACATGCCGACGGGCGCGATGAACTCGGCGCGCCTCGAGCTGAGCCACCGCGTGCACGACGTGTACGCCCGTAGCGACACCCGCCTCATGGCCTGGTCGGGCGGCCCCGCGCGCGTGCACCCGCTCACCTTCGACGGAGCGCCCATCGGCAGCTGGGCCCTCGAGTCCCGGCCCACCGTCACCGTCATCGGCTCGCAGCGGGTCGGCTACCAGCGAACCTTCTCGTGGAAGTCCTTCGAGCTCGCCGTCGACGGGTACGGCGTCGTCAATCACGCGTCGGCGCCTGGGAGCACGGGGCTCGCGTTCCCCGACGTGGGCGCCGAGGCGCAGGGCGTGTTGACGGTCACGCCCTGGTTCCAGCCGTTCCTCTCGGTGGGCAAGACACCCATCGGCATTCCTTCGCAGACGGGCCTCGCGCTCACCCCCGGCTACCTCGGCGCCGTGCAGCGCACCGCCGATGGCCGCTTCGTGCAGCGCCTCGGTGGAGACGTGACGAGCGTCGATCGTTCGCTCCACGGCCCAAGCCTCTACTCGGCGTCGTTCGGCATCACGAGCCGACTGGGGCGCGCGTGGAAGGTGACGGTGCAGGGCATCGCGAAGGCGTGGCACGGGCTGTCGCGGCTCACCTTCGACGGAAGCGCGAGTGACGTCGGCGCCTTCGATGAAGACGGCTTCTTCTTCTTCAACGGCGCGCCCACGCGCTACCGGCTGGTGAACGATCCCTTCCGCGAGACGCCCTTCGGGGGCCAGGTGCACCTCGAGGTCGCGCGCCTGCCCGACGAGAACGGCTTCTTCTCGGTCGGCTTCTCGGCGGCGAACTTCTTCGGCTACGCGCCCTTCGGCAACGGCGCGTACGGCAACGACATCGGCCTCGTCGACTGGCTCGGCGCCAACCCCAACGCCCGGTACCGGAGCCTCTCGAACACCGACGCCGACCGCGCCTTCGTGCTCAAGGCCATCGGCGGGCGGCGTTGGTTCGGCCGCTTGTGGACGACCTTCGCCGTCTTCTTCAAAGACGGGCAGCCCTTCGGCTTCTACGACGCGCGCACGCAGGACGGGCAGGTGGCGCTGCGCCGGAACTCGAACCGCGGGTCGGCGATGATGATCTCGTCTCCGCTGATCGGGTGGCGCGAGGACTTCCAGGTCGAGGTCGACGTGCGCGTGTCGTACGACGTGCCGCTCACCCCGGGGTGGACGCTGCGGGCGTCGCTCGTCTGCGCCAACCTGCTCGACCTCGGGAACGAGGTGAGTGAGCGCCACTGGCCGCCGTACGATCGCTCATCCCTCGAGCTCCAGCTGCCCCGGAGCCTCGGCCTCACCGTCGAGCTGATCGACCAACCACGTCAGGGCTCCGGTCCAGAGCGCTGAATTCGTTGAGCAAAATCTCCATGAATGCCTGCGTCCGGCATGACGTCGATGTCATGCTCGGTGCGACATTCGCGCCGGCGCGAGGAGGTTGGCACGATGGCGAAGATGATCGCAGCGGTGTCGACGCTGGTCTCGGTGGTGGCGATGGCCGCGCCCGAGGCGCCGCCGTTCTCGCCCGGAGAGCAGGCCTCGTACGAGGTGCGGTTCCTCGGCGTGCCGGCGGGCGTCGCGCAGATCACCGTCGGCCTGCGCACGCAGCAGCACGGCAAGCAGGTGCTGCCGCTGGTGTGCGTGGGCCAGACGACGTCGGTGGCCGACGTCTTCCAGATCAACGACCGCTTCATCAGCTACTACGACCCGCAGAGTCAGAAGCCGGTCGCGGCTGACTTCTTCGTGGACGAGAACCGCAAGCGCCGGCGGGAGCGCTTCCGCTTCGATGCCGAGCAGTCGCGCATCTTCGCCAACAAGAAGAAGGACGGGCAGGGCGCGTACGACGTCGACTACGAGGTGCCGGCGAACACGATGGATCTCGCGTCGGCGGCCTTCTGGCTGCGCACCCAGCCCATCGCGGTCGGCATGGTGCACGAGATCCCCATCTTCACCGGCGCGCGCTGGTACCCGATGAAGGCGACCGTCGAAGGCACCGAGACGCTTCAGACGAAGCTGGGCGCAGTCGCCGTGTACCGGGTGAGCATCACCACCGACTTCCAGGGCAACGCGACCACGAAGGGCAACGTGCTCGTGTACTACACGGCCGACGAGCGGAGGCTGCCGGTGCGCGTCACGGCCGAGTTCGTGATCGGCTCGGCCAGCGCCGACCTCGTGCAGTACCTGCCGGGCAGCACGTCGCTGTGACCTGGGTCAGCGGCCTGACGAGGCGTCGGGCCGAGAGCGCTGCCCCCGTCGCCACGTTGACGGTGAGACGCCCCAGGTTCGACGAAAGGCCCGCGTCAGCGACGTCTGATCGGCGAAGCCCACCGCGCGCGAGGCCGCCGAAACCGAGGCGCCGTCGACCAGGAGCTCGGCGGCGCGCGCGACCCGTCGGCCGGTGACGAGCGCGTCCCACGTGGTGCCCCGAGCCTGGAGCCGCCGCTGCAGCGTGCGCGGTGAGACCCGCAGCGCCCGGGCCACGTGCTCGAGCGTGACCGCGCCCCGCGGGAGGAGCCGGTCGACGAGGCGCTCCGTGCGCTCGACGAACCCGGCCTCGTCTCGACGGGCTCGGCCCACGAGGGGCTCGAGGGCCCGCACGAGGAGCGGTGAGGGAGTGCGCATCGGCCTCGCCGCATCGCCCGAGGTGAGCGTGAGCTCGCTCGTCGTCGCACGAAAGCGGGGCCGCACACCAAACAGCATGGCCCAGGGCTGGCCGTCGGGGGGCGCTTCGCGAACGAGGTTCAACCGAGCGGGCGTGAACGGCACGCCCACCGCGCGTCGCAGCCTCAACACCAGCGTGGCCCAGGTGAAGTCCTCGGCGAGGGCGGGCGGCGGGAGGCGGTCCGGCCCGACGGAGAAGCGGATCCGGAGCTCACCCCGATGCCGGGCGACCTCGAAGCGACACCGGGGGTCGATGGCGTCGAAGGCGCCGCTGATGGCTTCGAACGCGGCTCCGAGGGTGGCGCTCGCGGCCGCCAGGGTGTCCACCAGGGGCCAGGCGTCGCCGACGACGAGCTGGGCTGCCTCGAGGCCGAGCGTCGGTGCACCGGTGAGGGAAGCAGCCGTCACGCAGATGGCATCGGCGGCACTCGACGCGATGGTGCCGAGCGGGTCGTCGGGGAGCCTCGAGCCCCCGCACGCCCGGGACACCACCCTCTCCGAAACGCCGTGCAACGCGGCCGCCCGCACCATGGCCTGGGCGGCGACGGCAAACACCTCGATGCGCGCTGGCATGAGCCGACTGTTGGCAGGGAGCGCGGCGCACGCAAGCCCTGCGCTTCTCGGCCGCAGAGGCTGCGCCCGGCTTCGGCGTCACGCGCCAGATCTCGAAAGGCACCATCCCTGCAACTCGTCGAGGGCATGCACCGTCTCGTCGCCATCTGTGTCGTCGTCGCCGGCTGTGGACCCGTCGAGCGGGGGCCCTTCGAGTCGCCCTCCACCGCCGTGCTGCTGCTCGACCTCCAGCGGGACTTCCTCGAGCCCACGGGC
>JANRKQ010000010.1:0-5944 GCA_033763395.1 Myxococcaceae bacterium
TCTTCGCGTTCCTCGCTGCGGCCGTCACTGTCGCAGCTTGTACTTCGGCCGGGCCTGCTGGGCCGCAGGGGCCGGCTGGCCCTGCTGGGCCCGCAGGGCCTAAGGGCGACACCGGTGCCCAGGGGCCGATGGGCGCGCCCGGCATGCAGGGCATCGCCGGGATGCAAGGGGCGCCGGGTGGCGGCCGCTACACGCAGCGTTCGGACCTCTACTGCGAGTCCAATCCGGTGACGGGTGGCGGGGGCCAGGCAGCGCTCTGCCGAAACCCTCTCGACATCGCCATCTCCGGTGGCTGTCTGCAGGACTCCAGCGTCCGCAACTTCCCACCGGGCGAGCTGGCCCTCATCTCGTCCGGGCCGTTGTTCTGGCCGGCCGGGAGCCGCTCGACGTGGACGTGCACCTGGCGTTCGACGAGTCCTGACGCCGGCAGCCCGACGTACTGGGCCGACGCAGGCCTCAGCGCCACCATCTGCTGCATCGCCGTCCCCTGACACGCACCGGGAGCGCCCATGTTGAGCCTCGTCTTCACCACCACGTTTCTCGCAGCCGGTTGCTCGAAGGACACCGACTGTAAGGGCGACCGCATCTGCGAGAAGGCCGTCTGCGTCTCGCCGAAGGTTTCCGCCGATGGTGGTGACTGGGCGCTCCCCGCCTCTCGTTTCCCTCAGCAAACGGCGCCGGTACTCACGCCACCTCCGGCACCACCGCTCGTCGAGGCGCCCCCTTCACCGCCGACGAGTGTGCGGCCGCCACTTCGTCCCAAAGCCATCACCGCCGAGGAGCGCACGTTTCCTCGAGTCGTGCGCAAGACCGGGCAGGTGTGCGTGCAGTCCCTGTCCGACAAGGGCGCGCTCGAGGAGCGCTGCCGGCCCGAGTAGCTCTCCCTCTCTCCCCCCTTCGAGCCCATGTCCGTCAACCCAGGTGCTCCCAGTGGAGCCACCCATGCCGCCGCTTTGCTCCCCGCCGAGGCCTTCGAGTCTCTCGAGACGCACGCGCGAGCCCACGCTGCGCTCGGCCGACGAGTCTCCTTCGAGGGGGAAGTCACCGACGTGCGCAGCCACGAGTTGCTCGTCGCCGCCGGTGACTGGAGCTTCGCGGTGCGAGTCACCGTGCCGGCCTCGGGTGGCCTGCGGTTCGGCGACTGGGTGCGCGTGCAAGGCCGACTCGTGCTGCGAAGCAGCCCGCGTGAGGCCTCGCTGCAGCTCTTCCTTGTCGACGCCGGCGTCGAGCGCCTCGGCCGAAGCAGGCGCTCGGAGTTGCTGCAGGCCACGCTGCGTCGCTTCGCGCGCAGTGCGGACGAGTCCCGTCGTCTCGACTGGGTGGCCCACGTCGCCGTTGTCGGCACCCAGGGCCACGGCCTGCGCGACGTCATCGCGACGCTCGAGCGCGCCGGCCTGACGTACACCCTCTACGAGGCCGACTTCAGCGATGGCGTCTCCATTGCGGCCGCCATTCGACGCGCGAGTGACGACGGGCGTGTCGCCACCCTCGTCACCCGCGGTGGTGGCTCACGCATGGAGCTCGAGCCCGTCAACTCCGTCGACGTCGCAGCCGCAGCCCGCACCTCGAAGGCCTTCACCGTCCTCGCCATCGGCCACCAGAGTGATGTCTTCGACGTCGAGTGCGCGTTCGACCGCACCTTCGGCACGCCGTCGAAGGGCGCCGGCTTCCTCGCGTCCCTCGGTCGCAATCCCCCTGCCGGCAGCGGCGCCGACGAGGATTCCGCGGCCGCGCCGCATGCACGCGTGCAGGCAGCGCCGAAGCGTTGGCCCCGCAGCCCACGGAGGAGAAGCCCACTCCTCTGGGGCGCGGTTGGACTTGGGCTCTTTGGGCTCGGGCTCCACCAAGGCTACTTGCGAGGCTTCGCGCGGGGCGTCAGCGCCGGCGAGGCGTCCTGCCCCACCTGCTCGAGCCCAGCCACGCCGCAACCCACCAACGCCCCTCGTCGTCTCCCTGCGAAGTCGGAGGTCTCCCCATGAAGCGTCGTCTCGTTCTCCTCGTCGTGTTGGGAGCGACCGCAGCCCTTGCTGACCGCCGCGCTCTCTCCATCGACGTCGCCGGCAGCTGGAATGTGGGCACCGTCGCTGCGCCCATGGCCGCTGAGCCCAAGTCGACGCTCGGCTTCGGGCCCGCCGTCTGGCTCGGCCTCCGATACGGCCTCTCCCACTCTTTCGAGGCCACCGTCGGCGGGTTCTTCGAAACGCCCACCACCATGTTCCACAACGGCCTCACGGTGCGCACCAACGGCGGCGACTTCGTCGGCACCCTGCAGCACAACACCACCCGCTTCGGTGGCCTCGTCGGCGGTCGCCTCGTCTTCGGGCTGATGTGGCGGGTTCACCTCGGCCTCGAGGCCGGCGTGTCGCAGCGGCTCAACACGGGCCTGCTGCACATCGACGACAGGGACGCCGCCGCGCCCGTCGACTACGGCCTCGGCCTCGCCAACACGTCCCAGATGCAGCTCGTGCTGTCCCCCGTCGTGGGCCTCGAGTGGCAGGCCGGCGACCACTTCAGCTTCGCGCTGCTTCCTCGCGCGCAGCTCCTCGTGGGCGGGCCGTTCACCTGGACGGTGGTGCTGCCGCTGCAGTTCAGCTGGAGCTGGTTCTTGTGAGGTGCGGGGTTGATCATCCCGGACTGAGAGTCTCAGCCGACGTCGCGCAGGCCGGTAAACCGGCCCCGGCAGTGCCGGGGGATGATCAGTTGATCAGCCCGCGCAAACGTAGTGTCACGACACGTATGGTCATTCTCGACCGAACCTGCTAGCAACGCGAATTCTTAGGGGTGGGAGTCTTGATGCTGATCCGCCGCGATGTCGGCGACCCGCAGTTCCACCGCAGTCGGGCTCGAACCGGGCCCCCGAAGGAGACGGACGCCTGAAAAGATTTGGGCCGCCTCTCGCGCCAACGAGAGACGGCCCAGGAAATCAGAACGGGGAAGAGTTGCTGGACGGCTTCGCTTTCCCTGACTTGAGAGGAGGACTTTCGTCTTCCGCCTGCTGACCCTACAGCAAGCGGCAAGCGCGTGTCCAGTCCTCAGAGGATACGTGTTTGCCGAATTCCGACTCCGGTGGGGGCCACCCCACCTCATTCGTCTTTCGCACCAGGCGAGCCCAGCTCGAGAAGCGGCTCGGTCGGCCGCTCTCCGAGGCTGAGCTCACCTTTCTGGCGGATACCCTCGACCAGCCCTTCGAGGCGGTGGCTTCGCGGCTCGAGTCCGAGACGCCGCCCACCACCTCCTCCAAGGCGCCCGCCGTCCGTGACACGCCCCTCTTCAGGCAGCTCGCCGCAGGCCTCCACGCGAAGCTGAAGCGGCCGCCGTCCGAGAGCGAGCTCCTCGCGCTCGAGGCGACGCTGACGAAGGGCCGGAAGGCTGCTGCCTTCGTCCGGCCCGCCGACGCCTTTGCAGCGCCCGAAGCCGCTCCCCCACCCTCCCCGCATCCGCCGGTGCCGCCGGCCGCACCACCGCCGCGAGCTCTCGAGCCGCACGTGCGAGCCGACCTCGCGAAGCGCACGGGCTACACCGCCGAGGAGGTGCAGGGCTTCGAGCTCGCCGCCCAGCGTCTTGCCCAGCGCCGCCTCGAGGGACACGCGACGCCGCCCAGGCAGCAAGCGGGGCCCACGCAGCTAGCGGACCTGCTGCCTCGCGCGATGGCGCCGGCGTCCACGACGACAGGGGCTGGCGCCGTGTCGCCCGCCCTCGAGGGCGCTCGTCAGGCGGTGCTGGAGCTCGGCGCGCGCCTCGAGGCCATCACCGCGAACGAGGTGCGCCACCACCGCGCGCGCGCCCAGGCGGCCTCGAAGAAGCATGTGCAGAAGCGGTTTCGGCGCGTCGTCGACGACGTCGCCGAGCAGGTGCACGAGGCGCTCGCAGAGAAGCGCATCGGGCCGCGCCTGCAGCCGTACCAGCTGCGCTGCAGCGCCATCTACGTCCAGCAGGAGGACCTGGACGACATCGTCCCCGACGGGTGGGGCACCACTATGCCGCTCGAGGCGAGCCGACTCGCGCGCCGCATCGGCCTGCCTCCAGCAGCCGTCCCCTTGCTGTGCCTGCTGACGTGGACGTCCTCCTTCGCCGACGCCTCCGTGAGGGACAAGCACGAGTGCGGCGCCGGCTTTCAGGTGTCCATCGCGTGGCTCGCACGGAAGCTGGGGTGCACGGACACATGGGTGAAGCAGCTCCTCAACCGGCTCGACCCGTGCGCGCGCTGGCGTCGTGACGTCGCCCACGTGCGCAAGGCCAACAAGCAGCGGCAGCGCAAGGGGACGAAGGCTCTCCCGGAGCCGCAGCGTCCCCAGGGGCCCGTCTACATCCACCGCTTCCGCCGCCTCGTCCGCTACGAGGGCCCGCTGCGCGCCAATGGCAAGCCCGCCTCCATCTGGGTGGACAGCGAAGGCCGCCCGCACCGGCACGTGGACATCCGAGGGGTGGTGTACCTCACCTCGACGGGCCGCCGGGCCCTCGTCCGCCGCGCCTCACACCACCGCAGCAGGGCGCAGCTGGAGGGACGGGCCCCGACGCCGCTTCGGCCCGTGGGCTACCGCGCTGACGTCTGGGGCCGCGGCAACCGCCGCCGCTGGCTCATTGCGGCCCGGCTTCGTCGCGGCCGAAGCCTTCTGGACGGCGGGCATCCCGATGAACTCCTCAGAAGTCGTAGGGAAATCGAGGACGCGCCAGCGCTGTCAGCAGAGTTGCCACCTAGCTACACCACCTTCTTTAGAAAGAAACATCTTCGGGGACCTCCCGATTGAAACGAGCCCTTCGACGCAAGCCCTTTCCCACCACGCCAGCCCGTCACACCGCGCATCCCTCGACGCCCGTTGGGCGTCAGCGGGACCGCTCGTCCCTCGCGGCCCTTCGGGTGCAGCTGACGGGCTGTCGGCCACCACCGGCAGCCCATCGACGTGAAGCATTTTCTTGGTTCTTGCCCAGAGGAAAGGCGGCAAACCGCATGCCCGCCGCTTCATTCGAGAGCGAATCGGTTTTCACCGTTGGTCACGAGGTGTCGGTCGTCGCGACACCCCCATGGCGCGCCACCTCGGCTCGCTCCCAAGCTCGAAGGTGGTGCATCGAACGGCCGCGGCGGCGTCGAGGACGCACAGCGTGGTGTGGTGCGCGGAGATGGCGCGCGCATCGTCCAACTCGACCACCATCGACGGTTTGCCACCGGCCGGGAGCCAGCACCGCAGGGCAGCTCCATCCTGCGTGCACGCACGAGCGGCCCAGAGCAGCAAGCCGCGCGCCCCGTTCAGCTCTGGCACCTCGACGGGCGCGAACAGCTCTCCGAAGCACACCACGCGCCCGCTGACTTCACGTACGCACACCATCCCGCCATCCACCGCGAGCTCGTCGATTGCGCCGAGCCCGCGGACGACACCGGCAGACATGCGCGTTATTCGCCGGCCTCGCCTGTCGGGTGCCGCTTCATCAGGCGAGGCCTGGGCGGGCGCTTCACGGACTCGGGCGCACGCCCCCGCTCCCTCACACCAGAGCTGTCCGGCGCGGTCTACACCCCAGAGCGTGGCGTACCCCGCGCGAAGTGACACTGAATCGCTGAGAACGACGGTTTGCTCGCCCGCTTGGGAGACGCACTCGACGCCCGCGTCGACGAGCGCGCACACCCGTCCGTGGACGCCCTCCACTACGAGCTCGCGGAGGCCTCCACCGAACGGTAGGTCGACGACTCGTTCGCCCGAAGAGCAGCTCACCCGACCCTCGCGCCCGACGCAGGCAAGAAATCCGAGCGCCAAGTGTTGCACGCGCTCCATGGGCACGAGGCCCTGGGGAGTCACGGGCTCACCCGTCGAGAGAGCGGTGCACTCCACCGGGCCATTTTCGGGCACCGTGCACACCCACGAGCTGCTCACATGCAGCCTCGTGCTGGGGGAGTGCCGTACGGAGTGACCGACGGACTCGACGCGGTCGGCCGCGCCGCCTCGAGGCACCG
>JANRKQ010000011.1:0-19529 GCA_033763395.1 Myxococcaceae bacterium
GCCCTCCTTGAGCACCAACGCCACCGCGCTCGCTTTGAATTCGTCAGTGAAGTTCCGCCTCGGCCTCTGCCGCTTCTCGTCCGTCTCCATGTGACACCCCTACTTGCTTCGAAAGGTGTCCACCAAACCGGATCAAGCCCAGGAGGCCGCCCACGGTGAGCACGAACCAGTTGCTCTCCTTCTTCTTCGCGGGAGGCGGTGGGGCGACTGGTTTCGGTGCCAGCGGGGCCTGCACGCGGGCGACCTCCTGTGCGCCGTCGAGCGGGGCTCCACAGTGGGCACAGTGCTTCGACTTCGCCCCCGTGGCCGTCTGGCACGCCGGGCAGGTGCGGTCGGCGCCGTCGTACGCCGCGCTCGCGACGGTCTCTTTCCCCTCGGGTGGGAAGTAGCGCTTCGCCGGGTCCTGGGGCGCGCCACAGCCGGGGCAGTAGCGGTGCGTGCGGCCGAGCAGCTCGCGCGCCTCGCAGTACGCGCAGTCCCACAACATCTCGTAGACGCCCTTCACGGTGCTGCGCGGCGCTGGGCCGTCCGGGTCGCTCATGGACCTCGAAGCCTCTCACACGCGGGGTGACGCGCAACGGCGACCGCCGATGCTATGGGCGCTTCACGATGCGCTCCCGCTGGCCGCTCCGCTCGAAAGCGAAACCCCGCACGCAGGGGCTCCACTACGACGCGGGCTTCTTGTCGAAGGCCGCGCGCGCCGAGGTGCTGGCGTGGCTGTCGACGCTGCACCCCATCTGGGAGAACCGCTTCTCGGACTTCCGGCCGCTCCCGCCCGGTGAGACGCAGCGGCGCCTGCTGCGCCCCGTGTACTGGCTGGGCAACTGGCAGTTCGCCTGCCTCGACTACTACCGGCCACCGCACGGCGTGCACGACCGCTGCGTCGAGGCCGAGCCGTTTCCCCGCGTGCTGGCGACCCTGGTGGCCGAGATGGAGGCGCGCGCCCGCGGCATGTTCCGCGGCGACGACATGCCGAAGGGCTGGCACCTCAACACCTGCCTGGTGAACTTCTACGGCAGCCGCCTCGAAGACGGCCGGTGGGTCGACACCGCGCGCGTGGGCGAGCACAAGGACTTCGAGCCGGGCCCGGTGGCCTCGTTGTCGCTGGGAGAGCGCGCGCTGTTCCAGTTCGTCACCTCGTCGAAGCCCGGCGAGCGCGACGACGTGGTGGAGCAGCAGTGGCTCGACGACGGAAGCCTGCAGCTCTTCGGCGGCGACCAGTGGAAGAAGCGCACCTTCCACCGCGTGCAGCGCGTCGACACGAAGGGCGGGCACCGCTTCGAGGTGAGCGTCAGCGACTTTCAGACGCGGCGAATCAACTTCACCTTCCGCTACGTGCCCGACGAGCACGTGGTGCCGTTCAAGGCGCTGTCGGCCGAGGCACAGCGCGACGTCGAGGGCTCGCTGCGGCAGCTCGCCGTGCACTCCCGCTTCTTCGCGCAGGCGCTCACCGCTGCTGGCCGGTGAGCAGCGGCTCCGCCACGAGGCGGAAGACCAGGCGAGGAGCCCTCTGCCATGACTCCTCTCGAGCGGTCGTGAGGCGCGGGCCTCGCGGCTGTCGAGGTCGACGCGGGGCCCGTCCGTTCGTCGACTCTGTGCTGAGCCGCTGCGTACGAGGTGTGCCATCGAGGACAGCTTCAGGGAGTGGCCGGGGCGAAGAGGGCGCTCCGATGCCTCGAGCGACGAGTGCACCGCCTGAATCGCGCGCCGCCCGTGCGAGACGACCTGACGAGGCCCCAGGGGCCGTTCGATTTCTGGGGGGTGTAAACAAGGTGACGGTATTCGTCACCTGGTTGACGTCACCCTGGGTGACGGAAAGCGTCACCTGGTTGACACCCCCTCCACGCCGCGCCCCGGCTCGCTTCGCTGCGCATCGCCAGATGGACGTCTCGCCTGAGTTCGCCGTGCGACGCGCCCCCGCAAGCTCCACGTCGACCACTCCGCCAGGGGCCAGGGGCGCTTCGCGGCCACGGGGAATCGCAGCCATGCGCCGCCCTTCCGATTCCTTCGCCACGGTCTCCCTCGAGGCTTCGGAGTGCCACTCCCGTCGGCCCTGACTTCCTCGAGCCGCTTGCAGTTCACGTCCGCCCGGCACGTCACGGGCCCGTTCGACGCACTGCTTCGCGCGCGATGCCGCCGCATCGAGGCGACCCCTTCACGGCGGGTCCCCCCGAGTCCCGCCCTGTTGCTCAGCTCCGACGCGCCTCGCGGGTCAGCCGCGCCAACCAGTCGGCCGCACGCACGGTGTCCTCCCGCGTGGCCAGCGCCTCGACCGGCGGCTTCATGCGCCAGGCCCAGTTGTGCGGCCCCACGGTGCCCGGCGTGTTGATGCGCTCCGGGTCTCCGAACACGTCGCCCCACGGAATGATGCACCAGTCACTCTGCGCGTTGAGCGCGGCCTGCAACAGCGCCTCGTGCACCTCGGGCGTGAAGTCGGCCGGCGGCGGCGAAAAGCGCCACAGCTCGGGCCACGTGCGGCCCACCGCCTCGCGCTCCCAGGTCTGCGCACCTTCCCACCACGCGCGCATCGACTCGGTGTCGTGGGTGCCGGTGGTGACGAGCGACACCTCGGGGTAGTGCCGCGGGTCCCGGTAGATGCCGTCTTCGCGGCTCCAGCGCATCACCTGGTAGCCGGGCAGGCCCAGCCGCGCGAGCGTGTCGCGTGCGAAGCGCGGAATGACGCCCAGGTCTTCGGCCACGATGCTGGTGCCCTCGGACAGCAGGCGGAAGTTGCGCTCGCCCCGGTGCTGCTGCGCGGGCTCGTCGGCCGGCACGAAGCGCCCCTTCGGCGTCTGCGCGTCGCGGATGTACTGGCGGAAGTACCCGATGGCGTGGTCGATGCGCCGCGTGTCGTAGGTGGCCGCCGCGGCCTTCGCGCGGGCCTTGAGCCAGGTGTCACCGTCCTGCTCCATCGCCTCGAAGTCGAACCAGGGCAGGCCCCAGTCCTGGCCCTCGGCCGAGAAGTCGTCGGGCGGCACCCCCAGCCGCGCGTCACGGCGCAGGAAGCGCTGGTTGGCCCAGCAGTCGGCGCTGTCCTGGCCGATGATGAAGGGCTCGTCGCCGCACAACAGCACCTGCTTCGCCTTCGCCTGCGCGCGCACCCGCTTCCACTGCTCGTCGCACAGCCACTGGAGCCACTGGTGGTACCGGATTCGGCGCGCATGCTGGGCGCGCGCGGCCTCGAGCGCCTGGGGCTGACGCGACGCCAGCGGCTGCGGCCACTCCCACCAGGGCTTCGTGTCGAAGGACTCCGACAGCGCCGAATACAGCGCGTAGCCGTCGAGCCAGAAGCCCTGCTCGGCCACGAAGCCCTCGAAGGCCGCCCGCTGCGCCGACCTGCCCTGCCGCTCGAACGCTTCGAACGCGCGCGCCAGGGCGGCCGTCTTGAGCGGGAACACGAGGTCGTACCGGATGCTGGGCGACGCCCGTGCCTCGTCGAGCGCACGCTTCTCGGCGTCACTCCACGCGGGCCTCGTCTCGAGCCAGTCGAGGTGCAGGAAGAGCGGGTTGAGGCCGAAGGCCGACCGCGTCGAGTAGGGGCTCGGGTCGCCCGGCGTGGTGGGCAGCAGCGGCAGCACCATGAGCATTCGCTGCTGGGCGCGCTGCATCCACGAGAAGAACGGGTCGAGCGCCGCGAAGTCGCCCACGCCGCAGTCGACGTCGGAGCGGAACGAGAAGAGCGGCTGCAACACGCCAGAGAGTCGGCCGAACGGGAGCATGGCGCCGTCTCGTCTAGGACACGGCCCGGCCCCGGTCGCGCTTATTGCGATGCGAGCGATGGCCGCTCGCACTCGAGCACGACGTGCTTCGAGCCGCGGTGCCCGAAGGGCCTCGACAGCGCCGCGAGCGCCCGCCCGACGGGGAGGCTCGAGAAGAACCAGCGCACGACACCGAGCCCCTTGAGCGCGCGCACCATGCTCTCCAGCACGTACGACAGCCGGTCGGGAAACGGGTGCTCGGCCACGAGGCGCAGCGGCGAACGCACGACGGCCTCGCGCAGCCGCGGAAACTTCGAGGGCGACAGGTAGTCCATCACCAGCACGCGGCCGCCCGGCTTCACCACGCGCAGGGCCTCGGCGAAGAGCTGGCCGAGCTGCGCCTCGTCGAGCTTCCACGACATCGGCCCATCGAGGAGCAGCAACAGGTCGACGGTGCCGTCGGCGAGAGGCAGCTCGGTGGCGCTGGCCGCGACGTACTCGACGGCGGCCGTGGGCGCAGGCACGAGGGCCCGCGTGGTCGCCACCGCCTGCGGCACCAGGTCGAACACCACCGCCGACACCGGGCGCGTCACCAGGCGGCGGGTGATGTGGCCCGTCGCGCAGCCAGCCTCGACGACGAGGCTCCCCTGGGGCGCGAGCCGGTCGACCAGCGCCATCACCCGCTCCGCCTTGAGGCGCTCGACGGCGAGGTGCTCGTAGGCCCAGGGGTCGGCGGTGCGCTGGTAGAGGTCGAGGTAGTGACGCTCGGCGGCGTTGGCCTGGGCCGCCCGGCTGCGCAGCGCCAGCACGCCGGCCTCCTCGACGAAGGCGCGGCCACACGCGGGACATCGCGAGCCGTCGAGCGCGCGGTGACAGTCGGGACAGGCGAGCCAGCTCATGTCGGGGCCGAGAGCGACGGAGGCCTGCGCCGCGGGTACCACCCTCGCACCGTGCAGGCGAGCTTCAGACGCTCGAGGCGCTCCCACCAGCGGTGGCCGCACAGCCCGACGCGGTTGAGCTGGAGCGCGTGGGTGCCCTCGTCATTCAACCCGCCGCCGAGCCGCACGGCCGAGGTGAAGCCGAGCGCCTTCGCCGCCGACAGGGTGCTCATGTCGTAGCTCGCGTACGGGTAGGCGAGGGAGCGAGGCGCTGCTCCGGTGAGGTGCTCGAGGCGCTCCCGCGAGGCCTCGAGCGAGGCCTTCTGCGCCTGCTCGGGCTGCCCGGCGAGGCGCACGTGCTGGTCGGCGTGGCTGCCGATTTCCCAGCCGCGGCGCATGAGCTGCTTGAGCTGCTCGGCGGTGGCGAACGAGGTGCGATGCCCGCCGTCCCACGCCCGGTCGCGCTGCCCGATTACGCTCGTCACGACGTAGGCCGTGCCGACCGCGCCGAAGGCCTCGAGCACGGGCACCGCGTCGAGCACGTCGGCGAAGCCGTCATCGAAGCTCAAGCACGCCACCTTCCGGGCCCGGTGCTTCGCGGCCTCGGACGCGGTGACGAAGGCATAGCCCCGACGCGAGAGCAGCTCGACCTGCGCGGCGAGGTGCGGGAGTGACACCCACGTGCGCTGGTGCGGCGCCGAGGCCGGAGGCTCGCCCACGTGGTGGTAGCAGGTGATGATCATCACGCGGCAGACGAGCGACGGCGGAGGTAGGCACGACTTCCCCTGATGCAGCAGCGTACGCCAGCCCCTCACGCGATGGGTCGACCCGTGGCGCACTGCGGCGCTGACACCCGCCAGCGGCCAACCGGGCGCTCGGGGCTCAGGCGAGGCGGAGGCAGGCCTCGACACGCGAAGCAGGCGAGCCGTGACGGACGTGGTGACGGGAATGCGCACCTCGAGGCCACGTGGGTCTGTCGAGGCACTGCACAATGAGTGGCAACACCTTGTCACTATCCTGTCACGGGGTGGGCGCCTACGGTCGCGGCGCCGCACGCTCGGGGAACCCACCGCCATGCTCCAATCCGTCGCCGTCACAACGTCGTCACCCCTCCCACCGCCCCGTCCCTTCAGCGCCGAAGCGCACGCGACGTGGGGCGACGTGGTGCGCACGCAGCGGCCGCGCCGAGGCACCCAGCTCGTGCCGCTCTTCGAGGCCGGCCTGCGGGCGCTCGACATGGACCACGAGACGATTCCGTCGCTCGAGGCGGTGAACGCGCGCCTCGCGCCCCTGACAGGGTGGCAGGGCATCTTCGTGAAGGGGCTGGAAGACGGGCGCGGCTTCTACACGCTGCTCGCCGACAAGAAGTTTCCCGTCGGGCACTTCGTGCGCGACCGCAAGGACCTCAACTACACGCCCGAGCCAGACGTCATTCACGACCTCTACGGGCACATTCCCTTCTACGCCGACCGCACCTACGCCGAGTACTGCGAGGCCTACGGGCGCCTCGCCTGCCGGTACCTCGACGACCCGGAGCGGCTGCGGCGCCTCGAGCGGTACTTCTGGTTCACCCTCGAGTTCGGGCTGGTCGAGACACCGCTCGGCCGACGCATCTTCGGCGCCGGCATCGCCTCGAGCGTGCGCGAGTGCGTCTTCGCGCTCTCTGGCGAGCCCGAGGTGCTCCCCTTCGACGTCGAGAGCCTCTGCGCCCAGGAGTTCCGCATCGACCAACTGCAGAAGCGCTTGTTCGTGCTGCCGTCAGTCGAGACGCTCTACGCGTCGTTCGACGAACTGAAGCGCGTCGTCGCGCGCTGACGACGGCTCGGGAGGGCTCCTGTCTTCCGCGTCGCGAGACCGCCGCGCGAAGTCGTCGCCAGTCACGGCGCGGGAGGGGTCACGGCGCGGCCGACCGCGGGCTCACCCCGCCTCTGAGCATCGGGTGCTGCAGGGGCGCCGCGCGAGGTTCTTCACCAGCGGAGCGCCCGACGTGTCCACGCCTGGGCGCCCCACCACCAGCCAGCTCGCAGACGCCCGGCCCGCGGCGACGAGGCCTTTCATGCGCGGTGATGGGCGGTGTACGAGGCGCCCCCATGCGTCATGTCCTCTGCGCGCTCGCGCTCGCGATGTCCGTCTCCTGCGGCAGCTCCAGTCTCGAGATGATGCCCGGCGCCGCCGGCGGTGGACGCCCCTCGGCTGATGGTGGCGCTGGCGGCGGTTCGAGCGGAGGAGGGAGCGCTGGCAGCACGGCCGGTGGTGGCCTGGCTGGAGGAGATGCAGGCGGCGCGGCCGGCGGCGAGGCGGGTGGTTCGGCGGCTGGTGGCGCGGCGGGTGGCCTCGGCGGTGGTGACGCTGGAGGCGCCGCGGCTGGCGGGAGCGCTGGTGGCGCCTCGGCTGGTGGGAGCGCGGGCGGGTCCGGCGGTGGCGCTCCCGGGTGCTCTTCGGCCACCTGCGCCACGGGCTGCTGCCTCAACGGAACGTGTCAGCCGGGCACCCAGCCGCTCGCCTGCGGCACCAACGCCGTCGCCTGCGCCACGTGCATGATGGGCACGACGTGCCAGCAGCAGCAGTGCCTCGTCGACCCGGCCTCGATGTGGCGCATCGCGCCGGTGTCCGCGCAGATTGCGATGCGCAAGGCCAACGGCGACACGTGGGACACCGGCGGCGGGCTGCCCGACGTCTTCGTCACGGTGTTCTGCCCCGCGACGGCAGGCTCTGGCACCAGAACGCCCACCATCGACGACACGCTCACGCCGAGGTGGACGATGGGGAGCTGCGTGATGACAGCGAGCGCGCTGCAGATGACCGGCTTCGCCTTCTCGGTCACCGACGACGACCCGTTCCTCATCAACCCCGACGACACCATCACCTCGAAGACGACGGTGCGGCTGATGCCCTCGGACTTCACCGCGCCCACGCTGGTGCGCGGGCCGGTCGGTCAGACGACGTCCATCACCTTCTCGCTCACGCGGATGTGACGGCGTCAGTCGCGCTCGAAGAGGCTGTCGAGCGAGACCTCCTCCGACAACAGCTCCTCCACGAGGGGCTCGATGGCCGGCAGCCGCAGCGTCGGCTTGTCGAACTCGGGGTCGCTGAAGAGGTCGTCGACGAAGGACTGGGTGTCTTCATCCATCGTCTTCGAGTGGTCCATGTCGAAACCGGCGGGCATGTGGGGCTCCTCACGCGAAAAGGGACACTGAAATTGTCGTCGCAGCCGCGGGCCGGGTGCGGGCCGTTTCTGTCAGTCATCGACGTGAGGTGTGGCTTGCGACGCCACACCTCCACCCGGCGCCCCATCGGGTAAGCTGCTGATTCGAAAGCCATGAGTGCCCTCCTCCTCCTCGCGCTGGCCGCCAACCCGATTCCGGCGCTCAACACGCTCGAGGCCGACAACGACCGAATCGAGGCGGCCTTCGACGGGCTGTGCGGCGCCCTCAAGGACGGCCGGCGCGACGGGCCCTTTCCGGTGCAGGGCCTGGCGTGGGCGACGTCGTGTTCCCTGCGCGCCCTCACCCTGGGCCCCATCACGCACGGCACCCAGGCCGCGCACGTGCTGTGGGAAGTCGAGGGCCGGGCGCCGACGGGGGAGCGCCTCTCGGAGCGGGGCGAGGCCGACGTCACGCTCGCGCGCACCACGGGCGTCGTGGTGACGCGGTGGACGGACACGTGGCGTGAGACGGTGCGTCGGGAGCGCCCGCGCTTCGTGGAGCGCGCCGAGGCCGCGGGCGTGGTGCTGCCCCGTCTCGACGTCGTGCGCCGCACCGAGGCCGAGACGTACAGCGGCGGGCTCGCGGCCCTCGACGTCACCGCCGACGGGGTGCCCGAGCTCTTCGCCCTCGACGCCAACCTCGTCTACCGCTTCGACCGCGTCAGCGCGGCGCCGCTGCGCTACCACCGCTCGGTGCTCTCCACGCTGCCGAAGGCCACCCTCGCCACGTCGGTGGCTGGCGGCGACCTCGACGGCGACGGAGACGTCGACCTGCTCGTCACCGGCTCCCCATCGGTGGTGCCCGTCGTGCTGCGCAACGACGGCGCGTCCTTCACGCCAGCGCCCTTGCCCGCCGCCGCCCGCGGAGGCTTCGTCAGCGCCGTGCTGTCCGACCTCGACGCCGACGGCGACCTCGACGTGGCGCTCCTGCCGTACGACCTCGGCGCTGGCTTCCCGTGGGACATGCTCGAGGCGCCCGACGGTGAGCGCCTGCGCCTGTTGCGCGGCGGGCCCGGCGTCACCTTCACGCCCTGGAAGCTCGACCCGAAGGTGGTCCCCGGCCGGTGGACGCTCGCGGCCGTGTCGGCCGACGTCCTGGGGCTCAACCGGCCGCAGCTCTACGTCGCCAACGACTTCGGCTCGAACGACCTCTACGTCTTCACCGCCGATGGCGGCCTCACCAACCGCGCGGTGGCGCTCGGCCTCGACGACCCCGGCAACGGCATGAGCGCCGACGTGGGCGACTTCGACGGCGACGGGCACCTCGACGTCGCGGTGGCCAACATGTTCTCGAAGGCGGGCACGCGGGTGGTGGGCGCCGCGCAGGTGTCGCCCGCCCTCAAGGCGCGGCTCGAGAAGTTCGCGCGCGGCAACACGCTCTACCTCGCCCGTGACGGCGGCTTCTCCGAGGTGGCGACGGCGCAGGGTGTGAACCGGGGCCTGTGGGCGTTCGGCACCGTGCTGGCCGACGTGAACGACGACGGGCGGCTCGACGTGGCGGTGGCCAACGGCTTCTTGAGTAAGCCCAACCGCAAAGACTTATGAAGCGTCTACTGGCGCCAGGTCGTGGCGCAGGCAACGGCGGGTGAGCGGGGGCGGGGCAACATTCCCCGCACGGCGGTCGTCGAGGGCTCAGACGACGCCACCATGTCGTTCTCTGGCTGGGAGCCCAAGAAGCTGTGGCTCTCGCCGCCCGATGGAGGCCGCTCGACCGAGTGCGCGTTCGCCGAGGGCTTCGACTCCCGCGCCGACGGCCGCAGCCTGGTGGCCGCCGACCTCGACGGCGACGGAGACCTCGACCTGGTGATGCGCAACCGCGCCGCGCCGAAGCTGCAGCTCTTCGAGAACGAAGGCCCTTCGGGGCGGGCCGTCGAGGTCGAGCTGGCCCCCGACGGCGGGAGCCCCTTCGGCGAGGGCGCGCGGGTGTTCGAGTCGGGCCGGGCCTTCCCGGTGGTGCTGGCGCGGGGCTACGCGAGCAGCGTCGACCCGGTGGTGCACGTCGGGCTCGGCCAACGCCTCACCGCGTCGCTCGAGGTGCGCTGGCGCTCCGGGGCCGTGGAGCGCGTCGAGGTGCCGGCCGGTCAGCGCGTGCGGGTGACGGAGGGCCAGGGCGTGACGGCGACGCGTCCGTTCGTCGAGAAGCCCGCTGAGGCCGCCCCGCCCTTCCCCTCGAGCCTCGCTGCGCTGGGCCTCACGCCGACGGGGGACATCACCGTCGTGCAGCTCTTCCTGAAAGGGTGCGCGCCCTGCGCTGCGGAAGTGCCGGCCCTGCGCGCGGTGGAGAAGCGGGTGCAGCTCGTCAGCCTGGGGCTCCACGAGGGCGTCGCCCTCGCCGACGCGGCGGCCTCCCTTGGCATCACCTGGGCCGTGAGCGCCTTGCCGACAGCCACGGCCGAGGCGCTGTCGACGTCGGGCTCGCTGCCGCTGCCGATTCTCCTCGTGTACCGCAAGGGCACGCTGGTGCGGGTGCTGCCGGGCCCGCGCGCGCTCGAGGCGGTGCTGGCCGAGCCGTGAGCATGCCTTCAGAGGTTCGTCTCTGAGCGTCCTCCTGGGAGTCGCTCGCGTCCCGCGCGCGCGCGGCCGAGGCAGTCGTTCCTGAGCGTCAGTCGAGCGTCATCAGCCCAGGCGCGCCCCCCGCGCAGCGGACGTCACGACGCGACGCCAGCACCGCCCTTCGTCCCGCACGACGTGGCGTCACCCCATGTGGAGGAGGCGTCGAAACAGCTGCCGACGAGCCGCGCGCGCCCGCACCCGCGCCCATGATGGATTGGCGACACGGACACCGGGCGGAACCTGCGCGCGAATCAGCGTCACGTCCGAGCCGCTGCGGGGTGCTGCTTTACCGGGCGTTCCCCGCAGGGGTATGGCGGTCCGGGTGATCCGCACCGCTCCCACCGAGCTCGCCTTCGGCGTCGTGCCGGCCTACCGGCGCTTCGAGCTCTACCAGGCGCGCTACGCCGAGCTGGTGCCGGTGGTGGCCGAGGCGCTGGCCGAGAAGGGCGCCGGGCTCGAGGTGCTCGACATCGGCCCGGGGAACGGCGACTCAAAGAAGTTCGTCGACGCGCTCGCCGGGCCGGCGCGGTGGACGGCCGTCGAGGTGTCGCCCCGCTACATCGAGGCCTGCCGGGCGCTGGGCTACGAGCGCATCGTCGACGGCGTGGACCTCGAACGAGACGCGCTGCCCCTGCCAGACGCTTCGTACGACGTCGTCATCGCGAGCCATGTGCTCGAGCACCTCGAGAACGCGCCCGACGCGCTGAAGGACTGGCTGCGGGTGTTGCGGCCCGGAGGCCACCTGCTCATCGGCGTGCCGATGCACTTCGGCTGGCTGGCGGCGCTCGCGCGGCTGAAGTACCGGCTGTTCGGTCGACGGCCCCGCCAGCACTGCCTCTTCTTCTCGATGCGCACCCTGCGCGCGTTCTTCTCGGGCGTGCCGGTGCGGCGCATCTGGGGCTTCCGCGTCGTCTCGGCGCGCAAGTGGCTGCCGCTGGAAGACGCCGAGTGGTTCTACCGGCTCTCTCGCTGGGTGGGCTCGCGCTGGCCGTGGCTGACCGGCGAGGTCATCGTGCACGTGCAGAAGCCGCGGTGAACGAAGCGCCGGGGCCGTGCGGTCAGACGCGGCCTCACCTACGCTGTGCAGCATGGCGGGGCATGACGCGGGCGACTCGTTTCCGTGCTGGCAGTGCTCCCGGCCCGCGGCCCTCGACGCCGCGGTGTGCGCGGCGTGCGGCGCCGACCTCCTGGTGAGCCTCACGCTCCGGGCGCCCGTCACCGACGCGCGGACCCGCTATGAGCTGAGCCGTGAGCTCGCCGCCCAGTGCCCCGACCTCAAGACCCAGCTGACTCGGCCGCGGCCCGTGTTGCTCGAGCGCGTGACGCGCGCCCGGGCCGCGCCCGTCGTCGCTGCCGTCTCGGCGCAGCTCCTCGACTTCGAGCTGCGCCCCGTGGCCGTGAAACCTCCGGCGAGGGGCTCGCTCGGACGGCGTGTCGCGGCGGTCGCGGGCCTCGCTCTCGCGGTGGGCGCAGGCGTGCTGGTGGCGACACGGACCCGGCGCGCCACGGCGGCGACGACGACAGCAGCGCCGACCGCCCCCGCCACCCCGACGCCACCCGAGGAGCGCTCGGGGACGTCGTCCATCAAGACGTCGCTGCGCTCGGTCGTCTCGGTTCGATGCAAGGACTCCGTCGGCTCCGGGTTCTTCGTGGCGAAGGGGCAGGTCGTCACCAACGCCCACGTGCTCTGCGACGAGGGCAACCCCGAGGTGGTGCTCGCCGACGGGAGCCGCGCCACGGTGACGAGCTGGGCCCACGACAAGCCGAACGACCTCGCCGTGCTCTTCGTCTCGGGCACCTCGGCCCCGCCGCTGCCGCTGGGTGACGCGGCCGCCGCCGAGGTGGGCAGCCCCGTGGTGATGATTGGCAGCCCCAGGGGCCTCGACTTCACCGTCAACCGCGGCACCCTCTCGTACCTCGGCCGCAGCATCGGCGGCGTCGCGTACCTGCAGGTCGACATCGCGGTGAACCCCGGCAACAGCGGCGGGCCCCTGCTCGACGAAGACGGCAAGGTCATCGGCATCGTCACCGCGCGGGTCGCCAACGCCGACGGCATCGGCTTCGCGCTGCCCATCAACTACCTGCCGAAGGTGATTCCCGAGAGCGAGGCGCGCTTCGAGACGGCGGCGTGGAAGACGCTGCGCGCGAAGGCCGAGGCAGACCCCGGCCAGCAGCCGCCTCGACCCGGCGTTGGTGGCGGCCCCCGCCCGGCCCTCGACCCGGACTTCGGAGCGCTCCTCGTCAAGGCGCAGTGGCAGCCAGACCGTCGCACGGTGACGATGGTGGTCGTCACCACCGACGTCGACCCCAACCAGCGCTTCTGGGACTTCGACCTGCACATCGACTCGAAGCCCACCTGCACCATGACGCGGGTGAAGAACCACGCGTGGATTCGCCTGCGTGAGCGCGACCCCGAGGTGACACCGCAGGTCGCCGAGGTGCTGAAGGCGAGCGGGCTCGAGAACAAGGTGTTCATCGGGGTGATGAGCCTGCAGTGGTCGAGCTGCCCACAGGCGTCGCAGGGGCACCTGCAGCGGCTGAGCCTGGTGCTCAAGAGCGCGGCGAAGGGCCACGACGAGGTCGCCATCACGTTCTGAGTCGGCCTTCCCCCGGGTGGGCTGCTTCATCTCGCCGGTGTACGCCACGGCGAGGGCGCGTCGCTGCCGCTCACCTCTGCTGCGTACGAGCGCCGGTCATCGCTCGACCGGATCCTCCGGGGCCGAGGCACCACCGTCGGCAGCCGCATCGACTGGAGCCTCGTCAGGCCCAGCCTGGGCTGGTGGCTCCCACGGCGCGGCGGCCGACAGCGGCACGCAGCGCCACGGCTCGAACAGCACCGACTTCGGAGACAGCGCCACGCCCGCCTGGAAACACACACGCCGCGCTTGAATCGAGCCGGCCTCGCGCCACGCCACGTGGCCCGGCGCCACCCACACGCGGTCGTACTCGTCGAGCGGGCTGTCGGGCCGGGGGCGGAAGCGCAAGACCACCACCTCTTCGTCGGTCTCCGCCGAGAGCTTCCCCTCGACGCCGTAGCTGCCCTCGAAGGTGACGAGCCGCGCCAGGGGCCTCGGCAGCCCGTCGAGGTCCTCGCGGCGCTCGGCGACCTGCTTCTCCAAGGCGCCGAAGAAGTCGTCGGTCACCAGCCCCAGGTCCATGCCCGCGAGCTGGAACGTCGCCTGCCACAGCGCGGCGCCCGAGAGCTTCGGCGGCAGCTTCTCGTCTCCGAAGGCCTCGAGCAGTCTCCCGACGGACGCGGCGCCGTACCGATGCACCATGGCCTCGATGAGGCCGCGGCCGATGGCGTACTTGAGGTCATCGTCGCCCTCGCGCGCGAAGGTGTCGAAGTCGATGATGGCCGACAGGTCGAGCGCGTCGCGGTCGAGCAGCGCGGCCAGCACGAGCTGGTCCTCGGGCGGGTGCACGAGGAAGTGGCCTTCGACCCACGACGCCAGGCCCTCGTCCAGCACGCGCGCGGCCGACCATCGCACCGCGCCCTCTTCTCCGGTGAGGCGCCGCGCCACCACGTGCGCCGTCTCGTGGGCCAGCGTGGCCTCGGGCTCGACGTCGACCCGCATGCGCAGGCGGTCCTTGAAGGCGGTGCCCAGCGTGTTTCGCAGCGAGCCGGACAAGTCGACGAAGATGGGCGCGCCGCCGTCGGGAGCCCCCAACAGCGCCGCCACCTGGCCGTAGATGCCGTCGGCCTGGTCGGCGAGCGCGAGCGCCGGCTTCGACTCGATGGCCGGGTAGCTGAACTCGTAGTGGACCGTTGTGGTGCTGGCCGGGGCAGACTCGGGGAGCGCCTCGACGTCGGGCTCCGCGTCATCGCTCCCACCCGAGTCACCGGTGTCCCACCACAGCACCAGCGCCAGCACGATGGAGGCCAGCGTCAGCACGCCCACCAGCGCGCTCACCAGCGGGCGCGGGTTCACCACCACCGTGCGGCTGCGGCCGGAGCGCACGAAGAGGACCCACGCCGTCAGCACGCTCGCGAGCGCCACCACGCCCTGAGCCACCACGGCCTCGACGTCGTAGCGCCACCGCACCCCCTCGACGCCCGACTCGAGCAGCTTGAGCGGGTCGAGCATCGCCGCCCGCGGCACCGCGTGAATGAGCCGCTGCAGGCCCACCGCGAGCAGGCCCACCAGCATCCACGTGAAGCTGCGCGCGAAGCCCAGCAGCGTGCCCACCGCGAGGAACGTCGCCATCACCTGCACCTGCATCAGGAAGACGCCGGCGAGGATGGGCCAGTGAAAGGGCGCGTCGAGGCTGCCGCGGGCGAGCGAGTGGTCCACCAGCACCAGCACGAACTGGAAGCCGGGGAACGCGAGCAGCACCAGCAGCGCGGCGGCGAGCTTGGCGAAGAAGACGTGGGTGCGGGTGAGCGGCAGCGCGTCGAGGAAGGCGAGCGTGCCCTCGTCACGCTCCTTCACGGCGACGCCGCTCCCCAGCGCGAGCGCCACCACACCGAAGACGAGGGTGAGCGTCTGGTTGGCGAGGCCCGAGAAGTTCGACGCCAGCGAGCGCGGGCCCGAGTCGGTGAGCAGCTGGTCGAGCACCGACAACAGCGCCAGCACTCCGGCGAAGACGAGCCAGGGGCGCAGCGCGCGCAGCTCCTTGCGCACCAGCGTGCGCATCACGGCAGCACCCGCCAGTCCTGGTACACGCGCGCGCTGCAGCGCAGGGCCTCGTCGTCGACCTCGATGGCGAAGAAGAGGCGCTCGCCCGACGAGAACACGCCGCTCGCCACCGCCCTCGCCTGCCGCGCGTCGACGCGGGACACCTCGGTGTCACCCATGCCGGCCTGCCAGGGCCCGACGGTGGCGTAGAGGCCACGGAAGCGCGTCACCGGCGCGCCGTCACGGGTGAGGGTGAAGGCGTCGCGGCGCTGACCGCCTCCTTCGTCGAGGAGCTCGACGGCTCCTTCGTACCGCGAGGCGGGCGTGCCCACGTTCCGCCGCGCCGCCTCGGCCCGCGCGATGAGCGCCGGCAGGTCGACGCCGAGCCGGGCGAGCGCCTTCGAGAGCTTCGCCTCGAACAGCACGTCGCGCACGTCGCCCCTGGGCTTCGCGAACACCTGGCGGAACACCTCGACGACCTTCGCCTCACCCAGCTCTTCCACGAGCGCGTCGACGAGGGTGAAGCTCAAGGCCATGCCGAAGCAGTCTCCGGCGCGCTCGAAGGTCTCGTCCCACCGCTCCACCATGGCCGCGGACAGGCCGAACGGTGCGGCCGCGGCCCGCGCCCGCTGGAGTGCGCGCGCGTCGGCGTCATCCCGCACCACCCAGTACGTCGCGAACCCGTCGAGGAGCCAGTGCCGGTCCTCCTCGAGCCCGCGGTTCTTCGTGTGGTCGCCCACCACCGAGTGCAGCACGCGGTAGCGCAGGTTCACCCCGTCGAAGCGGGCGTCAGCGAGGTTCGCCTGCAGCACGATGCCGTCACGTTCCCCCAGCGGCGCGCGGATGATGACGTCGGGGTCGAGGCCGCGCTGCGCGACGACGTAGACGCCGGCGAGCGGTGGGTACTGCATCGCGCGGGTGAACGAGACGACGTCGACGGCGAGCTGGTCGGCGAGCGCCTGGGCCTGCTCGGTCGAGACACCCTCTCCGGGCAGCACACCGATGGGGCCGGCTTCGGAGTCCTTCGGCGTCACCGACTCGAGCGCGAAGGCCGGCCGTGCGCGCTCCTTCGCCAGCGCGGTGAAGAGGAGAAAGCCCACCAGCATGGTGCTGATGGCGGCGAGGCGCTCCCGCGACGTCATGCGGCCCGAGAGGGTGGTGACGATGGCGCCTTCTCCGGCGGTGGCCAGCACCACCCCGCTCGTGGTGGCGACGACGAGGCCCACCAGCGCGGCCACCACGTCTTCGAGGCGGGGCCAGGCGCCAGCGACGGCGAGGCGCTCGGAGACGAGGCCGATGCCCGGCAGCTCCGACAGCTGCACCTGCCCCACCTGGTCAAGGCCGAAGGCGAGGAGGCCCAGGACAATCCAGAACAGCAGGCGGTAGCGCCCCAGCAGGCCCGCGGCGAAGCAGACGCTCCAGAGCACCGCCATCCAGAGCAGCGCCGGCACGAGGGCGAAGAGCGCGTCGGGCACGTCGAGCGCGGTGGTGCGCGACATCCACCACCAGGTCGCGCCCCAGGCCGCGGTGGTGACGCCGAGCGCCCAGCCCAGGCCGACGAGCCACTTCGTCCACACCACCCGGGCGCGGCCGATGGGCAGGGCCTCGAGGAAGAGCTGCGTCTTGCCGGTGTACTCGCGCACCACCAGGCGGTTGCCGGCCACCAGCGCGGCCAGCGTGCCCCAGATGAGGACAAAGCTGCGCAGCGCCACGAAGCGCCCGCCCTCGTCGTCGGCCCGCGAGAGCTGCACCCCCAGGCCAATGGAGAAGAGCGCGAGGAGCGCCAGCAGCACCCAGCCGTGTTCCTTGAGCTCCTTGAGGACGAGGTGACGCACGAGCCCAGGGGTTCAAACCGGCCTGAGTGGATGCCTCACGCGGAGGCCCGGGTACCGGCGGAAACCGAGGTCGGCCGTCATCACTTCCGCGTCATGCTCCAGGGCGAGCGCTGCGAGGTACACGTCGCTCACCTGATTCGCGGTGGCGCCGACCGCGCGGAGCAGTCGCTCCATGAGCGTCCAGTGATGGGGTCCCGGTTCGAGATGAACGACGACGTCAGCGCTGCGCACGACGTCGATGAACTCGAGCACCTCGTCAAGGGGCGTCGGCTCGACGAAGACCCGGGAGTTGGTGGCGATGCGGACGACGGCCGCGAGGGTGAGGTGACAGAGCCCGACGTGTTCCGTGCCGTTGAGGCACGCCTCGAGCCAACCCAGCCAGGCCCGATGGTCGGGCGAATCGGAGCGCAAGGCGTACACGAGGGGATTGACGTCAACGAGGAGCATCGCCATCCAGAAGATCGAGGAGTGCCGCAGTGCTCTCGAGGCTGACTCCGGGTCGCAGGCCACCTCTTCCCCGAAAAGTGGGGAGCTTCACGCGCGTCCGCCGGGTCGGCCGCACGAGCTTCTCTCGGAGCGCCTCCTCGATGAGCTGCGTCAGGCTCGTCCCGCGCTCGGCCGCCAGGGCCTTCGCACGTCGCACCAGCGTGTCGTTCAGGTCGAGCGTCGTCCGCATGCAGATGAACACAGGCTGGCCGCAGATTTCTGTCAAGACGCAGACCGCGTTCCAGGCGGCACGCGGCACCACACCCATGCCACAGGCGCCAGCCGACGCGCTTTGGGTGTCGACCGCTCCGCGTCCGGTCGGCTAGCACCGCGCCCATGCCGACCGACTTCACTTACACGCCCATCCTCCCGCTGCCGCACCACGACTCGACGCCCTGGCGGCTGCTCACCACCGACCACGTCTCGACCTTCACCGCGAACGGGAAGACGTTTCTCCAGGTGGCGCCCGAGGCGCTGACGCTGCTGACGAAGGAAGCGATGCGCGACATCGCCCACCTGCTGCGGCCGGGCCACCTCGCGCAGCTCAAGAGAATCCTCGAAGACCCCGAGGCCACCAACAACGACAAGTTCGTCGCGCTCGACCTGCTCAAGAACGCCGTCATCTCGTCGGGCGGCGTGCTGCCCATGTGCCAGGACACCGGCACCGCCATCATCAAGGGCAAGAAGGGCCAGTTCGTCTTCACCGGCGGCGGCGACGAAGAGGCCATCGCGAAGGGCGTCTTCAAGACGTACACCGAGACGAACCTGCGCTACTCGCAGCTCGCGCCGGTGTCGATGTTCGAAGAGAAGAACACCGGCTCGAACCTGCCGGCCGAGATCGAGCTCTCGGCCACCGACGACGACGAGTACCACTTCCTCTTCATGGCGAAGGGCGGCGGCTCGGCGAACAAGAGCTACCTCTTCCAGGAGACGAAGGCGCTCCTCAACCAGGCGAGCCTGATGAAGTGGCTCGACGAGAAGCTGCGCACGTTAGGCACCGCTGCGTGCCCGCCGTACCACCTCGCCGTCGTCATCGGCGGCACCTCGGCCGAGTACGCGCTCAAGGTGGCCAAGCTCGCCAGCGCCCGGTACCTCGACGAGCTGCCCGCGAAGGGGAGCACGCTGGGCCACGGCTTCCGCGACGTCGAGCTCGAGGGCCAGGTGCACCAACTCACGCAGCGCCTCGGCATCGGCGCCCAGTTCGGCGGCAAGTACTTCTGTCACGACGTGCGCGTCATTCGTCTGCCGCGGCATGGCGCGAGCTGTCCCGTGGCCATCGCGGTGAGCTGCTCCGCCGACCGCCAGGCGCTCGGGAAAATCACGAAGGACGGCGTCTTCCTCGAGGCGCTCGAGAAGGACCCCGCGAAGTACCTGCCCGAGGTGGACGAGAAGCAGCTCGGCGGCGAGGTGGTGCAGGTCGACTTGACGAAGCCGATGTCTGAGATTCGCGCGCTGCTCTCGCGCTACCCGGTGAAGACGCGGCTGTCGCTCTCGGGGCCCATGGTGGTGGCGCGCGACATCGCCCACGCGAAGCTGAAAGAGCGCCTCGACGCTGGCCAGGGCCTGCCGCAGTACCTGAAGGACCACTGCGTCTACTACGCGGGCCCGGCGAAGACGCCGCAGGGGCTGCCGTCGGGGAGCTTCGGGCCCACCACCGCCGGCCGCATGGACAGCTACGTCGACCAGCTCCAGGCCGCGGGCGGCAGCTTCGTCATGCTGGCCAAGGGCAACCGCTCGAAGGCCGTCACCGACGCGTGCAAGAAGCACGGCGGCTTCTACCTCGGCAGCATCGGCGGCCCCGCGGCTCGGCTCGCGCAGGGCTGCATCAAGAAGGTAGAGCTGCTCGAGTACGCCGAGCTCGGCATGGAGGCCGTCTGGCGCATCGAGGTCGTCGACTTCCCCGCCTTCATCGTCGTCGATGACAAGGGCAACGACTTCTTCTCGGGTCTCATGCCGCCAGGCGTGAAGCCCTGAGCGAGCCGGTGACGGGACCGTCACGACCCTCGAATGGAATGATGGACACACGTCGGCTACACACGAGGGGTGCGACGTCTTCTGCTGGTAGTGGGCCTGGGGCTCGCTGCGTGCGAATTGCCACCGAACGCCATCTACCGCTGCGGCAGCGGCGAAGAGCCCTGCGCGCAGCAGCCGGGCTTCACCTGCTGGTCTGACGGGTTCTGCCGAGAAGGAGCCGAGCCTGGTGACGCGGGCGCGGGCGGCGGGGGGGCCATGGGCGGAGGGGGGGCCATGGGCGG
>JANRKQ010000012.1:0-13335 GCA_033763395.1 Myxococcaceae bacterium
CCGCCCAGCCGCTGGTTGCTCCACAGCCGCTCGAACGCCTCGTAGCGCAGCACCTCGCGGGTGCCCCACGGGTTCTCGTACTCGACCCACCGCCGCCCCAACGAGTCGCGCCACGCGCGCGTCACCCGCATCCAGTGCGTCTCGAAATCGTTCGGGTCGCCCGGGAGCATGTCGCCGTGCGGCCGGTCGTACCCACCGATGTCGACCATCACCAGCACGCCCCGGCCCAGCCGCGTCTCGCGCTCGAGCTCGTCGAAGGTGCCGTGGTTGTAGAGCTGCGCCTGGAGGCCCCGCTCCCGGGCACCATCGAGCAGCACGCCGGGCGAGGTGCCCAGCGTCCACGGGCGCAGCTCCGCGTCGAGCTGCTGCCAGTCCTGCGTCGCGCGACCGAACTGGCCCAGGGCCAGCCACAGCGCGAGCGGCCCGCAGGCGTTCGTCGTGCCCTGCTTCACGCCGAGGTCCGACGTGACGAGCGCCTGCCGCTGCTGCTGCACCGTGCCTGCCTTCGCCGTCGGCACGTCGCGCGTCGTCGCTTCGAACACATCGACCCGATTCGGAGGCGATCGCCGCGGCGCCGGCATCCGTCCCCGCGCTGCCACCGTCTCCACCGACTCCATCGCCACCGCCCGAACCGCCACGCCACCACGACCGTTGATCCGCATTGTGAACCCCGATTGGACTGCGAGTGATGGCAGCCCCCTCGAGCAGTCGATGTGCCAGCGCCGATCCAAGTCAGCTCGCGGATTTGGCCGGTTGGAGGCCCTGTGCGCACGTGGACTCCACCCCGGTTCTCACTTTCTGAAACCCGCGAAAAATTCCGCGCTTACGGTCCCGATGGTACGGTGACGCGCCCGCTTGCGGCTCCACCAGCATGGCTGAGAGAGACTCCACCTCGACGAACGCCCGCGTGCCCGGCCCGGAGCTGCGGCTCCTCGACCGACGCGCGTTCGTGGGCTTCCCGGCGCTGACGCTCGCCCCAGGGGTCGAGATCGTCGACTTCGCGCTCTCCATTCCCGACGTCACCTTCCCGCTCAACGTCTCGGGCGGCGCGGCGAAGTACCAGAAGAAGAAGCTCGACTTCGGCCTCCTCGAGCTGTCGGTGTCGGCCGACGTCATTCAGCGCGCGGTGCAGGCGGTCGCCTCGAAGCTGCCCGACCTCGACGACGTGCGGCTGCACTTCCGCCCTGGCTCGCTTGAGGTCCAGGCGCGGCTGCGGGGGCCCGAGCGCTCACCGCTCACCTTCAAGGTGGCGTTCGACGGCGATGGCGACCAGCTGGCCGTCTACTTCTACGACGTGCGCTTCTACGCCTTCAGCACCACGGCGGCGGCGCGCGTGCCGGCCCTCGTGGCCGAGGCCATCAAGTCGTTGTCGCTGTTGCCAGAGGTCGAGCGCCGCGGCGCGAACGGGTTCACGTCGAAGCTGCTGCCCCCGCTCGTGGAGCAGGCGGCCGTCGGCCGTGGCTACAAGATGCCGACGCTCGACCAGGCCCGGCTGTCCGAGGCGGTGGTGTCGTCGAAGGGCCTGCGGCTGCGCTTCTCGTCGGGAGGTCTGCCTCCTCCGGCGGCGTTCGATGAGGAGCTGCTCCTCACGCTCGAGGGGGCCCGCGCGTTCGCCGACGCCGAAGAGCTCGTCGCGCAGGGCCAGCTCGCCGAGGCCCGTCAGGCCTACCTGCGTCTGGGAGACGCCACCGAGGCCCATCCCTTCGCGGTCGAGCGGCTGCTGACGTTGCTGGTGGCCGATCCGCAGGCGCACGAGCTCGCCCTCGACATCGCCGCGTCGCTCGCCCGCCGTCGGGAGCGCTCCGCCACGGCGCTGTGGGCCGAGGCCGTCGTGCGTGAGAAGCGGGGTGAGTTCGCGCGCGCCTCGGAGCGCTACCTCGCCCTCTGCAACCACTCGCGCAAGCACCAGGAAGAAGCAGGCGCGTTCTTCGCCGCCGAGGCCTCGGCCCGCTCGTCTCGTGACGCCGCGCCGCAGATGGCCGTGCGCGCGCTGCACGAGATGTTGGGCCTCAAGCCCGACCACCTTCCTTCGCTCAAGGCGCTCGCCCGCGCGTCCGACCAGGCGAAGGATCGCGCCGGCGCCATTCGGGCCTACCGACGCCTGGCCGCGCTCGCCAGAGAGCCTGCCGAGGCCGCCGACGCGCACGTTCAGCTCGCTCGCCTCTGCGCCGAGACGGAAGACGACATCGCCGGTGCGCGGCTGCATTGTGAGGCGGCGCTCCGCCTGGCGCCCGATCATCCCGAAGCGCTCATGCAGCTCGGTGAGCTGTGTCACCGCTCCGGAGAGCACCTGCGGGCCATCAAGGCGCTCGATCGGCTGCGCGAAGTGGCGCTCGGCCGGCACGAGGTCGACCGCATCGGCCGCGCCAACCTCCTCGCGGGACGCGTGTGGGAGTCTGGGCTCAAGCAGCCGGAGAACGCGCTGTTGCGGTACCGCGAGGCTGCCTCGCTCCTGCCCGGTGATGCCGAGCCGCTCTACCTCGCCGCCCGGGTGAGCGAGTCGTTGGGCAAGGTGCAGGAGGCCGTGTCGGGCTACCAGCAGGCCATCGAGCTCGCCGGTCCATCGCCGGGGGCGCCCGCGCTCCGCCAGGCCGCGCACCAGTCGCACCACGCGCTCGCGCGGTTGCTCAAGACGAAGCTGGGCGAGCCGGCGCGGGCGAGAGATCACCTCGAGGCGGCGCTCGCGCTCGACCCCACCGACGCGCTCGCCCTCGACGAGCTGCTCCCGTACTTCCGCGCCGCCGGGAAGTCCGTCGAGCTGGCCGACGCGTGCGAGAAGGCCGCCGCGGTCATCGACGATCCGCTGCGGCGCGCGGCGCTGTGGGCCGAGGCGGGAGAGCTGTACCGGGGCCGACTGGGCCAACCGGAGCGGGCCGAGCGGCTCCTGTCCCAGGCGCTCGAGGCCGACCCGAAGAACCGCCTCGCGCTCGAAGGCATGCTGGCGCTGGCCGAGAGCCGCCGCGACGGTGGTCAGCTCTGCCGGGCCCTGCGCGCGCTCGCCGAGCTCACGCCCGAGCCGAAGGAGCGGGTGCGCTTCTACCGTCGCCTCGCCGTGGCGGCGCGCGACCTCGCGTTCGACCTCGACCTTGCCGTGCACGCCTACCGTGAAGTCCTGCGCGTCGAGGCCGACGATCTGCCAGTGCTGGGCGAGCTCGCCGCGCTCGAGCGTCGTCGCAGCGACATGGCTGGCCTCGCCTGGGCCCTGGAGCAGCGCGCGCGCGTCGCGGAAGCGGCGGGCGACAAACGACTCGCAGCGGCGGCGCTGCGCGAGCTTGGTCAGGTGCTCGACGTCCGGCTGGGCCGCGCGGGAGAGGCGCTCGTCGCGCTCGAGAAGGCCGCGCGGCTCCACCCCGACCCGAACGCGCTCCTCGAGCTGGCCACGTTGTGTCTGCGGCTGGAGCGGGCGCCCAACGCTCGTCGTGCGTTGGAGGACACGCTCGCGCTGCTGCCGAAGCACGCGCCCCCCGAGAAGCTGGCCGAGGTGCGCGCGCGCCTCGGCCGGGCCTGTGAGCTGCTGGGCGACAAGGACGCGGCGCGAGAGAACTATGCGCTCGCCTTCCCGCTGCGGCGCCTCGACGACGAGCTCGCAGGCCGCCTCGAAGCGCTCTACGTCGAGGCACGGCTTACGCGTGAGCTCACCGACCTCTGGGCTTCTCGCGCCCAGGCGCTGCTCCAGGCGGGCCGTGCCCATGACGCCGCGCCGCTCTTCTTCAAGGCCGCGCAGACGCAGCTCGCCACCGGCGACACCTCGGGCGCCATGCTGCGCCTCACCGCCGCGCTCGACGCCTCGCCGACCGGCGACAGCGCGCGCGAGGTGCTCGAGGCGATGGCGAAGCTCGAGCTCGAGCGTGGAGGCTCGGTCGAGGCTTCACGCCTCTTCTCGAGGCGCGCGCAGATCGCGAAGGACCCGCGCGAAGGGGCGCGGTTTCTCTTCAAGGCGGCGACGCTGGTGCGGGAGACGCCCCGCGAGGCGCCGCTCCTCGCCCAGGCCCTCGAGCTCGACCCGTCGTTCGTGCCCGGGCGGCTGCGTCGGGCTGAGCTGGCCGAGACGACGAACCCCCGCGAGGCCATGGCCGACCTCGAGGTGGTGCTCTCGGCCGACGAGAACGACGCCGACGTCAACGCGCTGTCGCTCGACCGCGTCTCGCTCACCCGCCGCGCCGCCTTCGCGGCGCTCAGGTCCGGCCAGACCGACGCCGCCCGCCGGCTGCTCGCGAAGTACGTCGCGCAGCGGCCCGAAGATCTCGACGCTCAGCTCGAGCTGGTGAAGCTGCACCGCCGCGCCGGCGCGCTGGAGCCCCTCGTCGACCTGCTCGGTGAACTCTGGCCCCGGCTCGAAGGCTCTGGCCGCACCTCGGCGCGGCGCGAGTATGCGGAAGGGGCGTTGGCGCTCGGCCGCACCGGCGCCGCGATGGACGTGCTCCGCAGCATCCTCGTCGACGTGCCCGACGACGAGTGGGCGGCCAGCAAGCTGCTCGCGCTCGTCCCCGTCGACGACACCACGGCGGGCGAGCGGCTCGATCTGCTCGGTCGGCTCGTGCTCAGCGCCCAGGGTGACGCGCGCGCTGAGTTGATGGCCCGCCGGGCTGAGCTCCACCGCGTCACGGGCAACCTCGTCTCGGCGCGCGCCGACCTCCTCGACGCCGCCCAGACCTCGACCCGCCCCCTGCCGCTGCTGCTGCAGCTCGCCGAGCTCGCGCGGCAGTCGTTCGACGAAGCCGCCGAGCTGGGGGCCTGGCGCCTGGTGCTGCGCGCGGCTCCGAAGGACGTCGAGGCCCTCGCCACCGCCGCGAGCCGGGTGGGGGCGCTCGCGCGGGGCCGCGCCGCGGCGGGAGACCCGTCTCGGGCGCTCGAGGCCTTCGAGCTGCTCGTCACCCTGCCGCTCGGCGCCTCGGAGCGGTTCGAGGCCTGGTACGGGCTCGCCCAGGCCGCGCGGGTGGCGTCGCCCCGGCGCGCTGAAGAGGCGCTCCTCGAGGCTTCGAAGCAGGGCCCGGTGCAGAAGCGCGTCGAGGCGCTGCTCGAGCGCGCCGGCCTGCTCGAGAGCCGCGGCGCGACGGAAGAGGCTGCCGCCGCGTTCGAGGCCGCGTTGGCGTTGGCGCCCCGGCATCCGGCCGCGAGCGAGGGCCTCAAGCGCACGCTGCGCGCGCTGTCCGACTGGGAGGGGTTGGCCGAGATCATCGCCGCTGAAGCGGCCCAGACGCCCCGCGCGAAGGCGGCGCCCCTCTTCGCCGAGCTGGCGACGTTGTACCTCGACAAGCTCGCGCTCCCCGGGCCCGGTGAGGCGGCGCTGCGCCGGTTGGTGTCGCTCGACACGCAGGACGTGGCGGCGCGTCGCCGGCTCGCGGCGCTGCTCGAGCAGCAGGGCCAGCTCGCCGAGGCCGTGACGCTCTTCGAAGCCGCCGCCGAGGCCTCGGCCCCCACCGACGCTGCGCCGATGCTGCGGCACGCCGCCGCCCTCGCGCGCTCGACGGGCGACGACGACGGGAACCTTCGGCTCCTGCGCCGCGCGCATCACCTGATGCCCGCTCGGGGCGCCGATCTCGAAGCGCTCGCCGACGCGCTGTACCTCAAGGGCGCGCTCAAAGAGGCGCTGCCGCTCCACGAGGCGCTGGCGGCTTCGACGTCGTTCGACGACAGGCCCGACGAGGCCGAGCGCGTGCTGTTGCGGCTGGCCGATCTCGCCGAGCAGCTGGGCGATCAGTCGGTCGCCGAGGCGACGCTGCGAAAGCTCGTCCAGGAGCGTCCGCTCCTCACGCAGGCCGTCGAGCGCCTGGCTGCCCTCTTCAGCGCCCGCGGAGAGCGCCGCGCCTCGCTCGAGTTGCGCGCGCGACACCTCGAGCAGCTGTCGGCGAGCGCCCGCACGGCCGAGCGCTTCGTCGGGCTCGCGCGCGAGGCCCATACGTCCTTTGGCGACCTCGAGCTGGCGCTCCGCCTGTTCCAGCGCGCCGCCGAGCGTCACGAGACGCCGCTCCCGGTCCGGCGCGAGGCGGCCCGCATGCTGCGCGAGGCCAACCGCCCGGCCGAGCTGATGGGCGAGCTGGTCGAGATTGCCCAGCTCGAGCTCACCTCAGGAAACGTCGACGAGGCGCTGGCCGCGTGGAGCGAAGAGGCGCGGCTCGCTGAAGGCCTGGGGCGCACCGACGACGCGCTCCGGTCGCTGTCGGCCATCGCCGACGTCTGCGAGGACGAGGGGCGCTCCGAGGAGGCCGCCGCGGCGCTGCTGCACCGCGCGGAGTTGTTGCGCGACGCCCGGCTCGACCTCGATGGTGCCACCGAGTCGCTCGAGCGCGCGTGGGGCTTGTCGCCGCGGCCTGCGTTCGCGCAGATGGCCATCGACCTCGCCCGCCGCCGGGGCGATCGCGACGCCGAGCTCGACTGGCTCGAGCGCACGCTCTCGGGCCTTGAGCCCCGCGAGAAGGGCCGCGCCTTCGTCACGGTCGCCAGGCTCCACCTCGGGCTCGCGGCCCTGGGCGCCCCTGCCGAGGTCGAAAGCGCGCCCCTGCTCGCGCCCGACCAGGCCGAGGCCGCCTTGAAGCAGGCCCTCGCGCTCCTCCCTGCGGACGCCGAAGCCGAGGCGATGCTGTTGGCGCTGTACGAGCGGCAGGACCGCGTGGCCGACGTCGCTGCGTTCTACGAAGAGGCCGCGGCGCGCGAGCCGAACGGGCCCCGGCGCGCCGAGCAGCTCCTCAAGGCCGCCGCGCTCTACAAGGACCGTGCGGGTCGCCCGCACGAGGCCGCCGCCGCGCTGCTGGCCGCGCGCGCCTCGAGCCCTGACGACGACTCCCTCACCGCGAAGGTGGCCGACCAGCTCTCCGAGCTCGGCCGTCGGCAAGACGCGGCCGACTTCGACGCCCTGTTGCTCGAGCGCGACCCGTTCCACCCGGCCTTCGAGCGCCACCGGGCCTTCCTCAGCGACAGCGGTGACGAGCAGGCCCTCGCGCAGTTGCTCAGCCGGCGCGCCGAGCGAGAACACGGTGACGTGGCGGCCGCGCGTTGGCTGGAAGCCGCGGCGGCGTTCCGTCGTGCTGGCGCCACCGAGCGGGCCCAGGTGTGCGAGGCCCAGGCCTTCGAGGCGGCCCCGCAGAACCACGAGGCGTTCCAGTCGCTCCTCGCTCAGGCCGCCGACGATCCGCGTCGCCGTGCCGAGCTGTTGTCCGCCCGCGCTCGCGCCGTGCCTGGCGAGGCCTCGCTCCTGCTCAAGCGGCGCGCCGAGACGCTCGAGTCCGCCCGGGAGACGCTCCTGGCCGCGGCCGCGTGGGACGACTACCTGGCCCTCATCCCCGACGACCTCGAGGCGCTCGAGCGCCGCGGCGAGCTGGCGGCCCAGGGTGGAGGCGCGCGCGCGGCCCAGCCGTACGACCGCCGGCTCGTTCAGCAGGGCGGTGACGGGCTCGCGGGGGCGCTCCGGCTCAAGCTCTGGCTGCGGCTCGGTCAGGCGGCGCTCGAGGCCCAGGCCTTTCGTGATGCCGTCGATGCCTTCGAAGCGGCGTTTGCGCTCGACCCCGACGGGCCCCGCGGCCGCGACGCGCTCTCGTCACTCGAAGAGGCCTACGGGCGCCTCGCCGATTCCGCTGGCCGGTACCGTACGGTGCTGCGCCTCGCCCGGCGCGCCGAGGGGGCCGACGCCGAAGCGCTCTACCGCCGGGCGCTCGCCCTCCAGGAGGCCCCCGAAGACGGCATCGAGGCGCTCGACGCGCTCCTCCCGGCGCACCCGGCAGACGTCGCGCTCTACGAAGCGGGCGTGCGGGCCTACCGGGCGCGGGGCCGACTGGGCGATGTGCTGGGGCTGCATGAACGCTTCGCGCGCGCGGTGGGCGGCTCGCGGGCGGCGACGGCCCTGCTGGCGGCGGCCGACCTGGCCGAGCGCGACCTCGGCGAGCCCGCCCGTGCCCTCGAGCTGAAGGAAGAGGCCGCGCGACTCGACCCGGCGAACGTCGAGGTGCTGCGCCTGTTGCTCGACGATGCCCGCCGCCGGGGTGACGTCGAGGCCGTCACGGCCCACCTCTCGGCGCTCGTTCAGGCCCCGGTCGACGAGACGACCCGGGCCGGCTTCTCGCTCGAGCTCGCCGCGGCGCTCGAGGGCCGCGGTGACCTGGACGGCGCCGCGCGGGTGCTGACGGGGTTGCAGACGGGTGGTCCCTCGGCGGCCGGCTACGCGCAGGCGCTCGACGGGTTGACGCGGCTGGCCACGACGCGCGGCGACGACCTCGCCTTCGCCGACCTGCAGCTCGCCCGGGCCCAGCTGCTGCCGACGGGAGCGCGCAGCGAACGCCTCGTCGACGCCGCGCGCTCGCTCGTGAAGGTGAAGGCCCTGGGGCGCGCCGAGGCCGTGCTCCGAGACGCGCTCGCCGAGCGCTCGTCGCCCGAGGTGTGGCGTCTCCTCGTGGACGTGCTCCGTCAGGCCGAGCGGCATGACGCCCTCGCGACCGCACTCGTTCAGCAGGCCGACGTCAGCGAGCCGCAGGCACGGCCGCCGCTCCTCCTCGAAGCGGTCGACGCCTCGGCCCGCGCTTCAGATGCGCGGCAGGCCCTCGAGACGCTCGAGCGCCTCCTCCGTGAGGCCCCCGGCTTCGTGTCGCCGTCGGCGGCGGCGGAGCGCTTCCTCGCGCTCGGGGCCCCGACCCGCGCCGTGGCCGTGGGGTTCGCGTCGAGCCTCTCGTCGGGTGACGCGGCGGGCGCGCTCGAGCTCGCGCTTCGGGCCGGGGCTGAACCCGAGGCGCGAGAGGCACGCTGGGCCCTGGCCGAGGCCGACGTGCGGGACGCGCGCGCGGCGGTCCTCCTCGAGGGCGCTGACGAGGCGGCCACGCTGCGGTTCGCCTCGCTCGCGGAGCGCCAACGTGCGCTCGAGCTCGCCGAGCCCCTCTGGCGCCGGCTCTTCGTCACCCGCGACTCGGGCGACGCGCTCGCTGCCCTCGTCCGCATCGGCCGGCTCGCGGGCGCCTTCGACGAAGCGCTCGACGCGCGGGCCCCTCGTGCCGTCGCCCGGCTCCTCGAGTTCGCGGGGCAGGTCGACGTCGAGCGGCGGGAGCGGCTCCTCGTCACCCTCGCGGAGCTGGTGCCCGAGCGTCGGCGGGTGGCGCTGCGCGAGGTGGCGTCGCTCCGCCTGACGCACCAGCGGTGGGCCGACGCCGTGGCCGCGCTCGCCCAGCTCGCGACGCTCGAAGAAGATCCGAAGGCCCGGGCGGCGCTCCACGTCGAGCGCGGCGACCTGCTTCGGCACCGTCTCGGTGATGCGCCTGCCGCGCGCCTCGCCTTCGAGCGAGCCCTGGCCGACGACGCCTCGCAGGTGGCGGCCGTGCGCGAGCTCGTCGACCTGCTCCAGGGTGACGCCGAGCGCTTCGTGCCGATGGTGGAGCGCCTGGTGGTGTTGGCAGGCGAAGAAGCCATCACGTCGGTGCGCCCACAGCTCGCCGACGCCTACGAGTCGCTCGGTCGCCTGAAGGACGCGGCCCGCATGCTCGCGGCCCTCGAAGAGACGCCAGCGCGTCTGGCCCGTCGCGCCGGCCTCCTCGAGCAGCTGGGGCTCAAGGGCGAGGCGCTCCCCCTGCGTGAACGGCTCGCCACCACCCAGGAGGAGCTCGAGGCGGTGCTGCTCGGCTACCTCGAGGTCGAGCTGGTGCCCTTCGCCGTGCGCCTCGGAGGCCGGCTGCTCGACGAAGGTGCCCTCGGCCCGTCGACCCGGCGGCGGCTCGCCGAGCGGCTGTCGAACACCACCCAGGGCGCCGCGCTCGCGGTGAGGGCGTGGCCGAAGCTCCTCGAAGGGTCGGTCGCCGACGCCGACGGGTGGACGATGTTGGCCGAGGCGCTGGGCCATCTCGGCCGTGACGCCGACGCGCGCATCGCCGATGGCTTCGGCGCGGTGCTGACTGGAACGCCGGGCGCCGCCCCGATGGTGTCGGTCTCCCACGTCGCGCGCAGGCCGCACTCCACCCCGCTCACCCCTCCGCCCGCGTCGGTGCCTGTCTCGGAGGCCTCGATGCCCCGGCTGTGGCAGGTGCTGAGTGAGGCCGGCCGCTCACTGGGCCTTGAGTCCCTCACCGTGCTGCTCGACCCGGCTGGTGGCGTCGAGGCCTGGTTCGCCGACGAGCGCCGGCTGGTGCTGGGCGCTGGCGCGCTCGCCGTCTTCGGGCCCACCGAGGTGTCGGCGCTCATGGCGGTGGCGGCCGCGCTGGGCGGTGATGGCCATGCGCTCGCGGAGCCCGGCGAGGTGCCTCACTTCGCCGATGCCTGCGCCACGGCGTTCCGCGCGGTGCCCTCGTCCCTCGCGCTCGGCCGGGTGGTGGCGTTCCTCGACGAGCGGGTGCGCGGTGGAGACGTTCGCGTCGTCGACGTCGCCTCGCTCCTGAAGGACAGCGACGCCTTCCGGGCGGTGGCTCACGCCGCGCTCGAGCGTCTCACGGCCGGGTGATGCGTCTCTCATGGGCGTCGCTCGTGGTGGTGCTCTGCGGCTGCCCGGCGCTCCCACCGCCGCCCGGCAGTGAGCGGTTGGGCACGTGGGCGATGACGGCTGAGCCCCTCTTCGGGCTGCCAGACGGTGGGCTGGGCGAGCTGCGGCCCGACGGGAGCCTCGCCTGCGAGCTGCCCGACGCGCAGCAGGGCCCATTCTCGTTCGAGGCCGTCATCACGAGAGACCCTCCGTCGGGCCAGGCGTGGCTCACGCTCGGTGGCGGCTACCCGCGGGACGCCGGCTGGGACGGCCAGGTGCTCGACAGCGTCGCGTCGGCGCGGCGCCTGTTCCCCTCGTGCCGCGCGTGCCCGCCCACCATCGTCACCGAGCGCATCACCTTCTCCCTCTTGAGCCTCTCGCAGTCCGAGGCGGTCGGGCGCCGGTGTCCACCGTCGCCGCTCGACGGCGGTGTTCCGCGGCCCGACGGCGGCATCACCGGCCCGGGGCCCGGCGACCAGGGCTTCGATGCGCTGTACGCGTGCGGTGAGGTGTCGTTCCAGGTGTCGCTCGTCGAGCCAGCCTCCCCGGAGTCCGGGTGCGAGCCGGCCTGCGCCGACTGTACGGTGCGCTACACGCTGGCAGGAGAACGTCGATGACGAAGAAGGCCGTGGTGCTGCTCTCGGGAGGGCTCGACTCGACGACGTGCCTCGCGCTGGCCCGGCGCGACGGCTTCGAGCCGGTGTGTCTCTCCGTCGCGTACGGCCAGCGGCACGCCGTCGAGCTCGAGCGGGCGCGCGCCGTGGCGAAGGCGATGGGCGTCGTCGATCACCGCACCGTCACGCTCGACCTGCGCGCCATCGGTGGGTCGGCCCTCACCGACGACATCGCGGTGCCCAAGCACGACGACGTCTCGCAGGTGAAGGCCGAGATCCCGGTGACGTACGTGCCCGCGCGCAACACCGTCTTCCTTGGGCTGGCGCTGGGGCTGGCCGAGGTGGTGGGCGCGACCGACCTCTACATCGGCGTCAACGCCGTCGACTACTCGGGGTACCCCGACTGCCGGCCCGAGTTCATTCGGGCGTTCGAGGCGCTGGCCAACCTGGCGACGAAGGCTGGCGTCGAGGGCGCGCGCTTCACCGTGCACGCGCCGCTGTCCGGGCTGACGAAGGCCGACATCATTCGGGCGGGTGTCGCGGCGGGGGTGGACTACGCGTTGACGCACAGCTGCTACGACCCGGCCGCCGATGGGCGCGCGTGTGGGCGCTGCGACAGCTGCCTGTTGCGGAAGAAGGGCTTCGAAGACGCCGGCGTGGCGGACCCGACGAGGTACGTGACGTGACGTCGGTGCTGCTCGTCCTGCTCGCGGCGGGCCCTGATGCTGGCGTGGCGGGGCCGCCGCTCCTCGAGGTGGTGGCGCGCATTCCCGACGCCGTCGTCGACCTTCGCTACGCGACGCCGGACAACTTCATGGGCAAGGCCGTGTACCCGACCGAGGCGCGTTGCCTGTTGATCGAGCCGTCGCTCAAGCGCCTCGAGGTGGCGGCGGCGACGCTGCGCGCGCAGGGCTACCGGCTGCGGCTCTACGACTGTTACCGGCCGCACGCCGTGCAGTGGGAGCTGTGGAAGGTGCTGCCGAAGCCCGGGTACGTGGCCGACCCGAAGAAGGGCTCGAATCACAACCGCGGGGGCGCGGTGGATCTCTCGCTGGTGACGCTCGACGGCGGCGCGGTGGCGATGCCGTCGCCCTACGACTTCTTCGGCCCGGCGGCGCACCACGGCTTCGACGGCGGCACCGACGAGGCGCGCGCGAACCGGGAGCGGCTCAAGGCGGCGATGACGGGCGCGGGCTTCACCATCAACCCGATGGAGTGGTGGCACTTCGATCTGCCCGACGCGCGGCGCTTTCCGCTGCGCGATGAGCCCTTCACCGGCTCAACGAAGGCGAAGTGACGGAGCCTCGGGCAGCTCGTCGAGCCCGAGCTGCCGCGCCGAGTCCTTCAGCGGTCCCTGGAGCAGGTGGAAGAGTACCGAGGCGTGGAGGGCCTGCGGGTCCTTCCTGGCGTCGAGGGTGATGATGTGGGGCTCGTCGAGCGAGAGAAAGATCTCCCGGGCGCGGGTGAGGGCCGGGAGCGTCTCGAACGCGTCGACGCCACCGCCGCGGGCGTGAATGCGGTCGACGCCCGCGCGCGGGTCGACGTCCATGAGGAACACGACGTCGGGCCTGGGCGCGAAGGCGCGGTTCTGCGCGAGCAGGGCCTTCGGGTCGTGGCCGCGCGCGCCCTGGTACGCAGCCGTCGAGTAGTAGTAGCGATCGATGATGACGATGGCGCCGCGGGCGAGCGCGGGCGCGATGAGGGTGGCGACGTGCTCTTTGCGGTCCTCGAGGAAGCACTGGAGCTCTTCCCCGGGCGAGAGCCGGCCGCTCACCTTCGACTCGCGCACCTTCTGTCCCCAGGGGCCGTTGGTGGGCTCGCGCGTGCGCACCACGTCGAGCCCGCGCTGCGTGGCCCAGTCGGCGAGCAAGGTCGCCTGGGTCGACTTGCCGGAGCCGTCGATGCCTTCGAAGGCGACGAGGACGCCACGGGGGAGGGCGGTGGGCATGTGTTCGCCGCCTACCAGATTGCCATCGCGGCGCACCACTTCAGGGCGCGATGCCGCGGCTGAGGCCCACGGGCGCTCGCGGCGCACCCGTCGCGACCAGCTCCATCGTGGTGAGCGCCACCACCACGGCAGCGAGACCCAGCCCGAAGGCGAGCGGCCGCTCCCACCACGGGGCCGGGCGGGCGACGAGGCCCATCTCGCGCGCCACCGCCAGCCTCACCGATGCCCGCAGCGACGACGCGGGCGGCGGCGCCGGGCGCTCGACGTCGCGCTTGAGCGAGAGGAACTCGACGACGCAGGCGGGGCAGGTCGTGAGGTGCCGCTCGAGGTCGCCACGCGTCGGATCG
>JANRKQ010000013.1:0-21276 GCA_033763395.1 Myxococcaceae bacterium
TCACCGGGCCACACCCAACGGAGCCACCAACTCCGCGAGCGCCTCGACCGTCGACACCGGCGCCTGACACGCGAACGCGCGGCACAGGTACGCGGCGGCCTCGCCCTTCACCGGCCGCCCAGCCAGCACCTCACGCACCACCTCGGGAATCGGAGTTCCCACCTCGTGCGCGTGCACCGCGAGCGTCGGCAGGTACCTCGCATCGAGAGCGCGCTTGAGCGGCTCGAGCGCCGCGCGAGAACCGATCAGCGTCACCTCGGCAGCCCCATCGAGGAGCGCATCCGCAGCGAGCCACAGGTGCGCCACCGCCATCGGCTGGGTCGTGAGCTCGTGATGCAGGTTCTCGACGTACGACTGCGCCTGGTCGAGGTGCCGAGCGCGTCCCGTCAGCGCGCCGAGGCCCACGAGCGCCTCGGTCAACGTCGACGCCCCCGAGGGGAATGCGTTGTCGTGCAGCGAGTACGTCGGCACCAGCAGATCCGCCTGGCCCTTCGGCGCCGCGAGGTAGGCGCGCTTCTCCGAGTCCCAGAACCGCGCCACGGCTGCGTCCGCCACCCGCTCCGCTGCCTCGAGGTACTTCGGCTCGAAGCACGCCTGGTACAGCGCGACGAACCCCGCGGCGACGTTGCCCGCGTCTTCGAGCACCCCGTCGACCTTCGCGGCGCCGCCGTGCAGCACCCGGAGCAGCCCCCCATCTGGGCGCACGAGCCGCTCGAGCAGGACATCGGCCGCGCGCCGCGCCAGGGCCAGCCACTCGGACCGACCGAACACGCGCGACGCGACGGCGAGCCCACGAATCATCAGCCCATTCCACCCGGCGAGCACCTTGTCGTCCGTGCCCGGACGAACGCGCCTGGCCCTCGCCGTGAACAACGTCTCCATCGCCTTCACGACGAGCGGTGGCAGCTCATCGGCGGGCCCTTCGACCGCCAGCACCGACGCGCCGTGCTCGAAGTTTCCACCGGGCCGAACACCGAAGTGCGCTTCGACCGCCGCCGCTTCCTCCGCCGGGAGCACCGCGCGCAGCTCATCAGGACGCCAGACGAAGAAGCGGCCCTCTTCCCCTTCGCTGTCCGCGTCCTGGGCGGCGAAGAACGCGCCCTCAGGTGACGTCATCTCGCGCTCGAGCCACGCGACCGTCGTCTCGACGACCCGCTTCCACAGCGGCCGCGGCGCCACCAGCATCGCCTCGCTGTACAGGTGCACGAGCTGCGCGTTGTCGTAGAGCATCTTCTCGAAGTGCGGCACCAGCCACCGCTCGTCGACGCTGTAGCGGTGAAAGCCGCCGCCGAGCTGATCGAACACGCCGCCACGCGCCATCGCCTCGAGCGTCTTCAGCACCGGCCGCAAGAGCCCGTCGTCGCCCGCTCGCCGGTACCCGCGCAGCACCAGCGCCAGCTGCATCGGGTTGGGGAACTTCGGGCCTCTCGCGCCAAAGCCGCCGAACTCGGGATCGATGCGGGAGGCGAGCGTGCGCGCCGCCGTCACCAGCTCGGCACCCACGAGCGCTCCGGGCCGTGCGTCCTCCAGCCCCGCCGCGCCGTACTCGACGAGGCCCAGCTCGAACTGCTCCGCCTGCTGCTCGAGCTCGCCGCGCTCCTTCACCCACGCCTCACCGATGCCCGTGAGCAGCTGCGCGAAGCCCGGCAGCCCGTGGCGAGGCCCCGGCGGAAAGTACGTGCCCCCGTAGAACGGCCGCTTGTCGGGTGTGAGGAACACCGTCAGCGGCCACCCACCGCCGCGCCCCATCAACTGCACGACGCCCTGGTAGAGGTGGTCGACGTCGGGCCGCTCCTCGCGGTCGACCTTCACGTTGACGAAGTGACGGTTCATGAGCGCCGCCGTGTCGGGGTGCTCGAACGACTCGTGCGCCATCACGTGGCACCAGTGGCAGGCCGAGTAGCCGATGGAGAGCAGCACCGGCTTGTCTTCCCGCTTCGCGCGCTCGAACGCCTCGGCGCCCCAGGGGTACCAGTCGACGGGGTTGTCGGCGTGCTGCTGCAGGTAGGGCGAGGTCTCTGCCGCGAGGCGGTTGGCCATGACGGCCACGCTTAACCGGACGCGCAGCCGAGCGCTCCGCCGTCAGGGCCCCGCGTAGTCCTTGTAGAGCGACCCATCGCGCTTGCGCAGCGTCGGCGCCCGGTGGCCCCGGAGCGAGAGCGCCACCGGGCGACCGTCACACGGTGACACCACCTGTGTCACTGTGCCGCCGTTCGGCTCCCACGCCGTGACGGTCACCTGCGACGCCGTGACCCCGTCGATTCGCCAGCTTCCATCACGCCCGACGAAGGTGTGAAGCGCGCGCGCGGGCACCACCAGCACATCGGCACGCATGTTGCTGTGGATGTTGCACTGAATGCGGAACGAACCCACCTTCGCGAACGCCACCGGCTCGGGCTCGGCCCTCGTGCTGGGCGGAATGTTCACCGTGCCCTCGGTGCTGAACACCGAGTGCTCGATGCGATCGCGGTTGGGGAACCGAACGGAGTCGTTCCTCTGGATGACGAGCACGTCAGGAACGAACTGCTGGTTCTGCTGGGCGATGACGTACTCCGCGGACATGGCGGCGCGCGCGGCGGCCTGGCCCTGCGAGACGTACACGACGACGCGATCGACCGTGACGTCACCGGGGGAATCGAAGGCCAGCGTGCCCGAGAGCGAACAGCCCCGCTGCGAGACCGGCGCTGCTGGCTGGAGGGCTCCAGCGTCTCGACGCTCACTCGCGCCCGGCACCCCGAGGTCGGCGGCTGCGATGGCCACCGCCACGGCCGCGTCGACCCCCGCATCGCGTCGCGGCCCCCCACCCGTTGCTCCAGGCTCGACGAGCGGCTGGGGCTCGGGTCGAAGCGCGGCCACGTCGACGGCGCGCGACAGGGTGGGCTGCTTCTGCGGTGCCCCCTCGAAGTCGTCGGGGCGCAGGGCTCCCCTGCTCCCGGCGCGAGGACCCGACCTCGTGTTCATGGGCCCGCACGAGAAGCTGCAGAAGCACCTGCGGGCCTCCGCCGCCGTCGCGACGCTGAGAAACAAGACGAGAAGCGCGCGCATGTCAGTAACTCACGACGAAGCTGGTGGTGAAGACATCATCAGGGAAGTCGGGGCCGACGAGCTCGCGGTTGTGCGTGTACTCGGCCTTGAGCACGAGCCGAGACGCCGCCTGCACCCTGGCGCCGGCCGTGACCCGAACGGTCGTTGAGGCATAGGCCCAGTCGCGCGCCTGCCGCATCGTTCCGTTTCGCCAGTCGACGCGCGCGTACGGCATCAACCACCGCGCGACGCGCACGCCGCCGACGAGGTGCGCGCTCTGGTACGTCAGACACGAAGCCGCCGCGCAGGGCACCGACTCTCCATCGAGGAGCCCCGCGCGTCCCGCCGCTCGTCCGAACCCGCCCTCGGCCGTCAACACCACGGCGCCGAAGTCGATTCGCCCCGTCGCGCCCGCGTGGAACTGCAGCACCGTTGGGTCGGCCTGACGCTCCTGCACGCCCACCATGCCGTTGAGGGACAGCTCGGCGCTGCCAAACAGCGGGAGCAAGAGGCCCACCCGGCCCGAGACGGTCGGCGTGGCGTTGAAGCTGCCGTCACCACCCCAGGGCATCACCTCGAGCTGGTTCGAGCCGTTCGTCACCGCAGCCAGGACTTCGAGGCGGTCTCCCCACACCAGGGCCCGGGCTCGCACGCCCAGCGCCCGGCCGCAGGTGTACCGGCACAGGAGCGACGGGCTCACGGTCAGCCGCTCGGGCGACTCCTGCACGCGGTACTCGAAGCCCAGCACCGAGTCGACCTTGCCCGCCCACACCGACAGCGCGCCGAACCCGAAGCGCCGCTGGTAGCGCCCGAAGGCCTGCTTCACGTCGAGGAAGTCGCCCAGGGCGAAGCGGGTGATGGTGCGCTCCCGCGGCAGCAGATCGACCATCGCGAAGACGGACCAGGTGTCGTCGAGGCTCGCCGAGAGCTGAAGGTTGAGCGCGTTGACGAGCACCGTGGGCCGCCCGCCGGTGCGGAGGCCGTCAAAGCCGATGGCGCGCGAGTCACCGAGGTCGGCCGGCTCGCCACGCGAGTTGATGGCGGTGTTGAAGGGGTCGCCGCGCAGCACCCAGGTGCTCAACACGTCATCGGTGCCCGAGACGACGCGGCTTACGTCCTTCCGAACGCCCGCGCCGTTGCCCTGCACCACGAAGAACCCGACGTCGAGGTAGCCCGACAGCGAGACCGCCTTCTCGCGCACCTCTTGTTCGTTCTGCCGGAGCGCCCGGGCCTCGACCTGCTGCGCTGCCTGCTCGTCTGCCAGCGCCGACAGCCGCTCGTCCAGGTCGGCCTTCGTCCGTTCGAGCTCGGCCTGCGTGCGCGCGAGCTGGGCCGAGAGCGCTTCGAGCCGGGCGGCGGTCGCGTCGACCCCCGCATCGACGGTGTGCGTCCCCGCCACCGTCAACACCGCCGTCAAGGTGAGCCCCATCATGGCGGCGCCCCTTCGCAGGCCGGGAAGGGCCGCTTCATGCCTGGCGTCGTCTCTCGCGCGTTGTCGCACGCCCACCGCGCCTCGACGGGTGCGCCCGTGAGCGCCTCGAGGAACTGCACCAGGTCGCTCTGCTCGTCTTCCGACAGGCCGAGCGGCACCATGAAGCGGCTCGGCGTGCCCGCCCCTTCGCGGTCGCCGCCGCGGTTGTAGAACCACACCACGTCCTTCAGCGTCGCGAGCTGTCCAGCGTGCATGTACGGGCCCGTCATCGCGACGTGCCGGAGGCTCTTGGTGCGAAAGGCGCCGCGGTCGGCGGGCGTCGGCGCGGGGACCGTCTGCGAGGCGCGGAAGCGCAGCTTGCGCAGCTCGCCGAGGCCCGCCTCGCGGCCCACGTCAGGGCGCACGTTCGGCCCGCTCTGGCCGATGCCCACGCTGTGGAACCGGTTGTCGGTGAACGAGGGGCCCCGGTGACACTCGACACAGCCGGCCTTGCCGAAGAACAGCCCGAGGCCACGGCGCGCCGCGGGCGAGAGCGCGAGGTCGTCGCCCTGGGCGAACCGGTCGAACGGGGCATCGAGGCTGACGAGGCGGGTCATGTACACGGCGAGGGCTTTCAGGAAGTGTTCGTAGATGCGGTCCAGCTCGGCCTGCGCGTCGGGCGAAAGCGGCACGTCGGGCCCTCGATCGAAGCGGGCTGCGTTCGAGTGCGTGGGGGCGAGCTCGTCGGGGAGCGCCTCGCCAAAGAGGGCCTGGTAGCGGTCGGCGTAGCGTGCCTTCAGCACCCGCGCGGCGCGCAGCGGCGTTCCACCCATTGTCGGCCCGGCCTGGTACGCGTGCACCGCCTGCCCCCAGAGCGCGTCGGCGCGGCCGTCCCAGACCCACGCTTCGTAGAAGGCGACGTTCACCATCGAGGGCGAGTTGCGCAGCGTCCACGACAGGCCGAAGGAGACGTTGCGCGCGGGCCGCTCGTCAGAGAACCAGGTGCGCGGCGAGTGACAGTCGGCGCACGAGACCCCGGCGGTGGGCACCACGAACGTCGGAAGGCCCCCGTCCCCTCCGACACCGCCATCGACGAACGAGAGGCCCTGGTCGAAGAACAGCTGCTGGCCGAACACCGCGACGTCGTCCCGCTCGAGCCAGGGGTTGTTCGGGTCGGCCCGCGGCGCCTCGAGCACCATCGACGCGAGGAGCCGCTCATCCTCTTCGGTCAGCCCGGCCCTCGGTGGAGTCCACGGGGCGCAGGCGACGAACAGCACCAGCATCGATGAGACGAGGCGGCGGCTGGTGGTGCGCATGGGATCCCCCTTTCCCGGAAGCGTACGGTGACACCCGTCGGTGTAGCGTGTTCTGGCGCGCGTATGGGAGTCGTGAGGCCTCCCAGCGCTCGGCCCGACGGGGACTCAGCGGCTCGCCACCTGCGACACCTGGACGTTCATCGAGACGAGCTCGGCGGTGGTGAACGGCAGGGTGTCGACGTCGGCGATGACGCCGGTCCAGCGGGCGTTGGCCACCAGCGCGCGAGCCTGGCTGAAGCGGGCACCCCGCACGTCAGCGCCCTCGAAGCGCGCGCGGAACAGGCACGCGTTGCGAACGTCGGCCTCGGAGAGCACTGCGCCGTCGAGCTGCGCCGCCTCGAGCTGTGCGCCCACCAGCTTCGCGCCGTGGAGCTGCGCGCCCGTCAGCTTCGCCGCCCGCAGGCTGGCCTTCGAGAGGTCCGCGCCCTTGAAGCTGGTCTGGCCCAGGTCCGAGGCCAGGAGCGACGCGCCCTTCAGGCGGGCGCCGTCGAAGTTCGCGCCCCGCAGGTCGAGCGACTCGAGGCGCGCGCCCTCGAGGTGAGCGCCGCGCAGGTCGGCGCAGGGCCCGATGCTGCCCTGGTTCAGCCCGACCTCGCCGGCGCCATTACGGCAGGTGCCGGTCGACGGGTCGAAGCGGAACTGCGCGAAGGCGGCGGAGGCGACGAGGACGGCGACGGCAACGACGAAGCGGTTGGTGTGCATGTGAGGCTCCCCGAGAGTGGTGATGCCGACCCTCAGTGCAGCCCTCTTGCCAACCCCCGTGCACAGGCGCGGAGCGCTCGAAGTTCCTGATTTTGCGCCACGCCGCGACTGTCACCGGGGGTGATGACACGACACACGTGTGTCGACGAACGAAGCACCGACCGCCTGTCGAGGCTTCACTCGAGTCGTCGGAGGGCCTCCGTCACCTGGTCGAGCTCGTGCTGTGGTCGCTCGAGCCGCTCCAGCAGATCGTACAGATGGCCGAGCTCGCGCTTGAGCTCGTCGTCGGTGGCCCCTCCTTCTCGCAAGGCGTCGATGCCGTGCTGCAGCCCGTCGGCAGCGGCGTCGAGCTGGCCGAGGCACTCTTGGGCGCGGGCGAGCACGGCGTACTCCCGGCCGAGGCGTACCGGGTCGGCGGCGGGGCGTTGCTGGCGAATGGCGAGCGCGCGGGCGAGGTGGGTGCGGGCGCCCTGGCACGCGCCGGTGCCGAGCATCACCAGGCCGACATTGTGCTCGGCGGTGGCCGTCTCGGGGTGGTTCTCTCCGAGCGTCTGCACCTGAACGGCCAGCACCTCGAGGAGTATCGGCTGCCCCTCTTCCGGCGGGAGCGACAGGCCGTAGTTCATCAGGGCGCGCGTCACGAGCGGGTGCCCCGGAGGCAGGAGGCGTCTGCGCCGGGCCAGCGCCTCACGAAACGCCGCGGCGGCTCCCTCGCCGTCACCCTGTCGATCGAGGAGCTGGCCGAGCGAGGTGAGCCGCTGCGCCTCGAGGAGCTCCGGGCGCCCGAGCCGCGTCAAGATGTCCTCGGCCGAGGCGTGCGCGCGGTGGGCCTCGTCGAGGCGCCGGCGATCGGCGTACCAGCCGGTGAGGGACAAGAAGGCCCGCGCGCGCTCGTCGTCGGCGCCTACACGCTCCGACAGGCTCGCGGCGGCCCGGAGCAGGGCCTCGGCGTCGGCGCGGCGGAGCTCGGCCGCCAGCGCGCCTCCGAGGAGCTGCGCTTCGGCTTCGACGCGTCGCGCGCCCGCTTCCTCGGCCTCGCCGGCGATCTGGAGCGCCAGGCTCATGCCGTCGGCGTAGCGGCCCGCGGCGCGCAGCACCCGTGCGCGAGACAGGGCGGGCCGCAGGCGGCGATCGGCGTCGGAGTCGGCGGTGACGGGCAACGCCTGGGCCTCGGCCACGCCGCACGAGGCCACGGGCTGGAGCTCGACGGCGACGGTGGTGAGCGCGTTCTCCACCACCCGTGCGTCGGCCGACAGCAGCACCTCGGCGAGGCTCTCGAGCACGGCGCGGCGGGTCTCGAGGCAGGGCGCGACGAGGCGTCGGCGGGGCTCGTCGGGCGACAGCTGGCACATCGCGCGGGCGACGGTGGTCCACGCCTTCTGCTCAGGCTCGAGCTGCCGCCACACCTTGTCGAACACCTCGCCGCCCGCCGGGCCGACGGCGCCCTCGAACGAGGCTCGCATCTGGGCGAGCCGGGGTGCTGCGAAGTGCCGCGGCATCACCTCATCGACCGCCGAGGTGCACTCGCGCGCCGCGCGCTCGGCCGGCGTCTCGCGCAGCAGCAGGGCGCCGCTGATGACGCCCACGGCCACCAGGCCCAGCACCGACACGGCGGTGGTGGCGGCCCGGCGACGGGCGACGGTGGGGTCTTCCGCGAGGGCCGACAGGAGCGCGTCCATCGAGGGAAACCGCGCGTCGGGGTCGACCGCCAGCCCCCGCTGGAGCACCTGCCGAAGCCACGGGGGGACGCTCGGCGGCACCACGGGCGGGCCGTCTCCCAGCTCGTCGCCTCCGGGCACGACGCCGGTGAGCGCCTGTACGAAGACGAGGCAGAAGGCGTACTGGTCGGCCCTGGGCCCGACGGGCCGGCCGTCGCGCTGCTCCGGCGCCATCCACCGGCGGGTGCCACCACCCATGACGACGGCCCCGTCGACGTCGCGCGCCAGCCCGAAGTCGGTGACGTGGGCCACGCCCCGCCCATCGAGCAGCACGTTGTCGGGCTTGAAGTCGCGGTGCACCACGCCCGCCGCGTGCGCGAAGGCCAGCCCGCGCCCGGCCTGTGTCAGCTTCTCGAGGACGTCGGCCTGCGACCGTGGCTGCTCGAGCCAGGCGGCCAGGGTGCCGCCGCTCATGAACTCCATCGCGATGAACACCTGGTCGGCGAAGCGCCCCACGTCGTGCACCGTGACGACGTTCGGGTGCGAGAGCCGGGCGAGCACCTGCGCCTCTTTGAGCAGCCGCGCCCGCTGCGTCTCGCTCGCGTCGCCGCCCTGCTTCACCCGCACCAGCTTGAGGGCCACCTTGCGGTCGAGCTGCGGGTCGAACGCGGAATAGACGACGCCCTGCCCGCCCGTGCCCACCGCCTCGAGCACGATGTAGCGGCCCAGCGACGTGCCCCGCGTCAGCACCTGCGGCACGTCGCGCAGCCCTCCGCTCGCCTCGGAGGACGAGGCGTCGGAGTCAGGTGGCGTGAGAGCAGAGGCAGCCATGCGCGGGTCGATCGGGGAGCGCCTTCGCAACATGCGTGCCATCGACCCTCGATGCGCGCAGCCCCTCGATGCGACGAGCGTAGACACGTTCAGGGGCTGACACACCCTGTGTCACCGCGTGCGACGGCGCCCATGGGAGGCGTGACGAACCCGCCCGGTGGAACGGAATTCGCTACGGTGCCGTGGCCATGTCGGGGAACAGCACGCAGAGCGAGAGCGTCGTCGAGGCGTCGGCCACTTCCGAGCCGGTGCCGGGCGTGCTCGTCATCTTCTCGAGCCGCGCGCCGCAGTACCGCCCGGTGGTGATTCCCCGCGAGGGTGTGCTGACGCTGGGCCGGGAAGACATGGGCGGCATTCCGGTGCCTGACGAGAAGGTGTCGCGGCAGCACGCGGAGTTCTCGTTCTCCGGTGGCCAGTTCACCGTGAAGGACCTCGGCAGCCGCAATGGCACCTTCATCGATGGCCTCAAGATCGAGGGCGCGCTCAAGGCCAAGAGCGGCGCCGTGGTGCGGCTGGCGCAGACGCTCGTCGTGCTCGAGGCAGACCTGCGGCGCTGGCTGGCCGGGCACGTGAAGACCGACGACGTCGTCATCGGCCCGACGCTGCAGCTCGCGCTCGATCGCGCCGTCGTGGCGCGCAGCACCGGCGCCCACCTGCTGGTGCGTGGCGAGAGCGGCGCGGGCAAGGAGCTGGTGGCCCGCCGCTTCCACGAGGCCGGCGCGCGGCGGGGGCCCTTCGTCGCGGTCAACTGCGCCGCCATTCCGCCGTCGATGGCTGAGCGGCTGTTCTTCGGCGCGGTGAAGGGCGCGTACACCGAGGCGAAGCAGGACGCCGAGGGCTACCTGGCGGCGGCCGACGGGGGCGTGCTCTTCCTCGACGAGATCGCCGAGCTCGACCTGCAGGTCCAGGCGAAGGTGCTGCGCGCCATCGAGACGGGCGAGGTGCTGGCCCTGGGCGCGGCCACGCCGAAGAAGGTGAGCCTGCGCGTGGTGGCGGCCTCGCACCGCGACCTTCGCTCCGCGGTGGCGGCCAACACCTTCCGCGCCGACCTCTTCTACCGGCTGTCCCAGTTCGAGGTGACGCTCCCGGCGCTGCGCGAGCGCAAAGAAGAGGTGCCGTGGCTCATGCGGCACGCCCTCTCGGGGCTCCCCGTCGAGCTGCACGCCACCGCGGTGGAGGCGGCGCTGGCCCGGCCGTGGCCCGGCAACGTGCGCGAGCTGCTGTCCGAGACGCGCAAAGCGGCGGCGACGGTGCAGGTGGACGAGGGGCGCGTGCTGCGCGGCGAGCACTTCTCGGAGCAGGCGGGCCGCGTCGTCGAGGAGCCCGTCACCGCGCGCCGTGCACCGCCCGTGGCCCGAGCCGCCGCGCCTCCGGTGCCTGACGAAGCCGATCCGACGCGCGAGGCCATCACCGCGGCGCTCGAGGCCAGCAACCACAACGTCTCGGCCGCGGCGCGGCAGCTCAACATGCACCGCACCCAGCTGTACCGCGTGATGAAGCGGCTCGGGCTCCTCGCCCCCGAGGCCGACGAGGCCTGAAGCGCGCACTTGCTGCATGATGCGCCGCCTCATGTCGCGCGACATCTCCCACTTCGAGTCCCTCGCCCGGCTGCTCGAGCTCGAGCGGCGCGCCGAGCGCGAGCGCCTGGCCACCGAGAAGGCCGCCCTGCCCCTGCCCGAGCTCGAGGCGCGCGGCCTCGTCGTGCTCGACGTCGAGTCGGTCGAGGAGTCCATCGGGCTGGGCGGCCGTACCCTCGTCACCTTCCAGCGCGACGACAAGCGCGCGCTGCGCTCGAAGCTGCACGTGGGCGACCTCGTCACCGTCTCACCGCGCAAGGCGCCCATCGAGCGGCCGCCCTCGGGCGTCATCACCCGCGCCACCCGCCAGCAGCTCGAGGTGGCCTTCGAGCGGCACCCACCGCCGTTCGTCGGCGAGGGCCGGCTGCGCATCGATCTCGTCGCCAATGACGTCACCTTCGACCGCGCGCGCGGCGTGCTGAGGCGGCTGTCCGAGATGACGCACGGCCGCGAGCGCGACCGGCAGCAGCTCGTGCTCGGCGCCGCCACCCCGCGCTTCGAGCGCCGCGCGGAGCTCACCCCCTCACGGCCGCTCAACCCGGAGCAGCTCGACGCGGTGTCGCTCGCCCTCTCTGCCCGAGACGTGGCGCTGGTGCACGGGCCTCCGGGCACGGGCAAGTCGACGGTGTTGTCGGAGATCGCCCTGCAGGCCGTACGCCGCGGCCAGCGGATCCTCTGCACCGCGGCCAGCAACGCGGCCGTCGACCACCTGCTCGAGCTGTGCCTCGACGCCGGGCTGCGCGCCGTTCGGGTCGGTCACCCCGCGCGGGTGCTGCCACACCTCCAGCAGCACACCGTCGACCTGCTCGTCGAGGAGCACGACGACCGCAAGACGGCGCGGGAGATGTTCGACGAGGCCTTCGAGCTGCTCGGCTACGCCCGCAAGCAGCGCGACCAGGGCCGCAGCCGCGCGCGCTTCGCCAACGCCCGCGCCGCGAAGAGTGACGCGTACGCGCTGATGGACGACGCCCGGGGGCTCGAGCGCAAGGCCGTGGAGTCGGTGCTGGGCCAGGCCGACGTCGTGTGCGCCACCCTGTCGATGCTGGACGGCACGATGCTGTCGTCGCGCACCTTCGACCTCGCGCTGCTCGATGAGGCCACCCAGGCGCTCGAACCGCTCGCGCTGGGCGCGTTCCTCAAGGCACCCACCGTCGTCCTCGCGGGTGACCCGAAGCAGCTCGCGGCCACCGTCATCTCGATGGAGGCGAAGAAGCAGGGCCTGGGCACCTCGCTCTTCGAGCGCGTGCTGTCGGACTTCGGCGACGAGGTGAAGCGCATGCTGAAGGAGCAGCACCGCATGCACGCCTCGCTCATGGCGCTCCCGTCGCGGACGTTCTACGGCGGCGAGCTGCGGGCGCACCCGGCCGTCGCCGCGCGGACCCTGGGCGAGCTGCTCCCCGGGGCGACGTCGCTCGACGCGCCGCCGCTCCTCTTCCTCGACACCGCCGGCAAGGGCTTCGACGAGTCCCGCGAGCCGGGCACCGAGTCGTTGCGCAACGAGGGTGAGGCGGGGCTGGTGGTGGCGCGAGCGAAGGAGCTGCTCGAGGCCGGTCTCGCCCCGGAGCAGTTCGCCGTCATCACGCCCTACAGCGCGCAGGCCTCACTCATACGAGAGCTGCTCGGGGCGTGGCCGACGCTCGAGGTCGACACCATCGACGCCTTCCAGGGCCGAGAAAAAGAAGCGGTGCTGCTGTCCCTCGTGCGCTCGAACGGAGAGCAACAGGTCGGCTTCCTCGAGGATCTGCGGCGCATGAACGTGGCCATCACCCGCGCGCGCCGTCACCTCTTCGTCGTGGGTGACTCGGCCACGCTGTCTGGCCACGACTTCTACGCCGACGTCGTCGAAGAGGCGCAGGCCCAGGGCGGCTATCGCTCGGCGTGGGAGTGGGCGGCCGCGTCGACGTGAGCGGCGTCACCGCCGGGGCCGCACCTCGAGCGTGAAGCCGCGCGGCTTTGGTGAGGTGGTGGGCGCGATGGCTAGCGGCCCATTCGCGGTCAGGTCGAACTCGCGCACGATGAGCGCGACCGCGAGCGCCGCCTCGGTCAACGCGAAGATGCGCCCGGTGCAGGCGCGGCTGCCGTTGCCGAACGGCTTGTACGCCGACGTCGGCCGGGCCCGCGCTGTCTCTGGGAGGAACCGGTCGGGGTCGAAGCGCTCCGGCTCACTCCAGACCGCCGGGTCCCGGTGGAGCGCGCTCACCAGCACGTTGATGGGCGCCCCGGCGGGCAGGCGAAACCCGGCGACCTGCTCGTCCGCCACCGGCGCGAGGGTCAGCACCGGCACCGTCGGCCACAGCCGCAGCGTCTCCGAGAGCGTGCGCATCACGAGCGACAGGCGGAGCACCTGGGCGCGGCTCGGCTCCGCACTGCCGATCACCTCGTCGACCTCGGCCCGCACCCGCGCGCGCAGGCCCGGATTCACGGCGAGCTGGTGAAGCGTGAACGAGAGCAGGCCCGCGGTCGTCTCGTGCCCGGCGACGAGGAAGGTGAGCACCTGGAACCGAATGTTCTCGTCCGAGAGGCGCGCGCCAGTCTTCGGGTCGACCTCGGTCAGCATGAGCGACAGGAGGTCCTGCGGCCAGGCCGACGGGGGCTGGGCGCGGCGCTGCGCGATGACGCCGTCGACGAGCGCGCTCATCTCATTCACGTCGTCGCGGAAGCGGCGCGCCTTCGCGGCGAAGAGGAACCCGAGTCCCGGTGGGCGGAAGAGCCGGTCCATCGACTCCTGGAGCGCGCGCCCGAGCGCCTGGAGGAACGGGTGCAACGCCGGCTGCGTGAAGGAGTGGAAGTCGAAGCCGAAGCCACACAGCGAGATGGTGTCGAGGGTGAGCTTCGTCATGTCGGCCACGACGTCGACCGGCCCGGCCGTGCGCCGCCATGACTCGAGCAGCGCGGCCGTCACCTGCCGCATCGAGGGCAGGAAGCGCTCCATCGCGTCCGGCGTGAAGCCGGGAGACAACACCCGATGGCCGACGCCCCACGCGGGCTCGTCACGGCGCGCGGTGAAGAGCCCGTCGCCGGTGAACTCACGAATCGACAGCAGGGGCCCCTCGATGACCTTCTGGAAGCGCTTCTCGTCGAAGAGCGGCTCGGCGAGAGCGGCGGAGGTGACGAAGATGGGCGCGTCGCCCCCGGGGGTGACGACGCGGAACAGGCCGGCGCTCCGGTGCACTTCGGCGAGCGACAGCAGGCGCTGGTTGACGCCGTCGGCGCCCACCATCCACGGGAGGCTCCCGATGAGGGGGAGCGCCGGCGGTCCAGGCATCTCGGTGAGCGGTGCGGCGAGCGGGGCGGTCATGTGACAAGTATGCGAGCCCACCGCCCTCGCCACGACTCGGATTCGACACCCATGCCCCGCGCCACCTCCCGGAAAAAACCATCGCGCCCCCGGGTCCGCCGGCCGAAGCAGGCCCGGTCGAAGGCCACCGTCGACGCGGTGATGGAGGCCACTGCTCGGATTCTCGAGCGCGACGGCCTGGCGGGCTTCACCACCAACAAGGTGGCCGCGCGCGCGGGCGTCAGCATCGGCTCGCTCTACGAGTACTTCGACTCGAAGGACGCGATCTTGCGCGCGTGGTGCGAGCGATACGTCGCGACGGTTCGGGCCGTCATCGACCAGCGCTTCGATTCGCTCGGTGACGCGCACCCGAACGACGCCGTCGTGCCCTTCCTCGACGCCATCTTCGAGGTGAACCTCGCGCGCCCGCCCTTCGTGCGGCTGCTGCTCGAGAAGCTGCCGGCCCTGCTGGGCAACCACCCGCTCGCCGACATCGACGACCACCTGGCGCGGCGGTGGGAGGCGGCGCTGCGGAAGGTGGGCGCGCCCCTGCCCGACGACGTGGGCCTGCGGCTGTACACGCTGACGCGCATGGGGCGCTCGGTGACGGCGTCGTGGTTCATCGAGGGGCGCGGAAACCAGGAGCTGCCCGGCCTCAAGCGCGCCCTGGCCGCCATCATCACCGCCTCGCTGTCGGCCTGACGTCGCCAGGGCCACCCTGCAGGCCGCTCGATTTTCGTCACGCCCCTTCCTACGGTGCGCCGCCATGACGGCCCCCCGAACGTTCGTCCTCTTCGCACTGAGCCTCTTGTGCGGCTGCATGTGCGGGCCCACCGCGCGCCCGTGCGCGTCGACCGCCGAGTGCGGGCCCGGGCAGGTGTGCGTCGGAGGCCAGTGCCGCGGCGGCAGCTCGGCCGGTGGGGCGGCGGGCGGCATGTCGGTCGGCGGCGCTGGCGGCGCGAGCGTCGGCGGGGGTGACGCGGTCGGCGGCGGGAGCGCCGGCGGCGGTGACTTCGGCGGCGGTACCGGCGGTGGAGACCCCTTCGCCGAGGACTCCGGCGTCTTCGACGCGGGCGTGGTGCCATACGACGGCGGCTGTGGGCCCATCATGCCGGGCAACCCGCCCTACCCGCGCGAGTGCGCGCCGGGCACCACCAACGAGTGCGGCGGCGCGGCCGACACCTTCCTCACCTCGCGCGGCGTCACCGGCCCGCGGCTCAACGGCAACCAGGGCAACGGCTTCGACGACGACTGCGACGGCTTCGTCGACGAGGGCTGCAGCTGCCCCGCCGGAGGCACCACCAAGGACTGCTACCTCGTGCCCGCGACCCAGGTGAACCCGGCGACGAACCAGCCGGTGGGCTGGTGCACCAGCAACGCGCGCGGCTCCCTCGACTGCGCGGGCACCGAGCTGACCCAGTGGTCCGGCGTCTGCCGCGGCGCCCAGCGCCCCCAGGTGTTCGACTCGTGCGCGCCCGGAGACTTCGACTGCGACGGCCTGTCGGGCAACAACCAGGTCGCCGGGTGCAACTGCCCCACCGAGGTCGAGTGCCCCACCGCGCCGCTCGTGCTCGCGCCGTACCCGAACCCCACCGCGCTGCCCCGGGTCGATGGCTCCTCGTGGATCAAGGACGCCGCGCAGCGCCCGATGGCCCAGGGCTGGACGTGGACGGTGCTCGGCGGCGACTGCGACAACGTGCTGCCCCACCCGACGTTCGCGCTCTACTCGCAGACGAACTCGACCGCCGCGGGCGCGCGCATCGGCACCCGAACGCCGGTGCGCTTCGACTCGGCCACCATGCCCAACCGGTACGTCTCGGCCGCCGGGCAGCCGCTCATCGCGATCCAGGCGGCGACGGGCAACGCGCCCGGCGCGGGCGTCGTCTTCCCCGCGTTCGGCTTGTCGGGCGACTACCTCGTGCAGGGCGAGTTCACCTTGAACGGCCAGCGGTACGTGTGCACGCAGCGCGTCGAGGTGCGCGCGCCGGGCATTCGCGCCGAGCTGTGCTGGGACACGGTGGGCCGCTCCGTCGGTAGTGGGGGCAACGACATCGATCTCCACGTCGCGCGGCTCCAGGGCACCAACTGCGGCGCCAGCCAGGGCTGGAACGACCTCTGCGCGACACCGGCCGGCGGCATCTTGACCCCGCCGATTCTCCAGGACTGTTACTGGGAGCGCGGCTCGGGCTGCCGCGCCGAGAGCAGCCAGGGCCCGCGTTGGGGCTACACCGACTCGGCGAGCACCGCCTGCCAGGGCTGGTCGAGCAAGCGCGCGTCGGGCCCACGCGGCTGCACCAACCCGCGGCTCGACCGGGACAACATTCAGTGCGACCGCGCCATCACCGACCCCACGGCCATCGGCGACGAGGGCACCGGCGCAGGCGCCTTCTGCGGCCCCGAGAACATCAACCTCGACAACCCCAACAACGCAGACACCTTCGTCATCGGGGTGAACCACTTCCAGAACCACGGCGGCACGAGCGAGGCGCGGCCTCACGTCAACGTGTACTGCAATGGCCGGCGCGTGCTGTCGATTGGGTACAACCCCGCCACCATGCAGCAGTGGCCCGTGCTGCGCACCCAGGGCGCCGACTCCAACGGCGACCACTGGACAGCCGCGCTCGTGCGCGCGAACGTGACGGGCGGCAGCCTCACGTCGTGCGACGTGACGCCCGTGCCGTCGCGCAACGCCGACCCCACGCGCGACGGCCCGCCGGGCCCGATGGGCGGCAACGGCCTGTGCGTCGACTCACGCATGAACGCCACGCCCGCGCCAAACCAGTTCAGCTTCACGAACAAACGGTTCCTCGAGCGCGTGCCCGTGCAGGGCCCTTCGGCCGGTGGGGTGCCCGCGATGGCCACCCAGTGGTGCAAGCACTGACCGGCGGAAACCGCCGTGCAGAAAAGTGACAGCGACCCTGCACGACGTTTCATGGTTGCAGGCCGGACTGCCGCTCAAGGCCCTGGATTGACGGGGGCGTCAGCCCGGCACGCGTGATGCTGTTCAACCCTGGAAACGTCCTGGAGCGTTCGATGTTTCCTATCGTCGAGAAGCAGCAGAGCGATGTGTGGGTGGTGCGGGTCGAGAAGGTGAACGGCAAGGTGCAGGAATACCGGTGCGCCAGCGAAGAGCAGGCCCGGCAGCTCGCCCTGGTGTTGGCGCCGCGCCCCGCCGCCTGACGGTCAACCCTTTCAGGTGAAGTGCTGAAAGCCGGTACCGCCGCGCCACCGCTGCCCGTCGACGGTGAGCTCGCGCGCCTTCGTGACTTCACCGATGGGAAACGCGCCGTAGCCCAGCCGCGCCATGTGTCGCTCGAAGGCCGCCGCGCGCGCCTTCGGCACCGTCACCGCCAGCACATAGTCCTCCCCGCCGGTCAGCGCGTGCGTGTGCACCAGCTTCTCGGACTCGGCGAAGGAGAGGAGCGCCTCGAGCACCGGGAGCGCGCCCGTCTCGACCGCGATGCCGACACCCGACGCAGCGCAGAGGTGGCCGAGGTCGGCGAGCAGCCCGTCGCTCACGTCGATGCCGGCCGAGACGAAGCGTGAGGCCTCGAGGCCCCAGCGCACGTGGGGCGACGGCGTGCGCTGCGCGAGCACGAGCGCTTCCCACGCCTTGTCCACCGTCACCGGGCCCTTCTTCGTCGCCTCGCGCTTGCCGTCGGTGAGCGCCTCGAGGCCGGCCGACGCGCTGCCGAGCGGGCCTGACACGTAGACGACGTGGCCTGGCCGGGCTCCAGCGCGCGTGATGGCCTTGCGACCCTTCGGAATCTCGCCCGCGGCGGTGACGGTGATGGACAGCTGCAGCGAGCGCGCGACGTTGCCGCCGATGAGCGCGACGCCGTGGGCCGACGCGAGCGCCGACATGCCGCTGGCGATTTGACGCAAGTCGCTGGTGCTGACGTCTTCGGGCAACTGCAGCGCGCACAGCGCCCACGTGGGCCGCGCGCCCATCGCCGCGATGTCCGAGAGGTTCACCGCGAGCGCTTTGTGGCCGACGTCCGAAAAGCGGAAGGTGCGCCGCGAGAAGTGCACCCCCTCGACCAGGCTGTCGGTGGTGACCACCTGTGTCCGGGACGAGGCCGGCACCACGGCTGCGTCGTCACCTGGCCCCTCCGGCGAGGGGCGGCGGGAAAACGCCTCGAGAAATGTCTCGATGCGGTCGAACTCGTTCATGCGAACCAACCTGTCGAAAGCCCCCGAAGCGCTGCGAAGGCGAACCATGCCCTGCGCGCGGCCGTCCAGCAAAGACAAACGTCTGATCAGGTCTTGCTGGGACCGACGGCGATGTAGCTGCTCACGCGCTGGCCCGGCACGAGCTGGCCCTTCGACTCGAGCTGAATGACGACCTCGAGGATCTTCGTGTCGTTCTTCTCGGTCGGGTCGTCGGTGCGCACGTTCTTGCGGCCGAAGCGGCGGCCCACCTCGACCACCGTGCCGGCGAAGCGGGTGGCGCCGAAGGCATCAGCCGTCACGTACGCGCTGGCCCCGGTGCGCACGCGGGCGATGTCACGCTCGTCGACGTCCATGCGCACACGCAGGGTGCGGGTGTCACCCATCACCAGCAGCGGCTCGGCGCCTCCAAAGTTGTACAGCTCGCCTTCGCGCACCTTCACCTGGAGCACCTCTCCGTCGAGCGGCGCGCGCACCGCGAGGCGCTCGAGCTGGGCCTTCGCCTGCGCGACGCGGGCCTCGGCGCCCAGCACCCGCGCCCGCTGGAGCGCGATGTCTTCCCCACGGCTGCCCGACTCGGCGGCCCGAAGGCGCGCATCAGAGGCCTTGAAGCTCGCGGCGTCTTGCTGGGCGGTTCGGCGCGCGCGCTCGAGCTCGTCGGGCGTGGCGGCGCCGGTCTTCGCGAGCTGCTCGGTGCGGGCCAGCACGCTCTGGGACAGCTCGGCGCGGGCCTTCGCGGCCTGGGTCTCGGCGCTCACCGCGTCACGGTCTTCCACCCGCAGGCCCTTGAGGGTGCGCGTGTAGGCGGCGCGCTCGGCGGCGAGGTCGGCCTCGGCCGCGGCCAGCTGCGCCAGCTCGACCCCGTTCTCGAGCTGCACCAGCAGGTCGCCGGCCTTCACCGTCTGGCCTTCCGTCACGGCCACCTGCTTCACCACCGCGGTCACCTGGGCGGCCACCTTCGTCTCCCGCTGCGCCGGCTCGACCAGCCCGTTGCCGCCGATGGTGTCGGGCCCGGCCTCGGGGAGCGGCAGCTTCTCGTCGGCGCCGCCGACGCGGCTCTTGGCGTCGCGCTCGGCGGTGAGCACGTCTTTCTGAATGGGCACGGTGAGCGGCCCGGCGGTGGCCGAGCGCACCATCTGGGCGCCACAGGTGCCGAGCAGCAGGACGAAGGCGACGACTCCGATTTTTCGCATCATGGCTTGGGCTCTCTCGCTTCGAGGGAAGGGTCAGTGAACGGCAGGGGCAGGCACGATGCGACCGTCTTCGATGTGCACGGTGCGGTCGGCCAGGTGGAAGATGCGGTTGTCGTGGGTGACGCAGACGACGGTGTGGCCGCGCTCGGCGCACAACGACTTGAGCAGCTGCGTCACCTGCATGCCGGACTCGGCGTCGAGGCTCGCCGTGGGCTCGTCGGCGAGAATGAGCGGGGGCCTCCCCGCGACGGCCCGCGCGACGGCCACGCGCTGCCGCTGACCGCCCGAGAGCTCGTCCGGGCGCTTCTTGAACTTGTCCTTGAGGCCCACGGCAGTCAGCACCTCGCGCGCCTCGGTGAGCGCCGCCCGGTGCGAGTAGCCGCGCAGCTCGAGCGGCACCGCGATGTTCTCTTCCGCCGACAGGGCGCTCATCAGGTTGTGCCCCTGGAAGATGAAGCCGATGTACTCGAGGCGCAGCCGCGGCAGGTCCGACTCCTTCTTGCCGTGCAGCGCCTCGCCGTACAGCCGCGCCTCGCCGTCGGTGGGCGTCAGCACGCAGCCCAGAATCGACAGGAGCGTCGTCTTGCCGCTGCCCGAGGGCCCCACCAGCATCATGAACTCGCCCTGGTCGACCCGCAGGTCGACCCCCTTGAGCGCCTGGAAGGCGAGCGCGCCGGTGCCGTACGTCTTGGTGAGCCCGCGAATGTCGATGGCTGGAGTGAGGTTGTCGTTCATCGGAACACCATGGCCGGCTCGAGCCGGTAGAGACGGAAGAGCGCCAACAGCGACGCCGAGAGACACACGCCCAGCATGAGGACGACGGTGATGCCGAACGCCTCGGGCATCAGCACGGGCGTCAGCTGCGGGTTGCGCATGCCCTGCACCATGCCCGCGACGGCGCCGAGCCCGATGAGGCTGCCCACCAGCGCGTAGACGATGGCCTGGGTGAAGAGGAGCAGCGCCAGGTCGACCGTCTTCGAGCCGATGGCCTTGAGCGTGCCGAACTGCCGCATGTTGTCGATGACCGACGAGAACATCGACAGCGCCACCGTGATGAGGCCGACCAGGAGGCCCATGAACGTCGAGGTGCCGAACGAGAAGCCGATCTGCGTCTCGGTGAGGATGTACTTGAGGATCTCGGACAGGTACTCGTCGCGCGTCATCACCTTCGTGTCGCCCATCGCCTCCTGCAGGCGCGCGCGCACCTCGGCCTTGTCTGCTCCGGGCTCGACGCCCACCATGATGAAGGTGTGCTTGTCGGCGGGCTCCTTGAGAATGGCGCGGGCCGTCTCCTGCTCGGCGAAGGCGTAGGCCGGCGCGAAGGGGAGCAGCCCCCAGGTGAAGCCCACCACCTGCACCTTGTGGCCCGACAGCTCGCGCACCGAGCCCAGGTTGAGCCCGCCGAACTTCTCGCGCTCGGCGTCCTCGAAGATGACGCCGTTGGGCGTCAGGAGCGAGGCGTCGTCGCCCTTGAGCAGGTTCCACGGGCCGCCGGCGAAGCGCGGCGCGCGGGTGCCCACGAGGGACACGGGCTCGCTCCCGCCGTTGGGGAGCGCGAGCTGGGCGGTGCGCAGCACGAGCGGCTCGGCCCAGGCGACGCCCTTCGTCGCGCGGGCCCGGTTGAGGTGCGTGTCGTTGAGCGGGTTGCCCGTCTGGAACTGGCGCGTCCCGGGCGGCGTGACCCACACGTCGACCTGGGCGTTCTCGACGAACATGCGGTTCTTCCCCAGCAGCGCGAGGAAGGTGCCCATCTGGAAGTTGCCCAGCAGCACGGCGAAGACGACGCCAAAGAGCGTGCCCGCCAGCTTGAGCCAGTCGTGGAACATCATGCGCACGCCGATGCCGGCCATGGTGCGCAGGCGGCCGACGAGGCCCGCCCGGGTGAGAATCGGCTGCGCCAGCGCGCGGGGCTTCGGCGCGCGGCGGGACTCGAGATCGACGACGGGAGCGGCGCTCATTTCACCTCCAGGGGAAGACCAGCCGACAGGTGCAGCGACGCGCGGGCGGTGGCCAGGTCGAAGCGCGCGGTGACGTCGCTCACCTCGGCCGCGAAGAGGTCGCGGTCGGCCTGAATGACGTCGAGCTGGGTGGCGACGCCAGCGGCATTGCGCTCCTTC
>JANRKQ010000014.1:0-2067 GCA_033763395.1 Myxococcaceae bacterium
GAAGAGATGGGGCTGGGGAGGGAGAGGACGGAGCGGGTCCAGGACCCAGCGGAGCGGACGGCGAGGGCGACGCGCTCACAGGTGAAGGAGCCGCAGGCGTTGAGCGGGCGAACGCCGTAGACGACGGAGGGCGCACCCGAGGGGCCGAGGGTGAAGGAGGGGTTGGTGCTGACGGGAAGGGAAGGCGAGTCGACGCGCTCGCGGAGCCAGGAGGCGCCAGACTTCGTGGCGTAGAAGACCTGGTTGTCGCGCACGTAGACGAGGTGCGGTGTGCCGTTGGCCTCGACCTGGAGCTGCACGTACTGCGCGATGATGCCGCCGGTGTTGAAGCCCATCGCGTCCACCACCTCCAGGGCCCAGGTGCTGCCGTTCCAGCGGCCATACATGAGGGCCGGGTGCGTGGCGGTGGTGAAGGCGATGGCGACGTTGTTCGTCGTGCCCTCGTACTTCACGTCACACGCGCCACCCGATACCTCGAGGGTGCCTCCATCGAGCACGGGCATCGGCGTTGCGAGCAGCGCGGCCTGCGCCGACTGCGTGCGGCCCGTGGCCGGAGACTGAATCGCGAACTGCCAGGTGACCTGCCCGTCGGAGCCGTCTCGGCGAACGATTCGAGCCGAGAGCTCGGCGAGCGACGAAGCAGGCAGCGTCCACTCGGCCATCAGCCCCGAGGCCGACAGCGCGCCTGACGAAGCGGAGAACTCCACGCGTTGGACGATGGCCGGGTCGACATGCACCCGGAACCGCTCGCTCTGGCCGGCGACGTACGAGCCTGCGCCGTCGAGACGCTCGAGGCCGCGGACGCCGCGGGTGTCGCCGGCACCCTCCATCAACGAGGTCGGAGCCGATGCCTCAGGGCCGGCGCAGGCGACGAAGAAGAGACACGACAGGACGGCGACAGGTCGCAGGCTCTGAGTATTCACGGCGGGGCAACCCCCGACGCCGTGCCCGAGTGCAACTATTCCGACGACAGAATGTTCGCGACGCACATCTCTTCGTCGCTGTTCTCCCCCCAGTTGCTGGCCTTCGTGCCGGTGTTCTCGAACACGCAGCGCACGCGCAGCTCGTCTCCCGGCGAGAAGCGCACCGGTTGGGCGAGCTGGTACTCCTGCTGCCAGTGGAAGTCCCACCGGGGAATCTCGAGCACCTTCTGGCGGGTCTTGTCGGCCTTGTGCAGCCACAGCTCGCCGCGGCGCCCCTTCGTGTGCATGTGGAACATCACCGCCTCGAGGTTGAAGCCGTTGGTGGTGTCGAGTGACGAGCCCAGCAGCCCGAAGTTGGGGCGCGGGTCGGCGCGGTGCTCGTGCACCACCTCGGTCGAGTTCGCGGGGATCTGCATCTGGCCGGCGACCCAGTCGAACTTGAGGAACGGCTGGTAGGCCAGCCGCCGCGACACCGTGTCGGCCAGCGAGAACTGCATCGCCGTCTGGTCGGCCCCAGGCGCGGCCTCGAGGGACGAGTAGTGCATCTGCAAGACGACCGTCGAGCCGGGCGGAATCAGCACGCCGCCGCCGCGCGGGAACGTCTGGCCCTGGTAGCCCGGCAGCCAGGCGGTCAGGAGCTTCACCGGGAACTGCTGCGGCCGGTTGCCGAAGGGCCCGCCGAAGCACTCGTACCCCGGCACTGCGTCCTCGGCGTCCCACTGCGGAGGGAACTTCGCCGCCTCGCCATCGACCAGGTACAGCGCCACGTGGTGCACGATCTTCGCGTTGCCAGGCACGCCGTTGATGCCGGTGACGTAGGTGGGCGTCGTCTTCGGCCAGCGCAAGACGAAGCAGCGGTAGTCATCGGGCAGCACGCGTGGGGTGTACGGCTCGGGCATCTGCAGCGTGAGGTCGACCCGCTCGAGGCCGCCCGCGATGGGCTCGAGCGCGGCGCCGGGCTTCTTCGCGTCACCTTCGGGCATGCCCGCCGCGACCCACTTCGCCAGGACGTCCTTCTGCTCGGCGGTGAGCGACGGATCGCGCAAGAAGCCGCCCGTGTCGTTGCCGGTCGCGAGCCAGGGTGGCATTCGCCCCTTCTGCGTCGAGTCCACCATCGCCGGGCCCATCGCCTTCGCCGCCGCGT
>JANRKQ010000015.1:0-38866 GCA_033763395.1 Myxococcaceae bacterium
GGGTTGGCCTTCCGATGGGGGTGCACCGTTGACCGAGCACAGCGCCGTGACGCAGCGGGTCGGCTTCACGGGTGCCCGCCTTCGCATCAGCCGCCTCAAGCCCGACGCTGGCCTCCAGCAGACGCTCGAGCGCATCTGTGAAATCTCGGCCCACGCCCTCGGCGTGGCGCGCGTCGGCGTGTGGCTCGCCGAGGCGGAAGAGGACCGGCTGCGGTGCATCGCGCAGTACGCCGAGGGCGTCGATGGACCCGCGCTCGAGACCCTGCGCATCAGCGCCTACCCGCAGTACTGCGACGCGGTGCTGAACAACCGCTTCGTCGCCGCCATCGACGTCGGGTCGGACGCGCGCACGAAGGAGCTCGCCGCCTCGTACCTGGGCCCGCTGGGCATCACCTCGATGCTCGACGCCGCGCTCTACCGGGACGGGCGGGTCATCGGCGTGGTGTGCCACGAGTCGGTCGGGACGCGGCGCAAGTGGGACGCCGAGGAGCGCCAGTTCGCAGCCACGGTGGCCGACCTGACCGCCTACTTCATGGAGTCCCACGCGCGCACCGAAGCCGAACGCAAGGCGCACGCGCTGCAGGTGTCGATGCTCGAGCGAGACCGCCTCGAGCTCATCGGGCGCTTTGCCACCGGCGTCGCCCACGACCTCAACAACCTCATCGGCGCCGCGCAGCTCAACTTGAAGCTCCTCGAGCAGCACGCGCACGACGCCGGGTCCGTCGCCGACCTTGCCACGGCGCTCGAGCACGCCCAGACGCTGGCGCGGCAGCTCATGGCCTTCCAGCGTGGCTCCGAGGCGCCGCAGGTCGTGACGGGTGAAGCGCTCCAGGCGCGGCTCGAGCCCCTGCTGGCGGCGTTCCTCAAGCAGGGGCCGGCCAGCGGCGTGGTGACGGTGAAGTACGCCTTCGCCGAGGGCGCGAACTTCTTCGCGATCCCCGAGCAGCTCGCGCAGGTCGTCATCAACCTCGTCACCAACGCGCGCGACGCGATGAAGCAGGGCGGGGTGGTGCTGCTGCGGGCCCGGCCCTCGGAGCTCGAGCCCGGCTTCACCCAGCTCGACGTCATCGACACGGGCACGGGCATCACCAGCGAGCACGCCGCGCAGCTCTTTCAGCCCTTCTTCTCGACGAAGGGGCCCAGGGGCACCGGCCTGGGCCTGTCGCTGGTGCACTTCATCGCGGGCCAGCACCACGGCACGGTCGAGATTCAGTCGACGCCGGGCGACGGCACCACCGTCAGCCTGCGCTGGCCCGCCGACGCAGCGCACGCGGCGTGACGCTGGTTTTCGGGTACACTTCCGCGCGCCATGGCGCTCTCGGTCGACGACAGGTTCAACCTCGAGGTGCTGAAGCTGCTCCTCCACGTCTCGTGGGTGGATGGCGCGGTCGACCAGACCGAGGCGAACATGCTGCTGGGCCTGGGGCGCAGCTGGTCGGTGCCCGAGGTCGCGCTGCAGAAGCTGATGGAGGCGGTGAAGGCCGGCCGCCGGCCCTCCGAGCCGAACTGGGAGCTGCTCCGCGAGCGCAGCGACGAGGTGCTCCAGGCCGCCCGCGCGCTGGTGCTGGCCGACGGCAAGGTGCAGAAGGAAGAGATCGCCCTGCTCAAGAACGTGCAGGCCGCGCTGATGGGCGGCTGAGGGCGGCGCGCGCTAGCGGCCTTCGAGCAGCCGGCGCAGCACGTTGTACGCGTGACCGAGGGCTTCGACCGACGCGCTCTCGCCCTTCTGGTGGGCCTGGGCCGTTTCTCCGGGGCCGTAGTTGACGGCGTCCAGCCCCCACTCCGAGAGGCGGGCGACGTCGGTCCACGCCTGCTTCGCCTCGGCCGGCCGTGCAGTGAGGGCCACGAGGCGCTGGAAGTGGGGGTTGTCGGCGCAGACGCGGCCCGAGGGGGAGCGGTCGCTGACGCGCACCTCGCAGCGGCCGTTCACCAGCGCGCGCACGTCGGCCTCGGCTGCCTCCACCGACTTGCCGGGCGCGAAGCGGTAGTTGAGGTTGAGCTCGAAGGCGTCGGGCACCACGTTGCGCGCCCGCCCACCCTTCGCGAGCGTGACGCTCATCACCTCGAAGAACGTGTGGCCAGCGACGACGACCTCGCGCCGCTCTTGCCGATGGAGGTCGACGAGCAGGCCCCCCGCGGCGTGAACGGCGTTGAGGCCTTGCCACGGGCGCGCCGAGTGGGCGGCCTTGCCCTGGAACGTCAGCGTCGCGTGGAGCGAGCCCACGCAGCCCACCTGCACCGCCCCGTCGGTCGGCTCCATGGCGATGGTGAAGGCAGCCCGCTTCAGCTCCGGGCACGCGTCGTACAGCGGCCCGAGGCCCGACTCGAGGTAGGGGCCCTCCTCGCGCTCGTAGAAGACGAGGCGCAGGTTGAACGGGAGCTCATCGAGCCTCAGCCCGTCGGCCAGCTGCATCATGACGGCGAGGGAGCCCTTCATGTCCGAGGCGCCCAGGCCCACCAGCCGCCCGCCCTCGATGCGCGGCTCGGTGCCATCGGGGTTGGCCGGCACGGTGTCGAGGTGGCCGACGAGCGCGAGGGTGGGGCGGGGGTCGTCACGTCGGCCCACCGCGAGCGAGTTCGACACCCGCACCACGTCCGCGCGTCCGAAGCGGCCGATCGCCCACCGCTCGACGACGTCGCAGAGCGCCCGCTCATCGCCGATGACCGAGGGGATTCGAATCAGCTCGAGCGCGCGCTGCGCCAGTCCGTCCGCCGTCGTCACGACGCCTCGCCCTCGTTCACACCGCGACCGCGAAGTCGCGCAGCACCTGGTTGAGCGACGTCTTGGAGTCCGTCGAGGCCGAGCGCTGGCCGATGATGAGCGCGCACGGCACGTGGTACTCGCCCGCCGGGAAGCGCTTGGCGCGCGTGCCGGGGATCACCACGCTCCGGGCAGGCACGCGGCCCTTGTGGACGATCTCTTTGTCGCCGGTGACGTCGATGATGTGCGTCGACGCAGTGAGCACGACGTTGGCGCCGATGACGGCTTCTTCGCCGACCTGCACGCCCTCGACGATGACGGCGCGGCTGCCGATGAAGGCGCCGTCTTCGATGATGACGGGCGTGGCCGAAGGCGGCTCGAGCACCCCGCCGATGCCGACGCCACCCGAGAGGTGCACGTTGCGGCCGATCTGCGCGCAGCTCCCTACCGTCGCCCAGGTGTCGACCATCGTGCCTGCGCCGACCCACGCGCCGATGTTGACGTAGCCCGGCATGACGATGACGCCGCGCTCGCAGAAGGCGCCGTAGCGAACCGTGCCCGGCGGCACCACGCGCACGCCCGCGTCGGCGAGGCCCTTCTTGAGCGGAATCTTGTCGTGGAACTCGAAGGGAGCGACCTCCATCACCTTCATCTCGCTCAACGCGAAGAAGCAGAGGATCGCCTCTTTCACCCACGCGTTGACCTCCCAGCCCTCGGTGCCCTTCTGCGCCACCCGGATGACGCCGCGGTCGAGCAGCGCGACCGTCTCTTTCACGGCCATCACGTAGAAGGGCTCTTTCAGCTTCTCCCGGTCCGCGAACGCGGCGCTGACGCGCGCTTTCAGGTCGTCGAGGTTCATGCGGCGGCTTGTAGCGCCGCCGCGCGGTCCGTTGAACCCCGGAAGCGTCATGGGGGCGTCACCGTGAGCACGGCCAGGCACGGGAAGGCGGGCCGGGCAGACCGGTGGCGGAACGATCCGCCCTCGCAGCACGCGAGCCGCAGGCGCTCTCTCGGCTGGCATCTGATGCGCTCTCGGCAAGAATCTGATGCGCGACCGCCGGACATCTGATGGCCACGCAAGGCACGAGACGCAGCCGTGCCGCGTTGCGTTGTCCCGAAACGATGCGACGACCGCGGGGCGCTCAGCGCGTTTCGCGACGGTCGCGGCGACGGGCGAGCATCAGGAGCGCGGCGAGCCCGACGAGGCCAGGCGCCACGTTCGCGCCACAGCCATAGCGGAGCGGCCCCAGCTCGGGGCCTCCACCGCCCGCAGCTCCGCCCCCCGCCGCACCGCCTGCCTCGCCACCACTGGCCCCACCTCCCGTGCCGCCCATGGAGCAATCGCGCGTGTTGGGGTTGGTCGCCGGGGTGGCCTTGAGCTCGGCGATGTCGGGGCAGCCGTCACCGTCGCTGTCGGTGTTCGCCATCTCGAGGGCCGTCAGCGCCCCGCGCAGCGAGGTGGCGTTGTTTCCCATCAGCCCGTTCGCCAGCATCGAGCGCCCGAACGGGGTGCCCATGACGCCGGCACGTGTGAAGTTCGAGTTGAAGTGGCACACCGCGCAGCTCCCCGGAGGGAGGTCGGCGGTCCCCAGCGCGGAGCGGATCTCACCGGGGAACTCGGCGGTGGCGAAGGCCGGCGCAGCGAAGACGAGCGAGGCGAGGCAGACGAAGCGGAGCATGGGCGGGCTCACAAGAAGAAGTGCAGTTGCGCGAGCAGTGTAACGCCCGTCGACGCGGGGTCGGGCGCCTGCCTGGTGATTCGGCGGATGATGGTGTCGAACCGCAGCTCGACGTGCGGCAACACGTACCAGGCCGCCGAGACCCAGCCACCAAACGACGGGCCGCGCTCGCCCTGGCCCGTGTGCTGGCCCTCGAGCGACGCGATGAGGTGGAGGCCCTGCATCAGCTCGTAGTCACCCTGCACCAGCGCCGCGAAGCCCAGCCGGTCGATGCGGCCGGGCTGCTGCCACGCCAGAAAGTTGGCCTCGGCGAGGATGGCCAGCGGCTCGGTCGGGCTCCAGCGAAACGTCATGCCGTGGGCGTGCCGCACCTGCGGCAACTGGAAGAGGGGGTCGGCGCGGGCCGTGGTGATGAGGCTCGACACCCCCACGAACACCTTCGAGGCGAGCGAATACTCGGCGAACGCCGAGTAGCCGCGCTCCCGGTAGGCGTCGGGCCCGAGCTGGTAGTTGCCCAGCAGGCCCATCACCTCGCCGCGCAGCTTCTCGCCGTTGAAGCTGGCCGAGATGCCCACCTGTTGATCGAGGTTGGTGTCGGTACGCGTCGCCTGGCGGACCCACATCGTGTGCTCGTTGTTGCGCAGGCCGAAGGGAATGAACATGCGGCCCGCCCGCACCATCACGGCCTCGTCGGCGAACGTGGCGCCGGCCCAGAACTCGCGCGCCACCCACTGGGCGTTGCAGGGCGTCTCACCTCCACACTGCGGCAGAATCGCCGCCGGGCCCACGTTGCGCAGCCCGAGGCCGGTCGTGGCGTGGAACACGAAGCGGTCGACCTTGACCGTGCCGTACAAATCGGCCGCCATGAAGAGCGGGCGAACCTGACTGCCGATCGGAATCAGCGCGCCCCCGCGGAAGTTGCCCGACAGGTTGAGGAACTCGGGCAGGTCGAGGAACCAGAGGAAGCGCGTCGCCGGGCTCGGCTCCTGCGCCTCTTCGGGGCTCGGCTTCTTCAGCTTCCACTGCAGCAGCACGTCCGATTGGGCCCGGCCGTAGGGCGTCAGCTGCCCCGCGCCCGATGGGTCGACGTGACAGACGGCGCACGACTGGTAGTCGTGCTTCACCATCCAGGGGAACGCCAGCGCCGGAGCCGAGACGAGCCCCACGGCGAGTGACAACGACAGCGCGATGTTTCGCAAAACTCCCCTCCGGGAGGCGTCAGCCCTTCTTCGCGTTGAACTTCGACAAGATGGTGATGTCGGGCTTCACGGTGATGCCCATGTAGCTGGGCACGTTGACGCCGTGATCCTTGAAGTTGACCGGCGCCTCACCCTCGACGGCGTAGGTGCCGCCCGAGTTGGTGATCTTGTACTTGAACGAGACGTCCTTCGTGACGCCGTGCACGGTGAAGGACCCCTTGGCCTGGCCCTCGCTCGACTTGCCGTCTTCCGGCCAGGTGACCTGGTCGTTCGCCACCACCAGCGTCGCCTCGGGGAACTTGTCCACCTCGAGGTACTTCTCGCGCATGTGGCTGTCGCGCAGCGAGATGCCCGTCTCGAGATCCTTGAGGCTGACCACCACGGTAATGGCCTTGCCGTCGTCCTTCACGTCGACGCTCTTGGTCTTGCCCTCGATCTTGAACCCCGCGGGCCCGACCCCCTTGAACGAGGCCACGCCATCGCCCGCTTTGGTGAGCCCGGCGAACGCTGACGAGACCAGCAGGAGGGAAGCAACGACGGCGGCCTTCAGAGAAGTCGTTTGAGTCATGAACGTACCTTTCATCTTCGAGAGTGCCAGTCTGCCCCAACCGTGCGGATTCCAAAACGGATTCACGTCGACGATGTTCGACGAGTCACCCCAGCAAAAAGTTACGAGGACGCGTGGCGTCAGCGGACTGACGCGGTCGCGAGGCCGTCGACGCGGCGGCCAAGTACGCACGGCGATGGCTCCACCGCGCACCGAGGGACCCGAGGTGGGTCGGTGTCTGCCAGGGACACATGGGACCGAAGGCCATGGGACAAGTCCACTCGAGTGGCGTCGTCGACATGCGCGCCACCCTGCGGCGGCGGTGCTCACGAAACATCTTCACCAGATGACGAAGCGTTACAGGCTTGCGACACCGCCCCGCCACGGGGCGTCGAGCCATGAGTACACGGCCAGGGGCCTGCTTCCGCGGTGCGGCGGTTCGGTCGCTCACACACCGCTCCTTCACCGGCCTGCAACGCACCAGGTGCTCCGTCAATGGAGCGGGCCGCGTGGTCACGAATGCCGTGGCCGACGACGACGAGGCCGCGCACCGGCGAGCGCCCCTTCCACTCCCAGTCCTCGAGGCACCTCTGGCCCGAGCCCTCCGCCCGGTGGGGGGCCGTGTCACCTCGCCCCTCGTCGCCACCTCGGGCATCGCGTCGAGGCAGGGCTGGGCGGTGGCACAGGCGACGAGTGAGAGGGCAGAGCTGAGGGACGACCACGTCATGAGGCGGCGCATGCGGGACTCCGGGGATGAGGTGCGCGCAGGGTGCCCTCGCGCCCCGGGAGCCGCATCGGCCAGATGGCCTCTCTCAGGGCGCTGCACCCGCCCGGGCCAGGAAGGGCCTTCGACCCAGGAAATTTGCCGCTTCGCCCTGCCGCCGATCGTGATTGGATGTCGCTCGAAGATGACGACGAGCCGCGACGACTTTGCCCGCCTCGCCAGCGACTACCTCCGTGTGCAGGGTGAGTCCCGTCCCGTGCGGTATGACGCCGAGCGCGATCGCCTCGTGGTGGGTGAGGGTGACTGGATCAGCTTCATCGCGCTCCACCACGCCCTGAGCGAATACGACGCGGCCCCGCCCGCCGAGAAGCCGCGGGTGCTCGCCCGCCGCTTCTGGAGCGCCATTCGCCGCGCTGGCCCCGTCGACCCGATCGAGGTGATCCGCAGCGTGTTGCCGCGCGTACGCGACCGGGCGTGGTTCTCGGCCGTGCGCCGGCAGGCCGAGCTCGAGCTGGGCGCCGACGAAGAGGCCATCGACGAGGTGACGTTGCCGCACCGGGTGCTCAACGGCGAGCTCGCAGCGCACCTGGCGTTCGACCTCCCCACGTCGGTGATGGAGTTCGGCCCCGACCGCCTCGAGGCCTTCGGGCTCGACTTCGACGAGCTCTTCGAGCGCGCGGTGCAGAACCTCCGCGAGCGGCCCCGGCTCGACTTCGAGCAGCCTGACTCGTCGGTGGCGGCCTTCGTGTCGCCCTACCGCGACGGCTTCGACGCGACGCGCATGCTGCTGCCCGAGCGCTTCCTCGAGCTGCCCGTGCAGGGGCGGCCCGTGGTGCTGGCGCCGACCCACGACGTGGTGCTGGTCGCCGGCGACGAAGACGAGAGCGCGCTCGAGGCGATCGCTGGCTGGGGCGAGCAGGCGCTCCTCGAGCCCAAGCCGCACACCGCGCACGCCTTCCGATGGGACGGCGAGGCGTGGAAGCCGTGGTTGCCGGTGCGAATGCACCGCGCCTGGCAGAAGCTCAAGGTGCTGCAGCTCCAGTCGTTCGCGTCGGCCTACGCGCGGCAGAAAGAAGTCCTCGAAGCGCTGCTGCAGGCCAACGGGCATTCCATCTTCGTCGCGAACCTGCGCGCCTTCCGCACGCCCGGGGGAGACATCTTCACCTCGACCGCGTGGACGCAGGGCGTCGAGGCGCTCTTGCCCCAGACCGATCGCATCGACTTCGTGAAGACGCCCATCGACGGGGCCGGTGGGAAGACCTGGTCGACCACCTTCGAGGTGGCCCAGCAGCTGGTGCCGCACCTCATGGAAGCCACCGGCGACACGCCCGAGCGCTGGCGCGTCATCGGCTTCCCCACCGACGACGAGCTCGAGCAGATGGCCAGCGCCGGCCGCCTCGGCGAGTGACGTCGACCCCACCGAGGTCGCGCCGACCCGTGGCCCGGTGAGCGATGACGCGCCGTTCCGCGTGGACCGCCGCTTGCTCCCGAGGGCGGTGTGTCTCGCAAGCTCCTCATCGTCATCGCGGTGCAGTCTGCCCTCGTGCTGGGCCTCGGAGGCGCCGCGCTTGGCGTCTCGATGAGCGGCGCCAGCGAGGTGCCGGCGCACGCGAAGAGCAAGAAGAAGAAGGCGAAGGCGCCTCCCGTCGAGGAGGACGGCGAAGCCGAGGCGTCTCACGACGACGGCGCCGAAGAAGCGCCGGCGAAGCCCGTGAAGAAGGCCCACGCCGCCCACGCGCCGGAACCGGCTGCGGACGAACACGCGCAGCAGGCCGCGGAACAGCACGCAGCGGCGAAGGCGCACGAGGCGGAGTCGAGGGGGGGACCAAAGAAGAAGGCCGCTTTGGCACCGCCGAAGCCGGGCGCCGAGCCGCACGCCGACGAACTCCACCCCTTGCCCATGGCAGCACCGAAGGAGCCCCTCGAAGCGCTCGCCTGGCTCGACGAGGGCAATGCGCGGTGGGCGCAAGGGGTGAGCCGGACGCGCGACCTCGTGCGCCTGCGCCAGGACCTCGCGGCCGGGTTCTCGCCGTGGGGCCTGGTGGCGTCATGCGCCGATGGGCGGGTCGTGCCCGAGGCCGTGTTCGATGTGCCGCCGGGCGCGCTCGTGACGCTCAAGTCGCCGGTCCTCAAGGCCGACGCCGCGTTCGTGAGCGGACTCGAGCTCGGGCTGCGCAAGCACCCTGCGAAGGTGGTGGTCCTGCTGGGCCACGCGGGCTGCGACGATGGCTCCGGCCGCTCCATCGAAGAGCAGGTCACCGCGGTCGCCGGGAAGGTGATGGGCAAGAAGGCGCTCCGGGAACAGGCGCGGAGCGGGAAGCTGCTCGTGCTGCGCGCCACCTACGCGCTCGACTCGGGCCGGATCCGGTGGCTCGACTCCGAAGAGGCCGCCCACGACGAATCTGCGCATCGCTGAGCGGTGGGTCGAGCGGCCCCGTGGCGTCGCCCCGGGGGGGATGGGCCACCACCACGCCGCGGTGCTTGGCCCTCGCTCTCCCCTCGCGCGCTTTCCGTGCGGTGTCGGGACATCGCGTCGTGAGGCCCCCGGAGGACCGCCCACGACCGCTCGTTTCTTCATGTGGTGCGAGCGCAGAGGTTGCGCCGCCGCACGCCGACGCGGCCCCTTCCCGCGCTCTGCGAGACGAACGAGCGGCGAAGAGCCGTGAGCTCGACGCGTCGATCCGCGCTTGTTGCCGACCTCTCACGGACCCGCGCGGACGGTGCTCGGGCGCCAGAAAGGCGACGGCCGTCCGGGCGACGGTGCCCGAACGGCCGGCTCACCTCGAATGAGCGACTCCGAATTACTTCTTGGCCGGCTTCGCGTCCTTCGCGGGGGCCGCGGCCGGAGCCGGAGCCGCCGCGCCGCCCTTGCTCAACGAGCGCACGTACGCCGCGACGTCCATCAGCTGCGCGTCGTTGAGAGCGCCCTTCCACGACGCCATCAGGGCCGACTTGCCGTTCGCGGCGCCGCCTTCCTTGATCATGTTGTACACGTACTCGTCGGTCACCTCGCCCGCGCGCTTGGCGTCGGTGAAGTTGGCCGGCTTCGGGTTCAGCGCCGCCGCCGCCGCGCCATCGCCAGCGCCCTTCTCGCCGTGGCAGCTCACGCAGAGCTCCTTGTACTTGGCCTGACCCTTCGCGGCGTCGCCGGTGATCTTGAACGCCGCCTTCGCGTCGGCCGGCTTGGCGGGCTCGGCGGGCTTGGCGTCAGGCTTCTTGCCCTGGGCGAAGGCGAGGGCGGCAACGAGGGCAGTGACGAGGACGACGAGGTTCTTCATGGGCTGGGGTTCTCCTGGGCTACGGGGTGCGGTCCACGGACGGTGGGGCGCCCGTGGGATTCACGAGCGCAGGTGGGAGACAGAAACCACCCGTCGGGGTGCGCCGCAAGCGCTCCGTGAGTTTGCGGCCTCGGGCGCTCGTGGCTCCGATGGGGGCAGCCTTCAAGGGCGTGTCAGCGCTGCTGATGTGAGGTGGATCACGGGTGTCGGGTGCTGGCCGACAGGGTGGTCACCCACGCGCGCAGCGCCTCGACCCGGGGGAGGTCAGGCGCCATGAGTCGGCGGCCGTCGCGCAGGGTGACGACCAGCATGCCAGCCCCGGTGGTGCTCTCTTCGAACGCCGTGAGCTGGAGCGCGAGCTCGCCCAGCGGCCCTGCGTAGGGCGTGACGAGGAATTGTCCCCACGGGCCGCGGCCTTCGAGCACACCCGTGACCACCTCGCCCCGCCGATCGATCTCGAGGTGAACGCCCAGCGACGCCCGGCGCAGGTCCGCGAGGCCGGCGAGGAGCGCGACGAGGGCGGTGACGCCGAAGAGCACGATGAGGCTCGACGTGAGCACCCACAGCCCATCGGCGCTCTGCGCGCTGACCCCGACGAGGGCGGCGGTGACCGCCAAACAGCCGCCCATCACGATGAAACGGCCGAGCGCCTTCTTGCGATCGACGGCCCGAGGCCGCGCGAAGCGCACCGAACCATCGGGCGAAGACCTCTCGACCCGCCAGCCGTCACCCAGCTCGGCGCCGACCTCGAGCCGGCTCAATCGTCGAGCGCCTCGATGGCCGCGCGCAGCACCGTGAGCCGCGCGTGGCGCTTATCGTTCGCGGCCACCACGATCCACGGCGCGTCGGGACGATGGGTGCGATCGAACATGTCCTGGTAGGCGTGGGTGTACTCCTTCCACCGCTTGCGGTTGCGCCAGTCGTCGTCGCCGATCTTGAAGTTCTTGATGGGGTCCTTCTCGCGCTGCTTGAAGCGCTCGAGCTGCTCGTCCTGGTCGATGTGGAGGAAGAACTTGAGCAGCGTGGCGCCGTCGTCGGTGTGCATGCGCTCGAAGGCGTTGATCTCGTCGTAGGCGCGCTGCCACTCGGGCGTGGTGGCGAACCCCTCGACCCGCTCGACCAGCACGCGGCCGTACCAGCTGCGATCGAAGATGGCGATGGTGCCCTTGGGTGGCATGCGGGTGGCGAAGCGCCAGAGGTAGTGGTGGGCGCGCTCCTCTTCGCCGGGAGCGGCGATGGGCCACACCTTGTAGCCTCGGGGATCCATCAGCGCCGTCATGCGCTTGATGGCGCCGCCCTTGCCGGCGGCGTCCCAGCCTTCGAAGACGAAGATGGCGCGCCGCTTTTCGAGCCAGTAGCGCACCTGGAGCTCGAGCAGCTTCTCCTGCAATTCGAGGATCTCGGCGTCAGCCGCCTTCTTGTCGTCGACCTTCGTCGAGAGATCGACGTCGTCGAGGTCGAGCGTGCCGGCGGGGAACACCTCGAAGTCGTACGAGAGCGGGGTGGCGTCGGTGAACCGCCGGTCCTTCTTCGTCTTCTTTCCAGTCCTGGGAGCCATGGGCCGGCGCAGTCTGCGCTCTCGCCGCGCCTTGTGAAATCGTTTCGTGCGCCCTTCGTTCCAGCACGACATGAACCTCGTGCACGTTCGCCGGTACTTCCGCGACTCCGCCGTTCCCGGGTGGCGCAAGTTCGTCGTGGTGGGAGCCCTCGCCTACGTGGTGCTGCCGATCGATCTCGTGCCCGACCTCGTGCCGGTGTTGGGCTGGCTCGATGACATCGGCGCGCTCGGCGCCGCGCTCGCGTTCTTTGCCCGTGACGTGTCGGCGCACGCCCGCCGCGCCGACTCGATTCCGGTGTCGAGCGTGAGCTCGGGTGATGGCGTGCAGATCGTCGACGCCCCGCCGCTGCGCTCCCGCTGACGGGAGGCGTGAGCAACACCTCACGACGAGCCCGCGGGTGGCCCGAGCTCGGCCTGGAGCCACCACCCCACCACACCCAGGGTTTGCATCGCGCGGAGGGCGAGGAGCGCTGACGGACGGGTCGCCGGGTTACGCCAACGGCTTCGGCCTGACGGGTGCGAGGTGGGGCGCCCACCACTCCGACGCCACCTGCACCTCGGGGAACGTCTGGGGCGCTGCTGGCGGGTCACGAGGAGGCGCTGCGAGACGCACGACTCCCGAAGTTTCAGCGCTCGTACAGCGTCGACAGGCTCATCGCCTCGCCAGGTGTGAGCGCGCGGCCGTCGATGATGCGCTTGCACTCCTCGGGTTCGCTCTCGAGTGACATGCACACCACCGACGCCGTGTGCACCTTCCGGCTCTTCGCGCCGACCCACACGCGCATGCAGGTGTGGCTCAGCACCGGAGTCCCCTTGCCGGACTTCGGCGTCGACTTCGCCACCGAGCAGAACTCGTGAGTGTCACCCACCACGGTCGTCGTCGCCTGGACGACCTCGAGGCCGCTCTCGTTCATCGTGGCCTTCAGCTCGTTGATGGTGCGCTCGAGCAGCGTGCTGACGGTGAGCGGCACGGTCACCTGCGGCAGCAGCTCGGCGCGTTGCAGGTACATCCACGGGAGCGGCGCGTCAGGCGGCTTGCGCCCCACCATGGAGACCTCGATCGACGGGTCCGACGAGAGCGCGGCCTCTCGCAGCCTGGCCACCCGCTCGGGGGCCAGCGGCACGTAGTCGGCTGGAACCGAGGCCGAGACGGCGTCGATCGTCACGGCCTGTCGTGGCCTGGTGCAGGACGGCGCGGCGAGGAGGCCCAGCAGCAGGGCTGTAGCGACCGGGCGGGCACGCGGCGGGTGTCTGAGGCGCGCTCGAGCCCGTTCAGCCTGGGCATCACGGCCGGGGGTCCACGTCGGTGCAGCGAAGGCGGAGGGGTGACGCACGGCCCGTCACTCTGACACGATTCGGCGCGGCGTCAGCGGCGGACTCCGCGGCGCGCCGAGGCCAACGCGGCCGACACGCGCAGCTCGAGCGTGGCCCGGGTGCGATCCTGAAAGTGCACGACGATGGTGCGCACGCCACGGCGCAGGCCCTTGAGCTGCACGGCTCGCAGGTCCTTCGTCACACCGAGCTCGACGACGTCGCTGGCGCCGACCGAGACGAACCGCACCGGGCGGGGGGCGTCGAGCTGGAGCGCTTCTCCCACCTGCAGGTCGATCGACGACCGCCCATCCCACGGGACGGACCCCAACGTGAGGGCGAGGCAGGCGGCGAGCATGTCGAGTCGATGCCGCTTCGAGCCAAAGCGTGCATCGGCGTGCCCGACCGGTTAGCCAACCCGGCATGAAGACGTGCCTGCCCCTCGTGCTGCTCGCTGGACTCGTGGTCGCGCTGACGCCCCGAGAGGCCCGGGCCTGAGGCATCTCGCCTCCCGTCGGTCCGACGGGGCTCGCGCAACGCTGCACGGGGAAGAAGGCCCACCCGCCGGGTGAGACGCCCGCCGCCGACACGTCAGCGCCCGTTCGGTTCCGGGTGGGAGGCACCTTCGGCGCGTTTCGAACGACGCTCGTCTTCGACGACGGCGCGCGGCTGCGGCTCGAGGCGATGGCCGTCAGCGCGTCGTTCGAGTACCGACTCTCGGAGCGGTGGACGCTGGCGGCCGCGGCGGGCGCCATCGTCACCGGGCGGCTCGTCGCCGACGCCGAGACGTTCGATTTTCGCGCCGGGGCCGTGGGGAGCGTGAGCGGCTCGTTCCTCGCGCTCGAGCAGGGCCGGTACTGGCCCTTCATCATGGTGGCCGGCTCGCTGGCGGTGAGCGGCGTGCAGGCTGCGCCCACCGCGTACTGGGCCGTCGATGGGCGGCTCACCGCCACCGTTGGCTACACCTTCTCCGACCGCTTCACCCCGTACGCCGTCGGCCGCGTCTTCGGCGGGCCGGTCTTCTGGCGCGGCCGCACCGGCACCGACCTCTTCCACTACCAGGTCGGCGCCGGCTTCGTGGTGGGGCTGCCGTTCGGGTTCGATCTCTCGGCCGAGGTGGTGCCGCTGGGCGAACAGCGCGTGACGGCCGGCGTCGGCTTCAGTTTTTGACGGCTGCCTTGAAGTCGATCGACTTCGCGCCCAGGTGCGTGGTGTCGAGCACGACGGGGCGCGGCGCGCCTGACGCAGGGAAGAACCCACGAGGCCCGGCCTCATCACCGCGGAAGTCGACCAGGAACCAGCTGGCCTCGAGCAGGGCGAGCGACCACCCACCCGACTTCGGCAGGCCCTTCACCAGATCGCGCGGTGGGACGAGACAGTCGAGGCCGAGGCGTCCCAGCTGCGTGGCGAGCTCGTACTCGGGGTAGGGCCCGACGATGGCGCTCTCCTGGGTGAACGCGAGCACGATGGCGCAGGGCCAGTCGCGGTGCCCGCTCGGGTCGACCCGCAGCCAGATGGTCCACTTCGTGTCAGCTGGCTGTTCGTCTCCCACGTGGACTCGCGCCGACGGGTAGCGCGTCGACAGCCAGGCGGTGACGGTCGCTGGCTCGACGGGCTTCGAGGTGAGGATCTGCAGCTCGGGGAGCAGCATGGTGCCCGCGGTTGTGGCCCACCCGCCCGTCAGGCGCAACGACTGGCGACGTCGGCCCGGCGCTGTCAGAAAGGAGTGCACGTGTCGGCGTCAGGTTTTTTCAGCGCGGTGTACGCGAACCCGGCCGACGACGGGGCCAGGCAGGTGCTGGCCGACGTGCTGATGGAGCTGGGCGACCCGCGCGGCGAGTTCATCGCGCTCCAGATGCTGCCGAAACGAAACCGGAAGGCCGACCTCAAGCTCGAGCGGCTCCTCGAGCGCCACCGCGAGGCGTTCCTGGGCCCGCTGGCCCGCGCCGTGCGGCCCAAAGGGCAGGTGTGGGAGAAGGGGTTCCTCGTCGAGTGCCGCGCCGAGCTGGCCGGGCTCCTCGTCGACGAGCCGTCGTGGGCCACCGTGCGGCGCCTCGAGGTGGTGAACGACGAGACGATGGCGCCGAAGGAGCTATCGAGCCCCCACCTGCGCAGCCTGCGCGAGGTGACGCAGGTGCCCCGGCGGGGCGTGCACGAGGTGTTCGCCGCGGAGCGCTCGCTGCCGTTCACCGCCGTCTCGCTCGAGGGCCCCGGGCTGGTGACGAACTGGAGCGACGACGAGGTACGGGCGCTGCGCGAGGCCCGCTCATTGCCAGACCTGCGACACCTGGGCGTGAACCTGTGGCGGTTTCAGCTCGAGGAGCTCGAGTGGCTGTGGACCGCCCCGGTCTTCGGGCGCCTGCGCTCGGTCGAGCTGGCGCTGCACCGCGTGGCCTTGAACCTGGGCGCGCTGCGCGATCGCCTGCTGGCGCTGGGGCCCGACGTGCCAGACGCGCTGGTGCTGAAGGGGCGGCAGCTCGAGCTCAAGCTCAAGCCACAGGAGTCGTGGGCCGTGATGCACCTGCTCGTCCACACCCCGCTCGTCGAGGCCGTCATCGTGGACGCCGAGCTGATGCTGCAGTCGCTCCCGAAGGAGGGGCTCGTGCGGCTCGACGTGACGTGTGACTTCCCCGTACACCACGACGCGCTGGCCCGCCTCAAGCGCATCACCCGGCGCTTCCCCCGCCTCGCGCCGGTGACGTGGCCCCGGAGCGCAGGGAGCTGACCCCCATCGCCTCAGGTTCGGCCGCGTGGCGGCGCCGTGCAGGGGAGAAGGCCGCGGACCGGCGAGGCCTGCGCGAGCCTCACTTCTGCCCGGCGCCAGCGCCGCCCGCCGGCTTGCCCTTGAGCTCGTCGACGATGCGCTGCGCGCCGTACACCTTGTCGAGGGCCTCGAGGATCGCCGAGCTGTGCACCGACACCGCGCGGTTCACCGTCTCGTCGAAGCCGTAGTCACCCCCGAGGGATTGGATGTTGCCGTCGAAGATGAGGCCCACCACCTGCCGGTCCTTGTTGATCATCGGAGAGCCCGAGTTGCCGCCGATGATGTCGTTGGTGGTGGCGAGGTTGAACGGCGTCTCGGGGTTCAGCCTGGCCTTCGCGTCGATCCACTTCTTCGGGAGCGCGAAGGGCTCGGCGCCGGTGTGGCGGTCGAACGCTCCAGCGATGGTGGTGAACGGCTTCACCTCGCGGCCGTCTTCGACGTAGCCCTTCACCGCGCCGAACGAGAGGCGGAGCGTGAAGGTGGCGTCGGGGTAGATCTTCTCGCCGTAGACGGCGAAGCGGGCCTTCGCGAGCAACTCCTGCTGCTTCTTGAGCGGGCCTTCCACCTCGTTCTCGAACTTCGTGCGCATCGCCCTCGCCTCGGCGTCGATGTCGCGGGCGAACTCGATCATCGGGTCCTTCGAGGCGTCGATGGCCGCGGGGCCGCCCTCGAAGAGCGCCGCGCGCGAGCCGGGCACCACCTTCGCGTTCTTCGCCTTCGGGTCCGCGGCGCCCTGCACGTCGAGCTTCGTGCCGTTGACCAGCGCCTTCGCCACCTCGGCCGGCGACCTGGTGCCGAGCATCTTCTTCACCACCGGGTGATCAGGCGAGAGGTCTTCGCGGATCTTCGTGAGCGACCAGGTCAGCTTGGCGATCTCGAGCTCCTTGTAGACGGGCGCGTTCGAGAGGAGCTGGGCCTTGAGCTGCGGCAGGCGCGAGTCGGTGAACTCCTTGAGGCGCTCCCCGTTGGGCTTGCCGGACTCGGCGGCGAAGCGCACCAGCGTGCGGGCCTTGCCGAAGAGATCGGAGTACGGGCCGCCCTCGAGCGCGGCGTATTCCTTGCGCAGCGCCGCGTTCTTCGCGGTTAGCTTCTCGATCTCGTCCCATACCTTGCCGAACTCGGCCTTGAGCTTCGGGTCCGCGTTCACCTTCTTGCGGAAGTCGTCTTCGTTCGCCTGGAGCTTGCCGAAGAAGGCGGCGTCGGCGAGCGCGCCGTGGCGGCCCTTGAGGGCCTTGAAGGCGTTCTCGACGCCGAAGAGGGTGTCGTTCGAGTGCCGCTTCTGCTCGGCGCCGCGGTTCTGGTACTCGGTGATGAGGCCGCGGATCTCGGCGAGGCGGAACAGCCGCATCGGCAGGCGCGCGTCACGATCGTCCTTGAGCTGCGCGACGGTGAGGGTGCGCGAGGTGCCGCCCGGGTTGCCCGAGACGAAGGTGAGCTCGCCGTCCTTCGCGCCGGCGTCCGAGAACTTGAAGAACGTGTCGGTCTTCAGCGGCTTGCCGTCGGTGCCCCACAGGCGCAGGAACGTCACGTCGAGGTCGTACCGGGGGAACATGAAGTTGTCGGGGTCGCCGCCGAAGAAGGCGATGGCGTCTTCCGGCGCCATCACCAGGCGCACGTCCTGGAAGCGGCGGTACTTGTAGAGGTCGTACCGGCCGCCCCGGTACAGCGTCACCACGTCACAGCGGAACTCGTCGCTGGTGGCGCACTCCTTCTCGATCTTCGCGATCTCGCTCTTCTGCGTCTCGGCGAACTTGTCGTCGGCGACGCCCTTCGTCGCGTCCTGCACCCGCTTCGTCACGTCGGTGATCTCGACGAGCTGGTTCATCTCCATCGCGGGGCACTTCGCCTCGTCGGCGACCGTCTTCGCGAAGAAGCCGTCTTTGTTGAAGTCCTTCTTCGAGAGCCCCGAGAGGTTCTCGATGCAGGTGCGCGCGCAGTGGTGGTTCGTCATGACGAGGCCGTCGGCCGAGACGAGCGAGGCCGAGCACCCGCCGGCGATGCGCACCGAGGCCAGCCTCACCTGGTCGAGCCACTCCTTCGTGGGCTCGAAGCCGTACCGCTTCTTCACCTCGGCCGAGGGGAAGTTGTTGTACGTCCACATGCCTTCGTCGGCGAAGGCGGGCAGGGCGACGAGCGCGGCGAGCGCGAGCGGGCGCAGGGTCATGGCGGGGCTCCTTGGAACGGGGGACCGGACGAACGACTGCCGCGGCGCTTTCCTCCCATCGCCTCTGGCCGTCAAGCGCTGCGACGCCGCCGCTCGTCAGATGGGGCCGCCACGCCGCGCCGCGTCTGGCTCGTCACAGCGAACGGGCCTCACCGAGCACGAGCCACCACGCCATGGCCACGCCCACCGCATGCGATGGCCTGCGGCTTCCTGCTGAGGGTCGGCCCCGTTCGGGGACCGCGTCGGACCGCCACGGGTGGGTGCCGAGGACGTCGCTCGCCCACTCGGGTCAGAAGAGCGACAGCAGCGTGTTCACCAGGCCCGCGACCACCAGCGCCAACACCAGCGTGCTGCCGACGATGATGGCCACCGGGTGCGCGTCGACGCGGTGAATCGCCTCCTGGAGCATGCGCTTGGTGAAGGTGCGCTGGCACTGCACCACGACCCGGCCGTCGATGATGCGCTGGAGCGCGTCGATCATCTCGCGCGTCGTCTGGAAGCGCTGCGCCGGGTCCTTCTCCATTGCCTTGAGCAGGAACCAGCCGAGCTCCGCGGGGACGGCGGGCTGGTGGGGGCTCTGCCGCACGTCGAACACCGCCGGCGTGCGCTTCTGCACGCCGTCGATCACCTCGGGCACCGCCTCGAGCGGGTCGAGGTAGTGGGTGAGGTAGAGGAACTCGTGGAACAACACCGCGAGCGAATAGATGTCGCTGCGCTGATCGAGCGCGTCGTGGTCTCCGCGCGCCTGCTCGGGCGACATGTAGAACGGCGTGCCCATGACCGCTCCGGCGTGCGTCTGGAGCGCCGTGCCGTCCCTCGTGTGCACCGCGGCCGTTCGCGTCGGGGCCCCCTTCTGCAGGTGCCGCGCGAGCCCCCAGTCCATCACCGTCACTTCGCCGTATGGGCCGATCATCACGTTGGCGGGCTTGAGATCGCGGTGCACGTAGCCCTGCTCGTGCGCGTAGGCCATCGCGTTGAGGATCGACAGGAACACCTGGACGCGCACATGGAAGGGGAAGCGGGCGTGCGCGGCGGCGTCTCCGGCCTTGAGGCGCGCGATGATGGCCTCGAGGCTCTCGCCGCGCAGGTGCTTCATGACGAAGAAGTACCGGCCCGCCTCGTCGACGCCCACGTCGTGCACCGGCACGATGTTCGGGTGCTCGAGCGCCCCCACGGTGCGGATCTCGTCGACGAAGCGCATCACCAGCCCCAGGTCGGACTGGTCGGTCAGCCGCTTGATGGCGACGGTGCGCTCGATGTCGTGGTCCTTCGCCAGCACCACCTCGCCCATGCCCCCCCGGCCCAGCGGCGAGAGCTCCTCGAACCGCAGCTGGGTGCTCGCGCTCGCGACCGGCGTGGGGCCGTTCCACTCGAGCCTGGGCAGCACCGTCGACCGCCGGGCTTCCGCGGGGACGGTGATGGGCTCGGCCACGGTGGGCCGTTCGGCCTGCGCCGCCGGGTTCACCATCGTGTCATTGGGTCCAACGAGCGGAATCGTGTCGGCCATGGCGCCCTCGTGCGACGCCGAGGGTAACCGCGCCGCGTGGGGATTCTGCGGTTTCACGGTGAAGAAGTTTCAGGTGGGCTTTGGCCGTACATGTCAGACCCCGCTGATAAAGAGGTCCCGTCATGGACACGAACGAGCGGCGGGCGGTGGTGGGGTTGTGGAGCTTCACGGGCGTGGGCCCCAAGGGGCTGGCGGCGTTCGAGGCGCGCGTGCCCCGACGCGAGTGGGCCTCGCTGTCGATGCGCGAGGTGGGCGCGCTGTACACGGACAACGAGGCGATGCGGGCCGACTTCCTGCGGTGGCCGTCGCTGCTCGCCAGGGCCGAGGCGGTCGAGCGGGCCCTGCGCCTGCACCGCCAACGGGTCTGCCTCGAGGGAGACCCCGAGTACCCCGCCGGGTTGGCGGGCCTGCCGAGCGCCCCAGCCGCCCTGTTCTTCAAGGGGCCGGGCGCCGTCGAGCCAGGGCGTGGCCGGGTCGCCATCGTGGGCACGCGCACGACCTCGGCCGAGTGGCTGACGTGGACGAGGGATCTGTCGGCGGCGTGCGCACGAGAGGGGCTGGTGGTGGTGAGCGGCGGCGCCGAGGGCATCGACACCGCGGCGCACCAGGGAGCCCTGAAGGCCGGCGGCGTCACCTGGGCGTTCGCGGGCAGCGGGCTCGATCAGCTCGATGCGCCCCCGCGAGCGGTGCTGAGCGTGCTCAACGAGCGCAGCACGATGTTCACCGCGGCCCCCCCGGGCGGCCGCGCGAAGGAAGGCACGTTCATTCAGCGCAACCGCTTCATCTCGGGCGCTGCCCAGGCGGTGTTGGTCGTGAGGGGGAAAGCCAACTCCGGGGCGCGGCACACGGCGCGGTTCGCGGTCGAGCAGAAGCGGGCGCTGCTCGCGGTCGGGAGCGGCCCGGGCGAGGCCGGCGCGGAGCTGTGTCGAGAGCTCCTGCGCACCGGCGCAGCCCCCTGCTTCGACGTCACCGATGTCTTGCGCGCGCTGTCGGTCGAGCAGAAAGGCAGCGCCGACGACACCTTCGCGCAGCTTGCGCTCGAGCCGCGCGAAGAAGCCCTCCTCGGCCGGCTGCCCCCAGGCGCGTTCAGCATGGAGCAGGCCCTCGAGGCGCTGCCCGAGCTCGGCTCAGGAGACGTCACCGCGCTGCTCATCGAGCTCGAGCTTGCAGGTTGGGTGGTGCCGCGCACGGGTCGGCGCTACGAAAAACGCGCGTGACGTCGTTTCGTGTGCGTCGCGGTCCTTTGTTGACGGCCTAGAGGGTGCCAACTAGAAGCCACTGGGTCTTTCACCGTCGGGTTGAAAGGAAATCGACACTTCCATGTCCGCCAGCATGATGGTTCACCACCTTCTCGATGTGGTGCTGACCGCGGAGCCAGCGCACGCCGCCGAAGGCTCCTTCAAGGATTCTCTCGTCGCCTTCTTCAAGGAAGGTGGCACGTTCATGTTCGTGAACATCTTCTGGCTGGCGTGCGCGCTCGCAGTCACCGTCGAGCGCGTCGTCACCCTGATGTTCCGGTACAACCTGAACGCCGGCCCGTTCATGGAGCAGATCACCAAGCTCGTGCTCACCGGGAACCCGGACCGCGCCGTGAAGCTCTGTGGCGCGGCGCCGAACGCTCCGCTCGCCAAGGTCGTGCGTGCGGGCCTGACGCGCGCGAACCGCGGTGAGGTCGAGGTGGCCAAGGCCATCGAAGAGTCGATTCTCGAGCAGACCCCCCACATCAGCGCCCGCATTCAGTGGCTGTGGTCGCTCGCCAACATCGCGACCCTCTTCGGCCTCATCGGCACCATCATCGGCCTCATCGGCACGTTCAAGTCGCTCGGCAACGTGCCCGCCGACCAGAAGCAGGCCCTGCTCTCGAAGGGTATCTCGGAAGCCATGAACAACACGGCGTTCGGGCTGGGCATCGCCGTGACCTGCATCATCGCCCACCTCTTCCTCACCGCCTACGCGCGCCGCATGATCGAGGTCGTCGAGCTCAACGCGATGAAGCTCGAGAACCTGCTCGCCCGCCGGGCGGCCGGTGAGACGAGCGCGATGGACTTCGAGAAGGCCTCCTGACGACCGCTCCTTCGGGCAGCCTCCTGGAACCCAGGCGGCGGCCCGATGTCAGCGGCTTCAACGGTGCGATATGGCGTTCCACGTCTCCAAGCGCAAGCTGAAGCCGAAGGAAGAAGAGGAAGCGGGCGAGCTGAACATCGTCCCGTACCTCGACATCCTCATGAACCTCATCATCTTCATGCTCCTGTCGATGACGGGGCTGGCCACGTTCGGCATCTTGAACGTGAGCGCGCCTACGTATGGCGGGGGTGGCCCTGGTGGTGACCCGAACGAGAAGCCGCCGCTGCTGCTGACCGTCGCCATCGCGAAGAACGGCTACTACGTGGCCGCGACCGGCGGCGTGTTGCCCGGTATCGAGAACCAGGGCACGGCGGCCGAGGGCGCGCCTCCCACCATCGCGAAGAAGGCCGATGGCACGTACGACTACACGGCGCTCAACGCGAAGATGAAGGAGATCAAGACCTCCTTCCCGGACGAGTCGAAGGTCATCATCGCCGCCGAGGCCGACACCCAGTACGAGGTGCTCGTCTCGACGATGGACAGCACGCGCGAGACGTCGGACCGTAAGCTGCTCTTCCCCGACGTCACGCTGGCCAGCTTCTGAAGAGGACGTGACCGATGGCCACCGCGAACAACCCCGCCACCGAGCTCACTGAAGAAGACATTCAGCGCAATCGCTTCCGCAAGGCGATGGCGCGGAAGAAGCGCAAGGAGCGCGAGGCGGAAGGTGAGATCAAGGAGCTCAACATAACCGCGATGATGGACATCATGACCATCATCCTCGTGTTCCTCATCAAGTCGTACACGGCCTCGTCCGTCACCATGACGGCCTCGGAAGACGTGCGCCCGCCGCTGTCGACGACGCGCCTCACCCCGAAGGACACGGTGGCCATCACCGTCACGCCCAAACACATTCTGGTGGGCGACAAGGTGAAGGCGTCGCTCGGCAAGAACATGTCGCTCAACGCGGCGGACGTGCAGGGCAAGTTGATCGTGCCGCTCGACGCTGCGCTCAAGAAAGAAGTCGAGAAGCTCAAGTTCATCGCCGAGCGCAACCCGAACGCGCCCTTCATGGGCGAGGTCTCGGTCATCGGCGACCGGCGCATCTCGTACGAGCTGCTGTCGTCGGTGCTCTACACGGCGGGCCAGAACGAGCTGCAGAACTTCCGCTTCGTCGTCATCTCGAAGGCCGACGACTAAGGCCGTCTTTTTTCCAGCGTTCGCTTCGTCTACAGGCTCCGTCTTCTCTCTCTGGAGCCAGACATGGCCAACGCCCCCATCACCGTCATCGGCGCCGGACTCGCGGGCAGCGAGGTCGCGTTTCAGCTGGCGCGCCTCGGCCATGACGTGGTGCTGCGTGAGCAGAAGCCCCACAAGCGCTCGCCGGCCCATCAGAGCGACGGGTTCGCCGAGCTCGTCTGTTCGAACTCGATGCGCTCGGACAACCCCGAGAGCGCCATCGGCATGCTCCACGCTGAGCTGCGGCGGGTCGGCAGCGTCATTCTCCACTCGGCGGACGCGCACCGGGTGCCGGCCGGTGATGCGCTGGCGGTCGAGCGGGAAGGGTTCTCGGGCGAAGTGCGCGCGCGCCTCATGCGCAGCGGCCGCGTCACTTTCGTGCCCGGCGAGGTGACCGAGCTGCCCGAGGGCGACGTGGTGGTGGCGACGGGCCCGCTCACGTCCGAGGGGCTGACCGCGGCGCTTGCCCGGTACACGGGCGAGAAGCTGTATTTCTACGACGCCATCGCGCCGATCGTCTCGGGCGACTCGATCGACCTGTCGATCGCCTTCCGCGCCAGCCGCTACGGCAAGGGCGAAGGCGACGACTACCTCAACCTGCCGCTCTCGAAAGACGAGTACACCCGCTTCGTCGCCGAGGTGCGCGCCGGCCAGAAGGTGACGCCGCACGCCTTCGAGGAGCCGAAGTACTTCGAGGGCTGTCTGCCCATCGAGGTGATGGCGGAGCGGGGCGAGCAGGTGCTGGCCTTCGGGCCGATGAAGCCGGTGGGGCTGGTCGACCCGCGCACCGGACAGCGGCCCTGGGCGGTGGTGCAGCTGCGCATGGAGGATCGCGCCGGGACGGCGTGGAACCTCGTCGGCTTTCAGAGCCGGCTCACCTGGGGCGAGCAGAAGCGCATCTTCGGGATGTTGCCGGGGCTCCAGAACGCCGAGTGGCTGCGCATGGGGCAGATCCACCGCAATACGTTCCTCGACTCGCCCCGACTGCTGGCGCCGGATCTGTCACTCAAGGCCGAGCCGCGAATCTTCTTCGCCGGGCAGATCACCGGCGTCGAGGGGTACGTCGAGTCCGCGGCGTGCGGGTACCTGTGCGCGCTGGCAGTGCACGCGCGGCGCACGGGCACGCCCTTTCGGCCGCCCCCGGGCACGACGGCCCTCGGCGCGCTCTACCGCCACGTCACCGGAGAGGCCCACCCGCCTGGCGCGCCCTACCAGCCGACCAACGTGGTGTTCGCGCTGTTCCCGCCGATCGAGGGTCGCATGCAGAAGGCGCAGAAGCGTCAGGCGTACGCGGCCCGCGCGCGGGTGGACTTCGATGGGTGGGGGCCGAGCGCGCCGCACGAGGTGGCGCCGGCTCCGGTTCCGCCGCTACCGGCCGCGCGTGAAGCGGTCCCCGCGACCGTTTCGTGAGGAGCCTCTGCCTGCGCTCGGAGGGCCCGCGAGCGTTTGGTGGGGAACCGCTGCCAGCGCTCGAGGCCCCGCGCAGGGGCGTCCCACTGGTCGGTGACGGTGACGCCCTGTTCCAGCGCGAGCGATGGGGCTGCCTTCCTGCCGCGTCGGGGAGTGACGGCTCCAGAACCTGACCGGGGTGCCCGCTGTCGTGGCTCCAGTGGTTTGAGATGCCGTCGTGGTGTGGTTTGAGGAGCGCAATGTCTTCCCTGTCTCGGTCGAAGCTCTGGCGCACCGGCTCCGTGTTCGTGCTCGCCCTCGTGGCGCTCGCCTGCAGCAAGAAGGACGGCGAGGGTGGGGCGGCCGGCAAGAAGACGATTCGCCAGAGCATCGTGAAGGAAGCGCGGCAGCCCTCGCTGGGTTCGCGCAAGCTCGAGGGGCAGGCGACCGACGTGCGCGCGGCTCCCGATGGGCGCACGCTGACGGCCCTGCTCGACGGAGAGAAGCCCCGCCTCGACGGCGTGCCACCCACCATGCGCATCGGCAGCCTCTGGGCGATTCCCACCGACGAGCGCGCTCCGGTGAAGATCGCCAATGGCGCGGTCAACGTGCCCGGCGGCCTGCTGTTCACTGCTGACGGCCACTACGCGCTGGTGCTGGGCGCGTACGATCCAACGACCCAGTCCGGTGAGCTGCTCGTGCAGGACCTGACGGATCTGTCGAAAGAGCGGCAGCTCGTCGCGCCACACGTCACCTACATGAAGCCGAGCGAAGACGGCGCAAGGCTGGCCTACGTGGACGGCGCGGTGCTCTACGAGGGGGCGCTGCCGGCGGGACCGTTTCGTCAGCTCGCCGGAGAGGTGGCCACCGCGGAGTTCGCCCCGAACGGCAAACACCTGTACTTCCGGCGCAAGGCCGCGGCGGGCGGCGGCGTGTACCAGGTCGATCTGGCGGCCGAGAAGCCGACGCCGAAGGCCTTCGCCGACGCGGTGGGCGAGTACGTGGTGAGCGAGGACTCGAAGTTCATCATCGCCATGGCGCGCACGAACCCGCGGCAGTTCGGCTTCGAGCTCTTCGTCGGTGACACGGCCACGCTGAAGCGGGTGAAGGTGGCCGACGATGTCATGCGCTTCGCGGTGAGCCGCGACGGACGGTGGCTCGCGCGCATGCAGATCCCCAAAGCGGTGTCGGTCAACGCGAGCGCGAACGATCTGCAGATCGGCGAGCTCTGGGTCGGGCGGCTCGGGCAGGCCGACGGTCGCAAGGTGGGTGAGAAGGTGCGCGAGTTCGAGTTCACCCGCGACTCGAAGCGGCTCATCTTCCGCGACAACTTCCGTGTGCTGGCGCTGCTCGGCGGCAAGTTCGACGAGAAGGTGGGAGACCTCTCGGTGGTGATGCTGCCCGACGGGGCGCCGAAGGTGATTCAGAAGCGCTCACCGAACTACGCCGTCTCGCCCGACGGCGTCACGCTCGCGTACACGGCGCGCATCGAACAGCCGGAGTACTCGCGGCACCTCTTCCTCCTGAAGGACGGCGCCGAGCCGGTGAAGCTCCAGGAGTGGCTCTACGACTACGTCTTCAGCCCCACCGGCGACCGGCTCTACTGGCGGGCGAACTGCACGCGCGAGGGCCGCAGCTGCGACCTCTACGTTCAGGATCTGTCGAAGCCGGGAACCACGAAGACGAAGATCGCCGAGAACACGTTCAACTTCATGCTCTCTGACGACGGGGCGCGGGTGGTGACGACCAGCCCGCACATGACCGATGAGCTCTTCGACGTCAGCGTCACCAACCTCGGCTCGGGCCAGACGAAGCGGCTCGACCAGTACGTCACCCAGCCGGTGTTCTTCCTCGCGAAGGACGGCAGCCGGGTGGGCTGGACGGTGGCCGACAAGAAGACGGCGGGCGTTTACGTCGGCACCGACGTGCCCTGACGCACCTGCGGCACAGGTCGAGATGGCCGAGGCCTGTCGCCCGAGCAGCCTCGCGGAGAGCCGCTCGACTCGCGCAGCGACATCGTCTCGCTCGGCGCGGTGCTGCTCGAATGCCTCACCGGACTGCGCCGCTTCCACGGCAAGAACGCCAAGGAGGGCCTGAGGGCGGCCGCGCGCCTTGCGCCAGGTGCCGGTGAGCCACGGTCACCTCGTCGGCCGAGACCGGACCAGCGACGGTCCACACAGCCGGCTCTCTCCTTCCGGTACCCTGGGCGCGGCGCTCCGGCACCGCGATGGTCCGTCGGCGTCGTCCGCGTCCGTCGGCGTCGTCCACGTCCGTCGGCGTCGTCCACGTCCGTCGACAGTTCGCCAGCCCGGCCACACGGGGCTAGCCTCGATCTCGTGGATGCCCACGTCGCCGAGTTCCTGAAGCACCTCGAGGTGGCCCGCGCGGCCTCACCGCACACGCTCAAGGCCTACGCGCAGGACTTGAGCGCGCTCGAGGCGTACCTCGGCCCGCAGAACGTGCCGCTGCTCAAGGTGACGCACCTGCACCTGCGGGGCTTCCTCGGGCAACTGTCGGTCGACAAGGCCGCCACCACGCGTGCCCGTCGGCTGGCCGGCATCAAGGCCTTCTACCGCTACCTGGTGCGGCGCAAGGTGCTCGAGGTGAGCCCGGCGCGACGGGTGAAGACGCCGAAGCTGCCGCAGAAGCTCCCGCGCGCGGTGCCCGTCGACGAGGCCTTCGCCCTCATGGAGGCGCCCGACGCCGAGAAGCTCCTCGAGCTGCGCGACCGGGCCATGCTCGAGGTGCTCTACGGGGCGGGCCTGCGCGTGAGCGAACTCTGCGGCCTGTCGCTGGGCGACGTCGACTTGAAGGCGCGCAGCGTGCGGGTGCTGGGGAAGGGCAACAAGGAGCGCCTGGTGCCACTCAACGAGGGCGCCATCGACGCGCTGGAGCAGTGGCTCGCGCGGCGCGGGGAGCTGCTGGCGAAGCCGCGCAAGAAGCAGGACCCGACGGCGATGTTCCTCAACTTCCGTGGCGGCCGGCTCACCACCCGCAGCATGGAAGTGCACCTGCACAAGTACGTGAAGCGGCTCGGCCTCAACCGCACGCTGACGCCCCACGCGCTCCGGCACTCGTTCGCGACGCACCTGCTCGCCTCTGGCGCCGACGTGCGCTCGATTCAGGAGCTGCTGGGGCACGCGAGCCTCTCGACGACGCAGCGGTACACCGCGGTGTCCTTCGAGCAGCTGCAGAAGGTGTACGACGGCGCGCACCCGCGGGCGTGACGCGGGCGCGGTGCGAGAAGCCGAGGAGTTCGTCGCTGCGCAGGAGGCGCTCCGATGTCGAAGAAGCAGCAGCCCTTCAACAACCCCTTCGGGGCCCTCAAGCTCGAGGCGCCGAAGAAGGCCGAGCCGCAACCAGCGCCGAAGGCCGCGGCCGTCGTGCACACCGGGAAATCGAAGCGCGCGGCTGACGACGACACCGCCCTCTTCCTCGAGAGCGTCGGCGAGGTCGCGCCAGTGAAGGCGAAGGTGGAGCGGGTCGCCCCCCGGGTGCCGCCGTCGGCCGAGCAGCTGAAGTTCCCCACGGAAGAGGCAGAGTCCCTCGCGCGGCTGGCCGAGCTCGTCTCGTCGGAGGGGACGTTCGAGGTCTCGGACTCAGAGGCGTTCATCGAGGGCGCCGTGCAGGGCTTCGACGAGCGCGTGCGGCGCCAGCTGCGAAAGGGGGCCTTCGCCTTCAAGGCGCGGCTCGATCTGCACGGGCGCACGCGGGACGAAGCGAAGCCGGCCCTCGAGAGGTTCCTCGCTGACGCGAAGCTCGCCGGGCATCGCTGTGTGCTGGTGGTAACGGGGCGGGGGCTCCACTCGGAGGACGCGGTGCCGGTGCTCAAGCGCAGCGTGCAGGAGTGGCTGACCCACGGCAGGCCCGCCCGGCAGGTGTTGGCGTTCTGCTCGGCGCGGCCCGAGGACGGCGGAACCGGGGCGCTGTACGTGCTCCTGCGCCGCTGAGGCCCTCCCGGCGGGGGGACACGAAGGCGCCTTTCTTTCGGACGCCGCGCGCCCCGGGTCGCTCGACGAGCAGACCGCGTCACGACCATGGCGTGGCGCTCTCGGCCGCGGAGGTCGGAGGACCTCGAGCTTCCGTCGAGTGAGCGCCCTCGGCCCATCAAGTCCCACCAGCGCGCTCGATTGTGAAGTCGATCGGCCCCGGAGCGGGACGTCAGAACGGCCCGTCAACGCCTGGGGCGTTCCAGCTCCGTGGTGGCGCGAACCCGGCCGGCGGCTGGTTGCGACCAGAGACGTGCGTCACTAGACATTGCAGAGTGTCAGTCTTTCGCGACTCAGCGAGCGCCTTCGACCACCAGATCGGGCTCATCGAGTTCGATCGCGACGGCTTCATCCAGTCCTTGAACGACGTCATGCTCCAGTGGTTCGGCTTCGAGCGTCACGAGCTGGTGGGGCAGCACCACCGCGTCCTCGTACCGGGCTCGACCCGTGAGAGCGCGTCGTACCTCGAGATGTGGAGCGCGCTCGGTCGGGGAGCGGCGCTGTCGGGCCAGTTCGAGCGCATCGGGAAAGACGGCCACCGGCGCTGGTTGGCAGGTACCTACGCGCCGAGGCTGGACGCCGACGGCGCCGTGGTTGGCGTGTCGAAGCTGGCCCTCGACGTGACGGCGTTCGTCCAGCAGCGCACCCAGCACGCGCAGGACGAGGCGCTGCTGTTGACGATGCGCTCGGTGGTCGACGTGGTGCTCAACGCCATGAACGGGCTGAGGTTCGCGTACGACGACGCCGCCGAGCGTGGCCGCCTCATGGCGCACGAGCGGGCGCTATTCGACCAGTGCTTCGACGAGCTCGAGCGCACCGTGCGGCAGATGTCGAGGCTGCCCAGCTTTCGCGCCGGTACGAAGGGCGGCACCGCGCAGCTCGACTATTGGTCACCCCTCAAGCGCTGAGGGCGCTCGAGCCGCGCCACGCCCAGGCGCTCGAGGTGAACGCCAGGCAGGTCGACGAGCGAGCCCGGCGTCTCGACGCCGAAGAAGAGGACGAGCGCGTTGGCGCTGTGTGGGAGCGTGGCTGTGAGGGCCACACCGAGCGGCGCCGCGAACGAGAGCCCGCTCAGCAACGCCGCGATCGACGTCGTCGGGAACTCGAGCACCCGGGACTCGCGTACGGCGTCGGCCACCGCACCGTCGCCCATCGCGCGGGACACGTCAGAGCCCAACGAGTCGCCATGGCAGGAGCTGTCCGGCGTGAGCGCCGCTTCGAGGCGCTCGGCGCTGTCGACCTGGCCCACCCAGACCGAGACCGTCACGCCGCCACCGCCAGTCGCCATGGCCAAGACGGTACCGCGAAGCCCACGCGACGGCCCGTGCCTCGTGGGGGGTCGACCGAGCGAAGTCGACGTCGAGGAAGGCCCGCCCCTGCGGGTGGTGGGCCACCGAAAGACAACCTGTTACACGAGGCTCATGACGACGATTCTGTGCGTCCGCCGCGACGGCAAGACGGTCATCGGCGGGGACGGCCAGGTGACGCTCGACAAGACGGTGATGAAGGGCAACGCGAAGAAGGTGCGTCGGCTGGGCGATGGGTCGGTGGTGGCGGGCTTCGCGGGCGGCACCGCCGACGCCTTCACCCTGTTCGAGCGCTTCGAGGCGAAGCTGCAGGAGTTCCAGAAGAACCTCCCGCGCGCGTGCGTCGAGCTCGGGAAGGACTGGCGGACCGACCGGTTCCTGCGGCGGCTCGAGGCGCTGCTGGTGGTGGCCGACGCCGAGCGCACCTTCATCCTCTCGGGGGCGGGCGACGTGGTCGAGCCCGACTTCGGCATCGCGGCGGTGGGCTCCGGTGGCTCGTACGCGCTGTCGGCGGCCCGGGCCTTGCTCGCCCACTCGGCGCTGCCGGCGCGCTCCATCGTCGAGGAGTCGCTCCGCATCGCCGCCGACATCGACATCTACACCAACCCGCAGGTCACCCTCGAGGAGCTCTGACGCATGCGCTCGTCGCTGTCGCCGCGTGAAATCGTCTCGGAGCTCGACCGCTACATCGTCGGCCAGGCGCGGGCCAAGCGGGCCGTCGCCATCGCGCTGCGCAACCGCTGGCGGCGGCAGCAGGTGCAGGGCGAGCTGAAAGACGACATCACCCCGAAGAACATCATCCTCATCGGGCCGACGGGCGTGGGGAAGACCGAGATCGCGCGGCGGCTCGCGAGGCTGGCGGGCGCTCCCTTCGTGAAGGTCGAGGCCTCGAAGTTCACCGAGGTGGGCTACGTCGGCCGCGACGTCGAGTCGATGGTGCGCGACCTGGTCGAGGCGGCCATCGCCCTGGTGCGCGACGAAGAGATGGAGCGCGTGAAGGGCCGAGCCCTCGAGGCCGCCGAAGACCGGCTGCACGAGCTGGTGAAGGGCGGTGGCCGCAGCTCGGCGCCGCGGCTGTCCGACGCGGACCGCGAGAAGTTCCGCGCGCAGCTCGACGCGGGCACCTTCGACGACACCACCGTCGAGGTCGAGGTGCAGGACCAGGGCCTCACCTTCGTGCGCAACTTCTCGGGCCAGGGCCTCGAGGAGCTCGGCGTCAACCTGCAGGATCTGTTCAAGGGCTTCCCGGGGCAGGGCCGCACGAAGAAGCGGCGGGCGCCGGTGCGTGACGCGCTCAAGCTGCTCGAGGGCGAAGAGGCCGGCCGCCTCGTCGACCAGGACCGGGTGACGCGCGACGCGCTCAAGCGCGCCGAGAACGACGGCATCATCTTCCTCGACGAGATCGACAAGATCGCCAGCCGCGAGGGCGGCAAGCACGGGCCCGACGTGTCTCGCGAGGGCGTGCAGCGCGACCTCTTGCCCATCGTCGAGGGCAGCACCGTCACCACCAAGTACGGCCCGCTCAAGACCGACCACGTGCTCTTCATCGCCGCCGGCGCCTTCCACGTGTCGAAGCCGAGCGACCTCATCCCCGAGCTGCAGGGGCGGTTCCCGATTCGGGTCGAGCTCGAGCCCCTCACCGGGACCGACCTCGTGCGCATCTTGAAGGAGCCGAAGAACTCGCTCCTCAAGCAGTACACCGCGCTCCTCGCCGTCGAGGGGGTCACGCTGACGGTGCAGGACGACGCCATCGACGAGCTGGCCCGGCTCGCCCAGCAGGTGAACGAGCGCAGCCAGAACATCGGCGCGCGGCGGCTCCACACGATCCTCGAGCGGCTGCTCGAAGAGGTCTCGTTCGGCGCGGGTGATGGCGGCCAGAAGGACGTGCGAATCGACGTGCCCTTCGTTCGTCTACGCCTGGCCGATCTCGTCAAGGACGAGGATCTGTCGAAGTACATTTTGTGAGAGAGAGCGCTGCCATGATCGAAACGAAGGCTTCCGCTGACGTCGCCGGCCCCGTCGCCCCCAGCCGCACCGAGCGCGCCATCGACAGCGCCAAGCACCACCTGCTCCAGAACTACAAGCAGCAGCCGGTGGTGCTGGTGAAGGGTGAGGGCGCGTGGGTGTGGGACGCCGACGGCAAGAAGTACCTCGACCTCATTCAGGGCATCGCCACCTGCGCCATGGGGCACTGTCACCCGGCGGTGGTGGCCGCGGCCCGGGCGCAGCTCGAGCAGCTCTGGCACGTGTCGAACGTCTTTTATACCGAGCCGCAGCTCCAGCTCGCCGAGCGCCTCACCCGCGCCTTCGGCGGGAAGGACTCGCGGGCCTTTTTCTGCAACTCGGGCGCCGAGGCGAACGAGGCCCTCATCAAGCTGGCGCGGCGCTTCCAGCACGAGGTGGCCGGCCAGAAGGAGCGCAGCGAGATCATCACCTTCGAGGGCAGCTTCCACGGGCGCACCCTGGCCACCGTGACGGCCACCGCGCAGCCGAAGTACCAGGCTGGCTTCGAGCCGCTGCCGAAGGGCTTCGTCTATGCGCCGATGGGCGATCTCGACGCGGTGAAGCGCCTGGTGGGCCCGCAGACGGCGGCCATTCTCATCGAGCCGATCCAGGGCGAGGGTGGGGTGCGGCCCGCGCCGGCCGGCTTCCTCGCGGCGCTGCGCGAGCTGTGCGACGAGCACGGGTTGCTCCTGCTCATCGACGAGGTGCAGACGGGCATCGGCCGCACGGGTCTGCCGTTCGCGTACCAGCACCACGGCATTCAGCCCGACGCCATCTCGCTGGCGAAGTCGCTCGGCAACGGCCTGCCCATCGGCGCGATGGTGTGCAGCGACGCGGTCGGCAAGGCGCTCCCGTCTGGCACGCACGGCTCGACGTTCGGCGGCAACCCGGTGGCAGCGGCGGCGGCGGTGGCCACGTGGGACCTCGCGACGGCCCCCGAGATGCTCAAGGCCACCACGGCGAAGGGAGAGCTGCTCCACCGGTTGGCCGCGGGCATCAAGGCGCGCAAGCCCGGCCGGGTCGTCGACGCGCGCGGGCGGGGCCTGCTCTTCGGCATCGAGGTCGACACCGGGGCCGCCGACGTGGTGGCGCGGTGCCGGCAGCATGGTCTGCTGGTCAACCTTGCCGGCGAGAAGACCGTGCGCTTCGCCCCCGCCTTCGTCACCACCGAATCCGAGTTCACCGAGGGGTTGACGATGTTCGAGCGTTCGCTCTGAAATACACCTTCGGGGGGCCGAACCAGCGATGTCTGCCGAGACCATCGACATTCCCGCGGAGCGCCAGCAGGAGATCCTCGCGCTCGAGGCGAAGCTGAAGGCGAACCACTTCGAGGTGCTCGGCGTGACGCCTGGCGCTTCGAGCGAGCAGGTGCGCGACGCCTTTCATGCGCTGTCGCGCAAGTTCCACCCCGACCGCTACCACGGCCGGCAGCTCGGCAGCTTCAAGGCGAAGATCGACACCATCTTCAAGCGGCTGGTCGAGGCCAACAACGTGCTCACCGACCCCGACAGGCGGCAGAAGTACCTCGACGACAACCCCTTCGTACGCGCGGCCATCCGCTCGGCGACGGGCACCAACGCGGCCTTCCAGCCCGGCCCCGCCGCGCCGAAGTCAGCCGAAGAAGAGGCGCGAGACGCCGAGCGGCGGCTGCGGCTGGCGCGGCACCCGTACCTCGCGAAGGTGACCAAGATTCAGGAGCACCTGTCGAAAGCGAAGGCGCACATCGCGAAGAACGAGTTCAGCCACGCCTTCTCGCTGCTCAACATCGCCACGCAGATCGACCCGCAGAACGTCGAGGTGAAGACGCTGCTGGCTGACGTTCGGAAGAAGAACGAAGTGCAGCGCAGCGAGACCGACTACAAGCGCGCGCTCGAGTTCCTCAACCAGGGGAACGAGGAACTCGCGCTCCAGGCCCTCCGGGCGTCGGTCAACGCGAGCGCGGCGAACCACGAGGCAGCCTTCAAGCTGGCTGCCCTGCTCGAGAAGACCGGCGGAGACATCAAGGAGATCAGCAGTTTCGCGCAGCGTGCGGTCGAGGCGGCCCCACAGAAGGTCGAGTACCGGGTGCTGCTGGGGCGCATGCTCGAGGCGGCTGGCATGAAGTCGCTGGCGAAGAAACACTTCGATGAGGCGCTCAAGCTGGGGCCGGACCACCCCGACGTGAAAAAACACGTCAAGAAGCGTTGGCCGTTTTAACGTGCGTTGATTCATGGCTGAGCGCGAACCAGTCATCGGCATCGACCTGGGCACGACGAACTCCGTCGTCGCCTTCATGCAGGACGGGACGCCGACCGTCATTCGCAACCGCAGCTCGTCGAACCTGACGCCCTCGGTGGTGGCGCTGTCGAAGACCGGCAAGCTGCTGGTGGGGCAGATCGCCAAGCGCCAGGCCGTCATCAACCCGAGCGACACCGTCTACGCGTCCAAGCGCCTCATCGGCCGCAAGTTCTCGTCACCGCAGGTGCAAGACGCCATCAAGGTGCTGCCCTACGGCGTGCAGGCGGGCGACCACGACGACATTCGCATCGCGATGGGCGAGAAGCACTACGCGGTGCCCGAAGTGGCGGCCATGGTGCTCAAGGAGCTCAAGGCCGACGCCGAGGCCTTCTTCGGCCAGTCGGTGCGCAAGGCCGTCATCACAGTGCCGGCGTACTTCAACGACGGCCAGCGCCAGGCCACCAAGGACGCGGGGCGCATCGCGGGCCTCGAGGTCTTGCGCATCATCAACGAGCCGACGGCGGCGGCGCTCGCGTACGGGTTCGGCAAGTCGGTCAACGGGAAGATCGCCGTCTTCGACCTCGGCGGCGGCACCTTCGACGTCTCGGTGCTCGACGTGTCGAGCGGCGTCTTCGACGTCATCGCGACCGGCGGCGACACGTACCTTGGCGGCGAAGACTTCGACAACCGCATCATCGAGTGGCTCGTCTTCGACTTCGCCAAGGAGAACGGCATCGACCTGCGGAAGGACCGCATGGCGCTCCAGCGGCTCAAGGAGAACGCCGAGAAGGCGAAGATCGAGCTGTCGGGCTCGAAGGAGGCGCAGATCAACCTGCCCTTCATCGCGTCGCCGGCCGGCGGAGGCGCGGCGCTCCACCTCCAGCGCACGCTGACCCGCGACAAGCTCGAGGAGCTCTGCGGCGATCTCGTGGCGAAGACGATCTCGATCTGCGAGCAGGTGCTCATCGAGGCGAGGGTCAAGCCGTCGGACCTCAAAGAGATGGTCCTCGTCGGCGGCATGACGCGCATGCCGAAGGTCGTCGAGGCGGTGAAGCAGTTCTTCCGCAGGGACCCCTGCAAGGGCGTGCACCCCGACGAGGTGGTCGCCCTGGGCGCCGCCGTGCAGGCCGAGGCCCTGACGAGCAGCGACAGCGAGGTGGTGCTGCTCGACGTCACGCCGCAGAGCCTCGGCGTGGCCGTGGCCGGCGGGTACGTGCGCCGGCTGATCCCGAAGAACACCACCGTGCCGACGTCGGTCACCGAGGTCTTCAACACCTCGAAGGACGATCAGACGACGGTGAAGATCATGGTGCTCCAGGGCGAGGCCGAGGTCGCGCACCAGAACGAGCTTCTGGGCGAGTTCATCCTTACCGGGCTGCGCAAGGCCCGCCGGGGCGAGGTCGAGATCGACGTCACCTTCGAGATCAACTCCGAGGGCATCGTGTCGGTCTCGGCGAAGGATCGCGAGACGGGCCTGCAGCAGTCGATTCAGGTGACGGCGTCTGGCGGTCTCACCGAAGAAGAGCTCAAGCGCATTCTCGACGAGCAGGCCGACATGCTGCTCGAAGCGCGCAGCGGCGAGGAGCTCCAGGGCAAGAAGAGCGAGCTGAAGGCCCTGATGAAGGAGGTCGAGACGCTCATTCCGCAGCTCGACAAGGCGACGCAGGGCTCCGAGTTCGGCAAGGACGCGATCACGAAGGCGAAGTCGGCCCTCGACGCCGCGCGGAAGGCCTTCGATGCGCCGGTGCTCTCGAAGGTGACCGAGAGCATCGACACCCTCACGCGCACCGTCAGCCTCTTCAAGGGCGTGCTCGAGCGGATCAAGTGATGATGGGGGTGGTGTGAGCAAGGAGCGGGCCGCACAGCTCATCGACGCGGGCATCTGGCTGCGGCTGTCGGGCGACCTCGAAGGCGCACGCAAGCTCTTCGTGCGGGCCCTCAAGCTCGACCCCGGCAACGAGCGCGCCGAGCAGCTGCTCCAGGAAGGCCCGGTGCCGGCGCCGCCGCCGTCGGCCCCCACGCAAGACAGCCCCTTCGAGCCGCCCATCGCCCCCGCGGTCGCGCCCGTCGCGCCCAGCGTGCCCGCGCCGGGGGAGAGCGTCGCGGCACCCGCTCCGGCCCTGGGCGATGACTTCGTGGCGCCGACGACGCCCTTCGGCGTGGCGATGCCAGCGCCCGTGTCTCACGACGTGCCGGCGAGCCCGGCCAGCGCCCCGTCGGAGGCCGCCCCACCCACGTCATCCAGCGATTCGATGCCGACGTTCGGGGCGGGGCCGAGCTGGGCTGACGCGGTCGCCACCTTCCCCTCGAGCTCCAGCGCGGTGGCGGCGAGCGGCTCGGCCGTGACGCCGGGTCCCGACGCCGTGAGTCCCCCGGCCGCACAGGCGGACGCGCCCTCGACACCGTCTGGCGTGGCGACGACGACGGGCTCGGGCATTTCGTCGCCCTCGGCGCTCACGCCAGACGACATGGACTGGGGCCGCGCGACGGGGTTCGACTCGCCGGCGCCGTTCTCGAGCCCGTCGCCGCGGCCCGACGACTGGGGGGCGATGCTCGAGCCGCCGCCCGTCTCGAGCGCGACGGGCGTCACCTCGACTCCTTCGTCCACCATCTCGCTGGGCGCGGAGCCGACGTTTCCGGTGCGTTCGACGCCGCCCATCTTCGGGGCCAGCGCCGAGGCGCCCAAGCCGGCCGCCCTGACGGTGACGCTCGACGGGGCCGCCCCTCCGCCCTCGCCGATTCGGGCCACGCCGCCCCAGTTCGTCGAGCCCCCGCCCCCCTCGCGCCCTGCGCCGCCCCAGGCCGAGCCGACGCCTGCGCTGACGCCCGACTGGCGGCCGCCCGCGTTCGACGTTCCCCCGCCCACCTCACTCCCCGCGGCCACCATCAGCCTGAGCGCCGACAACGCGCCTCAGCCGTCTCCGCCGCGGTCGACGCCACCCCTGTTCGAGCCGGCGCCCACGCTGCCCGTGCCCGAGCCGCCGCGCTTCAGCACCACGCCCATTCCCGTGCCGGCCTCGACGCCCACCAACGTCGACGTGCCGCTCCCGGCGGCGCCCGACCCGGTGGGCGTGGCCTGGTCGTGGTCGACGAATACGCCCGCGCCCTTCCAGGCCCCGGTGGCCACGGCGCCCGCGGTGGTGCCAGCGGAGTCGAGGCTGCCGGTGCCGCTCCCGTCGCCGCTGACGCCCAACGCCACCTCGGCGTGGGACAACCGGAGCAACCCCGGCATCAAGCTGTCGGCCATCGTCGGCGAGGCGAAGGCGCTCGAGATGTTGTCGTCGGACAGCGAGGTGCGCCGTGGCGGCCCGGGCGTCGCGACGAAGGACGAGGTGAAGACGCTCCTGCGCGGCGCGCGCGATCTGCTCGATCTCGACGATCACACCGGCGCGATGGAGCTCATCGTCAAGGCCCAGACGCTCGCGCCCGACGACCCCGACGTGAAGGCGATGCGCGAGCGCAGCGAGAAGACGCTCGTCACCATGTTCGAGTCGAAGCTGGGCAAGATGGAGACCGTGCCCCGGGTGCTGCTGAAGGAAGACGAGATCATCTGGCTCAACCTCGATCACCGGGCGGGCTTCGTGCTGGCGCAGATCGACGGCACGGTGAGCTTCGACGATCTCTTCGCGGTGTCGGGCATGTCGCGGCTCGACACGGCGCGCATCCTCGCGCAGCTCGTCGACGAGGGCGTCATCAGCAAGGGTTGACCCGGTCGGCCGTCGAGCGGATCCCCTGCGGGCGGCAGGCGACGGAGGACCGCGAGCGCCAGCGCCCACGCCGTTTCAGCGATCGAGCGGGTCGTCGGCCTCGGCCACTTCGGTGGTGCGGCCCTGCCGGTCTCTCCACGACGTCATGGCGTAGTCGACCAACGTGTCGAGGTAGGTGCCCAGCGGGGGGCAGCGCACCCCGGTGCCATCGAGCAGCTCGAGGGCGGTGTGGCAGTTGTAGAGGGCGAGGTGGTTGACGGCGGCCACGGCGGCGCGCTGGGGCCGGGCGAGCTTCTCGAGGCCGGGCAGCCGCAGCATGAAGTCGGCGGCGCGCGCCGAGAGGCTGAAGCGGGGCAGGCGCTTGTTCGAGCGGGCGGCGATGAGCTCGTAGACCCGGCGGGCGCTCATCGGGTTCGGGTCGACGAGGTGCACCGTCTTGCCGACGGCCTTCGGGTTCATCGCGAGCGACCAGGTGGCCTCGACGACGAAGTCGACGGGCACCACGTTGAGGGGCGCCACGCCGTTGCCCGGCAGCGGGAGCGGAAGCACCAGCGGCGACAGCACCAGCACCATGCCGAGGTAGTAGGGGCCGTCGAAGCGGTCGATCTCTCCGGTGCGCGAGTCGCCCACGACGGTGGTGGGGCGAATGATGGTGATGGGCAGGTGCTCCTTCGCGCGCTGCACCAGCTTCTCGGCGAGGAACTTCGTCTCTTCGTAGTGGTTGCGGAAGCCCTGGCCGCGATCGAGCTCGTCTTCGGCGATGACGCCCTGGCGGTCGCCCGAGACGTAGGCGGTGCTGAAGTAGGTGAGGCGCTCGAGGCGCCGGCAGTCGCGCGCCAGCTCGAGCACGTGGCGGGTGCCGTGCACGTTCACGTGGTGCGCCGTCTCGCGCGGCATGCCGAGGTACATGATGGCCGCGAGGTGGAAGAGGTGGGTCACCTCGTCGCACAGGCGCTGGTACTCGGGCCCGGACAGGCCCAGGTGCATGTCGACGACGTCACCCGAGAGAATGTCGATGGCGGCCGGGCCGAGCTTCGCGGCGTACTGCGTGGCCTCCTTGATGAACTTCGGCTGCACCAGCAGCACGATGCGGGCGTCGGGCGCCGACTTGGCGAGGTGCGCGACGAGGCGCTTGCCGATGAAGCCGGGGTAGCCGGTGACGAAGAAGGTGCGAGCCACAGCCATGACACCTTACTCGCCCGCGCGGCCCGCGCGATGGCCCTCACCGCACCAGCGCGAGGCGGTGGGTCCCGCGATCGGCTGCCTCGACCTCGAGAGGAACCTCGGCCGAACCGATTCCGCTTCGGGTTCGACCCGGTGCCGGCTCACTGGCGTCACGTGTGTCCTGGCTCATGGTGCGCTTTGCGCAGCCGCGCGGCCCTACGGACCTTCCGAGCGCAGCGCCGAGGCCAGCGCGTCGACCTGCGCGAGCGTCGCGTCGAGCGAGCCGCCGTTGTCGACGATCCACGTCGCGAAGGGGCGCTTCTCGTCGAGCGACAGCTGGGCCGCGATGCGCGC
>JANRKQ010000016.1:0-1624 GCA_033763395.1 Myxococcaceae bacterium
TCGAAGCCGTGGTGGGCGAATCGTTCGCCAACGGGCCCGAGCGGGCTCACGTGATCGTGTTGCACAAACAGAACGCGCATTGGCCCTCCCCATCGAGTCGGTGGGTAGTCTACTATCTCGTTTGAGTCCGAACGATTTCGAATTGAACCGCCCGAGTGCCACGAAGGAGTCGCACATGAGCCACAGCCTTTCCGCCCTGCAGAGCGAGCTGCTCTCGGCCAAGATCGACGTCTTGCGCGTCATCTACGCCGACATCATCGGTACCGTGCGGTCGAAAGACCTGCTCGTGAGCGAGCTCGACAAGATCAGCCACGGAGGCCCGGCGTTCTGCCAGGGCGTGTGGGTGACGACGACGCAGGGTGGCGTGCTCGACGGCGCCGACGTGCTCAGCAACGGGCTCGAAGACTTCATCAGCCAGATCGTTCCGGGCAGCTGGCGTGCGCTGCCGTGGGAGCCCGGCGTGGCCTTCGTGGTCGCCGGCGCCAATAACCCCGACGGCACCCCCAACCCGCTCTCGCCGCGCGTGCTGCTCGAGCGCATCATGGGCGAATACGCCAAGCTCGGCTACACGCCGCTCGTCGGCCCCGAGCTCGAGTTCTACATCGCCGACCGCGACCCCGAGGGTGGCTTCTCGCGCGCTCTCACCCAGCCCGGCCGCGTCTACACGACTGGTGCCACGGTCGACCCCAAGGGCACCTTCTTGCACTTGCTGCGCATGCTCGACCAGTTGCGCATCGGCGTCTTCGCCGGCAACCACGAGTTCAGCCCGAGCCAATACGAGATCAACATCTGGCACGGCGAGGCGCTCGACGCGTGCGACCGCGCGTTCATGCTCAAGGCGGGCGTGAAAGACGTCATCGCGCGCGTCGGCCAAGCGGCCACCTTCGCGGGCAAGCCGTGGAGCGACGAGGGCGGCAGCGGGTTCCACTTGCACATGTCGCTCGTCGATGCACAGGGCGAAAACCTCATGCACGAGGGCGACCAGCTCAGCGCCCTCGCCCAGCACATGATCGCGGGCATCGTCGAGCACGCTGCGGCGCTCACGGCCTTCTGCAACCCCACGATCAACGCCTTCAAGCGCCTCGGCCCCGACACCCTCGCGCCCTACCGCGCCAACTGGGGCTACGACAACCGCAGCGCGATGCTGCGCGTGCCGCCGGAGCGCGGTGGCGGAACCCGCCTCGAGATGCGCCTCGGCGACGGTGCGGCCAATGCCTACCTCATGACCGCGGCCCTGCTCGCGGCCGGACTCGACGGCATCCGTCGTCAGCTCGCCGCCCCGCCGGCGGCCGTCGGCTACAGCTACGAAGACGAGTCGCAGGCCGTGCTTCCCATGAACCTGGGCGAGGCTCTGGATGCCCTCCGCGCCGACAGCGCACTCATCGACCTCCTCGGCGGCGACCTCGTCAACGTTTTCGAAGTCATGAAGCGCGACGAGATCGAGCGCTACACCGCCGACGTGCCCGACCCGACGACGCGCGACGTGACCGCGTGGGAAGTTCGGGAGTACTTTCTGGATCTCTAGAACGAGACACCGTCCCCGAAGAGGGGGGCTCGGGCAGCCCCTCGCTCTGATTGACTCGTTTTCACATCAGTCGATCGAGGGGGAGTCACTGTGGCGTCA
>JANRKQ010000017.1:0-110481 GCA_033763395.1 Myxococcaceae bacterium
GCGCTCCTCCGGATCGTGGACGATGGCGCGTTCGCGGGGATCCGCACGGATGGCCCCCTGCGCCTCGGCTACGCATACCCGGACCGGAGCGAGGCGATCTTCGTCGCGCACCTCGAGCCTGGCGAAGTCCTCGTATCGGGAAAGACCTGAGCGCCGCCGTCCCGTTCACGCCTGCCTCGAGGGCGAGCGCGCGGCGAGCGCTGCGCGGACCACCGACGACGCAGCGCTCACGGCTGCGCAGCACGCCTGCGGCTCGCTCGGGCTGGTGGTGGCGCAGCGCCGGCGACGGGCGTCACTCGCAACCCTCCCTCGGTGTCGACCAAACGGCGCAGCGCGACCCTGCGGCGCCTACGCCCCGAAGCGCTCGTGGCCGAAGCTTCGATGCTCGAGCTGGGACGGTCGCTGGCTGTTGGCGAGGTCTCGCTCCGGAGCGTGTCGACGAGCGAGGTCTGCGCGCACGCAGTGGTGACCTACGCGTTGCCACCCGAGCGGTGATCGTCGTTCAAGACACGTACGCGCCGGTCCCCAGCAGGCCTGCACACAACGCCAGCAGCAGTCCGAGCCCGAGCAACACCGGCTCTCGCAGCCCGGCCCAGCGGTCGAGCCACGCGCCCACCGGGACGAAGAGTGGAAACGCCGCGATGGCGTAGCGCCCCATGCCTTGAAAGTCCTTCGACGAGACCGCCGGCAGCGCGAGCGCGAGCAGACAGTACAACCCGTAGCCCCAGCCCAACCGCCGCACGACTGCTGGCACCAGCGAGAGCGCGCCCATCGTCACGAACGCATGCGCGCCCAGGCGCAGCTTCACGGTCCAGTGGTCGACCCGCACGTGCTCGAAGAACTCGAGCTTGAGCCACGTGTGCCAGCCCGGCTGCTGATCCCACCCCGGAGCCCCATGCACGTGCGCGAACGCGAGCGGATCGCCGAACCGCTGCGCGAGGAAGGCCATGTACGCGGCGAGCCCCAGCCCCGCGAGCGCAGGGACGAAGTCCACCACCCGCACCGGCAAGCCGGCGCGTCGGCGCCGCTCGAGGCTCCGCACCGTCAGGCCCACCACCACCGCCGGGGCCACGGGACGACAGGCCGTCGCGAGTGCCCCCAACACCGCCGCGGCGATGGGCGAATCGGACTCGAGCGCGACGAACGCTCCCATAACGAGCAGCAGGAACAGTGCGTCGGAGTAGACGACGCCGTAGAGGTAGCAGGCGTACGGGTACGTCGCGAGCAGCAGAAACACCGTCGTCGCGTGCGCTGGCACCACATGGCGCGCCCAGCGATGCACCAACAGGAGCGCTCCCAGGGCCGAAGTGAACGTCACCACCGTTCCCGCGACCCAACGGTTCACGCCGAGGAACGACAGCGCGCGAATCACCAGCGGGTACAGCGGGAAGTACGCGACCGGCGACTGCCGCGACGGATCGAAGAAGTACCCGTCACGCGCGATGGCGCCGTACCAACCGGCGTCCCACCTCGCGAGCGCCGCGAAGGGCAGCCCGGGGAGATCCGTCACGCCGTCGAGCGCCTGCGGCCGCAACAGGTGCCCGAGCGAGGCCGACACCACGCAGCCAAAGGCCAGGAAGAGCACCCACCCGAGCCGCCGCGGCGGCGAGTGGAGCACGAAGCTCCGAATCATCGGCCCACGTGCCTCACCTGCACGAGAGGGCCGTCATCGACGTCGAGCCGCTCCGACAAGTCCACGAGGCCCTCGAGGAACCAGTCGGGCTCACCTTCGGCGTCGAGCAGCGAGTGCTTGACGATCCACCGGCGCGGGCCGTCCGCCGTGAGCGTGGTGAGCCTCGGCTGCCGCGCGCGGGGCGTGGTGTCGACGGTCTGGTGCTCGCTCCAGTACGCGGCCATCGCGGCCTCGAAGGCATCGACCGTCCACGAGGGCTGAAGCTCGACCAGCTCGTCGTAGTCCTTCTTCGCGAGCAGCTTCACCACCTGGTGCACCTCGGCCCGCACGCGTGCCGTGAGCGCCTTGAGGTCCTTCGCCAGGTCCTTCTTCGGCTTCGGCAGCGGCTCTCCCGACGGCACCACCAGCCCGAGCTCGCGGCCCTCCTTCATCGCCTCCCATTCCTCCAGCAGCGAGGCGTCGGTGTGCTTGATGGTGGTGAGCAGGTACGCGGCGATGTCCTCGAGGGGCTCGGTGCGGATCGCCTCGGGCACGTTCTGCACCAGCGTCTTGTACGCGTCCGACAGGTAGCGCAGCAGCACGCCCTCGCTGCGCTGCAGGCCGTACTCCTTCACGTACTCCGAGAAGGTCATGCAGCGCTCGAACACGTCCCGCGCCACCGACTTGGGGCGCACGTTGTCGTGCTGCACCCAGGGGTGCTTCGCCGCGAAGGCGTCGAACGTGCCGTAGATGAACTCGGCGTTCGGTTTGGGCCAGGTGAGCTTGTCGAGCTCTTCCATGCGCTGGTCGTACTCGACGCCCTGCGCCTTCAGCTCGGCCACCTTCTCGCCCTTGAGCGCGTCGAGCTGTGCGTACAGCACCACGTCGGGGTTCTCGAGGATCGACTCCACCAGCGAGAGCACGTCGAGGGGCCACGACTCGGCCGCGCCGTCGAGCGCCGCGAGCGTCTCGACGAGGTAGAGCGACAGGGTGTGGTTGAGCGAGAAGTTCGACTGCAGGCCCGCGGCGACTCGGAGGAGCGGTGGCGCCGTCGCCGTGCGCTTCTCGTGAATCACGATGCCCGCGCCGAGCAGGGAGCGCAGCAGCACCCGCGCGTGCTTGAGCAGCCGCACCTGGGTGCCGTGGGTGGTGTGCGACAGCCCGACGAGCTCGACCAGCCGCCGGTACCCTGAGATGGCCGCACCCTCGTACGCCTGAAGCAGGTTGACGATGAGCCCGTGCCCGATGGTGAAGCGCGACTCGAGCTTCTCGGGCAGCGACGTCTTGAGCCGCTCGAACGTCGTCGCGTCCCAGTGCGCGTAGCCCTTCGTCGGCGGCTTCTGCAGCGTGACGTTCTTCTTCCCCTCGGCCTTCTTCTGCTGGAGCTTGAGGTTCTCGACGACGTGCGCGGGCGCCTGCGCCACCACGTAGCCGACGTCGTCGTACCCCTTGCGGCCCGCGCGCCCGGCGATCTGCTGGAAATCGCGCACCGACAGCACCGCCGTCTTCTCGCCGTCGAACTTGCACAGCTGCGTGAAGAGTACCGTGCGGATCGGCACGTTCACGCCTACGCCGAGGGTGTCGGTGCCCGAGATGACCTTGAGCAGGCCCTGCTGGGCGAGCCGCTCGACGAGGCGCCGGTAGCGGGGGAGCAGACCAGCGTGGTGCAGGCCGATGCCGTGGAGCAACAGGCGCTTCAAGTCCTTGCCGAAGGGCGTGTCGAACTTCGCGCCCACTAGCGCCGCCTTGAGCGTCTCCTTCTCCGGCTTCGTGCACACGTCGATGGAGAGCAGGTTCTGCGCCTGCTCCGCCGCCGAGCGCTGCGTGAAGTTGACGAGGTAGACGGGCGCGCGGTTCGCGCGGAGCAGCTCCTGGATCATCTCGTGGAGCGGCTTCTCGGAGTAGCTGAACTCGAGCGGAACCGGCCGGGTCGCGCTGCGCACCTCGGCGACTTCGCGCTTCGTCAGATCAGTCAGCGACGTGGCGATGGCGCTCATGTCGCCCAGCGTCGCGCTCATGAGGAGGAACTGCGTCTCGGGCATCGACAGCAGCGGCACCTGCCACGCGACGCCGCGGTCCTTGTCGCCGTAGTAGTGGAACTCGTCCATCACCACGGCCTCGGCCACCACGCGGTGCTGACGCAGCACCAGGTTCGCGAGCACCTCGGCGGTGCAGCAGAGAATCGGCGCGTCGCGGTTGATGGCCGCATCGCCCGTCATCATGCCGACGTTCTCGGCGCCGAACGCCTCGCACAGCTGGAAGAACTTCTCGTTCACCAGCGCCTTGATGGGGCAGGTGTAGACGCTCGTCTTGCCCTGCGCGAAGGCGAGGAAGTGGAAGGCGAGCGCGACCATCGACTTGCCCGAGCCCGTCGGCGTCGCGAGCACCACGTGCTTGCCGCCGAGCAGTTCGAGAATCGCCTCCTCCTGGTGGCCATAGAGCGACAGGCCGGTCGACGAGGCCCAGGACACGAAGCGGTCGAGCACGGCGTCGGTCGAGAGCGGGGGCTCGCCCTTCTTCGGGAGCTGGTCGGCGAGGGTCGGCATGCCGGGCCGCCCCTTAGCGCCTCCCCGCGCGTTTGGGGTGATGTCGACTGTCCCCCACAGATCGTCCTCGCTCCGGTCAGGCCGATATTGCGTGCTGCACGGATCCCATGGCCTTGACGGTCGTCCAACGATGGCGTGCGCGTTGCTCCTACACGGGCCCTCCATGCGCCTGCGCCATCTCTGCTGGGTGTTGCCGCTCCTCGCGTGCACCGGTGTGATCGAGGGCCGGCCGGCGCTCTCGGTCTCCGAGGCCGAGGCGGTTGGCGTCTCGGGCCTCCGTCGGCTCACCCGCGTCGAGCTCGACGCGACGCTCAAGGATCTCGTCGGAGAGCCCCAGCCGCTCGCGCGCACCTTGCTTCCGCCTGATCCGACCGACCCGTTTGACAACGACTACCGGCTCCAGCTCGCGTCGACGACGCTGGTGGACTCGCTCGAGGAGCTCTCGCGGCAGGCGGCCGAGCGCACGGTGGCCGATCCCGCGCGGCGCGCGCAGGTGCTGCCGTGTCTGCCAACCGGAGCCCAGGACGCGACGTGTTTCCGGCTCTTCGTGCGCACCTTCGGGCGCTCGGCCCTTCGCCGGCCGCTGGTGGACGACGAGGTGGAGCGCTTCATGCCGCTGCACGCCCTGGGCGTCGAGGCCGGCTCGTTCGATGTTGCCCTCACGCTCGCGCTGCGGGCCTTCTTTCAGCACCCCGAGTTCGTCTACCGAGTCGAGCTGGGCCGGGTGACCTCGCAGCCAGACGTCGTCGCGCTCACGGGCTTTCAACGCGCGACGCGGCTCAGCTACCTGCTCGTCGGCTCGACCCCGCCGGAGTGGCTGCTCGACGCCGCGGCCGGCGGCTCGCTCGACACCCGCGATGGCGCGAAGGCCGCTGCGTGGCGCCTGCTCGAGGACGTGCGCGCGCGCAACCAACTGGAGCGCTTCCACGCCTTGTGGCTCGGGTACCACCGGCTGCCGCACGCCACCGCCCTCACGACCGCCATGCAGGCCGAGAGCGACGCGCTGGTCGACCGCGTCGTGTTCGATCGCTCCGCCGACTACTTCACGCTCTTCACCGCCACCGACACCTTCATCGACGCGACGCTGGCCCAGCACTACGGGTTGACGGCTCCAGCGGGCGGTGCGGCCGGGTGGACGTCGTATGGCGGCGCGCCCCGCAAAGGCCTCTTGAGCCATGGCTCGGTGCTGTCCCAGGGCGTGAAGTTCGCCGACTCGTCACCGACCCAGCGCGGCATCTTCATTCGCAATCGGCTCTTCTGTCAGGAGATCCCCCCGCCCCCACCCGGCGTGAACGTCGACGAGGAGCCCACTGCGCCGTCGCCCTGCAAGAAGAACCGGTACCAGGCGCACGCGTCGGTCGGTGGCTGCAAGGCCTGCCATGACACCATCGATCCCATCGGCTTCGGGCTCGAGCGTTTCGATCGCCAGGGCCGCTACCGCACGACGGACGATGGGCTCCCGCAGTGCGCCATCGACGGTGAAGGAGACGTCGACGGCACCCGCTTCTCGGGCCCGGCCGGCCTCGCCGACGCCCTCATCGCCTCGGGCCAGTTCGAGGCCTGCATCACCACCCAGGTGTTCCGGTACGCCGCGGGGCGGCGCGAGGACGAGCGCGACCGGGCGTTCATCGACCGGCTCTCGAAGCAGTTCATCGCGGGCGACCGGCGCTTCCTCGAGCTGCTCGTCGACCTCGTGAGTGACGACGCGTTCGCCTTCCGTCGCGACGAGGAGGCGCTCTGATCATGAAGACCCGGCTCTCGAGACGGTTCGTGTTGCGTGGCGCGGGTGGGGTGGCAGTGGGGCTGCCGCTCCTCGAGCTGATGCTCGACACGAAGGCGTTCGCGCAGAACACCCCGACGCCTCCCAGGCGCTACCTCGTCTTCTTCGATGGGCAGTCGCTGGGCGGTGACAACGACCCGCGGCACAACGACCTCGTGCCCAACACCGTGGGGCGCAACTACGATCTCAAGAGCGCGCTCCAGCCGCTGGGCGAGCTCAAGAACGAGGTGAGCGTCATCTCGGGGCTGCGCATTCCGTGGGCAGCCGAGAACGGCGGCGCGATTCCAGCGGGTGGGCGGCGCGACGGCTTTCACGTGTCGACGGTGTCTCCGTTGTTGGCGGGCGTGCGCTCGTCGGCCAGCACCGCGGCGGCGATGGGCCCGACGTCGGATCAGGTGGTGGCGGGGTTCCTCGCGGGCAGCACGGCGTTCCCCTCGCTCGCGTACCGCGTGCAGGCCGACTGGTACCTCTCGGTCTCGGCGCCGTACGGCCGCGAGTTCATCTCGTACCGGCAGGAGAGCTCGGGCCGCATCACGCCCGTCCCCGCGCAGGTGAGCCCGCGGCAGGCGTTCAACGCGCTGTTCGGCAACTTCACCCCGCCCGGCGTCGACGCCGCCACGCGCGCCCGCATCGACTTCGAGAAGCGCTCCCGCAAGAGCATTCTCGACGTGGTGCGCGGAGACACCGAGCGGCTCGTACCGCGCCTCGGCGCCGCCGACCGCATCCGGCTCCAGCGTCACCTCGACGCCTTCCGCGATCTCGAGCGCCGCGTCGACGCCATCGCGCCGCCCGAGACCAGCGCGTGCGTCAAGCCGATGGATCCCGGCGCCGACCCGAGCATCGGATCTCCGCAGGGCAACGACGGCACCAACAACACCTACGCGCAGAACCTCGGCTACTCGAACGAGGAGCAGCGCGCGCTGTTGTTCGTCGACCTCATCCACATGGCGATGGTGTGCGATCTGACACGCGTGGCGACGCTGCAGATGACGATGTTCCAGTCACACCTCAACATGTACCCGCTCACCGGCCAGGCGACGGACCTCCACGAGCTCGGGCACAACGGCGTCCCCGGCGGCACGATGGCGGTGTCGCGCGGCATCGCGTGGCACGTGAAGCACTTCGCGCGGCTGGTGCAGAAGTTCCGCGACACCCGCGAGGGCAACGGCACGATGCTCGACTCGAGCGCGCTCGTGTACCTCTTCGAGGGCGGCCACGGGTACGACCCCGAGGGCGTGAAGCAGAACTCGTCACACTCAACCGAGAACATGGCCTGCCTGCTCGCGGGCCGGGCCGGTGGGCTGTCTCCCGGTCAACACGTGGTGGCGGCGGGCCGGCACCCGGCCAACGTCGTCATCTCGGCCATGAAGGCCGTCGGCGCGCCGACCGAGCGCCTCGGTGAGGTCTCGGGCGCAATTCCGCAGCTCTTCTCGTCGACCTGAGCGCTGGCCGCGAGGGCGTCAGGGACGTTGACAGTCGAGCTGGTTGCCCTGTCGGAAGGCGCTGATCTTCCTGGCATGTCACGGCCTCGATACGTTTTCTGCACATGGCCGCGGCGGCGCGGGTTGACCCGCTGCCATGAAGACCCGTCTCGCTCTCGCCCTCTCGCTGTCCCTCGTCGCCTGCGGTGGTGGTTCCGACGTGCTGATGCCGTCGGAGGTCACCTCGCCGGCCATTCAGGGCCTCGTTCGGGAGCGCGGCACCGGGCAGTTCGTCGAGTTCGCCACCGAGACGTTCGAGGCGCTCTACGACGCCGAGACGGTGCGCGCGCCGGAGTGGCAGGTGACGGGCGGCACGCTCATGGGCAACGGCAACTCGGCGAAGTGGCAGCTGCCGCGGGCGGGGGAGCACACCATCTCGCTCACCGTGTACCTGCAGGACGGCCGTGAGGTGAAAGCGGCGTGGAAGGTCGTCGTCGTGCCGAGGTCGTGACGGATTCGACGGCCCTGGCCCAACTGTCTCCCTGGGCACGCACGGGAGGCCGCACATGGGGCTGTTCGACTGGTTCAAGAAGAAGCCGAAGGCACCGCCGATTCCGCCGCAGGTGCTGGGGTTCTGGGTCCACCGGCTGTCGCACTTCGAGGCGCTCTCGCGCTACGAGCAGTTCGAGAACCTGCGGTTCGGCGCGGTGGGTGGCGTCTTCGGGGTGACGCCGGCGACCTACACGAACGAAGGCCCCCTCCTCCTCGAGGACAAGCACCTCGAGCGGCTGGGCCTCTCGCGCGAGGAGGCCGAGAAGACCGCTGCGATGAACGTCATTCAGGCGCTCTCGACGGCGTCCCGCGCCGGTCCCCTGGCGATCTGGAGCGGCCCGGCGGCCGAGTCGATCATCACGGTGGCTCCCTTCTTCGCCGAGAAGCTCGGGTGTACGAACCCCGTCGTCTTCGTGCCGCGTGAGGGCCTGTCGGTGATGGCGAGCGGAGACGATCTCGACGCGCTGGAGCACCTCGCCTCGTTTGCCGAGTCCGAGTTCACCGGCGCGCAGTATCGAAGCCTCCGCGCCGTGTGCTGGCCGGATGGCGAGACCGCGCAGGCCTTCGTTCCGCCGCGTGAGCACCCGCACTTCGAACGGTTCCAGCGGCTCATCGCCAGGACGCGCCTCGTCGAAGCGCACGGGGTCCACGAGGCGTACTCGAGCGAGGCCGACGATCCGTCTCCGCTCGCGCACCTCACCGTCGTCGGCAGTGAGCTCGTCGGCACCTGGTTCCGCGGCGCCGACGTGGTGATGCCCGAGGTCGACCGCGTGGTGCTCTTCGACGTCGACGGCGAGGGCCCCGCCCGGGTCGAGGTGGACTTCGAGACGCTGCGCACGGGCCTGCCCGAGGCGCTCGAACCCATCGACGAAGATCCGGAGTCGGGTGACGCGAAGGCGTACCGGCTGCGTGGCACGGTGTTCCCGTCGCCGCGCATGAAGGCGTTCCTCATCGCCCGCGCCGAAGCGCGTCGGAGCCCCTCTCAGGCAAACCCGGTCGAGTGCTCGGTGGTCGACCTCCTCGCCGCCTGGGACGCGGGGGTGCCGGCCCGCGCGACGCCGCTCCCGCAGGACGGGCGGTGGTGGCTCGAACTGCGGCTTCCCGATGGACGACAGGGACTGGTCCCGGCGGAGGTGATGGAAGGACGGCTCCTCGCGCTGGCGGCGAATGATCAGTTCGCGGTTCGTTCCGGACTGATCGCGGCCACGCTGCTCCACCTGATGGAAGATCAGACGTCGGCGCTGCTCGAGCCGCCGGAGTTCATGACGACGCTCGCGCCGCGGCCGGTGCTCCCAGCCCTGGCGCTCCTCTCGTCGAACGAGCTGCGGCAGCTCAAGCGTGGAGGCGACGACGACGAAGAGTCGCTCGAGCGCGTGCTGGTGAAGACCGTCGCTGATGCGCTGGAGCCCTCGCGGCTCTTCGCGGCGGTGCGTCCCCCCGGCTACGAGCAGGGCCAGGCGGCGAACCAAGCGGGAATGCTCGAGGGGTTCCGGCGCTCGCTCAGCGCCGAGGGACCGGTCGAGATCGTCGGGGCGCCCACCTCGCTCACCCGGCCGGCTGCGCGCGGGCTCACCCTCGAGCTCGTCTCGGACCGGGGTGACCGCATGATCCCCGTGAACGGGCAGCTCATGCCGCCGGAGTTCGTCGACGCCGCGTGGCGAACCCTCACGCTCAACCTCGAGGCGTCGAGCCTCGACCCCTGGGTGGAGCTTTCGCCCGGCGTGTTCCGCAGCCGCTGGCGCGACTCGTACGACCTGGCGCGCCTGCTCGTGCTGCCTCGGCTCGTGGGAGAGGCGCCGGTGAAGGGCGCGCCCCTCGTCTTCGCGCCGACCGTCAGCCGCGCGTACCTGGTGGGCGCCGACGACCTCGATGGGCTGGCGGCGGTGCTCGACGAGATCGACGAAGATCTCGGCTCGCCGGACGCGGTGTCGCCGTACCAGTACCGGGAGCTCCTCTTCGCGTGGCCGTGGGCCCTTCACCAGGGCTCGCTGGTGAAGGCCGAGGTCGTGCTGCCGCCAGCCATCGCCGCGCGGGTGCAGGCCATCGACGCGCGGCTCGAGAAGCGCCGCCAGACCTCCACCGCCCACGTCGAGGGCTTCGCCGCCACCGTGTACGGCCCGTCGACTTCGAGGGTCGCGCCCGAGGCGTGAGCCGCGTCGACGTACGCAGCCATGCGGCGCGATCGTAGACTGCGCGCGCATGGAGACTCCCACCGACAGCGCGTGGCAGCAGCTCGCCGCGTCGATTCAGCGGGCCGGGGCGACGTCTGCTATTTCGCGCCTGACGCGCTCGCGTGGGAGGCGCTCGAGGTCGGCTACACCGGCTGGCTCGAGTGGCTGCTTGGCGACGAGCGTCGGCTCGAGCAGTTCGCCGGTGGCCTGCGCTGGCGCGGGTGGCGCGACGAGGTGCGAGGGCTGGGCGTCGACGAGGCGCTGAGCGCCTACCCGTTTCCGTGGACGAAGGAGGGGCAGAGCGACGCCGCGATGTCTCGAGAGTCTGTGCCAGCGTGGCAGGTGGTGTCGCTCGCCTTCGAGTCGGCCCGCGCGCTCGATGGGCGGGCCCCCACTGCCGAAGCGCTCAGTTCAGCGCGGCCGCCGTCTCGGCAGGGTGTGTCCACATGGCGTCGTGCCCTGCCTGCAGCTCGCGCACGTCCCACGCCTTCGCGCGGGCCTGGTCGGCGTAGCGCTTGAACCCGGGGTACTTCGCGCACCAGACGTAGCGGCGCTCCACGGAAGCCAGCGCGGCCTCATCGAACGAAACGGGTTCTTCCAGCGTCGCCATGGGGTGCGGCGTCAGGCGCGCGTCGACCAGCGCCGCGTCCTTCGGGTCGCTGATGCCCATCGCCTTCGCGTCGAGCATCGGAGGCACCCACAACCCCTGCGACACGGCCTTCGCCTTCGCGCGCCACTTGTCCGAGTACGCCTGCTTCATGAGCGACAACATCGAGCTGCCCGGCGTGGGGATGAACGCGTCGAGATAGATGAGCCGCGCGATTCGGCCGGGCAGCGCAGCCGCGACCGGTGTCACCACCATGCCCGCGTACGAATGGCCGACGAGGACGACCGGCGTCGCGGCCCGTTCGACGCGGCGCTTGACGTCATCGACGTGGCTCTGAAGCCGAATCGACGCGTCCAGCTCGCCCTTGCGTTCAGAGAGGCCCGGGAGCGTCACCGCGTCCACCGCATGGCCCTGCCCTTCGAGCACCCGGCCGACACGCTCGAAGGCCCAGCCGCCGTGCCACGCGCCGGGCACCAGCACGAACGTGAGCGGGCGCCGCTCTCCGCGGGCCGTTACGGACGACGCCATCAGGGCTCCCACGACCGTTCGGCGGCTCAGCATCGAGACGGGTTGTACTCTCGCTTCAGGCCACGCTTCACGCGTTAACAAGACCGGCCCGAGGAGCGCAAAACTGTCGTTAATCTGTGAATGCCGCGATTTACCTTGCGGCGCAGCATTTACTTTTCAGGTTTACAAGAAAGGCCCCGATTTTCTTCTGACGCAGGTTGTCATCTCTTGGAATTGTGGCTAGTTGTAGGTGCTGAATCCACCGGTCGCGTGGGTTCACCGATTGACTGGAGGTCCGCGTGACCGTTGTGAAGGGCATCGAGGTGAAGGGTGTGCGGACGTCGGCGCTGGTGTCGACCGAGGCGCTCGCGTTCGTGGGCGAGCTCGAGCGGCGGTTTGGCGAGCGTCGGCGTGAGCTGCTCGAGCGACGGCGGGCGAAGGCGCGCTTCGACTTCTTGCCTGAGACGGCCTCGGTGCGGGCGGGAGACTGGCGCGTGGCTCCGGTGCCCGACTGCCTCAAGGACCGCCGGGTCGAGATCACCGGGCCGGTCGAGCCGAAGATGGTGATCAACGCGCTCAACTCGGGCGCGAACGTCTTCATGGCCGACTTCGAAGACTCGATGGCGCCGTCGTGGGACAACGTGGTGACGGGCCAGGAGGCGCTCTTCGCGGCGGTGCGGCGCACGCTGACGTGGGCCTCGCCGGAAGGGAAGAAGTACCAGCTGGGTGAGAAGCTCGCGCAGCTCTTCGTGCGCCCGCGCGGCTGGCACCTCGTGGAGCAGCACGTGCTGGTGGACGGCCGGGCGATGTCGGGCGGGCTGTTCGACTTCGGGCTCTTCTTCTTCCACAACGCGAAGGAGCAGCTCGCCCGCGGCGTGGGCCCGTTCTTCTACCTGCCCAAGATGGAGAGCCACCTCGAGGCGCGGCTGTGGAACGACGTCTTCGTGTGGGCGCAGGACACGCTGGGCGTGAAGCGCGGCAGCATCAAGGCGACGTGCCTCATCGAGACGCTCCCGGCGGCCTTCGAGATGGACGAGATCCTCTACGAGCTGCGCGAGCACTCGGCGGGGCTCAACTGCGGCCGCTGGGACTACATGTTCAGCTTCATCAAGAAGCAGCCCGATCTGCTCCTGCCGGACCGTGGGCAGCTCACGATGGACAAGGGGTTCTTGCGGGCCTACTCGCAGAAGCTGATCCAGACGTGTCACCGCCGCGGCGCGCACGCGATGGGTGGCATGGCGGCGCAGATTCCCATCAAGGACGACGCGGCCGCGAACGAGGCGGCGATGGCGAAGGTGCGCGCCGACAAGCTGCGCGAGGTGAAGGACGGCCATGACGGCACGTGGGTCGCGCACCCGGCGCTGGTGACGGTGGCGAAGGCCCTCTTCGACGAGCACATGCCGACGCCGAACCAGCTGCACGTCACCCGCGACGACGTGGTGGTGACGCGCGACGATCTGCTGCGAGTGCCCGAGGGCACGCGTACCGACGCGGGCCTGCGTCAGAACGTGCGGGTCGGCGTGCGCTACCTCGAGGCGTGGCTGCGCGGGCAGGGCTGCGTGCCGCTCTACAACCTGATGGAGGACGCGGCGACCGCCGAGATCTCGCGCGCGCAGGTCTGGCAGCAGGTGCGCCACGGCCTCGTCTCTCCCGAGAAGCTGGACCAGGTGATGAACGAAGAGCTCTCGTCCTTCACCGGCGGTCAATTCAGCGAGGCGCGCACGCTGTTCCGCGCGCTCTCGACGGCCGAGTCGTTCGAAGAGTTCCTCACCGTGCCGGCGTACCAGCGCCTGCTCGCCACCGAAGCCTGACGTCTGTGCTCCACGCCTCCCAAGTCCCCCAAGCCACCCAAGCCCCCCACGAACCCATGACCAAGACCGCCATGACGACCGCCGACCTGCACGCCCGCCGCTTCGAAGGAGTCACCCGCCCGTACTCGAAGGCCGACGTCGAGAAGCTGCGTGGGTCGATCAAGATCGAGTACACGCTCGCGCGCCTCGGCGCGACGCGGCTGTGGGAGCTGCTCAACACCCGCGAGCACGTGCCGGCGCTCGGCGCGCTCACCGGGGGCCAGGCCGTACAGATGGTGCGCGCGGGCCTCGAGGCGCTCTACATCTCGGGCTGGCAGGTGGCGGCCGACGCGAACACCGCGGGGCAGATGTACCCCGATCAGTCGCTCTACCCGGTGGACTCGGTGCCCAACCTCGTGCGCCGCATCAACTCGGCGCTGCGCCGGGCCGATCAGATCGATCACGCCGAGGGCAAGCACGAGCGCAACTGGTTCGCGCCGATGATCGCCGACGCCGAGGCCGGCTTCGGTGGCCCGCTCAACTCGTTCGAGCTGATGAAGGCGATGATCGAGGCGGGCGCCGCTGGTGTTCACTTCGAGGACCAGCTGGCGAGCGAGAAGAAGTGCGGCCACATGGGCGGCAAGGTGCTGGTGCCGACGAGCCAGTTCATCCGCTCGCTGGTGGCGGCGCGCCTGGCGGCCGACGTGCTCGACGTGCCCACCATCATCGTGGCGCGCACCGACGCGCAGTCGGCGAAGCTCATCACCTCGGACATCGACGAGCGCGACGTGCCCTTCATCGCGTCGAAGGAGCGCACCGCCGAGGGCTTCTACCGCCTCAAGAGCAACGGCGACGACTTCGCCATCGCGCGCGGGCTGGCCTACGCCGAGTTCGCTGACCTCGTGTGGTGTGAGACGAGCACGCCGGACCTGAACCAGGCGAAGCGGTTCTCCGAGGCGATCCGCTCGAAGTTCCCCAACAAGATGCTCGCGTACAACTGCTCGCCCTCGTTCAACTGGAAGAAGAACCTCGACGACGCCACCATCGCGAAGTTCCAGCGTGAACTCGGCGCCATGGGCTACAAGTTCCAGTTCGTCACGCTCGCGGGCTTCCACGCGCTCAACTTCTCGATGTTCGAGCTCGCCTCGCAGTACCGCGACTCGGGCATGGCCGCGTACTCGACGTTGCAGCAGGCCGAGTTCGCCGCCGAGAAGCACGGCTACACGGCGACGCGGCACCAGCGCGAGGTCGGCACCGGCTATTTCGACCAGGTGGCCGAGGTCATCTCGGGCGGCCTGTCGTCGACCAAGGCGCTCGTCGACTCGACCGAAGAGCACCAGTTCTGAGGCGGTGTTGCCGGGTCTCCGGCCCGCTGCACGCGGCGGCGGCCGCGGCCGACCCCACCGGCGCTCAAACAGACGGTGATGCATGGTCGGGCGCTCGCGGGAGCTGACGGCGTTCCCGTGCGCGCCGTTCGTCCCGTTACGCAGGCGAGTCTTCGAGTGGTCGCCACGCACCCTCGACGCGAACGCCCAGCGCTCGCGCTGACGAGCCCCCTGGGGGCGTCATCGGGCTTGACCCGCCGGGGTGAACGCGCGACGTATCCGCTCCAGCGGAACCGTTGGTGGACCTCCGGAGGGCGACGAGATGGCCGCACGCAAGAGCCGAACCCCAGAGACGTCACCGGGTGAGACGAACGCCGACCTCGCGCCCGTCGTCGGCAAGAACCTCCGTCGCCTGCGCACCGAGCGCGGCCTTTCCCTCGAGCGCCTCGCCCAGGCCTCCGGCGTCTCGCGCGCCATGCTGGGCCAGGTCGAGCTCGGCCAGTCGGCCCCCACCATCAACGTGCTGTGGAAGATCGCCCGGGCCCTCGACGTGCCCTTCTCGGCCCTCATCTCGTCGACCCAGCAATCACCCGTGAAGGTGCTGCGCGAGAAGGACGCCAAGCGGCTCCTGTCTCACGACGGCTCGTTCTCGTCGCGCGCGCTGTTTCCCTTCGACGAGCCCCGCCGGGTCGAGTTCTACGAGCTCGTCATCGCACCCAAGGGCGTCGTGGCCGCCGACGCCCACGCCCCGGGGACCCTCGAGAACCTCGTCGTCTCGAAGGGCCAGCTCGAGCTCGAGACCGCCGGCGAGACGTACGCGCTCTCGGCCGGAGACGCGATTCTATTCGAGGCCGACAAGGCCCACGCCTACAAGAACCCCGGCACCACCGAGGCGCGCGTGTACCTCGTGATGACCTACGCCGAGCAGGTCGGCTGAGCGTTCCTCCGCTTCGGCGAGGTGTCATGGAACCCACGCAGGGGCGGTCGAACAAGACGCTGCTGGTGGTGCTCCTCGTGGTGGGCGGCCTCTGCGGCGTCTGCGGGCTGGGAACGCTCGCGCTCGTCGGGCTGGGCGTGGTAGCCGGCGCCAGCGAGGCGGGCCCTTCGCTCACCGCCCCCGAGGCGAAGCCCGGCGTCGAGGGCGGCTTCCGGCTGACGTTCCCCGAGTCGTTCAAGCCCGTCGACGACGGCCGACACCGCTTCACGCTCGAAGAAGGCGGCTCGCGACACACCGTCGACGTCATCCGCCTCCAGGCGGTGCCCGGCCTCGGCGACCCCCGCGGCAAGCTCGACGCGCTCTGGCGCGACACCATCGTGCGCGACTGGCCCGGCGCGCCCGCCGTCACGCTGCCCCTGCGCCGCTTCGTGCAGAACGGCGCGCGCGCCTACTACACGTTCGCCACCATCGAGGTGCCTGGCCAGCGCCGCCGCTCGATGGTGAGCCTCTACCTCGTGGAGGCCGGCGATCGCCTCGAGCCCTTCGCCGTCGTGCAGGAGTTCTTCGACACCGGCATCGGCGCCGACTTCATGAACAAGTACTCGTTCGACACCACCCACCCGGCGGTCGAGGCGCTGCTGAAGGGCGTCGAGGGCAGCCCCGTGGGGCTCCCGCTCGTGAGCGACGACGAGCTCGTGGGCCGGTGGACCTTCAGCACCGGGGCGCTGGGCCAGTACGTCAACGTCATCACCGGCAGCACCAGCACCGAGACCGTCTCGTACGCCATTCGGTACCAGCTCGGCGACGACCGTCGGTACGTCTACCGGTTCCAGGGCGCCACCACGGGCTCGGGCGGCGCGCGCTTCTCGGTGAGCCACGACGAAGGCGCCTGGAGCGTGCAGCACGATCTGCTCGTGCTCGACGGCGCCGAGTTCGACTCGAAGTACTTCCTCATCGGCGCGGGCGTCGGCCCGGGCGGCAAGCGCCTGTTCTACGTGCTCCCCGAGGGGAAGTGGTCGCTCACCCCCGGCGCCATCGCGCAGTTCGGCGAGCTGTACGAAGAAGCGGGCGACTGACCGTCACTGCACCTTGTAGGCGAGCGGCAGCGTCACGGTGACCGACTTGTCCACGTGCCTGGGGAACTTCACGGCCTTCAGCCGATCCTCGAGGCACTTGCCCACCGCGGCCCCACGCAGCGCGCTGTCGACGCTCGACACGCGGCCGGACGACTCGATGGTGAGGGTGATGTCCACCTTCCCGGAGGCGGCGGGCAGGTCGGCGCGGTGCTCCTGGAAACACCTCACCACGGGCCCGGCGTTCTTCTTGATGACCTGCGAGATGACGGGCGTGCCCAGCACGATGGGGCGCGCTTCTGCCGGCGCCTTCGGTCCTTCCGCCGTGGGCGTCTTGAGGGCGACGCCAGCGTCGACGAGCGGCGCACCGGCGTCGACGACGGGAGCCCCAGCATCGACGACGCGAGCCCCGGCATCGACGACCGGCACCTCATCAGGAGCCCCCGCGTCTTCGACCACCACGGGCGGTGTCACGTTGGGGAGCGCCGGCGGTGGTCGTGGACCGTCGTTGGGCTGGCCAGGCCCTTCACGCCCGCCCGAGCCCTTCAGCGCCAGCACGGTGCCGCCGATGCCGACGACGAGCGCGACCACCACCGCGCCGGCGACCAGGCCCAGGCTCCGGGGGCGCTGCTCGACGACCGACCGCGGCGCCCCGATGGAGCGCGTACCGTCCTCGACGACGACGTCGATGGACTGGGACACGTTGGTGGGCGGCGCGGGGACCGGCACCGAGGGCCCCGACGGCGTGACCAGCACGGGCGCGTCGGACTCCGGCAGCGCGATGCCCCGCGACTGGAGGTCCTCGAGCGAGTCGATGCGAGTCTTCTGTGCCACACGCTCCGGGCCGAAGAACGCCGTCATGTACTGTGTCACCGCCGCGCCGCTCGTCACCGAGGTCGAGGCGCGCAGGTAGTTCTCGAGCGCCGCCGCCAGCGCGCCAGCCGACTCGAAGCGGTCCGCTGCGTCTCGGGAAAGCGCCCTGACGATGATCTGCTCCACCTCGACGGGCAGATCCGGCCGTGCCTGCCTTGGCTGTCGGTACTCGTTCTTCAAGACCGCGTTGAGGATCGCCAGGTCCGAGTCGCGGGCGAACGGCCGCGCGTTGCAGGTCGCCTCGTACAGGCACACGCCCAGCGAGTAGACGTCGGCGCGCGCGTCGACGGGCAGCGACTGGGCCTGCTCTGGTGCCATGTACTGGTACTTGCCCTTCACCACGCCGGCGGTGGTGTTGGTGACGCGCGACTCGGCCTTGGCGATGCCGAAGTCGAGCACCTTCACCTGCCCCGAGTAGGTGACGAAGACGTTCGACGGCGAGACATCGCGGTGCACGACGTTGAGCGCCTGGCCCTTCGAGTCGGTGAAGGTGTGGGCGTAGTGCAGGCCGTGCGCCGCGTCGGCCACCACCTTGAGGGCGATGTTGAGCGGCACGTACGCGCGCTGCTTCGCCGCCGAGCGGATGATGGTCGAGAAGTCCTCGCCCGGCAGGTACTCCATCGCGATGAAGTAGCAGCCGGCCTCGAACCCCAGGTCGAGGATCTGCACGACGTTCGGGTGCGACAGCCGCGACGCCAGCCTGGCCTCGTCGAGGAACATCGCCACGAAGTCGGGCACCGCCGACAGGTGGCTCAGCATGCGCTTGACCACCACGTTCTTCTCGAAGCCCTCCACGCCGACCTGCTTGGCGAGGAAGATCTCGGCCATGCCGCCCTCGGCCAGCTTCGAGATGAGGTAGTACTTCCCGTAGCGCTGAAGGGGCACCGGGCCGACGGGCGTGCGTGAATCGACCGGGCTCATCGCGCGCCCCGGCCTCCGAGCCAGCGCACGATGTACGTCTCGGCGCCGTCCTGGACCGCGCGGAACACCACCCGCGCCCCCGAGAGCGGCGCCACCGAGCCGGTGAACCGCGCCTTGGCGTCGAGCGCGACCGCCTGCCCGTTGGCCGTCACCTTGATGCCGATGGGCGCGATGCCGGCCACGGCCACCCGGCCAGCGGGCGGGTCGCCGTTGCGTGGGCTCTTGATGACGAGGGCGCGCACGGCGTTGTCATAGTTCAGCTCGAGCTGGTTCATCTTGCCGGCCGTGCCGACGGGTGTGCCCTTCGCGTCGAGCCAGGTGACGTCCCACTGGTACTTGCCCTCGCCGAGCGTGCCGAGCGGGAGCTGCGCGGTGGTGGTCGAGACGGTGCGCTCCTGGAGCGGCGCGCCGAGCTGCCCCGCCCGGTACACCTTGAGCTGGTAGCTGGCGACCGGCTTGTCGGGCGCCTTCCAGGTGAAGGTGAGGGCAGGGGGCTTGTCCTGGAAGAAGATGACGGTCTTCTCGGGGCCCGCTGGCACCTCGTTCGTGATGCCGCCAAGCTCGTCGCCCACCTTCTCGGGCGCGCACGACACCGAGCCCTTCGCGAACTCCTGGTCGCCGCGGCTCACCCGCCAGTAGAGCGCTCCGCGCGCGGGCGCGGGGGTGTTGAAGAAGGGCTGGTGCACCACCCCGTCGACGAGGGGCCGGTCGAACGACGGCTCGCTCGCCAGGGTGAAGCGGAACGGCCCGTCGTCGTCGGCGCTCCACACCAGCGCCACCCGCTCGGCGCCCGGGTGCAACAGCCGCAGCCCACCTCGGCTCGGGAGCTGGAGCGCCTCACGCGCCACGTCCCGCGTCGTCACCTGGTCCTTCGTCACAGTGGCCGTCTGGCCGCCCTTCACGAGGGTCTGGCCGCCGCCGTCGAGCGTCACCAGCACGTCGCCCACGACCGAGTTGAGCTCGAGCCCGTTCTTCGCGCGCACCACCGAGAGCTGGCCGCCCTGCTCGGCCACCAGCGTCGCCCCGTCGCCTGGCCGCAGCGTGCGCTTCTTGCCGAAGGGCATGACGACCGACAGCTGGCCCTTCTTGAGCTCGAGGCCGAGGTCCTCCGCGCCGCCCGCCTTGACGCTCTCGCCCACGCCCACCTCGGTGCCGGCGCCCAGCGTCACCTTCGCGTCGCTGCCAGCTGGTGTGAGGGTGGCCGAGCCGGCGCTGACGCGCAGGGTGTCGCCCGCCGCGAGCGCGGGCGGCTTTTTCGGGTTCACCGCGGTGAAGGCCTTTCCGTCCTTCTTCTTCACGTCGATGCGCCCGGAGCCGGCCGACAGAATCACCGTGAGGGGCTCGAGGGTGACACGGCGGGTCGCGCCGCCCTTGCCGAGCGTGCCGGCGGCGCCTGCGTTCAGCTCGATGGCTGAGCCCTCGCGGCCCACCAGCGTCACCTCGCCAGCGAGCACGTCGACGCCTGCTTCGTCTGCGCCGACGTTGACCAACAGGCCTGCGCTGCCGACCCGCACCAGTCCATAGGGCGTGTCGAGGGTGAGCTGCACCGTGGGGCCGTCTCCGCCGGCGCGCTCCCGCGTCACCACCACGCCCTGGCCCACCTCGAGCACGAGGCCGTCGTTCGACGCGTCGACCTCGAGCCGGCCGTTCTCAGCGAGCTCGAGCGTACGCCCGTCGGCGAGCCGCACCACCGCGCGGGCCGCCTCGCCCGTCTCGAGCACGTCACCGTCGAAGAGCGGGCCGGGCGCGCCTGGACGTGTGGTTCCGCCGCGGGTGACGGTGACGGGGCCCACCGCTTCGAGGAGCGTGGCGGCAGGGGCCTTGGCCTTTGCGCCTGCGTCGGGCGGAGGCGCGACCGGCGGTGGCGGCGGTGCGACCGGGTCGGGCCCGGAGCAGGCAGAGAGCCCGGCGAGGGCACCGCCGAGCAGCAGGGAGGCGAAGACGCGCATCACTTCGGCTGGAGGTCGACGTTGAAGATGGCCTGGTCTCCGTCCTTCACGGTGACCTGCTTGGTCTGGGTGACGAAGCCCTTCGCCGAGATGGTGACGGTGTACGTGCCACCCGGGAGGCGGAAGACGAACGCGCCCTTGTCGTCGGCCTTCGCCTTGAGGCCGGCCTCGGGCAGCTCGAGGTTCGCGGTGACCGCCGCTCCGCCGCGCGCGCTGCGCACGAAGCCCGACACCGTCGCTGGCTCACGCTTCTTCGCGCTCACGAGCTCGAGGGCGATCTTCCCCTCGACGGCGGGCAGCACCGTGGCGCCCTCGCTCACGGCCGAGAAACCAGCGGCGGACACGTCGACGCTCACGGCGCCGGGCGTGAGGCCCTCGAAGCGCGCGCTGCCCGTCGCGTCGGTCGTCTTCTCCGTGGCGCCCACCTTCACCTGCGCACCTGCCAGCGCCGCGCGCGTCTGCTTGTCGACGACGCTGACGACGAGGCTGCCGACCTTCGGCGCTTCTTTCTGCAGGCGGAAGGCGACCGGCGTCTCGGCGCCGGCGGTGACTCCGGCGGTCTGCTCGGAGGCGACGTAGCCATCGAGGGCCACCCGCACGGTGATGGTGCCGGGCGTCAGGTCGTCCACGCGGGCGCGCCCCGCCTCGTCGACCGCCGGGAGCTTCTCGCCGTCGGCCGACTGCACGGTGACGCGCGCCTTCGTCGCCGGGCTGCCGTCGTCGAGCTGCACCGAGACCGACAGGGCCCCGAGGGTGGCGCTGGCTTCGGGTTCTTTCCACTGCAGGTCGATCGACGCGCCGCCGCGAATGTGGCTCTGGCTGGCGTCGAGGGCCCCGACGACGACGCGGTCGGCGGAGTACGCGCCGTCGAGCATCACGCCCCAGAGGGCCAGGCCGGTGCGGAACAGCGCCACGCGCACGCCGCCGCCGACCCAGAGGCCCTGCGAGGTGGCCCGCGCCCCCGCGCCGTCGGTGGCCGCCAGCGCGAGCGGGTACTCGAAGCGGCCCTCGATGGTGACGGGGCCGAGGTCGACGAGCCCCCGCGCGGCGAGCAGCAGTCCATGGCGGGTGGCAGGGCGGAAGCTGGGCGCCGCGGAGTCGGTGAACTCGGCGAGCTGCGCCAGCGAGTAGCCGACGACCGGCTCCAGCCGCGCGGGCCCCAGCCGGAAGCGCGCGGTGACGCCGGCCTGCGCCCGGAACAGGCCTCCGCCCGTGATGCGCGCGTTGGTGGTGCGGTCGAACAGCGCGAAGCCTTCGCGGCTGAACCCGGCGGTGAAGCCGAGCAGCCCGTCGAAGAGGGGAAACAGCCACGCGTGCAGGCCTGGATCGTTGGGCGTCAGCCCGTCGTACGAGAGCCCCGGACCGGTCGCGTCGACCTGGCGGCCCGTGCGGTACGCGAGCCCGTAGCGCAGGCGGATCTCGAAGAGCTCTTCAGCGCGCTTGCGAGCGCTCGGCGCCACCGCCGACGACACCGACGCTTCGGACGACTGTGCCCAGCCGACCGTCGGCGCCACGGTCAGGAGCAGCCCCACCACCAGCCCTGCGCGAAGTGTCCGCACGCACGGGAGTATACGAGGCGACCGGCACCCGACAATCGTCGCTTGCTGGCCCCGGGGTGGGGAAAAGGATCACCGTGGCGCGAGCCAGGTGGGCGGCGTGACGATCTTCTCGCCGCCGCGGACCGCTGGAGGCAGGGCCTTGCGCGCGCCGTGCTTCGTCGACTTGGGGTCGGCCCGCGCGACGACCTTCGCGACGAGATCGTAGTCGTGCGCCTGGGTGACCTCGACGGTGACGAGCTCGCCCGGGTACGCGAGGCCCTCGTTGATGAAGACCTGGCCGTCGATGTCGGGCGCCTGGCCCTCGTGGCGGCCCACCAGCAGGTGCTCGGACTCGGGGCTGACGCCTTCAACCAGCACCTCGAGGCGCTTGCCGACGAGCTTCTTGTTCTGCTCGCGGCTGATGCGCTTCTGAATGGCCATCACCTCGCGCCAGCGCCGCTCGATGGTCTTCTGCGGCACCTTGTTCTCCATCTCGTAGGCGCCCGTGCCCGGCTCGTCGGAGTACTGGAAGACGCCGAGCCGCTCGAAGCGCAGCTCCTTGACGAAGGCCTTGAGCAGCTCGAAGTCCTCTTCGGTCTCGCCCGGCAGGCCGACGATGAGCGAGGTGCGGAAGGTGAGGCCCGGCACGCGGGAGCGGATCTTCTCGAGCAGCGTCTTGAGGAAGGCCGAGTCACGGCCCCGCTTCATCGACTTGAGCAGCTTGTCGCTCGCGTGCTGCAGCGGCATGTCGAGGTACTTGGCGATCTTCGGCTCGGTGGCCATCACCTCGATGAGCTCGTCGGTGAAGACGCGCGGGTAGGCGTAGTGCAGCCGAATCCACTTCACGTCGACCTTCACCAGGGCCTTGAGCAGCTCGTGCAGCTTCGGCTTGCCGGGCAGGTCGTGGCCGTAGGCGGTGAGATCCTGCGCGACGAGGTTGAGCTCCTTCACGCCCGCGTCGGCGAGCTGGTGGGCTTCGGCGACGATGTCGGCGATGGGGCGCGAGCGCTGGAGCCCCCGAAGCTTCGGGATGATGCAGAACGCGCACTTGTTGTCGCAGCCCTCGGAGATCTTCAGGTACGCGGTGTACCCGGGCATCGAGTTCACCTTCGGCACCGCAGCGGTGTGAATGTAGTCGGGATCGGGGATGACCTGCCGCGGGCTCGCCTCGGCCGCCAGCAGGTCGCCGATCTGCACGTACGCCGAGGTGCCGAGGAAGTGGTCGACCTCGGGCAGCTCCTTCGACAGGCCCTCGCCGTGTCGCTGCACCAGGCAGCCCGTCACCACCAGCGTGCTGCACCGGCCGGTCTTCTTGTACTCGGCCAGCTCGAGAATGTTGTCGACCGACTCCTGCTCTGCCGCCTTGAGGAAGGCGCAGGTGTTGACGACGATGACCTCGGCGTCTTCGGGCTTCTCGACGAGCGAGTAGCCGCGCTGGTTGAGCGTGCCGAGCATCACCTCGGAGTCGACCCGGTTCTTCGGGCACCCGAGCGTCATCATGTAGAGGGACTTGGGAGAGGGCTTCACGGGGGCCTGGGGATTTGAGGGTGGCTTCTGTCAGCGCTTGCCGAGCTCGCTGCGCTCGAAGTGTTCGTTGGTGAAGACGAAGCGCGCCATCTGGCCGTTGGTGTAGCCGATGAGGAGCTGCCCCGACTCGGCCTCGAGCTCGAAGCGCATCGCCCGGCCCAGGTTGCACGTCGCCGCCGGCCACTCGAGCACCCGCGTCGCCACGTTGCCCTTCACCACGTACATCGCCATGCGCAGCTCGTTCGACGGGTTGCACGAGTCCTTCGAGTAGGGGTTCTGCCCGGTGAGCAGCGTGAAGACCGGCCGGTTGTCGCCTAGCACCAGCTTGCGCGGAATCGGCAACGCCACCGAGGCCGGGTCGATAGCGTTATCGAGCGCGATGAGCTCGGCAAGCGACTCGGGCGTGAACTCGGCGTCGCCCACCACCCAGGTCGGGTAGTGCAGCTGCGAGAAGCCGATCCACCCCGTGGGCCGCGCCTCGATGCCCTCGACGTCGGCCGCCGGCTGCAGCTTGAGGTTCTTCCGGAACTCGTCGGGCAGCCGCGTCGGCCCGCCCAGCATCTCGCCCGTCGGGCAGGTGACGGTCTTCACCGCGTCCTGCCCGGCCACATCGACGTCCTGGTACTCGAGGCAGATCGACAGCGCGAGCTGCGAGAACGCCTGGAAGCGGGGGAGGGCGCGCGCGGGAAACGCCAGCTCGAAGGTGGTGCCCGCCTTGTCGTCTTCCTTCACGGCCGCCTTCAGCCTCGGCTGGGCGTGCGCCGGAGGGCCGGCTTCGGCCGACGGCAGACGAACACCGTCTTTCCCGTACCGGTAGACGTAGCCGCGCGAGGTGGTGCCCGAGCCCGGGAAGAAGAGCGTCACCTCGAGCTGGTCGTGCTCGTTGAAGGCGTCGTCCTTCGCCTGCACGGCGACGTACAGCGTGTCCTTGAAGAAGGTGGCCTTCGCGGTCAGCGCCACCGTCGCGCCCTTCTCGGCCTTCGGCAGCTTCAGCTCGAGCGCGGGTGAGAAGTCCTTCAGCGCTCCGTCGAGGACGGGCGCCTTCCCGAGCGACGGCAGCGGCTTGATGGGTTTCTCGGCCGGCGGCGCGGCGAGCGTGACGAGGAGCAACAGACTGGAGACCATGGCCGCGTGCGGCCCTAGCAACAAAGCCCGGCGCGGAGCAACCCATGGCCGGTCGCCCGATGCGACGGCCCGGCACCCGCCGGAGTCCACCGCCGAATCGGCATGCGCCCGGGACCCTTCGGGCTAACGTGCCGCCTTCGTGACACGTGGCGCGCTGGCGGGGTGGGTGGTGGCACTGACGCTCTCGTGCGGCCCCGCGTCCCGGTTCGCCGGCCAGGGCACGGGTGACTTCCAGTACGACGTCGCAGATCCGCGCTGCATCCCCACGAAGCGCGACTTCACGCCCACCATTCGCCTCGTCGCCGACGGCGGGGTGCCCGACGGAGGCCTGCTCGCGTGGGAGCGCGCCGAGGTGGTGGTCGAGGGCCTCCCGCCGTGCCGCCCGCTCGACGTCATCTTCGGCCAGGCCTTCGGAGGCATCGCGTACGCGGTGTTCCAGGCGGACTTCGACGGGCGCGTGTCGTCGACGCAGGCGCCGCTGCGCGGTTCGTGGACGGGCGCAGATCCCGACGCGCCCATCACCACGGCCGAGGGGAACCTCTTCGTGCAGGACGTGCGGGTGCTGGCCGACTGGGGCGCCGGCGACTACCTCGAGCTCACCTGGCCCCGGCGCACGAGCTCGAGCGGCATCGACGTGCTGCCAGTGCGAGGCGCCCGCGGCGTCTTCGGAGACCTCTACCTCCCCTCGACCCCGCCTCCCTGGCCAGTGCTCATCGCGCTCGGCGGGCCCGAGGGAGGCCTCACCGTGGCGAGCGAGGTGGCCCGCACCTACGTCGAGCAGGGCTACCTCGTGCTGGCGCTCTCGTACTGGAAGACCGAGGGGCTGCCCCAGGCCTTCACCCGCATTCCGCTCGAGTACTTCCTCGAAGCCATCGAGCTGGTGAAGGAGTACCCCGGCGCGCGCGCGGACCGCATCGCGCTCGTGGGGCTGTCACGCGGCGCCGAGGCCGCGCTGCTGGTGGGCTCCGTGTCGCCGCAGGTGAAGGCCGTGGTGGCGGTGGTGCCGAGCGGGCTGTCGTGGCCGGCCTTCGACGTGTGGACCGAGCCCTCGTGGACGTACCGCGACGCAGGCGTTCCATACGTGCCCTGGGCCAACGCCATGCCGCAGCGGCGCGCGCGCCCTGACGGCGGAGAAGACGTGGTGCTCCGCGAGGTGTGGGGCGAGGCCCTTCGACGCGCCACCCCCGCCGAGCTCGAGGCTGCCACCATTCCCGTCGAGCGCATCGGTGGGCCGGTGTTGTTGCTGGCCGGGCAGGACGACCAGGTGTGGCCGTCGTGCGACTTCGCCGAGTCCACGTTCTCGAGGCTGGTCGACGCAGGCCACGCGGCCCGCCACCCGCTCGATGCGCGCGTGTGCTACCCGGGCGCTGGGCACGTGTTGAACCCCGGGTACGTCGGGCTGCCCATGGGCCGCTCCGCGGCGTTCGAGCGGGAAGACGGAGGCGTCTTCGATGTCTTCGGCGGCTCGCCGCAGGTGAACGGGCAGGCGACCCGCGAGGCGTGGAGCCGGACCAACGCGTTTCTCGAGGCGGCGTTGCGCTGAGGCCGGAGACGTCGAAACGACCCATGCTCGAGGCCGTGGTTCCGCACCTCAGCCAACTTCTGGAGCGCCCCTTCGCGGACGTGGCTCGACCGGTCCTCGACGCGGCATTGCGGTAACGCCCGACCGATGCCGCTTTACTCCGCCGGCCGGCGCGTCAGAGTCCGTCGTCAGTCAGGCATGCTCCGCGCGCTCCCGCTCCTCGTCCTGTTCTTTGCCGTGCCCGGCGGGGCCAACCCGCCCACGTCGCGCGCGCCCGCCACCGCCACCACCGAGGCCACGCGGCTGGGCGCCGAGTACTTCATTCAGAAGGCCGGCGCGTCGTGGACGTACCAGCTCCAGGCCGGGGGCAAGGGCCGCGTCAGCATCAACGCCTTCGTCGACTGGAAGGCGTCCTTCTCGCTCTCGCTCGGCAAGAAGTCCGCCAGCGGCACCTGGCGCGTGAAGGAAGGGAACTGGCTGGAGCGCTCGGGCGCGCGCGCCGACGGTGAAGTCGTCGTGCTGCCCGCGGTGATGACGCGCGGCACCCGGTGGCAGGCTCCCGCCTCCATCGAGAAGGGCAGCCGCGAGCTGGCCCAGTACGAGGTCATCGCGCTCGATGCGCAGGTCGAGCTCCCCAACGGCACGCTCGACGGCTGCCTCACCGTGCTCGAGTCGGGCCTCGATGGCAGCGAGCCCTACACGCACTACTACGCCCCCAACGTGGGCAAGGTGGCCGTGCGCGGCCCGTCTGACTGGCTCTACCGCCTCGTCGAGTTCCGCTCCGGAAGCCGGGGACATGCCGAGTGACTCTTCGGCCCTGACGAAACGCGTCATTCGAAAAGCTCAACCTTCGGGCCTGTAGACTCCCGACACCGACCCACTAGGAAGAGCGGGGTTTTCTCGAACACCGGCGCTTTCGCCATTCACAGGAGCAAACGATGAAGCAGCTGATGACGGCCGCGCTCGCGGCGTTGACGATGACGGGGTGTGCCACGCAGTACGCCGCGAAGTGGGACGAGAAGCCGACCACCGCCACGGGCACGGTCGACGCCACCGCGGCGGGCGACGCCGACGCGGCGTGGGCTGCGCGGAAGGATCCGGCGAAGCTGATGGAGGCCATCGGCAAGTGGGAGGCCGTCGCCGCCGGCGCCGCCGACGCCGAGCTCTTCGCGAAGCTGTCGCGGGCCTGGTACCTCGCGGGCGAGCGCTACGCCTTCGAAGAGAAGAACGACAAGCGTGACGAGGCGTACCAGAAGGGCCTCGACTGGGCGACGAAGTCGCTCAAGCTGGCGGCGCCCGAGTTCGCCTCACTCATGAGCCAGGGCAAGCAGCACGCCGAGGCCATCACCAAGGCACCGAAGGAAGCCGTGCCCGCGATGTACTGGTACGCGGCGAACCTCGGGAAGTGGGCCGCGAGCAAGGGCTTCGCCACGCGCCTGCGCTACAAGGACGACATCAAGGCCACCATCGATCACATCAAGGGCTTCGACGAGAAGTACTTCTTCGCCGCGCCCTGGCGCTACCTCGGTGGCTACGAAGCGCAGACCGCAGGTCTCGCGGGTGGCTCGCTCGAGAAGTCCGAGGAGAACTTCAAGAAGGCCGTCGAGCTCGCCCCCACCTACCTCGGCACCAAGGTGCTCTGGGCCGACTACCTGTGCGTCAAGCGCCAGGACAAGGCGACCTTCGAGAAGCTGCTGAAGGACGTGGTGGCGGCGAACCCCGCGGCCGAGCCTGAGATCGAGGCTGAGAACCTCCTCGAGCAGGAGAAGGCCAAGAAGCTGCTCGCGCAGATCGACGAGAAGTTCTGACGTTCAGCCGTGGCGCTCCCGGCGGGCCGTGAAGTTCGCCGGGAGCCCTGCGTCGTTCGCATCAACCACACCCCGCGGGCGCCGTCTGCCCGTCTGCCTGGAGGTCTCTTCGTGAAGCGTCTCGCCTCGCTGTTCGCTGCAAGCCTGCTGCTCTCCACGTCCGCCCTCGCCCAGGACGCCAAGCCGCTCACCATCAAGGTCGGGTCGGTCGCTCCTGAAGGCACGCCCTGGTCCGAGTGGCTCGACGGCGTGAAGGCCCGCCTCGAGAAGGACTCAGGCGGCAAGGTGAAGCTCAAGCTCTTCCTCGGCGGCAAGCTCGGCGGCGAGAAGGAGATGGCCGAAGAGACGCGCAACGGCAACCTCGCCATGTTCGGCGGCTCCGCAGGCGCCCTGGCGACCTACGTGCCCGAGCTGGCTGGCATCGAGCTGCCCTACCTCTTCTCGAGCGACGCCGAAGCCGACTACGTGCTCGACAAGATCCGCCCGCAGGTGACGAAGCTCCTCGCCGACAAGGGCTTCACGATGGTGATGTGGGGCGAGAACGGCTGGCACGGCTACGGCATCAAGGGGAAGTGCGTCGAGAAGCCGGAAGACTTGAAGGGCCTCAAGATGCGCGCGCAGGAGTCGTACGTGCACATCGAGACGTACAAGGCCTTCGGCGCCGCCCCCGTCGAGATGTCGACGCCCGAGGTGCTCGGCGCGCTCCAGACCGGCACCGTCGATGGCTACTCGAACAGCCCGCTCCTGTCGCAGGCGACCAGCTGGTACAAGGGCATCTCGCACTACACGTACACCAAGCACATCTACCAGCCGGGCATCATCGTGATGTCGAAGAAGGTCTTCGACGCGCAGCCGAAGGAGCTGCAGGACATTCTCCAGAAGCGCGACGACGAGCGCGCCGGCATTCAGGGCGTGCGGGCGCTCACCAACCCGCTGCTCGACAACTTCAAGGCTGCCCAGAAGACGGTGTGCACGCTGACGCCCGAGCAGGCGAAGGTCTGGCAGGACAAGGCCCGCCCCGTGTGGGACATCTACGCCAAGAAGAGCGCGTCGAACAAAGCGCTCCTCGACGCGATGATCGCCGCCAAGAAGGAATTCGCCGCCGGCAAGAAGTGAGGCCGCCGTCGTCGTGAAGCCGTTCGCGCCGGTTGGGTGACCCCACCCAGCCGGCGCTGTCGTTCCAACAACGCTCCCGTCCCCGCCGTGGAGGTCGTCTCACGTGGAATCGCTCCGCAAGTTCGTCGACAAGCTCGACGACGTCGTGCTCACCATCGAGCGCGTGCTGCTGCTCGTCTCGCTCTCGATGATGACGGTGCTGGTGACGCTCGACGTGATTCAGCGCACCTTCTCGCGGCAGGTGTCGAAGACGTCGACGCTGATCCTCGGGCTCATGTCGAACCCTTCGCCCGAGACGAAGGCGCTCGTCACCGAGACGGTGGGCCCGTGGCTCTTCATCGTGGGCTCGTTGCTGTTCATCGTCATGGCGGCGCACTCGGCGCGCTCGTTCAAGGCCGAGAAGACGAAGGCACCCGCGCCGGGCTTCGGGCTCTCGGTGGGCGTCGGCGTCGGCGTGTGGGTGGGGCTGGCGGCGTTCATCAAGGGCCTCTTGTGGGTCTTCCCCTCGAGCGTGCCCGGCGCGCAGAAGTTCGCCCTGGGCTTCATGCTGTGGAGCGGCATGCTGGGCGCGTCGGTCGCCACCCGCGAGCGGCGCCACATCGTGCTCGACACGGTGAAGAAGAAGCTCGACGAGAAGATGGGCAACCTCTTCTCGCTCCTCGGCGGCCTCGTCGTCTTCGGCTTCTGCGGGCTGCTCGCGTATCTGGGCTTCGTGCAGCTGCACGACGAGTTCGTGCTCTGGCGCGACGGTGACGGCGTCGGCGTATTCGACGCGCTGCCGATTCCCCGGTGGATCGTCACCCTCTGCCTCCCCGTGACGTTCGGCACCATGGCCTTCCGCTTCCTCGGGGCCGGCGTGCGTGACTTCGTGTGGGGCCCGCCGAAGGGCGGCGTCGACGCGCACGGTGTCGACATGGAGCAGCTCGCGAAAGAGGCCGAGCAGGTCGGAAAGGAGCCGGCCTGATCATGGACTTCTCTCTCTCCAAGATCGTCGCCTACCTGGGCGTCGCCGTGCTCGCGGGCCTCGCCTACCGCCAGCGCAAGGTGGGCCTGCTGGTGTGGCTCGGCATTCTCACCGCGCTGTTCGTCTTCACCGGCAAGGTCGGCTTCCTCGTCTTCGCCATCATCCTGGGCTCGCTGCTGTTGGGACTGCCGCTGTTCGTCCTCATGGGCGGTATCGGCATCATGTGCATCGGGCTGCTGACGAGCGACGACCTGCCCGTCGCCGTGCGCAAGGTGCTCGAGCTGGCGGGCAAGGAAGTGCTGCTCGCGATTCCGTTCTTCGTCGTCGCCGGCGAGCTCATGACCCAGGGCACGCTGGCGCGGCGCCTCATCGACTTCATGCGCGCCGCCTTCGGGTGGATTCCCGGTGGCCTCGCGGTCTCGGCCGTCGCCGGCTGTGTCTTCTTCGCGGCGATCTCGGGCTCGTCACCGGTCACCGTGGTGGCGATCGGCTCCATCATGGTGCCCGCCCTGGTGAAGGCGAAGTACCCGAAGGACTTCTCCATCGGCCTGCTCACCACAGCGGGATCGCTCGGCATCCTCATTCCGCCGTCGATCCCCATGATCATCTATTCGATCATGGTGTCAGGCTCGACGCCGGTCGACCCGACGGAGCTGTTCGTCGCCGGCATCGTGCCCGGCCTCTTCATCGGCTTGATGCTCGCGCTCTATTCGGTGACGCAGGGCGTGCGGTTCAAGATCCCCCGTGAGCCGTTCTCGATGGACCGCCTCTGGCACGCGACACGTGAGGGCTTCTGGTCGCTCATGTTGCCGGTCATCATTCTCGGCGGCATCTACACGGGCATCTTCACCGCCACCGAGGCCTCCGCCGTGTCCGTCGTGTACGCGCTCGCGGTCGAGGTCTTCGTGCACGGCGAGATGGACCGCAAGAAGCTGCTCTCGGTCGCCGAGAACTCGATGACGGTGATGGGCTCGCTGCTCGTCATCATCGCCCTGGCGCTCACGCTCAACTACGTGCTCGTCGATCAGGAAGTGCCCGAGATGATGGTGAACCGGCTCAAGGAGATGAACCTCTCCCGCACCGGCTTCCTCGTCTTCGTGAACATCCTGCTGCTCATCGTCGGCATGTTCATGGACATCATGAGCGCGATCCTCATCATCGCGCCGATGCTCGCGCCCATGGCGGCGGCCGTCGGGGTCGACCCGATTCACATGGGCATCATCTTCATCGTGAACCTCGAGATCGGTTACCTGACGCCGCCCGTCGGGCTCAACCTCTTCGTCAGCTCGACGCTCTTCAAGGAGAGCATCGGCTTCGTCATTCGCGCCGTGGTGCCGACGCTCGGCATCATGCTCGTCGCGCTCGCTATCATCTCGTACATGCCGTCGATGTCGACGGGCCTCGTCTACGCGCTGCGGAACGAACCGAAGGTCGACGCGCCCGCCACGCCGACGCCAACGCCAACACCGACCGAGCCGGCGCCGGCCCCGGGAGAGAAGTCCCTCCAGGAGCTGATGAAGGAGCGGCAGCAGCAGGGCGGCTCCGACGCACCCCCGGCCGAGGGCGGCGAGAAGTCACTCCAGGAGTTGATGAAGAAGGCGAAGGAGGGCACGGGAGAAGGCGCCGAGGCCCCGCGCGAGAAGTCCCTCCAGGAGCTGATGCAGGAGCGCAAGCAGGGGGGCGAAGCGGCTCCCGCCGACGCGCCCGCCGCGCCGGTGAAGGAGAAGTCGATGCAGGAGCTGATGCAGGAGGCCAAACAGAAGGCCGCCGAGCCGGCGCCCTGATCAGCTCTTCTCGAGCTCCCACGCAGCCACGCGGAAGCCGGCGGCCTTGAACAGCTCGCCGTCGGCGCCCGCGTCGGCCGGCAGCGAGAACGTCACCACCTGGCACCCGCGGGACTTGAGGTAGGCCTCGGCTTCACGCACGAGCCGCTCGGCGATGCCCTGGGTCCGCCAGCCAGGCGCGACCGACAGCGCGAGAATCCTCCCCACGAGCTGGCCCGTCAGCGGGTGCGCCGCGCCCACGCGCGCCACCGCCGCGCCGATGGCCCGGCCGTCGTAGTCCGCCACCAGCAGCCCTTCCGGCTCGTCCGAGAGGCTCGACTCGAGCAGCGTGCGGAACGTGTCGAGCCACTTCGTGCGCGAAGGGAAGCGCTTCACCGTCTCGAGCTCGAGCGTCTCGAGCACGGGCAGATCCGACACACGTACGCGGCGAACGACGAGCGGCATCGCGTCACTCGTCGACCGTCGCGAGCTTCTTGAAGGTGTCGAGCACGGCCTGCGACGCGCGCGACAGGTACTTGCCCTTGCGCACGAGGATGCCGATGGGCCGTGTGAAGCTGCCCTCGGCGAAGGGCTTGGCCACCACGCTGCCCTGGGACACCTCCTGGTACACCGTCGGCTGCGGCAGCACCGAGACGCCCAGGCCCAGCTCGACCGCGCGCTTGATGGTCTCGACGTTGTCGAGCTCCATGGTGACGTTCAGCTCGAGCCCCTTGTCACGGAACAGCTTGTCGATGCCCTTGCGCGACGGGGCCTCGCGGTCGAACGCGATGAAGGGCAGCCCCGCGACGGCCGACAGCGCCACCTTCGCCTTCGAGGCCAGCGCGTGGTTCGGCGGGAGCACCACGGCCAGCTTGTCTTCCCGGAAGGGAATGATGTCGACGCCCGCGCGCTGCTGGGGGTACGCCACCAGGCCGAGGTCGGCCGCGCCCAGAATCACGTCGTCGTACACCTGATCAGAGCGGCGGTAGTTGAGGCGCAGGTTCACCTTCGGGTGCGCCCGCAGCAGCTCGCGCTGCACGTTCGACAGCTCGTGCAGGCCCACCGAGTAGATCGCCGACACGTTGCACGTGCCCGAGACGTCGGCCGCCTGCTCCCGGATCTCACCCTCGACCTCGGCGAAGCGCGCGAGGATCTCCTTGCAGCCACGAAAGAGCCGCTCCCCGGCCGGCGTTGGCGTCACCTGCCGCGCGCTGCGCGACAACAGCCGCTGCTCATAGCGAGTCTCGAGCGCGCGGATCTGCTGGCTCACCGCACTCTGCGTCACGTGGTTGAGCTGCGCCGCCCGTGAGAACGAGCCCGTCTCCACCACGTCGACGAACATCTTCAGCGACTCGAGCTGCATGCGGCCTCCATTCGTGAGTGCACGCGCGGAGTAACGGCACCCGCACATGAGCGCAACTCATGAATGGCGGTTTCAGTGAAAGTGGAGGTTGGAGTGGGGCCTACATGACCCACTGCAGCGCGACGTTCACGCCCAGGTACTGGTCCGCGGCGGAAGGAGCGGTGAAGCGGGCGCCCTCCTCGGGCCGGAGCGAGAGGAAGTAGCGGGTGAAGTCGAAGCCCGCGCGCGCCTGGATGTTGGGCACCAGCTCGATGGCGACGCCTGCCCCTGCGTCGAGCCCGAAGCCGCCCGCCCGGCTGAAGTACGCCTCGCTGCCCAGCTCCCCGAGGAACGCGAGGACGGTGAAGCCCACCTGCGCGTCGATGGAGACGGGGCCGAACGAGCCGAACCGCCCGCCGAGCGCCGCCCGGGCACCGTTGAACGTCACCGAGGGAATGTTGGGGCGCGGCGAGCCGTCATTGGCGGCCACCGCGTCGATGCTGAAGCTCTGCGTCGAGAAGCCCGCGAGCCCTTCGAGCGAGACGACGCTGCCAAGGGGGAGCCTGAAGGCGCCGCTGACGCGGTAGCGCTGGGCGCGGGTGCCGAAGCGCGAGGCGTCTTGGCGTGACGAGATGCCGACACCGATGTCTCCCTGGAAAGCGACGCCGAGGTTCGCCAGCACGCCCGTGGTGACGTGCGCGCCCGGGTACCAGTTCACGTCGAACGCGACGGCGGGCGCGAAGCCCAGGGCGTACCGGGCCAGGGCTTGATCGGGGTCACCAGACCAGGTGAGCGAGCGGTTGAAGCCGCGAAAGCCGAGGCCGACGCGCAGGGCGGGCAGCGTGGAGCGGGGGCCCGGCGCCTCCGTCGAACCGACCAGCGTCGTCTCGGTCGAAGAGGACGAGGAAGAACTCGAGGTCGAGCTCGACGTGGTCGCCACCGACTTCGCCGGCTCGGCCTTCGCGACGGTGGTCTCGGTCTTCTTCGGCTCCGTCTTCGTCTCGGCGGGCTTCGGCTCGACCTTCGTGGTGGTCGTCTCGGCCGGGGCCGGCGCCGCCTCGCTGGCCGGAGCCTGGCCCGTGGCGCACGCGAGCACGATGGCGCCAGCGACGTTCTTCGGGAGCGCCTTGAGCGGCTTGCGCGCGGGAGCGCGGAACTGCTGGTTCTCGAGCGGCGTTCCGTCGGCCCCGTTGAGCACGGTGAGGCTCCAGGTATCTCCGGCGCTGCGTGCCATCACGACGGCGATGGCCTTCACCGGCGTGGTGACGCTGCGCACCTCTTTCGCGAGCGGCGCGTCGGACAGCGCGTTGCGGTTGATGGTGACGGCGAAGCGCGGTGCCAGCGTCGTCTGGAGCACCTTCGCCATGGCTGGGGGCGCATCGATCACCACGGCTGGTTTCGCGCTCGCGGCGCCCTTGGCCGCCGGCTTCTTCTTCGGAGCGGCGTGAGTGACGGTGGCGAGGCAGACGAGAGCGACACACCCGAGAATGCGCATGGCCCGATTGTCGCCAACTCGGCGGCGCTCGTCGCGCTCCATGCGCGCAAGAGGTGTGCCTGAGTGCCACCTTGGGTGCTCACACCTGACGTGCACACTTGCGCATTGGGCGCCGGGTGTTCTCGCGCCGGGCCGTCCTCATCTCGAGCGCTCGAGGGACGGGCCCTCGAGCGGCCGCCTGCGTCGACGAAGCGCCTCAACGCGCGCTGGATCCTCGGGGACCGCGCCTGTACGCCGATGGCCCGCCGAGTTCTCCTGAACGGGCGACGGCATCGTCACCAGCGTCCATCTTCGCGTCGACCGCGCATCGGTGGCGTTGTCACGGCAGCGAAGCCTCGCACGACGACGTTCTTCGGGAGCGGCTTGCGCGCGGGAGCTCGGAACTGCTGGTTCTCGAGCGGGGTGCCGTCGGCGGCCCGCCGCTCGCACGGTCGAGCTCGAGGCCTCGTTCTGGAGCGGCTCGGGGTCGGCCCACCGCCTCGCAGCGCGACGCCGTGCAAGCACGCGTGCGCGGGGAGCGGCTGTCCTGCCGAGACACAATCGAGGTCGTTCTGCTGGGGATGCTGGAGGGAGCGCTTCAGCCCATCGCCTCGAGCGTCGCGCGCACGATGACGTCGAACAGGCGTTCGCCCTCGGCAGCGCTCGCCGCCGCTGGGTCGCCGAAGTAGGCCTCGGGTCCACCGGCCTCGAGGAAGTTGGTAGCGCCTTGCTTGATGGCGCCCGGCAGGTCGACCGCCACCGGGGCCAGGCCCTGCCGGAGCGCTTCGTCGACCAACTGTGGCGCCGCCGCCAACATGAGCGAGGTCTCGTAGGTCCCCGCATGACTCCCGCCGTGCATGAACTCGTCGCCCAGCAGCGGGCCGGTCGGCTTGCGGCGATGGTCGGGCACCACCACCCGAAACGTCGCGCCCACCTGCGCTTCGGCGGCGGCAGCGTGCACGACCTTGAAGTGCGCGGGCTCGAGGTGGTGGTTGATGACGGCGATGCGGCTGAAGCCTGAGTGCCCCAGGCCCCGAAGCACGCCGACCAGCATGGCCTTCGCCGTCTCGGCAGCGATCGTCACCGTCCCGGCGAACGGCGCGGCGAAGTCGGTGAGGGAATAGGCGACCGCGGGGAACTCCACGGCGTCGTGATGACGAGCGACGCGGCGGCAGACCTCCTGCGCGATGACGACGTCGACGTTGAGCGGCAGGTGCGGCCCGTGCGCTTCCGTCGAGCCCACCGGGAGCAACGCCCAGGCGCCGGAGTCAGCGAGGGCTTTGACGCGAGGCCAGGGCAGGTGTGCGGCGAGGTGGTGCATTTCCCGCACTGCATAGGCGCCTGCGAGGACTCGTACCAGCGCCTGCCAGGGGGCTGACACTGGCGAGCCCACGACCGCTTCGCCTCGCTGCCGCTTCTCATGACTTCGTCGGCCGGCACCTGGGTGCGCAGAGGGAGGTGGTCGCGTTCCAGAAGGCCTGGAGAAGGCTCCGACGCTCAAACGGCCTCTGCGCTGGCTCACCGGCTTGAGCGCCCGTCATCACCGGGCCGAAGGAGGCCCCTCGGCCTCATCGGCTTCGTGCGAAGGGAGGCCGGACAGCCCGCGCGCGGCGCCCACGCTCACCACCGACTTCACCAGCGCACAGACGCGGCTGCGCCCACCGGCACCCTCACGCTGCGCCGGCTTGTTGCACTGTTCGTCGGGACCAGACGCTCGGACCGCTTGCGCTGCCGGCGCCTCCGCTCCCCGCGCGAGCACCCCTTCACCAGCGCGCAGAGGAGGCAGCGCCCACCGGCACCCTCACGCTGCGCCGGCTTGTTGCACTGTTCGTCGGGACCAGACGCTCGGACCGCTTGCGCTGCCGGCGCCTCCGTTCCCCGCGCGCGAGCCCCCCTTCACCAGCGCGCAGAACAGGCTGCGCCCAACGCTGTCGTCAGGCTGCGCGCGGTGAGTGGAGCCGTGTGCCCCACCTGGACCTCCGAACGGCCGTCAGCCGGCGAGCGACGACGGCGGCGGATTCGTTGGATGCGTGCGCGCCACGTCTCGAGCGCTACTCGTCGGGTTCCTCGCGCTTCACCGCTGGCCGGCCGCCACTGCTGCGCGACACGGCTGGGCGCCCGCCACTACTGCGCGAGACGCCCGGTTGTCCGCCGCTGCTCCGGGACACGGCTGGGCGGCCTCCGCTGCTCCGCGACACGGCTGGACGTCCACCGCTGGTGCTCCTGGTCCCACTGTCCGCGGCTTCACGGCGGGCCACGGCAGGGCGGGCGCCCGAGGGACGTGCGGGGCGCGGAGGCGGGTCGGCCTGCGTGGCGTCGTCCTCCTCGTCAGACACGTCGGCGTACTTGCGGGGCGCTTCGCCGAGCCCGCTTCGGTACGAGGCCAGACGCTCGAGATCGGCTTCATCGTTCCGGAGATCGGCTTCGTGCTGACGCTCCCGCGCCTTCTTCGCGCCGAACTGCCCGTACCCCCACACCGCGAAGATGAGCACGAAGCCGGGTGACGACCACCACAGCACGCGCTCGGGCCCAGCGAGCAGTTGGTCTGGCGCCCAGCCCCGGTCTCGCGACCCCGTCACCAGCCACGGTTGGCGTTCCTCGTCCACCCGGCGCGCGGCCTGCGACACGAGCTCGGCGCGGCGCACGTCTTCCGGGTCGGCCTTGAAGCCCCGCTCGTCGAACCGCCAGCGCAGGCGCTCGGTGTGCACCGCGAGGTCCTTCTGCTGTGGCATCAGCCGCGCGGCCTCGAGCACGTGGTGGAAGGCCTCGCGCAGCTTCGGCTCTGCACAGCTGCGGCCATCGTCGACGCCCAGGAGCGCCAGCGCCTTCGCGTAGTGCTGCGCCGCCTGGTACTCGGGGGCCTCGTAGTACGTCTTCCAGACGTAGCCCGCGACGAGCAGGGCGTAGATCGCCAGCACGACGAAGAGCCCCCACGGCACGGGAAAGGGCGGGCGCGGAGGCTTCTTCGGCGCAGCGGGGCGGTACTCGTGAACGGCCATGACGAACGAGGTGGGATCGTACTCCGCGCCTCAGGGGCGCGCTCGCGGAGTAGAACACCGACATGTCGTTCCTCCCGATGCCCGTCCTCTCTCCGCACGGCCGCCTCGCTGTCGTCGCGCCCTCGGGCCCCTTCGAGCGGGCGCGCTTCGAGCAGGGGCTCGCCGTGTTGGCCGCGCGCTACCGGGTCGAAGTGGCCGACGAGTCCTTTTCCCGCCACCGCTACCTCGCCGGAGACGACGCGACGAGGGGCCAGGCGCTCCAACGCGCGCTGAATGACGAGAGCGTCGGCGCCATCGTCGCAGCGCGAGGCGGCTACGGCGCCATGCGGCTCTTGTCGGGGCTCTCGCTCGAGCGCCCTGTCCCGGTTCTCGGCTTCTCCGACGTCACCGCGCTGCACCTCGCATGGCAGGCGCGCGGCTGGCGGTCGATTCACGGGCCCGTGGTGACGCAGCTCGGCGCCCAGCCCGCGGACGTCGTCGAGCGAACCTTCGCGTTGCTCGAGGGGCGCCCCGTCGCTCCGCTGCAGGGAACCCACACCGTTCGCGGCGGCGTCGCCACCGGGCCGCTCATCGGCGGGAACCTCTCGCTCCTCGCCAGCCTCGTCGGGAGCCCCTTCATGCCCTCGCTCGCCGGCGCCGTGGTGCTGCTCGAGGACATTGGCGAGCGGCCCTATCGCCTCGACCGCATGTGGACGCACCTCGTGCTCTCCGGCGCGTTGGCGGGCGTCGCGGGCGTCGTGCTCGGAGAGTTCACCGACTGCGAAGAGAAGGACGCGGCGTTCTCGAGCGCGGAGGTGTTGCGCGAGCTGACCGGTGCGCTCGACGTCCCCGTCCTCGAAGGGCTGCCGGTGGGGCATGGCGCCATCAACCAGCCCGTGGTGCTGGGCGCGCGCGTGCGGCTCGACGCGAACGCGAAGCGGCTCGAGCCACTCGAGGGGCTCGCGTGACGGAGCTCGACGCACTCCTCGAAGAAGGTCGTCAGCAAGGGGTGTACTCGCACGCGCGCGCGGTCGTTCGCCTGAACGGGCAGACGGTCTTCGACGGAGGGCCAGCGCCGACGACGGCGCGCTTCGACCTCGCCTCCGTCACCAAGGTGATGGCCACGACGGCGCTGCTGCTCCGCCTCGTTCGGGACAAAGCGGTGTCACTCGACCAGCCGGTTCGACGTTGGCTGCCCCGCTGCGCTGCGGACGTGTCGCTCGCCGATCTCGCCTGTCATCGCTCGGGGCTTGCGGCGTGGCGGCCCTTCTTCGCCGACGTCACGAGGACGGATCCCGGGGTGTACGAACTCCCTCGGCGGCCAGAGCCCACGCTGCGCGCTGCGATCCGCGCGCGCGTCGTGGAGCAGGTCGAGAGCGAAGTGCCCGAGCGGACCGTGGGAGCCGCCGCGGTCTACAGCGACCTCGGCTTCATCCTCCTGGGCGCCGTGGTCGAGCAGGTGTGCGGGCTTGCGCTCGATTCGGCGTTCCGCGCGCTGGTGGCCGATCCGCTCGGGCTCGACGCGTCGTTCCGGCGCATCTCGACGTCGACGATCGATCCGTCAACGATCGACACGGGAGGCGTTCGGCCGCGCGCCCCGGCGCCGGGCCAGGAGGGCTTGTGGACCTGGCCCGCATTCCCTTCACGGCCGGGCGAGGTCGACGACGACAACGCCTGGGTGATGGACGGGGTGGCTGGCCACGCCGGGCTCTTCGGTACGGCTCCAGCCGTCGCCGCGTTCGGGCAGGCGGTGCTCGAGGGCTGGCTCCTCGCCCCGGAGCGGTTCCGCCTCGACTCCGCCACCCCAGGGTCGACCCGCACCATCGGCTTCGACACGCCCTCGGCCGAAGGCGCGTCGTGCGGGCCCCGCTTCGGCCGCGCCGGACCGCTCGGCGCCATCGGTCACCTGGGCTTCACGGGCACCAGCGTGTGGATCGACTTCGACCGACAGCTCGTGGTGGCGCTCCTCACCAATCGGGTCATCTTCGGTCGGGAGAACTTGCAGATCCGCGCGTTTCGCCCGCGATTCCACGAGGCGGTGCTCGACGCGCTCGGGCTGTAGGGGCGCCGCGCGCTCGTGGGACGGGGGGCGAGCGCCGACCTCTGGAGGCTGGACCCGTCACGCCCCCGCGCGGCGTCGTCGCCGTCAGGCTGGGGGTGTGCCTGCTGCGCCGTATCGACCGCGCGCTTGAAGTGGCGCTCGGCGCGGGAGAGCCGTCAGCCCACGACGGACACGCGAGGTCGCGGGGAGAAGTGGGTGTGGCGGTGGGGGCGACGCACTCGCGACCGCCGCCACCGCCGGCGCCTCACGCTGCCAGCGAATCATCGAACGACACGCCTGGTGGCGAAGTGCGGCCAGCGACGATCCGCGCCCCGGCCTGAGGACGGCCTTGCACCTCCGGGCCTGAGGACGGCCTTGCACCTCCGGCGCCTGAGGGTGGCCTTGCACCTCGCGGCCGCCGGGCAATGTCCACGCGCTCGCCCTCTACGAAGTCGGCCCCCATGCTCACAGCTCACCGGGCGTCGGTGTTCTTGTCCTGGCGGGCTCAGCGGACCGGTGGACGAGTGCGCGCCCGCGTGATGGAACGGCCGTCGATGTCCGACACCGACCAGGGCCTCGTCCTCGACTCGATCGATCCTCAAGCCATCACCCGCATTCACCTCGTGGGGGTCGCAGGCACCGGCATGGGCAGCTTCGCCGGCATGCTGAAGGCCGCTGGCTATGAGGTGACTGGCAGTGACGAGAACGTCTACCCCCCGATGAGCGACATGCTCCGCACCTGGGGCATTCCGGCGATGACGCCCTACGCGCCATCGAACCTGGACGCGGCCCGGCCCGACCTCGTCATCATCGGCAACGTCATTCGCCGCGTGAACGTCGAGGCCACCGCCGTGCGCGAGCGTCGCCTGCGGCAGATGAGCTTCCCGGCGGCGCTGGGGTCGCTCTTCCTCGCGCAGCGGCACGCCGTCGTCGTCGCGGGCACCCACGGGAAGACCACCACCAGCTCGCTCATGGGCCACGTGCTCGCGTCGGCCGGCCGAGATCCCTCGTTCCTCGTGGGCGGGGTGACGAAGAACTACGCCGGCAACTACCGCCTCGGCCACGGCCCACACTTCGTCGTCGAGGGTGACGAGTACGACACGGCCTACTTCGACAAGGGGCCCAAGTTCCTTCACTACCAGCCCCGCAGCGTCATCCTCACCAGCATCGAGCTCGACCACGCCGACATCTACCGCGACCTCGCGCACTACGAGTCGTCCTTCGAGAAGCTGATGGCGCTCGTCCCCGCTGAGGGGCAGGTGGCGGTGAGCGCTGCGTGGCCGAACGCCGTTCATCTCGCCCGCGCGGCGAAGGGCCGCGTCACCACCTACGGCGTCGAAGCGCACCTGGGCGCTGACGTGACGGCAAGCGACGTTCGGCTCGGCCCCGAGGGCGCGCGCTTCGTCGTCGTCGAGCGTGGAACGCCTGCTGGAGCCTTCCTGCTGCCGCTCGCGGGCCGGCACAACCTCGAGAACGCCCTGGGCGTCTACGCATGCGCGCGGGGGCTGGGCCTGTCGGCCGACGAGGTGCGCGCGGGCTTCGCCTCGTTCGAGGGCGTGAAGCGTCGTCAAGAGGTCCGCGGAGAGCCGGGTGGGGTGCTCGTCATCGACGACTTCGCCCATCACCCGACGGCCGTGCGCGAGACCATCGCCGCCGTGCGCTCGCGCTGGCCGGGCCGCCCGCTGTGGGCCGTCTTCGAGCCGCGCAGCAACACGAGCCGCCGGAGCCTCCACCAGGCCGAGTACGCGCGCAGCTTCACCGGCGCCGCGCGGGCCTCGATCAAGGTGCCGGAGCGCCACGACAAGATTCCCCCGGGTGAAGAGCTCGACGTGCCGCGGCTCGCGAACGAGCTCAGCGCCGTCGGCATTCCCTCCCTCGCCGCCGCGACGGTGCCCGAGCTCGTCGACGAAGTGGCGCGCGACGCCAGGCCGGGTGACCTCGTGCTCGTCATGAGCAACGGGGGCTTCGGGGGCTTCATCGACACGGTGCTCGCCCGCCTCTCGACACGGGGGAGCCGCCCATGATGGCCGGTCAATGGGCGCCGAAGTGCCACCCGGGCGCTCTGGTGATGCTCCTGGCGTCGCTGTCACTGGCGTGCGTGCGTCTTCCGACACCCCCAGCGCTGGTCGACGAGGGCGCAGCCCGGAAGGGACTCCGTGCTGGCGCGGGTGGCACGCCTCTCGACTTCATGGCGAAGCGCTGGCCCGACGGCTCGACGTGGCGGCTGTCTCAGGAGCGCGGCTCGGTGGTGCTGCTCGACGTCTGGGCGACCTGGTGCGAGCCGTGCCGCGAGTCGCTCCCGTTCTACGGCGACGTCGCCCTCCAGTTCGGGGCCCGAGGGCTCAAGGTGTACGCGCTCTCGGTCGACGCCGATACCAGCCCCATCGGCCCCTTCATGCAGGAGCTCAAGCTCTCGCTGCCCGTGTTGCACGACCCCGGCGCCGCGATGGCGGAAGAGACGCTGAAGGTCCGACAGATGCCGACCAGCTTCGTCATCGACCGCCGCGGCGTCGTCCGCCACGTGCACGAGGGGTTGAGCGAAGACTACTTCCAGCAGACGTTGACCGAGGTCGAGGCGCTCCTCGCCGAGGCGGCGGCGCCGTGAGGACACCCCAGGAACTCGCCGAAGGCCTCGCCCGCGACACGAGGCGGCGCCCATGACGCCAGACGAACTCGCCGACCTCGCCGAGCGCTTCGCCCACGCCGTGAGGTGGAGCCCATGACACCGCACCAGCTCGCCGATCTCGCCGAACGCCTCGCCCGCGGTGCCGGAGCGCTCCTCCGCGCCAAGCTCGATGAGGCCCGCACCGTCGACTTCAAGGGGACCGGTCGCTCGAACCTCGTCACCGACGCCGACCACGCCGCCGAGGCGCTCGTGCTCGAAGCCCTGGCGCGTGAGGTGCCGCAGCACGGCGTCCTCGCCGAAGAGTCCGGCGCCGTCCGCGAGGCCGGCACCACGTGGATCCTCGACCCCCTGGACGGCACCACCAACTACGCCCACGGGGTGCCCCACTTCTGCGTCTCGCTCGCCGTCGAGCAGCCCGTCGACGGCGCCACCCGGGTGGTCGCCGGCGTCGTGTACGACCCCATGCGCGACGAGCTGTTCCGGGCCGTGCGCGGTGGCGGCGCGACGGTCAACGGCAAACGGCTCGTCGCCAGCCCCACCGCCACGCTCGACCGGGCGCTCCTCTGCACGGGGTTCCCGTACGACCTCCAGCAGCGCCCCGAGGCGCCGCTGGGCCTGTTCAACCGCCTCGTCCAGCGCGCGCAGGGCATCCGGCGCATGGGCAGCGCCGCGCTCGACCTCGCCTATGTCGCCGCCGGCCGTTTCGACGGTTTCTTCGAGTTCGGCCTCAAGCCCTGGGACATCGCGGCGGGCGCCCTGCTCATCGAAGAGGCCGGTGGCCACATCGCGCGCATCGACGGCGCCCCGTGGGACGTCCGTTTCGGCGACGTCGTCGCTGGATCCCCTGGCCTCTTCCCCTCGCTCGCCGAGCAGACCGCCGCCTTCGTGAAGGACATCGGCTGGACACCCAGGCGCTTCTCGGGGTCGTGAAGGTCGGTTGTCAGCGGTCGGCCGCCCGACGAGCCCCTACCACGCCGACCGTCAAGCTCGAGCCCACGACGGCCGCGCTGGCCCCACGACGACGATCTTCCCGCCTTCGTCGTCTCCTTCTTTGACGAGCGGCCTTGAGGCCGAGCGCGTCACGGCTCGACACGGCCGCCCGCATCAAGGGAGCCTACGCGCGGAGAGCGCTCGTCGATTCGAGCTGCCACGGCCGACATGCGGCCCTCGATGGTGGACCCCGCTCTGCGCGTTCCAAAGGAGCCGCGCCTCGGACCAGGCGGCACGCGAGGTCAGCGACGGGTCCCTCACGCCGCCGCCGCGATGTTCGAGGGGGAAAGGGGCTGGACGGTCGCGGTGCGCCGACTGACTTCGGCACCCCCGCGGCCTCGTCGGGTGGCATGCGGCGACTTACAGTCAGAAGATCGCTTCGGGCACGAAGACGATGTCACCCGGCAGCAGGGTGAAGTTCTTCTGGCTGCCGTTGATGATGTCGTCCACCTTCACCGGTACCCGCGTCTCTCGCCCCTCGATGAGCCGGGTGATGTTGACGCCGTTGCGCGCCGCCGTGCGGTTGAACCCACCGGCCGCGCTCACCGCCGAGACGATCGTCATGCCCTCTTCGTAGGGGAACGACCCGGGCTTCGACACGTCGCCGAAGACGAAGATGCGCTTCGAGTTGAACTCCTTCACCATCACCGTCACCTGCGGGCGGCGCACGTAGCCCTGCTTGAGGCACCCGTTGATGGCGTCGGCCGCCAGGCTGGGCGTGAGCGTCGACACCTGCACCTTGCCGCACAGGGGGTAGTCGATGACGCCCTCGGGCGAGACGCGGAAGATGCCCGAGAGATCGGGCTCCTGGTACACGCGCACCTCGAGGAAGTCGCCGGTGCCGAGCGTGTTCGAGCCCACACCTCCGTCGGGCAGGCCGAGCTCATCGGGGCGGAGCTGGCCACCGAGCGGCCGGGGCGTCTTGCACGCCGCCACGAGGGCCAGCGCGAGGGGCAGGGTGAGGGCAGCGAGGCGAGGCATCGGCTCCTTCAGTACCGGAAGGTGAGCCGCAGGTTCGCCTCGTGGCGGATGAAGTTGATGCCCGTCTGCGCCACCTGCTGGGGTGACGTGCGGTAGCCCAGGCCGTAGGTGGCGCCGATGAGGAACCACGACGTCACCACGAAGGTGGGCCCGACGTTGAGGCTGATCAGCAGGTCCTGCCGGGCCGACGTGCCCAGTCCGGGCATCATCGATGCCTGGAAGAACGTGAAGTAGTCGACCGCCGCGGTGCCGTTGAGCTGCAGCCGGTCCTGCAGGAAGCCCAGCCGCGCGTTGAGGTAGCCGCGATCGTTCGCGAAGGCGCCGAACGCAGGCACCGGCAGCAGATCGCGCGTGTAGCCGATCGACACCGAGGTGCTGTCACCCACGAGGTACGTCAGCTCGGCCTGCCCGATGGGCGCGATGGCGCGCGTCACGCCAAAGTCGTACGCAGCGCCCGCGAGGAGCGTGGCCGAGAACCGCGGCGTGATGAGGCCGGCCAGACCAAGCCGCCCCCGGAGGATGTTCGCCGGCGGGTTCGTCGTGGCCGTCGCGTTCCAGTAGGTGCGGTAGTCGAAGTTGATGTCGAGCAGCGCAGACGTCTTCGGCAGGAACTTGTAGCGCGACGACAGCGCGAAGTTCAGGTTGCTGTAGCTCATCGTGCTCAGCAGCGCCGGGTTGCAGGTGACGTCACCGGCGGGGCACGATGTGAGGCCGGTCAGAAGCGGCTCGAAGAACTCGACGCCCCACGTGATGCGGGGAGTGAACTCGAGCGCGCGGCCACCGGGGCGAATCGGCACCGCCAGGTAGAGCGCGTTGAACAGCGAGATGATGCCGATGCCGGCCGCCGCGTTCTGCGTCCGGTCGGAGCGGGTGAAGTTGTCGCCGATCTGCACCGAGACGGCCCCGTCGCGGTTGAACTCCGTCTCGAGCCCGACGAGCGCCTGGAGCCGCGAGAGCTGCCTCGACTGGGGCGTCAGCAGGCCCGAGAAGATGAGGTACTCGGCGTTGGCGTTGAACTTCACCAGCGTCGAGGGCGTCTCGAGCCCGAAGCTGCCGCCGAGGCGCGGCACGAAGATGAGCTCGGGGTCGCTCGCCGTGGCCGAGGAGAACCGGCCCACCAGCGAGTCGAAGCGGGTGTCGATTTCACCCAGCAGGTGCAGGCGGCCGTCGCCCACCTTGAAGCCGACAGGGGCGGGGACCGCGCTGGACTGCGCGAGCGCCGGCGAGCCGACCAGCGATACCGCGACGGCGACGCACGACATCGCGATGGACAGCGCCCCCGACCTCACGCGAGTTCCCCTCCAGTTCATCGGTCCGCCGTCCGTAGCACAGCCCGCCCGCGCTCCAAGTCATTTCACCGTGGCGAGAGCCGGTTACGGGCCCGTCGGGCTCGCTGGTGGAGAACGGGTCTCCACCGTGCGCGCGATCGGCCCCACGTACGACGGATCATTCTTGGGCAGGTAGTCGGGCGTCTCGACCTCGACGGTGGCGTTCTCGTCGGCTCGGAACGCGAGCTGTCCCATGCACTGCTCGGCCTCGGCGCGGAGCTGGTCGACCTTCTGCCGGGCGATCGTCACCTTGGTGAACTCGTGATCGGCCGTCTGCGACTCCTTGCGGGCCACGCTCTCTTGCAGGGCCACGTCAGACTGCTCGCTGATGCGCAACAGGCCCTTGATCTGCGTGAGCTTCTCGTTCACGCAGGTGAGCTTCACCACGTCCTTCGTCTGGCGCGCCTCTTCGAGCTTCTGGAGCACGTCCTTGAGGGCGACCCGCATGACGGACAACGAGTCAGACGACACCCTGAGCTTCTCGGAATCCGGCACCTTGGAGGCCTCGACGGCCTGCGGCGGCGGCGGGTTGTTCTGAGCGAGGCCCAGCGCGGCCACGCCCGTCACCACCAGCACCATGATCCAACGAGACGTCACGGAAGACCCCCACCCGGGAGAACGACAGGTTCAAAAACATTAGGGGCCACGCCCATGTAAGTCAATGCAGGTTTCACCCAAAGCGTGAGTGCCCGGTCCAGGCGGCGTCGTTCACGGCCTGGGGCCCGGGTTGACGGCCGCCAGCCGCGTGTTCGCCTCGCGCAGCCGCGCCGACAGCATGCGGGCGATGTTGATGATGACGAAGGTGAAGCCATCGCGGTGCTGCTTGCGAAAGGCGGTGAGCTGCTCCGCGCCGAGATGGAGCAGCTCGCACTCGCTGCGCGCCCGCACGGTGGCCGAGCGGTACTCCTTGTCGATGAGGCTCATCTCGCCGAAGCACTGGCCCGGCCCCAGGGTGGCGATGGCCGTCAGCTGGCCGCTGGGGTCTCGCCGCAGCACCTCGACCTCGCCCGAGGCCACCACGAAGAGGCTGTCGCCGAGCTCGCCTTCCTGAAACACCAGCGCGTCCCGCTCGAACCGGCGCAGCGTCGTCAACTGCGCGACGGCGCTCAGCTCGTCATTCGACAACATGTCGAACAGCGACGACCCGGAGAGGATCTCGACGACGTTCACGTCTTGGCACTCTGCCAGACGCGCGCGCCGCCGTCAGGAGGCCGGCGAGAAGACGAACGGGTACGCGACCTCGACGTCGCTGTCGGGCTTGAAGGGGAACACCCAGCCGCGAATGGTCGTCCTGATGCAGCTCGAGACGGCGTCGTTGCCCAGCGTGTCCTGATCGATCTCGATGCCCGAGGCCCGCCCGCCGGTGGTTATGGAGAAGCGCACCACCACCTTGCCCTTGAGGCTCGGGTTGCGCTTGAGCTCCTTCTCGTAGCAGTTCTGAATGGCGCGAATGCGCGTACGCAAAAAGGCGTTGAGCTTGTTGCGGTCGATGTCGGCGCTCTCGACCTCGGGCGTGGCGTCGGCCACCTTGCCGCGGATCGCCGCGGGGCCCTTCTCTTCGAGGTTCACCTTGCCAGCGCCGGCCGTGCCCAGGCTGCCGATGTCGGCCGCGTTGCCGGTGCCGCTGCCCTTGGGGCCGCCCGCCGCCAGCGCCTCGGCGGTGGCCATGTTGACGCCGCCCGCGCCCGACAGCGCGCTCGCGACGTCTCCCACGCCATTGGAGCTGCCGAGCACGTCGGCGAAGGCGCCAGAGCCGTCTCCCGACGCGCCGATGATCTTCAGCAGGCCCGTCTTGGCCACCTTGTTCTGCAGCTCCGCCTTGCGCTCGTTGCTGGTGGCCGGCTTGGCCTTGGCCTCGGCGACCTCGGTCTTCTCTTCCGTCTTCTCGGGCTTCTTCTCTTCCGTCTTGCCCTTCTCTTCGGCCTTCGGCTCGGGCTTCTTCACCTCGACCGGCATCATCGCCTTGACGAAGCGGTCGGGCAGCTCCTCGAGCGAGAGCTCCTTCTCTTCGGGCATCGGCTGGCAGGCGATGAAGGTCGCGCCGGAGAAGTGCACGAAGATCGACGTCGCCAGGATGAGGAAGAAGAACTGATCGATCTGCGAGAAGAAGCTGCCCTTGACGGTGGGCGGCAGCTCTTCCTTCTTGGGCTCTGGCGGCGGGGTGACGAACTGGAACAGCACCGATACTTCACCCAGGGCGACCCGGCCCTTCGAGGCGTCGGTGAGCGGAAGCACCAGCGCGTCGCCGCGGGACTTGGCCAGCCCCTTCTCGCGCGCCTGCTGGAGGGTGAGCTCGGCGCCGTTGACGGTCACCTTGCCGTCCATGCCGGCCTTGAAGACGAGGGAGTACTGGTTGTTCACCAGCTCGAAGAGCGTGAACGAGGTCGGCAGGTTCGACACCGGCACCACGAGGGTGTTCTTCGCGTCCTGGCCGACGGTGACCGGCACCCGCTTCTTGAAGGTGCGGTCTTCGGTGATCTTCGAGCCCTGGATGAGGGCGATTCTCAGGTTCTTCGCAGCTGCGGGCGCGGTCGCCATGGTGACCCTTCGACAATTCGACGCGGTTCAGGTTCCACCGCGCAAAACCATTGAAATCCGTGAAGACAGGCTGGAGTCGTAACCCTGAAGGCCGCGGCCCACAAGGATTGCAGCGAGTCGTTGCTAGAACGCTTCTTTGTCGACGCTCTTCTCGACCTTGGGAATGAAGGTCTCGGCGCGGTTGAGCTCGTCGAAGTTCAGGGTGGAGCGCTGGAGAATGTAGAAGGCCTGCGGCTTCTGAATGCGGCCCTCGACGGTGATGGCGTCGAGGCGAATGACCTTCTTCTTCTTGGGGGCGCCCCCCGCTGGGGCCTGCGCGAGCACGGCCGACGCAGCCAACACCACCAACACCGCCACCGTTCGCATCGCGCGCCTCATTTCATTTCTCGTCGTCGGCCAGCTTACCGCCACCAGCGGGCGGTTTGGGAGCGGGGGCCGGCTCTTCGTCGTCCGAGAGCTTGGCGCCGCCAGCGGGCTTCTTCTTCGCCTCGGCCGCGGCCTTCTTCGCTTCGGCGTCGGCCTTCTTCTTCGCCTCGGCCTCGGCCTTCGCGCGCGCGGCGGCTTCGGCCTTCTCGAGGGCGGCCTGGGCCTTCGCGTCGGCGGCCGCCTTCTTGGCGTCTTCGGCGGCCTTCTTCTTCGCGTCAGCCTCGGCCTTCTTGGCGTCTTCAGCGGCCTTCTTCGCGTCCGCCTCGGCCTTCTTCTTCGCGTCGGCTTCTGCTTTCGCGGCGGCCTCTGCGTCAGCCTTCGCCTTTGCCTCGGCATCGGCTTTGGCCTTCGCTTCGGCCTCGGCCTTCGCGCGCACCTCATCTTCGGCCTTCTTCTTGTCCTGCTCGATCTTCCGCAGCGCGTCCTTCTTCTCGCGCTCCTTGCGGCGCTCTTCCTTCTCGATGCCCTTGTTCGCGTCCTTCACGTACTGGTCGACGCGGTCATCTTTGCCGCCCCGCGCGCGGTACTGGTTGAAGTAGTCGATGGCCGTCTTGAAGCGCTGCACCGTGTCGGTGCCGGGCACCTCGGAGTCGAGGTAGGTGATGCCGAGGTTGAAGTACGTGTCGACGACGTCGGGGCGCGTCTTGAGCACCCGCTGGTAGAGCTCGATGGCCTTTGGCAGCTGCTGGAGGCCGCGGTACGCCGAGGCGAGGTTCAGGTAGGCGAGGGTGTACTCGGGCGCCGACGCCACCGCCGCCTCGAGCTCGCGCGCCGCGCCCTCGTAGTCCTGGTTCTCGATGAGCAGGGCGCCGAAGGCGTTGCGGGCCTCGGCGAAGTCGGGCTGGAGCTGCGAGGCCAGCCGCAGCGACTCGACGGCGATGGGCCGCTGCTTCAGCTGCAGGTACACGAGGCCCAGCATGTACTGGGTGCTGGCGTCTTCGCGGTCGATGTCGCGCGCGTTCTCGAGGATGAGGCGGGCGAGCTCGACCTTGCCTTCTTTCAGGTACACCTGCGCGAGCAGCTGCATCGCGCGCACGTTGCGCTCGTCGGCCTTGAGCACCTTCTTCGCCTCGGCTGCCGCGGGCTCGAGCTTGCCCTGCTGCCACTGGGCGTAGACGAGCGCGATGCGGGGGCCGAGCGCCGCCGGGTTCTGCGCGATGGTGGAGCGCAGCTCGGCGTCGATCTGCGCGCACCGCTTGGTGCGGCACGACAGGCGCGCCAGCCGGTCCCACGCGGCGTCCTGCACGGGGTTGACGCCCAGGGCCTTGCGGTAGTTCGACTCGGCCGCCGACAGGTCGCCCTTACGCTCGGCGATGATGCCGAGGTTCGTCCAGGCGTGGTCGGCCTTGTCGTTGCGCGAGAGCACGTCGCGGAAGCCACGCTCGGCCGAATCGAGGTTGCCGCCCATCAGCGCCTGGCTCGCCTCTTTGAACGAGGCCGCGGTGGCCGTGTCATAGCGGGGCTTCGGCGGTGGGGGAGGCTCCTCGACGACGGGCGCGGGCGCGGGCCCTCCGGCCGCAGGCTGCTCGGCCTTCGGCGCCTCGGCCGCGGGCGCGGGCTTCGAGGGCGGCTCGTAGGGCACCTCGGGCGTCTCGGCCGGGGCCTTCGAGAGATCGGCGTCGGGCTTCTTCTCGGGCGCGGTGGCGCAGCCCACGAGGAAGGCGAGGGCGAGCACGGGCCCGGCGCTGGCGCTCACGCGGCTCACTTCTCGTCCTCCGTCTTGAGCTTCTGCGCCGCCGCCCGCTCCTTGACGCCGTCGATGGTGGGCACCGCGCCTTCGGAGAACGCGCCGTCACCCGACACCTGCACCTTGGGCTCCTTGAGCACCGGGTAGTCCTTCGGGCGGAAGCGGTTGAGCGCCTCGAGCGTCTTCTTGGTCCACTCGTTCGAGATGCGCATCTTGCGCGCCTCGGCGATGGTCGCCGCGTAGTTCTCGACGGCCTTGTCTTCGAGGGCAACCGTCTGCGTGGCCAGCAGGTCCTGGTAGGTGACGACGGCCTCTTCACCGAGCCGTTTCACCTCGGGCGGCACGGGCGTCTCGAGCACGGCCTGGGCGAAGCGCTCGAGGGCGTAGCCCTTGCGGTAGAAGGCGGCGAGCGTCCACTCGGCGCGCTTGTACTTCACGACGTCGTCGTAGGCGGTGTTCACCTTCTTCACCGACTCCTTCTTGGCCTTGAGCGAGTTCTCGAGCGCCTTGCCCGAGCCGGCGATCTTCATGCGGTCGAAGTCGGCGAACACGACCTCGGCGAGCTGGAAGCGGGAGTACGCCGCCGCGTCGGCCGCGATGGGGTTGGCCTCGGGCTTCAGGGCCCGGCGATCGAACTCGTCAGCGGCCGCGGCCCAGGCCTTGCGCGCCTCGCCGTCCTTGTTCACCTTGTCGTAGGCGTCACCGATGCGCTTCTTCGCGTCGACGACGAGCTCGACCTGCTTGGGGTCCTTCGAGAACTTGCTCACGAACTCGTTGAGCGCGCCGATCTCCTTCTGCCAGTCCTGCGTCTTCTCGTAGATGAGCGCGGCGCGGAACTGGTTCTTCGGAGCCTCTTCACTCTTCGGGTACGTGTCGGCGAAGCGCAGGTAGGCGGCGGCCGCCTCGTTGTAGCGCTGGAGCGCCTCGAGGAGCCGCGCGGTGTTGAAGAGCGCGTTCTCGCGGTCCTTCGCCTGCGGGTAGTCCTTCACCAGCTTCTGGTACTTCTCGATGGCCTTGTCGTAGTCGTACGAGCGCTCGGCGTTGACGGCGACGCGGAAGAGGGCCGAGTCGGCGAGCGTCGAGTTCGGGTACTCGCTGAAGATGCGCTCGTAGAGCCGCAGGGCCGAGTCGAAGCGCTGCACGTTCTCGTAGCAGACGGCCGCGTTGTTGAGCGCCTTGTCGGCGAACTCGTGCTTCGGCTCAGCCTGCACCAGCTCGATGTACTTCTTGGCCGCCGAGTCGTACTCGCCCTTGGCCATGAGCTCTTCGGCGCGCTTGAACTTCGCGCCGAGGTTGAACTTCACGAGCTCGGTGCCGAGCTTCGACTTCGGGTCGATGACGTCCTTGTTGGCGAGGAACTTCTGCGAGAAGTCTTCGACCGCCGTGAAGTTCTTCTCGATGAGGAAGGACTCGATGGTGAGGTTCACCGCGTACTGGGCGATCTCGGTCTTCGGGAAGTTCGTGATGATGGCGTCGAAGCGCTTGCGGGCCTCGTCGAACTGGTTGTGCGTGTAGAAGATCTCGGCCGCGCGGTAGGCGATGCCCGGAGCCTTCTCGTCGCCGGCCTTCACGCGCTCAAGGAACTTGTCCGAGTTGGCGACGTACTGCTTCTCGGCCTCGGTGAGCTCGATGGGCCTGGGCAGCGCCGAGCCTTCCGGGTAGTCCTTCGAGGTCTTCACCTCGATCCTCGGCGTCTGGCCGGTCTTGATCTCGAGGTCGAGCTGCTTCTGCCAGGCGAGCACGGCCGAGTAGGCCGCGTCGTTGAGGTACTTCACGTCCTGGCTCGAGTCGCGCACGGCGGCGTAGTGCTTCGCGGCGTCGGCGAACTGGAACGAGTTGTACAGGCACTCGGCCCAGTAGAACTCCATCTCGTAGGCGTTCTTCGAGCGGGGGAAGCGGCCCAGGTAGCTCTGGTACGCCTTCGCTGCCGTCTCGAAGGCCGACTTCGCCTGGTCGAACTTCTGCTCCTGCTTGTACACGAGCGCCTGCTGGTGGTGATAAATCGCCGTGCGGTAGAGGCTCTGCTCCGCGAGGTCGCCGGCGGCGAGAATCACGTCGGGATCACGCTTCCACTTCTCGTGCCACGGCGTGCCGGGCACGAACATGTTGGCGAGCTTCGACGACTCGGCGAACGCCTCTTCCAGCTTCCGGTCGCGCTCGTAGGCCTGCACGATGCGCTGCTGAATCTGCGGCGCGTCTTTGTTGAGCGGATCTTTCTGGAGCACCAGCCGGTAGGCCTCGATGGCCTCGGGGTGCTTGGTCTGGTCGAAGTAGACGTCGGCCATGCGCCGGTAGACCTCGCCCTCGTAGCGGCGGCCGCCCAGCTTGGCGAACAGCTCCTGGGCCTTGGCGAGCGAGCCCCACTTCTCGTCGACGAAGCTGATGGCGGTGTACTGGAGCGCCTCGGTGCGCAGGTCGCCGCCCACCTCTTCCTCACCCTTCTTCTTCGCTTCGGCCTCGTAGTAGTCGGCCAGCGCGAAGAAGCGCGCCACGGACTCGTCGAAGCGGTCCATTCGGTAGTAGGTCCACCCGAGCTTGTAGAGCGCCTTGTCGTAGAGCGGGTGGGTGGTGTCCTTGATGGCGTTCTCGTAGGCCTCGGCCGCCCTGGGGAGCGCGTCGGGCACGTCGTAGGCATCGAAGTAGTACTCGCCCAGGCGCACCCACGCCTCGGTGGTGAACTTCGACTTCGGGTACGCCGCGATGAGCTGCTCGTAGGCGAGCCGCGCGTCGTCGAACTTCTCCTGCTTCTCCTGGCAGTAGCCGAGCAGGTAGTAGGCCGCGTCGTTCAGCTTGTACGAGGGGAAGTCCTTGATGAGGCGCTGGTAGAGCGCGATCGACTTGCCGAAGTCGATCTTCGGCTCGGGCGGCGGGGTGGGGTTCTTCTCGGGGTCGAGCTTGTTGATGGCGTCCTGGTAGTCGCGCATCGCCACCGTGTGGTCGTCCGACGAGCGCTCGTAATAGAGCTCGGCCAGGCGGAACATGACGTCAGGCGAGTAGCGCGGGTCGTTCGGGTAGCGGAGGAGGAACTCCTCGAAGGCCGCGATGGCGTCGAGGCGCTCCTTGCGCTCGAGCACCTCGAGGTCGCGAATGGCCTTCTCGTACGAGTTGGCCAGCGTGTTCTTCTTCTCCTCGTACTTCTTCTCGATGAGGAGCTGGACCTCGCGCTTGAACTCCTTCGACTCCTCCTCGTACGTCGCGATGGCCTGGCTCAGCTCTTCGAGGAGCCGCTTCTGCTCCTCGGTGCGGCCCATGCCCTCGTAGTACCGGGTCTTCGGCTTCGCGGGCTCGGGCGGCTGGTCGCTGCGCGCGTCGGTGGCGGGCGGGAGCGCCGGCATCTGCGGGCCGGTCGCCACCCCGGCGTCGGGGGTGCCTGCGTCGGCCTTGCCGGCGGCGGGCTTCGATGGGGTCTTCGCGCCGCCCTTCGCCTGCGCGAGGGCGAGGCTCGAGGCCACGAGCGCGACGGCGAGGAACCACGTGGTGGAGGCGGTCGTCTTCACGGGTTTTCAGTCCACGTCCTTCAAGACGTCCTTGAACTCGTCGGCGAGCTGCTTGAGCTCACGCTCCTTCATGGCCGACTTCTTCTGAATCTCTGACGTCTTGTCCTGCTTGCGCTGGAACGAGACGTCGACGACGCCGACGTCGGCCTTGAGCACGAGGTCGTAGAAGCTCTTCTGCACCCGGCGGAAGCTGTCGAAGGCGATGCGACCGACGAGGTTGCGCGTCTCACCGGTGATGGTCTCGGTGTCCTTCGAGAAGCCCTCGAGCAGGGTGGCTTCGGCGAGCACCTGCTCGCGCAGCTTCTGGGCCCGCCGCTCCACGCGCTCACGAATAACGCCCTTGGCGCGCGTGACGCGGTCCTTCAGGCTGTCGGCGTCGGCGCGCACCACGTCGATGCGGCCGAGCAGCCGGCGCGCGTCTTCCGACAGGCCGGCGCGGAGCTGGTTGAAGATGGCGCGCTCCTGGTCGAGCACCGCCGCGTACTGCCGGCGGAGCGCGTCTTCGCCGCTGACGGCCTTGTCGGCGTTCGAGCGCTCGGCCATCAGCGTCTTCCGCAGGTCCTCGACCTCGGCCAGCGTGGCGTCGATGCCGTTCTGCTCGTTGGTGACGCGCTCGAGGAAGGCCTTCTCGTCGTCGGTGGTGGTGCGGCCCTTGCGCTGCGAGCGGGTGTCGTCGACGAACTTGCGAATCGCGACCAGCTGCGCGGCCTGCGACTGGAGCTCGATGGAGAGCTGAAAGGCCTGCCGCTCGAGCTCGTCGATCTTCTTCTGGATGCGGGCCTTGCGCTCCGAGACCTGCTCCGAGGTGGTGGGCAGGGTGTCGATGCGGGTCTTGAGCGCCTGCTCCTGCGCGCGCACCTGGGCGAGCTGGGCCTGCTGCTCGCCCGACAGCTTGCTGCCGACGAGCTCACCCTCGATGCCGGTGAGGGCCTCTTCCGCGCGCGTCACCGCGGTCTCGACGGCGGCGGCCCGGCTGTAGCCTTCCTGGAGCAGGGGGAACGAGTCGACGCCGCGCTCGTCGAGCGACTTGAGGATGCGGTCGGCGATGGCCTTCGACTCGGCCAGGCCCTTGCGGCTCTCGTCGAGAGCGGTGGTGATGGCGACGGCGTCGGCCACGTCTTCGCGGGTGCTGGCCCACTTGAGCGCGGTGGGCGGCAGCAGCTTCGTCACGTCGAGCGTCTTCTCGTTCCGCGCCAGCAGCTCGTCGAAGTAGGCCACCGGGTCCTTGTTCACGGACAGGAGCGCTTCGATCTCGTCGCGCACCGGCGCGTACTCGTTGATGACGCCGTTGTAGGTGTCGAGGGCCTCTTCGTACTTCTGCAGCTTCTGGAGCAGCGTGCCCTGGAGGATCTTCGCCTCGGGCGCGAGCACCGAGTTCTCGGCCACCAGCAGGAGCACCTCGGTGGCGTCCTTCGCCTTGCGCAGCTCGCCCTTTCTCACGTAGCACCAGGCGATCTCGTACAGCGAGTCGGGGAAGTTGTCGGACTGCTGCGGCACCCGCGAGTAGTGCTCGATGGCCTCGTCGTACTTGCCCACCTCGAAGAAGACGCGGCCGAGCGAGACCTCCGCGAGCTCCTGCACCTGCCGGTCGCGCCCGTCGCGGGCCGTCATCTTCGTCACCTGCGTGAAGGACTCGATGGCCTGCTCCCACGCCTTGAGCCGCACGTGGCCGACACCGATGAAGTAGATGCTCTGCAGCCGCAACGGGCCGCCGGCCTCGCGCGCGAGCCCGTCGAACACCTGCTGGGCCTTCGGCACGCGCTCCTCGACGGTGAGGTCGTTCCGGCGGAAGAGCCACTTGCCGTAGACGTACGCGAGCTCGGGCGCGAGCGCGCCGCCCGCCAGCCCGCGCGCCTGGGTGATGTAGTCGTCGATGCCGACGAAGAAGTTGAGCCGCCCGGCGATCTCGAGGTACCGCGCGAGCGCCTCCTTGTAGTGCTTGCCGCGCAGGTCGAGCAGCTGCCGCAGGTAGAGCCGCGCGCCGAGGTAGTTCTTCTGCTGGTACAACGAGTCCGACAGGTAGAAGAGCGCGTCGGCGTAGCGCGCGTTCTGCTGAAACTCCTTGTTCGCGACCAGGTCGTAGAACAGCACCGCCGCGGTGGCGTAGTCGGCCAGCAGGTACTGAATCTCGCCGTCAGAGAAGCGCTGCAGGCGCGAGGCCTCGTCCGACGGCTCGGCGACGAGCGTGTACTGCCGCTCCACCAGCTCGATGTCGTTCGACGCCTTCTTCACCAGCGCCGCCGCGGTCTCGGTGCGGCCCGTCAGCTCGGTGACGGACTGGGCGAGGCTCGCCGTCGCCGAGACGAGGCACACCAGGGCCGCCCACCGGGAGGCTTCGACGACGCTGCTCAGCGGCAGAGCCCGACGCACGCGCGAGAAGTCCTTGGAGATCCGTTAGGGGTTGGTTGCCGGAGCGGGCTGGGCTGGATCACCCGCGGGTGGGGCGCTCGAGCCGGCCTGCTCCTTCGTCGAGGTGATGTCGTAGCGGATCGCCGGCTTGTCCTTCATCTCGGCCGTGATGCCGCCCTTCTCGTAGCCCACCACCTTGACGATGGTCACCTTGCCGCCCTCGGCGGTGAAGGTCTGGTTCGACTGGATCTTGAACTTGTAGCCCTCGGCGTAGCTGAAGACGCCGCCCGCGCCGCGGTACACCATGCGCACGGCGATCTGGTGGTTGCCGGGCACGATGCGGCCGTTGAAGATCTCGAACTCTTCACGCTTGTTGAGGTCGTCGTTGGTGTCGACCTTCGTGAAGATGGGGGCGCCGTCGAGCGCGTAGGCCACCGACTCGAGCACGAACTGCGAGCTCATCTCCTTGCGGTGGTAGATGACGGCGCGGGCGCCCTGCGAGATGTCACCGCCGAGCACCGTTTCCTGGAGCAGCAGGAGGCGGGCCTTGGTGCGGAAGATCTTCTCTTTCAGGTCGACGACCTGCTCTTCGAGCTGCTTGACGCGGGTCTGAAACGCCTCGTCCGCGGTCTGCGGGTTGGGCGTCGATGCCGCTGCGGGTGCCGGCGACGGAGCCGGTGTCGATGCTCCCCCCGGAGCCGGCGTCTGGGCGAAGGCCACCGCGCCGAAGAGCACGGTGAGCCCGACGAGACGGCGAATGCTCATTGTCCACCCTTCTTCAGCTCGGTGAGGACGAGCTTCGCCACGCCCTTGAGCGTGTCGAAGACGCCGACGCCGGTCGGTGCCACGGCCTGGTGATCCTGCACGTTGCGCGGGTTGAGCACCTTGCGCAGCTCCTCGACGGAGACCGCGTTCGGCAGGTCGCGCTTGTTGTACTGAATGACGAAGGGGATCTTGTTGAGATCGTACCCCTGCTCGGCGAGGTTGACGCGCAGGTTCTCCATCGACTCGATGTTCGCTTCCATGCGCTCGACCTGCGAGTCGGCCACGAAGACGACGCCGTCGACGCCCTTCAAGATGAGCTTTCGCGAGGCGTCGTAGAAGACCTGGCCGGGCACCGTGTAGAGGTGGAAGCGGGTCTTGAAGCCGCGGATCTCACCGAGCGACAGGGGCAAGAAGTCGAAGAAGAGCGTGCGGTCGGTCTCGGTCGAGAGCGAGATGAGCTTGCCCTTCGTCTCGGGGTTGGTCTTGTTGTAGATGTACTGCAGGTTCGTCGTCTTCCCGCACAACCCGGGGCCGTAGTAGACGATTTTGCAGTTAATCTCGCGGCTTGAGTAGTTGATAAAGGACATGGCGGGCCCGGTTACTCGCTGAACAGGTTGTCGATGTCGGCATCGGAGATCTCCGCGAAGGGAGACCCGGCACCGGGGGCGGCCGAACGCGCGGCCAGCGCGGCGAAGATCTTCTCGAGCTCGTCCGAAGCCTTCTTGATGCGCAGCCGCACCAGGCCCAGCGAGGTGCGGTTGTCGAAGATGACGACGAGCACCACGCGCCCGCCGACCAGGGTCATGTAGAGCGAGTCTTTCGCGCCCTCGTGAAACTGGTTGGGGAACTCGTTCTCGCCGATCAGCTTGGCGAGGCCGCCCATGGCCGCCACGTTGCCGGCGGTGAGGCTGGCCAGCGACGTGGTGTCGATGTTGTTCGTCTGCCCGGCCGCCGAGATGAGCTGGCCGTTCTTGTCGACGAGGAAGACCACCTTCGCGTTGGCGTCCTTGGTCAAACGGTCGCACACCGCGTTGATCCGGTGGAACTCCTCTTCGTACATCACGAGCTGCGAGGCCATGAGGTCGAAGCTCTCCTGAGGGAGAAAAAAGCGAGAAAGGTGTAGCAGAGGGCCAGCGGTCTTTCACCCTTTATCCCCGCGAAAGGGCTTGGGGTCCACTTCGTTCTGCGTCGCTTCAGTCGATCGTCTCGATCGCCACGAACGTGACACGGCAGATGGTGCGCGGGTTCGAGCCGCTCGACTGGTCCTCGACACGCACTTCGATGGTGGCGTCATGCGCCCGGAACAGATGCCGGTTGTCGTCGACGCCGATCGGGTAGTCCTCGCCCGGAACGAACACGCGAAAGCCCGTGCCGAAGGGCACGTTGCCGCTGGGGTTCACCCGCTCCCGCCACCGCTTCCGGCGAGGGGTGTCGCGCACCTCGCAGGTGCCGCGCGTCACGAGATTGTAGAGCGTGCCGGGGGTGAGGCCCTTCGCCTGGAACCGGCCGGGCGTCTTGCCCGAGACACGGGCCTCGGTCGACCACACGACAGTCGGCGCGGCGACGACGACGGAGGCGATCACCTCGAGGATCATGGCGCGCCCCGAGCCTGCTCGGTCAGGCGACGGCTCACAACTCCCGGCGGGCCGACAGCGCGCGCGCGAGCGTGGCCTGGTCGGCGTACTCGAGGTCGCCGCCCATGGGGATGCCCTGGGCGAGGCGAGACACCTTGAGGCCCATCGGCTTGAGGAGCCGCGTGAGGTACAGCGCGGTCGCCTCGCCTTCGACGTCGGGGTTGGTGGCGACGATGATCTCTTCGACGCTCGAGTCGCCCAGCCGCGAGAGCAGCTCCTTGATGCGCAGCTGCTCGGGCCCGATGCCCTCGAGCGGAGACAGCACGCCGTGCAGCACGTGGTAGCGCCCGCGGAACTCCTTCGTACGCTCGATGGCCAGCTCGTCCGAGATGCCCTCGACGACGCACAGCACCCGGTCCTCGCGGCGCGTGTCGGTGCAGAAGCCGCAGCGGGTGTCTTCGGGGCCGTCGTGCAGGCTGAAGCAGCGGGGGCACAGCTTCACCCGGTCGACGACCTCGACGAGCGCGTTTGACAGCCCGCGCGCGAGGTCGGGCGTGCGCAGGAGGTGAAACGACAGCCGCTGGGCCGTCTTCTCGCCGATGCCCGGCAATCGCGCGAGCTGCGCGACGAGGCGGTTGATCGCGTCAGGCGTCACGTGCGGCTCGGCCTCAGGTGATGCCGGGGATCTTGATGCCCTTCGAGATCTTCGCGAGCTCGGCGGCCTGGTGCTCCTTCGACTTCGTGAGCGCGGCGTTCACCGCGGCCGTGACGAGGTCTTCGAGCATGGCGTGATCGCCCACGGCCTTGGGGTCGATCTTGATGCTCTTGATCTCCTGGTTGGCGGTGGCGACGACGGTGACGAGGCCATCGGCGGCCTGGCCCTCGACGGTCTCGGCGGCGAGCTCGGTCTTGCGCTTCTCGATCTGCTCGGTGAGCTTGTTCGCCTGACGGATGAAGTAGTTGAGATCGACTCCAGGCATCGTGCACGTCTCCGGTGGAAGTGGGGTGGGGCTGTAGCGGATTCGTGGCGGGCTGAACAGCCGGGTCAGTCGTCGTCGGGCACCGCGCTTGCGGGCACCAGCGAGGGCGCTTCGCGAACGGGCTCGAGGTACTGCACGTGCTCGACCGCTCCGCCGAGGATCGACAGCACGTTGCGGATGGCTGGGTGCTGGGCCACGCGGGCGTCGATGGCGCTGTGGCGCGCGGCGGTCTGCTTCGCCTCTTCTTCGGCAATGGACGGCGCGGTGCCGACGAGGGCCTGGGGGCCGGTCTCTTCGGCGACACGGGTGGGGCGGCCGAAGTGTTTCGAGAGCGCCTCTTCGATGAGCTGGCGCGACATGCCGAAGACGGTGGTGCGGTGAAAGCCGGCATCGGCCGGGAAGGCAAGCTTGATGGTGCCGGGCTCCATCGAGACGAAGCGCCCGTAGCTCAAGGACTTGCCGTGCCGCGGAGACTCGGCCCGCAGCGCCTCGACCGCCGCGCGCCAACGATCGAGGCCGGCCTGCGGTCCTGGCCGTGCGAGGCCGCCTGGGGTGGTCGCACCGGGCTGAGCGCCGGCGGCACCATTGCCCGTCACGGCTCCGCCGTCCGGAGTCCCGAGGCTCGACGCAGGTACGGACCGAGCCGGGGCGCCGCGGGGCGCGGCGGGACGGCCAGCTCCGGTCACCCCAGCCGCGGGGCCCGCGGCGCTTCCCGGGTCCGAGGCGTGTCCTGCCGGCGCTGCTGCCAGCGGTGCTTCAGGCAGACACTCACCCGATGCGCAGCCCTCGGCGCTTCCTTCTGGCGCGAAGAGGCGCTCATCCACGGTGCCGTCGTCGGCCGGGCTGGGCCAACCGGCCAGGGTACGGTTGACGAGGCGGACCTCAGGCTGTGAGGCGTGTGCGGGCTGCGCGGCGTGTGCGGCCTGCGTGGAACTCGAGGACTGCGCTGCGTGTGCAGGCTGCGCTTCGTGTGCGGGCGGGGCGGCGTGTGCGGGCTGCGCGGGCTGCGCGGCGTGAGCGGCCTGGGTGGAGTTCGTGCGCTGCGTGGAGCTCGCATGCTGCGCGGCGTGTGCGGGCGGGGCGGCGCGTGCGGCCTGCGTTGAGCTCGCGGGCTGCGCGGCGTCTGCAGCCTGCACGGAACTCGCGGGCTGCGCAGCGCGTGCTGCCTGCCCGGAACTCGCAGGCTGCGCGGCGTACGCTGACCGCGGCGGCTCAGGCGCGAAAGGGAGCGGGAGCGGAGCGACCCCCAGGCGCTCCGGCGCTCGCGCCCTGGCCCGACGCGAGCTTCTCGACGCGGCTGATCAGCTCGGGAAGCGACGCCGCTGGCGCCAGGTGGAGCCCCTTGAGCAACGTCATCTCGAAAGCGAGCTTCGGCTGCGGCGCGCGGGCGATCTCCCACACCCCGGAGTGCACCACGTCGAACAGGCGCGCGAGCTGCGCCGCGTCCGCGTCACGGGCGAGCGCGACCACCGCCTCACGATCCGTATCGGCGAGCTCTTCGGGAGCCGCGCCCGTCGCCTTGGCCACGAAGAGGTGCCGCAGCCACCACGCGAGGTCCTCCGCCAGGCGGCGGAGATCGACGCCGCGGTTCCACACCTCCTCGGTGTGTTTGAGCACCGTGGTGGCGTCACGCGTCACCAGCGCCCGGGCAAGCCCGTGCACCACGGTGCGATCGATGGTGCCCAGCGCCTCGGCCACCTCGTCGTCCTTGGGCGCGTTGCCGCAGGCCGAGAGCACCTGATCCATCAGTGAGAGCGCGTCGCGCATGCCGCCCTCGGACTGTCGGACGATCATCGACAGCGCCGAGTCGCTCACCTTCACCTGCTCGAGCTGGGCGATCTCCTTGAGCCGCTTGAGCATGGCGGCCTGCGAGATGCGGCGGAAGTTGTGCCGCTGGCAGCGCGACAGAATCGTGTCGGGCAGCTTGTGCGCCTCGGTGGTCGCGAAGATGAACTTCACGTGGCCGGGCGGCTCCTCGAGCGTCTTGAGCAGCGCGTTGAACGCGGCGCCCGAGAGCATGTGCACCTCGTCGATGATGTAGATCTTGAAGCGGTCGCGCTGCGGTTGGTACTTCGCGTTCTCGCGAATCTCGCGCACGTTCTCGACGCCGTTGTTCGAGGCGCCGTCGATCTCCTGCACGTCGGTCGAGATGCCGTCGCGAATCTCGGTGCAGGCCCGGCAGGTTCCGCACGGCGTCGAGGTCGGGCCCTGCTCGCAGTTGAGCGCACGCGCCAGCAGGCGGGCGGCGGTGGTCTTGCCGACGCCGCGCGGGCCAGCGAACAGGTACGCGTGGGCGACGCGGTCGAGCTTGATGGCGTTCTCGACGGTGCGGACCACGTGCTCCTGGCCCGTCATCTCTTCGAACGCCTGGGGCCGGTACTTCCGCGCGAGGACCGTGTAGCTCATGCGCGAAGCGTCTACTCCGAAGTCCCCGCGCTGTGCATCACGGCGTCGCGTAGATGTACGCGAAGCACATCTCGTCGTCGGTGCCTTCGCCCCAGCGCACGGTGCGGGTCGTCGGGTTGTCCCACGTGCAGGTCATCTTGAGCGAGCCGTTCGCTGGCACGGTGTACGGCTGCGGGCGGAAGTACTGCGACTGCCAGTGGAAGTCCCAGCGGGGAATGTCGACGAGGCAATCTTCGGTGTTCGCCGAGGGAACGCCCGCGATGGTGATGCGTTTTCCGAGCGTGTGCATGTGCGGCATCAGGCCGTACACCTTGATGGGCAGCACGCGCGTCGGGTTCGCGAACGAGCGGGTGTGCGTGTAGCCCATCGAGTTCGGCGGAATGGTGAAGCCGTTGCCGACGAGCGGGAGCAGATACGCGTTGGTGACGCTCGCGCCCGCGGGGGCGTACATGAGCTTGATGGCCGTCTGGTCGGGCGTGCGGGTGCCGCCGTTGGTGTTGTAGTGGATCTGCATCGCCAGGGCCTGGCTCGGCTGGAGCTGAATGCCGGTACCCGCGGGGTACACGACGGCGCCCGTTCCCGGAGCCCACGCGCCGATCGGGCCCGGGCTGTTCGACACGCCAGAGTCGCCGTAGCAGGTCCACCCCGGTCCGGCCTCGCCCATGTCCTTCGTGCGCGCCGCGGCGCGGTCGACGATGTAGACGATGACGTGGTGCACCTCGGCGGTGACGCCAGGGAGGATGTCGTAGCCCGTCACGAAGCGCGCGCCTGAGAGAGCAGGGTCGACGATGAAGCAGCGGTAGTCGTCGGTGCGGGCGGCCGTGGGCGTGTACGACTCGCTCATGGTGAGTGTGGTGTCGACGCGCGGCAGCTGGCCGACGGGTCCCGGCGGAGGTGGCGCGTCGGCCGGGTTGCCCTCGGGCGCGCCGTCGTCAGCCCACTTCGCGAGCGTCGCGATCTGCGTCGGCGAGAGGCTGCCGTCGTTGACGAAGGGCGTGCCGCAGGTGGCCGACGGCATCCACGGGGGCATGCGGCGCGCGACGACGGCGTCCTTCATGGCGGCGGCCATGGGGCGGGCCTGCGCGTACGTCTCGAGCGGGAAGGGCCCGATGCCGCCCATGCGGTGGCACGACAGGCACTTCGTCTGGGTGACGGGCAACACGTCTTTGTACCAGGTGACGGGGCCTTGAATGGTCGAGCCTCCCGCGCTGCCGCCACCAGCCGTTCCGCCGGCCGCGGCGCCGCCACCGGAGCCTCCAGCCTCGCCGCCCCCCGACGCGCCACCGGCCGTGCTGCCGCCCGCGGTGTTCGGCGTGACGCAGGCGTTCGCGACGCAGGTCTGTCCAGCGGCGCAGCTCGAACAGGTCGCTCCGCTCGAGCCGCACGCCTCGGTCGACGTTCCGGGCTCACAGCGGCCGGTGGTCGCGCTGCAGCACCCCGTGGGGCAGGTCGACGGGTCGCACGTGAAGCGGGTGCCGCCACAGCCGGAGAGTGCAGCGAGTGACAGAGCGCCGAAGAGGGCGGCGAGGCGGAGCGACATGCGGGGGACTCCTGTGGGCAACCGGCCGTACGGGGCGCACTCAAGCCAAGGCGGCGCGCGAACGCAACCGGGCCCGGTCGTGTCTGGGCTCCACGCGGCTCCGCAGGCAGCCTGCAGCTCCACCCTTCGTCCTGGCGTGGCCGAGCCCATCCGCAGGCTCCGCGAGACTCGCCGCCGTCATCGCGCTGCTGCTGCCGGCGAGGCGCCGCCGCTGACGCTACGCCGCAGCACGAGCTCGCGGTGAATGAGGAACGCCAGCACCGCGATGCAGCCGGTGACCGGCGTGGCGATGACGTAGGGCCAGGGGTTCATTCCGAGCGCCCGTGCGTCCGGAACCAGCCACACCCAGGCGACCGCCACCGCAATGACCAGGTCGACGAGGATCTGCTGGGCGTGGCCGTTCTCGGAGAGCAGCGATGCGAGGGCGGGGAAGCCGAGCTGGGCGACGATGGAAAGGGTCCAGCCAGTGAACGCAAGGAAGGCAAGGACGAGACCGACGAGACGCATGGGAGAGGCTCCTGGACTGCGAGTGTGTCGTCCTTCTGGCGGCGAATCGGACGAGCTGCCATGACGTCAGAGGTCATGGGCCGTGGCCCGGCTCCCGGTAGAGTCGACCCATGATGATGCGTGACGGGTTCCCAGGGTTGCTCAAACGCTGGCGGACGTCCCGGCGGTTGTCACAGGAGCAGCTTGCGCTCGACGCCGAGATCTCGACCCGTCACCTGAGCTACCTCGAAACGGGCAAGTCGAAGCCGAGCCGCGAGATGGTGCTGCTGCTGGCGAGCGCGCTCGAGCTCGAGCTGAAGGAGCGCAACGTCATGCTCACCAGCGCCGGCTTCGCGCCCGTCTACACCTCGAGCGCGTTCGAGAGCCTGGAGCTCGCGCCGGTGCGCCGGGCCATCGAGCTGCTGCTCCAGCAGCAAGAACCCTACGGCGCCGTGCTCGTCGATCGCTGCTGGAACGTGCTGCGCATGAACCAGGGCGCGATGCGAATGCTGGGGCACTTCGTCGACCCGGCCACCGTCGAGCCGCGCGTGGCGACGAACGTGGTGCGGGCGGTGCTCCACCCGGGCGGCATGCGGCCCTTCCTCGTCAACTGGCTCGAGGTGGCCCAGGTAGCCCTCGAGCGCCTCGAGCGGGAATGCACCACGTTCCCGACCGACGAGGCGCGACGCGCGCTTCTCGACGAGGTGCGCCAGTACCCGGGCGTCGAGGCCATCTCGGCGAGCACACCCGCGACGGGCGCTCCGGTCTCGCTCGTCCACCTCCGGCGCGGCGACGACGAGCTGCGCCTCTTCACGATGCTCACCACCATCGGCACGCCGCTCGACGTCACCGCCCAGGAGCTCACCCTCGAGTCGTACTTCCCGGCCGACGAAGCGACCGAGCGGTGGATCCGCGGCGGCTGAAAACTGGTGCAACAGCCCTGTCGTGTCACCGTCTGGGGCATGACGACTCCGACGCGCCGTGAAGTCCGCCACGCCGTTCGCCTCCCCGTCTCCATCGGTGGCCGCCAGGCCGCGCTGTCGATGAACCTGTCGGCGAGCGGCTTTCAGCTCGAGACGACCTCGTTGCTTCCGCAGGGGCTCCCCGTCGAGGGCTACGTGCTGCACGGCGACAAGGAGCTGAAGTGGAAGGGGGTCGTCGCCTGGAGCCGCGCGGGCAACCCGATGACCAGCACCTGGCACGCGCTCGGCGTGCGCTTCACCGAGGTGTCACCGGGGCTGCGCGCGCTCATCTCGATCCGCTCGCGCGGGTGACGCCCACCGGACCCGGCCGCACGATGACGTGGCCCCGGGTGAGCTCGAACGTCGCTCTCCTCGCGCACCACTGCCTTCGCTCCATCTTCCGTCTCCGAATCGCTTGCTCCCAACGGTCCGCTGCGCGATGTCGAGCGCGTGATCGTCATGACCCTCCTCGCCGCGACCGTCGCCGACCCGCAGTTCCTTCGCGAATATGCCGAGACCCGCCGCTACCTGGCCGGGCGCCCGGAGAAGCCGAAGTTCTCGCCCGATGGCAAGAGCGTGTTCTTCCTGCGCTCGGCGGCGAAGGACTCGCGCCAGTTGCTGTACGAGTTCGACGTCGCCACCGGCCAGACGAAGGAGCTGTTGACGCCCGACTCGTTGCTCAAGGGGGCGAGTGAGACGCTCACCGCGGCCGAGAAGGCCCGCCTCGAGCGCCAGCGCGTGTCGGCCCGTGGCTTCACCAGCTTCCAGCTCTCGGGCGACGGCGCGAAGCTGCTCGTGGTGCTCTCGGGCAAGCTGTACGTCGTCGAGCGCGCGAGCGGAAAAGTCACGCAGCTCAAGACCGGCGACGGTGCCTGCATCGATCCGAAGTTCTCTCCGGATGGCACTCGCGTCGGCTACGTGCGCGAGCACGACGTGCACGTGGTCGACCTGGCGAAGAACGTCGAGGCGCGCGTCACCACTGGCGGCACCGAAGAGAGGCCGAACGGGCTCGCCGAGTTCGTCGCGCAGGAAGAGATGAGCCGCTTCTCGGGATACTGGTTTTCGCCCGATGGGAAGTTCGTCATCTTCCAGAAGACCGATCACTCGGGGCTCGAGCGCTTCGGCATCGCCGACCCGATGCACCCCGAGGCCGAGGTCGAGCGCTTCTTCTACCCGCGGCCCGGCAAGAAGAACGCCGAGGTGTCGCTCGCCATCGTGCCGGTGACGGGTGGCAAGCCGGTCGACGTGCAGTGGGACCGCGCGGCGCTCCCGTACGTTACCACGGTGAAGTGGCCGAAGGCCGGCGCCCTCTCTGTCGTCGTGCAGAGCCGCGAGCAGACGAAGTCGGTGCTCCTCGCCATCGACCCGAAGACGGGCAAGACGACGCCGTTGGTGACGGAAGAAGACGCGGCGTGGGTGAACATCAACCAGGACATGCCGGCGTGGCTCCCCGACGGGAGCGGCTTCTTCTGGGACACCGAGCGCAACGGCGGCCATGAGCTCGAGCTGCGACAGGCCGACGGCTCTGGCGCGGTGACCTGGGTGAAGGCCGCGGCCGGCTACAAGGGCGAGCTCGGCCTCGTCGGCTTCGACGCGAAGACGAAGACGCTCTACTTCCTCGGCGGCGACGACCCGACGCAGGTGCTCCTGTTCAAGACGGTCAACGGCGCGGCGCCCGAGCGGGTGAAGACGCCCAGTGACGGCCGGGCCTTCGAGGGCGCGGTGATGGCCGACGACGCCAGCGCCTTCGTCGTCAGCACCACCTCGACGCGCGCGATGCCGAAGTCGTTCGTGGTGAAGGCCGACGGCGCCACCGTCGCCGAGCTCCCCGGCGTGGCCCTGGAGCCGTCGCTCAAGCTCAACCTCGAGCTGCTGACGCTGCCGGGACCGCTCGCCATGCGCGCTGCCGTCATTCGCCCGAAGGACTTCAAGAAGGGCACGAAGTACCCGGTGGTGCTCAACGTGTACGGCGGGCCCGGACACCTCGAGGTGCTCGAGACGACGCGTGAGAACCTCGTGCTGCAGTGGCTGGCCAACCAGGGCTTCATCGTCGTGAAGGTCGATGGCCGGGGCACGCCCCGCCGGGGGCGCGACTACGAGCGCGCCATCAAGTTCGACTTCGCCACCACCACCGCGACCGATCAGATCGACGGCCTCAAGGCGCTCGCGACGAGGGTGCCCGAGATGGACCTGGCGCGCGTCGGCGTCTACGGCTGGAGCTTCGGGGGCTACATGGCGGCCCTGCTCGCGATGGCGAAGGGTGACGTCGTCAAGAGCGCCGTGTCGGGCGCGCCGGTGGTCGACTGGCGTGACTACGACACGCACTACACCGAGCGGTACCTGGGTCTGCCCGAGGCGCAGCCGAAGGCCTACGAGGTGAGCTCGCTGCTGTCGTACGTGAAGGACGCGAAGCGGCCGATCCTGCTCATTCACGGCACCGCGGACGACAACGTGTACTTCCTGCACTCGCTCAAGCTGTCCGACGCGCTGTTCAAGGCCGGCAAGCCCCACGCGGTGCTGCCGCTGTCGAACTTCACGCACATGGTGCCGGATCCGCTGGTCACCGAGCGCCTCTGGGAGCGGATCGCCACCCACTTCCTGGAGACGCTCGCGAAATGACCGCGAAGCTCGAGAAGGCCTTCGTCGATGACTGTCCGTACGGGCCCGACGCGCTGCTCATCGACGAGATCGTGTCGATCGACTCCGACAAGGGTGAGGTCGTCTGCACCATGCCCGTGCACGACGAGCTGCCGCTGACCCGCTCGCAGCGCGTGCACCCCGTTCGGCATCCGCGGCACGTGAACGGCGGGCTCATGCTGCACATGACGGGCATGCTCGGCTTCGTGCACGCGTACTACGTGCTCGGGCTGCGGCACGCCGACGGGTGGATCGGGTATGGCGCGAAGATTCACGAGGCGCGGTTCCACGCGCTGGCGACGCCTGGCGAGCAGCTGCTGCTTCGTGGGTGGACGACGCGCACGCGCAAGATGAACGAGTCGATCATGGCGCGGTATTCCTTCGAGTTCCGGCAGGGTGCGAAGGTCGTCTACGAGGGCGACCAGACGGCCTGGTGGGCGAAGGTAGGCGAGTCGCCCATTGGGTGAAGCCCGCTCTCGACGAGGCCGGCCACAATGGGCTGAGCTTGAGGGATATGAAGGACACACATCGGTCTTGTCTACGTTTGAAGGCGACAGGCTTCACGCTGATCGAGCTGATGATCGTCGTCGCCATCATCGGCATCCTGGCGGCGATCGCGATTCCCAACTTCGTGCGCTTCCAGGCGAAGGGGAAACAGTCTGAGGTCAACGCGAACCTCAAGGCCATCTTCACCGCCCAGAAGGCGTCGTATCCGCACCTGCAGGGCTACTGGAGTGACGTGGGGGGCATTGGCTTCACCCCGGAGCGTGGCAACCGCTACCTCTACGATCTCGGGCCTGTCGCGAGCTCGGTTGGGCTTGGCACCCAGGGCTCGTGCGGCCAATTCGTCGATCGCTCCCTCGTTCCTCCAACGGTGATGGCGGGTGACTGCGGGCTCACCGCTGACGTGGCCCGACACGGGGCTTCGTTCACGAACGCGAACCTGCTCGGCCTGATGCAGGCGGGCCAGGTTCCCGCAGCGTTCTCGGCCGAGGTCGCCGGCAACGCAAACCTCGCGATGGCGGGGGTCAATGGCGCCAGCTGCCCCAACTGCGACTTTGCGGCCGTGGCGGTGAGCAACGTCGACAACGACCTGGGGGCCGACGTGTGGTGGGTTTCGTCGCAGACGCTCGATCAGCCTGGCGTCGTCGGCTGCCCACCAGCCATGACGCTCGCCTTGATGAACGCCTTCACCTCGGGCACCCCGACGCCCGTGGTGGATGACGTCTGCTACGACGGACAGTAACCGGCGGCTCGACGCTCGAGTCGCTGTCGAGCTCGCGGCGATCGGCTGGTCCATCGCGCTGACACAGGGTGCGCGCTGATCGGTGACGTCAGCCGAACAAGCCCAGCTTCGCCGGCGTGAAGTCGGGAAACACCTGGGCGCGCCGCAGGCCTACCGACTCGAGGCACTCGCTCATCACGCTCCGCAGGTCGGTCGTCGTCTTCAGGTCACGCCCCTCGAAGAGCGCTCCGCTCGACAGCGACGGCCAGTCGGCCACCACGCGCCCGCCCTGCACGCCACCACCCAGCACGAGCGAGACAGACGCGGTGCCGTGATCCGTCCCGCGCGTTCCGTTCTCGCGGGCCGTGCGCCCGAACTCCGTCATCGTCAGGAGCGTGACGTCGGCCAGCTTCGGGCCCAGGTCCTGCGCGAACGCCGCGAGCGCCCGACCGACCTCGTCGAGCCGCGTGGCGAGCTGGCCGGTCGCCGCGCCCTGCGCGAGGTGCGTGTCGAACCCGCCGAGCTCCGTCGCCGCCAGCGTCAGCCCCACGTCGGCGTGAACGAGCCGCGCCACGTCCTGCAGCCGCCGGCCGAGCAGGCCACGCGGGTACACGGCCCCGTGCTCGGCAGACCGTGAGGCCAGGCCGTCTCGCTGCGCCGTCGACAACGACTCGAACGCCTCACGGCCCGACGTCCGGAGCGCGTCATCGACGGCCTGGGCGTACAGCGCCTCGAACGTCGTCGCCGCCCCGCCGCCCACCTTGAAGTCCTTGAGGGAGGGAAAGGCCAACGCCTGGCCGTCGCCCGCCATCGACGACGGCATGCCGTTCTGCACCGCGACCATCGAGAACGCGCCCGACAGCCCGGCGCCGGCCCGGTTGAGCCAACCATCGGGAGCCCGTCGCCCCGGTGTGCCCGACTCGAGAAAGTCCTGGGCCTCGAAGTGACTGCGCGGGGCGTTGGGCAGGCCGGTCGCGTGCACGACGGCGAGCTCCTTCGCCTGAAAGCGGGGCAGCAGCGGCGCCAGCGCCGGGTGTAACCCGAACGTGCCATCGAGCGGGAGCGCCGCGCCGGTGCCCTTCGTCGAGAGCTTCAGCGTCGGCCGCAGCGCCGCGTACGCGTCATCGCCCACCGGCGGCACCATCGACACGCCGTCGACCCCGCCGCGCAGGAACACCACCACCAGCGTTTTTCCCTTTCGGCTGGTCTCGAGCGCGCGCGCCACGCCGCTCGCCGAGGCGCCGAAGGCCACGAGGGACTGCACCAGTCGTCGTCGGGAGATCATTGGCGTTGGAACTCCGGGGAGCCCAGGAGGAGCCCCACCACCCTCGGGCGCTCGTCACGGCGCTCGTCCAGTTCGTCATCGGTCGCGGTCGCCTGGCGAATCGTCGTGAGCGTGGCCTCGGAGGCGGGCCGGCCGAGAATGGCGAGCGCGAGCCCTTCGAGCGGCGTGTCTTTGGGCGGCAGCGAGACGAGCACGCCCGGAATCCGTCCGGCGGCGAGCTTCAGCCCGAAGTTGATGCGCGCGACGAGCCCGCCGGCCGACACCCAGGCCGCGGCGTCTTCCCGATAGCCCGTGGGCGGTGCGCACCGGTACAGCGGCTGGCCCAGCTGCTCGAGCGCGGTGGCGAGCGGGCGTTGGGCCTCGTCGAGCGTGCCAACGCTGCGAATGGCGCCCACCACGAACTCGAACGGCGTGCGCGTCTTGGTCGCCACCGCGTCGGCGCTCCAGAACTCCGGTGACTCGACGATGGCGCGGTAGGTGGATGGCAGATCGCCATCGGTGCGCAGGAAGACGGCGGCGACGCGGTCGACGAGGGCCGGGGGCGGCGTGTCCGAGACGAGGCGCTGGCAGAGCTTCAACGCCAGGTGCTTCGCCGTGGCCGGGTGGCGCGCGAGGAAGTCGAGGAGCTGCTCTCCGTGCTGTTGGCCGAGCCCCGAGGGCAGCTCGAGCCCGAAGACGCGCCGGGCCCCGTCATCGTGCGCGAGGGGCCGGAAGACGAACTCGCCGAAGCGCGGCTGCCGGGGGCGAACCTCGAGGCTCCAGCCGGTGAGGGCCTTCGCGGCCTCGCGCACGTCGTCCTGGGTGTAGCCGGCGTTGACGCCCACCGTGTGCAGCTCGAGCAGCTCGCGCGCGTAGTTCTCGTTGAGGCCCAGCGCCCGGCCGGTGCCCAGCGGCTCGGTCTCGTCGCCGTCGTCGTCCTCCATCACGGGCGCGGCGAGCTTCTTCTTCGCGCCCAGCTTGAGGGTGAAGCCCTCGCGCACCGACAACCAACCGTCGAGGTACCACAGCATCGCCGGGTGCTTCGCCGTCGCGCCCAAAAGGTCGCGGAACCGGCCAAAGACATGCGGCCGAATCGCCTCGCGCTCGTAGGCATTCACCATCCACCGGACGCGGCCCTTCTCGGCCGAGACGTTGAAGTGGTTGAACCAGAAGTCGACCAGCACCTCTTCGAACTGGCGCTTCGAGTTCGCCGCGCGCAGCAGCTTCGCCTGGGTCAGCTCGACGAGGAGCTGCCGCGGCAGCTCGTCCGCGTTGAGGCGCGCGTAGTCCTTCGCGGCTTCTTTTCCGGCCTCGGTCTTCACGTCGACGCCCATGGCCTTGAGCGCTGCTTGCGGGCGCGGGTATTCCCGGAAGGCCTGCGCGACGGACAACGACAGCGTCTTGAAGCCCGACAGGCGCTCCTCCGTCGCCGCGTCGACGCCGGGACCGAGCTGCCCCTCGAGCCAGCGCTCGAGCCCGGTCGACTCGATCGCCGTGAGATCGGCCGCGGAGGGCCCGTACCCGAGTCGGTGAAGCACGTGCACCGCCCTGGCCCTGGGCGCGAGGGGAGACGAGGGGAGGGTGAGCGAGCGTCGTACCTCCGCCACGGGACGCGAGGCCGACGCACAACCAACCGCGAGGAGCACCACCACGCCGAGCCGCATGGAAGCTCCAACACGCGGGGCTCGTGGGGGTTGGGTTGACGGATCGCTCGCAAAAGAGTCATATTGACTCATTATGAATCTGATCCCATCGATGGACCTCGAGTTGACCTGGCGAAACCCGCTCGTGGTGACGCTCGACGACGTGTTCTCGCGTGACGAGTGCGGGGCGCTCATCGCGCGCATCGAACAGGAGGGCCCGACGCCCGCGCCGGTCTCCACGGCTCGGGGCCCTGTCATGCGCCCCGACCTGCGCACGAATGACCGGGTGATGTTCGACGACCCGGTGTTGGCTGGCCTCATCCACCGGCGGCTCGAGCCGCAGCTTCCGGCCAGCCTGGAGCGCGACTGGCACCTCGTCGGGGCCAACGAGCGGCTGCGCGGCTACCGGTACCGGCCGGGCCAGGCCTTCGCGCCACACTTCGATGGCTCGTTCCACCGCTCCGACGACGAGGTCAGCCTGCTCACCGTGCTGCTGTACCTGAACGCCTGCGAGGCCGGTGGAGCCACCCGGTTCCTCGACCTCGAGCGGTCGGTCGACCCGGCGCCGGGCCGCGTGCTCGTGTTCAACCACCACCTGCTGCACGAGGGGTGTCCCGTGCTGACGGGCGTCAAGTACGTGGTCAGAACGGACCTCATGTTCCGCCGGCGGCCCGCCGAAACTGCCTAATCCTCTGATTTCCATGGGCTCCGCTCGGAGTTCCACACCGTGTTCCAGCTTGGGCTATGGCCCCGGCCATGAGTGACGCATCGACCCCCTCCGAGGCTCCGGCGGCACCGGCGGCGGGCTCGGGTGAGGCTCTCGCGGAGCCTCCGCCATCGTCGCATGGGCACGGGCACCACAAGCGCCTGTGGCCGTTGGCGCTGGGGGCCCTGGGCATCGTCTACGGAGACATCGGGACGAGCCCCCTCTACGCGGTGGCCGAGTGCTTCGCGAAGAAGCCGAACGCCCAGGGCGAGCTCGAGACCCTGCACCATGCCCTGCCGGTGACCGAGGCCAGCGTGCTGGGCCTGCTGTCGCTCTTTTTCTGGTCCCTGATGATGGTGGTGACCGTCAAGTACCTCGGCTTCATCATGCGCGCCGACAACAAGGGCGAGGGCGGCATCTTCGCCCTGCTGGCGCTCATCCCCCGGGCCAACGCGAGCCGCGGGCGAACGGCGGTGGTCCTGGCGGCGCTCTTCGGAGCCGCCCTGCTCTACGGCGACGGCATCATCACGCCGGCCATCTCGGTGCTCTCGGCCATCGAGGGCATCAGCGTCGCGACGCACACCTTCGACAAGGCCGTGGTTCCCATCACCTTCGTCATCCTGCTGACGCTCTTCCTCGTCCAGAAGCGGGGCACCGACACCATCGGCAAGGCCTTTGGGCCAGTCATGGTGGCGTGGTTCGTCTCGCTGTCGATCCTCGGCCTCGTGTCGATCTCCAAGAACCCGTCGGTGCTGCGCGCGGTCAACCCGCTCTACGCGTTCGATCTCTTCCGGGAGGACCCGCTCCACGCCTTCAAGGTGCTGGGCAGCGTCGTGCTGTGCATCACGGGCGGTGAGGCGCTGTACGCCGACATGGGCCACTTCGGCGCCCGGCCGATTCGGGCCGCGTGGTTCTCGTTCGTCTTTCCCGCGCTCCTCATCAACTACTTCGGGCAGGGCGCGTACCTGCTCAACAACGGTTGGGTCGAGAAGCCCTTCTGGGCGCTGGTGCCCGAGGCGCTCATCTACCCGATGGTGGGCCTCGCCACCGCCGCCACCGTCATCGCATCGCAGGCGCTCATCTCGGGCGCGTTCTCGCTGACACGGCAGGCCGTGCAGCTCGGCTACATGCCGCGCGTCACCATCGTCCACACCTCGGAGAAGAACGAGGGTCAGATCTACATCCCCGAGGTGAACCAGGCGCTCATGGTGGCGTGCCTTGCGCTGGTGCTCGTGTTCCAGGAATCGACGCGCCTCGCGGCTGCGTACGGCATCGCCGTGACGGGCACGATGAGCATCACCTCGCTCGTCTACTTCGTCGTGACCACCCGCAACTGGAAGTGGCCGGTGTGGCGCTCGCTGCCGTTGCTGCTCCTGTTCCTCGCCTTCGACCTGCCGTTCTTCGGCGCGAACATGCTCAAGTTCTTCGATGGTGGCTGGTTCCCCATCGTCATCGCGTTGGTGATGTTCTCACTCATGACGACGTGGAAGCGGGGCCGCGCGGAGCTGGCGCTGCGCTTCAATCAGTCGGTCATGCCGGTCTCGGCGCTCCTGGAAGACCTCGACGCCACCAAGCCCCATCGCGTGCGCGGCACGGCCGTCTTCATGTCGGGGAACCCAGATGGAACCCCGCCCGTCCTGCTCCATCACCTCAAGCACAACCAGGTGCTGCACCGGCAGGTCGTGCTGCTGTCGATCACGCCCGTCGAGGTGCCGACGGTGGCGAAGGACGAGCAGATCGAAGTGGCCGACCTGGGGAACGGCTTCTACCGGGTGGTGTGGAAGACCGGCTTCATGGAAACGCCGAACGTGCCGCAGATTCTCGTCAAGGCGCGCGAGCACGGGCTGGTCGCCGAGCCCTCGACCACCAGCTACTTCCTCGGCCGCGAGACGCTGCTCACCAACGGCAAGTCGCCCATGATGCGCTGGCGCAAGCTGCTCTTCGCCTTCGTGTCGCGCAACGCGCTGTCGGCGACGAGTTACTTCGGTCTTCCTCCGGGCCGCGTGGTCGAGCTGGGCATGCAGGTCGACTTGTAGCGCTCGTAGCGGGCGCTACTCCTGGCGGTCGCGCAACCGGTACCCCACGCCCGTCTCGGTGACGATCCACTTCGGGCGCGCGGGCTCGGCTTCGACCTTCTTGCGAAGCTCAGCCATGTGCACCCGCAGCGTATGTGACTGGTTCTCGCTGCCCGGGCCCCAGACCTCCTTGAGCAGGAAGCGGTGGGTCAACACCTTGCCTGCGTTCTGCGCGAGCACGACCAGGAGCTTGAATTCGGTCGGCGTCAAATGCAGCTGAGTCTCACCGCGAGTGACCTCATGGCGCGCCACGTCGACGTGTACGTCGCCGAACTCGTAGGTGGTGACGGGCGGCCCGGACGCCGAGCGCAGACGGTGCCGCAAGGCGACGCGCACCCGGGCGAGCAGCTCGAGCGTGCCGAAGGGCTTGGTGAGGTAGTCGTCAGCCCCGGCGTCGAGGGCGGCGACCTTGTCGAGCTCCTGACCGCGCGCCGAGACGACGATGATGGGCAGCTGACTCCACTCGCGAACGCGCCGGGCGACGTCGAGCCCGTCGCCATCGGGCAGCCCGAGATCGAGAATCAGCACGTCGGGGTTGTGGCTCGACGCGAGCGACAGTGCCTCTCGGGCCGTCGTGGCCTCGATGACCCGAAGGCCATGCCCTTCGAGCGAGGCGCGAAGAAACCGTCTGAGCCGGGGCTCGTCGTCCACCACGAGCACCGTCGAGACAGGGGCGTTCACGCGGGCGGCCTCTCGAGTGGCAGCCTGAGGGTGAAACACGCACCTCCACCCTCGCGTCGGCTGGCGGTGATGGAGCCGCCGTGGACCCGCACGATGCTGCGGACGATGGCCAGGCCCAGGCCTGCACCGTGGCCGACCGAGCCGAAGACGAACGGCTCGAAGACACACTCCTCGTGTCCCGGCGCGATGCCTGGCCCACGGTCCTTGACGGTCACCTGGACCGACCCCGCTTCGACTTGCGCCTCCACGTCGATGCCGGAGCCTCCAGACGTGTACTTCGCGGCATTCTCGAAAAGGTTCAAGAACACTTGCTCGAACAACACCGGGTCGACGTGCAGCGGCGGCGTGCCTTCCTTCACCTCGACGCGTACCGGCCGCTTGCCGAGCACGCGCTCCACTCTTGACAGCGCGGCTCCGACGACCTCGTCGACCGGCACCCACTCGCGTCGCGGCGTCACCGTGCCGCTGTCGAGGCGGGTCATGTCGAGCAGGTTGCCGATGAGGCGCTCGAGGCGGGCGCTCTCGTCTTCGATGCTTTCGAGCAGAGCGTGTCGCTCGCTCTCGGGCAGCGTCATCGTCGAGTCCTTGAGCGTGGTGGCGGCGCCGGTGATGGCCGCGAGCGGAGTGCGCAGGTCGTGCGACACCGTGCGCAGCAGCGTCGTGCGCAATTGCTCGCCTTCGGCTTTGACGCTCGCGCGCTGGGCCTCGACGGACAGCTGCGCCCGCTCCAGGGCCAGCGCGGCCGGCTGCACGAAGGCGTCGACGAAGTCGCGGGCCCCGGGCTCGAGGCCTCGCTCCTTTGCGAGGAGGACGAGGGCGCCAAGGCAGTCAGTGGTCGCGATGAGGGGGAAGGCGACGACCTCGGAGCCTGGGAGCGTCTCGGTGCCTCGCCCTGCCGGACGCCCGTGGTCGAGCACCCATCGCACCACCGCGCGCTCCGCCGACCCAAGGCTGAACTCGCCGGATGTCGTCTGCAGCTCCATAGCCGCGCCATGAGGGTCGAGCACCACGCCCGCGTCGACCCCGAAGACGTCTCGCGCGCGCCGGGCGAGGATGACAGCCATGGCTCTTGGCTCGAGGGTCTGGGTCAGCTCGCGGGACAGCGCGTAGAGCGCGGCGGTGCGATTCTCGCGGTCGCGCGAGGCCTGCTCCGAACGACGCACCCTCAGCGTCAGCCCACTGATCACCAGCCCCACCGCGAACATCATCGCGAACGTCAGCGCGTGCCGGGCGTCGTCCACCGAGAAGGTGAAGACCGGCGGAACGAAGAAGAAGTCATAGGCCGCGACCGCGAGCGTCGAGGCGACCAGGGACGCGACGCGGTCGAAGAGCGACGCGGTCACCATGATGCCGACGAGGTAGAGCATGATCTGATCCTGCAGGGTGAAGATGCCCCGCAAGAGGTACCCCACCGCGGTCGCGAGCACCACGACACCGCAGGCCGCCACCACGCCGCTCGCGCGAATGGAACGAGGCTGGGTGGCAGGTGGAGCCGGCCACTCGCTCGCGTCAGAGACGACATGAACCTGAGCGCCCGGGCGAAGAGAGAGCACAGAGTCGAGTACGCTTCGGCGAAATCGGTCCCGCAGCCGCTTCCGCAGGGGCGCGCCGAGCACGACGTGTCGCGCGCCCAGGCGCTCGGCGACGTCGGCGACGCCCTGCGCCACGGTCGGGGCGGTGACGCGCTGAACCGAGGCTCCGAGCGACTCGGCGAGGCGCAGGTGGTGATCGAGCCTCGCGAGGTCGGTCCCCGCCGGAGCAACGCCGGTCGGGTTGTCGACCCAGACGACGCTCCAGGTCGCGTGGAGCGACTGGGCGAGCCGACGCCCCGCGCGAATGACGTTCGCCGACGACGGCGCAGTGCCGACGAGCACCAGCACCCGTTCGCCAGAGGCGGCGACACCGCGAACGAGCTGCTGTTCGCGAAGGCGGGCGAGATCGGCATCGACCCGCTCAGCGGTCCGGCGGAGCGCCAGCTCCCGAAGGCCGATGAGGTTCGGCCGCTGAAAGAAGTTGCGCGAGGCGCGCTCCGCCTGCTCGCCGAGGTACACCTTCCCGGCCTCGAGCCGGCCCAGCAGTTCGTCGGGCGGCAGGTCGATCAGCTCGATGTCTGCGGCCCGGTCGAGCACCGAGTCGGGCACCGTCTCGCGCACCTCGACGCCGGTGAGCTGGCGAATGACGTCATTGAGGCTCTCGACGTGCTGCACGTTCAAGGTCGTGTGCACGTCGATGCCCGCGTCGAGCAGCTCGAGCACGTCCGAGTACCTGCGGGCGTGCCGGCTCCCTGGCGCGTTGGTGTGCGCGAGCTCGTCGACGAGCAACACCCGTGGCTTCCGGGCGAGGGCGGCGTCGAGGTCGAACTCCTCGAGTTTCACGCCGCGGTGCTCGATCCGTCGGCGGGGTAACACCTCGAGTCCGTCGAGCTGCTTTGCCGTCTCGATCCGGCCGTGGGTCTCGACGCAGCCGACGACGACCTCGGTGCCCGCAGCCTTCAGGCGGCGAGCGCTTTCGAGCATGGAGAACGTCTTGCCGACGCCGGGGGCAAAGCCGAAGAAGATCTTGAGCTGTCCCCGCTTCGACTCGGTGGCGCGCGCCTCTTCCTGCACCCGGCGGAGGAGCGCATCTGGGTCGGGTCGGGGCGTCTCTTCCATCAGCGAGGGGAGTCCTCTCCGAGGGCCCGGTTGAGCGCAAGGACATTGACGGTGGGTGGGTGCAACGGGGGGCGCACCACGAAGCGCTCGACGAGGGCCCGGACCGCGGCCGGGTCGCGCTGGCGGGCGCGTGCCACCCGGTCGACCTGCGCCAGGGCGGCAGCGACCGAAACGTCGGGGTCGAGCCCGCTGCCAGAGGCGGTGACGAGGTCCACCGGAATGGGCCCCTGGACGCCGGCGTCCCTCAAGACGGCGATGCGGGCGCGAACGGCGTCAGCGAGCGCCGGGTTCAGAGGCCCCAGGTTGCTGCCCGTCGACGCCGCCGCGTTGTACGGGATGGGCGCGGTCGCAGAAGGTCGGCCCCACAAGAAGGCCTCCCCGCTGAAGGGCTGGCCCACGAGTTCGGAGCCGACCACACGTCCATCGACGGTGATGAGGCTGCCCTGGGCCTGTCCTGGAAACAGCACGCGGGCGGCGCCGGTGACGCACGCGGGGTACAGCACGCCGGTCACCACGGTGAGAAACGTGAAGACGACGACGGCTGGTCGGAAGACGGGGCCCATGGGTCACTCCTCAAGAGATGCCCATCGCCCCGAGGCCGAGGTCGATGAGCTTGATGAACGGGAAGGGGAGCAGCAGCCCGCCGAGTCCGTAGACGAGCAGGTTCCTCCGCAGCAGCTGGGCCGCGGGCGCCGGCCTCACCACCAGGCCCCGGAGCGCGATGGGAATGAGGGCGACGATGATGAGGGCGTTGAAGATGACGGCCGACAGCACCGCGGTCGTCGGCGAGTGTAACCGCATCACGTCGAGCCCCGCGAGCTGAGGGTAGGTGCCCACGAAGGCCGCTGGAATGATGGCGAAGTACTTCGAGACGTCGTTGGCGATGCTGAAGGTGGTGAGGGCGCCTCGGGTCATGAGCAGCTGCTTCCCGATGCGAACCACCTCGAGCAGCTTGGTGGGGTTCGAGTCGAGATCGACCATGTTTCCGGCCTCGCGTGCGGCCTGGGTTCCGCTGTTCATCGCCACCGCCACGTCGGCCTGGGCGAGCGCTGGCGCATCGTTGGTTCCGTCGCCAGTCATCGCCACGAGGTGCCCCTCGGACTGGTACTTGCGAATGAGGGCCAACTTCGCCTCGGGCGTCGCCTCGGCGAGGAAGTCATCGACGCCTGCCTCGGCGGCGATGGCCGCGGCGGTAAGCGGGTTGTCGCCAGTCACCATCACCGTCTTGATGCCCAGGCGCCGCAGCTCGATGAAGCGCTCACGAATCCCGGGTTTGACGACGTCTTTCAGCTCGACCACGCCGAGGACGTCGCCGTCCTCGGATACCACCAGCGGCGTGGCGCCCTGTCGGGCCAGGGCCTCGACGCGCTGTTTCACTTCGACCGGGAGCCGGCCGCCCAACGTGCCCAACCACCGTTCGATGGCATCGGCGGCGCCCTTGCGAATGCGCCGGCCCTCATGGTCGACCCCGCTCATGCGCGTCTGTGCCGTGAAGGGCACGAAGGTGGCTCCAGCCATGGCCACCTGCCCCGGCTGCATCGCGTCGGCCAGCGTCACGATGCTCTTTCCCTCAGGCGTCTCATCGGCCTGCGAGGCTAGGCGTGCGGCCCTTGCGAGCTGGGCGTCGCTGACGCCTGGGGCTGGGAAGAACGTGGTGGCCTGTCGATTCCCGTGGGTGATGGTTCCGGTCTTGTCGAGGAGCAGGACGTCGACGTCACCCGCCGCCTCGACGGCGCGCCCCGAGGTCGCGAGCACGTTCGCCTGAATGAGCCGGTCCATGCCGGCGATGCCGATGGCCGAAAGCAGACCGCCGATGGTGGTCGGAATGAGGCAGACGAGGAGCGCCACCAGCACCGTGAGCGACACGACGCTGCCGCTCCCTGACGCCGTCACCGCGTAGGCCGAGAAGGGCCGGAGCGTGACGGTCGCGAGCAGGAAGATGATGGTGAGGCCGGCGAGCAGGATGTCGAGCGCGATCTCATTCGGAGTCTTGTGCCGCTTCGCGCCTTCGACCATCGAGATCATCCGGTCCAGGAACGTCTGCCCCGGCTCTACGCGGATTCGGACGACGAGCCAGTCGGACAGCACCCGGGTGCCTCCAGTGACCGAGCTCCGGTCGCCACCGCTCTCGCGAATGACGGGCGCAGACTCGCCGGTGATGGCGCTCTCGTCGACCGAAGCGACCCCCTCGACGATCTCTCCATCACTGGGAACGATGTCGCCTGGCTCCAGGAGCACGAGGTCGTCGCGCCTCAAGGTCGACGAGGGAACCAGCGTCACCGGAGCCTCGCGGCGGGCCTCAGCGAGCTTCTTCGCCTGCACGTCCTTTCTCGCCGCCCGAAGCGACTCGGCCTGCGCCTTGCCTCGGCCCTCGGCCATGGCTTCGGCGAAGTTCGCGAAGAGCACGGTGAACCACAGCCAGATGGCGATCGCGAAGGTGAAGCCTGCCGGAGCGTCGCCAGCGCCGGTCACCAGCCCGTGGAAGGCGAGCAGCGTGGTGAAAGCGCTGCCAACCTCGACGACGAACATGACCGGATTCTTGGCCATGCGCCGGGGCGAGAGCTTGAGGAAGGCGTCGAGCGCAGCGCGGCGAACGATGCGTGGCTCGAAGAGAGAGCGGGCAGCGACGGTGGACACGACGACTCCTCGGTTACGGCGAGAGGTGCTCGACGATGGGGCCCAGCGCGAGCGCCGGGAGGAACGTCAGTGCCCCGACAAGGACGACGACGAGCGCGAGCAGGACGATGAAGAGTGGGCCATGGGTCGGGAGCGTTCCGCTCGACGGCGGCACGACCCCCTTCTTCGCCAGCGAACCGGCGATCGCGAGCACGGGCACGATGATCCAGTAGCGGCCGATAAGCATCGCCAACCCGATGCCGTACGCGTAGAACGGCCCACTGGCCGTGAGCCCACCGAAGGCCGAGCCGTTGTTGTTTGCGCCCGACGAGAAGGCGTAGAGGATCTCACTGAACCCATGGGCGCCCGGGTTGCCCAGCACCGAGGTTCCCTGGGGAAGAGCGCAGGCGATGGCCGTTCCAACGAGCACGCTGGCGGAAGGGAACAGGATGACGAGCGAGGCCATCTTGACCTCGAACGCCTCGACCTTCTTGCCGAGGTACTCGGGCGTGCGGCCCACCATGAGCCCGGCGATGAAGACGGCGAAGAGGGCGAAGACGAGCATGCCGTACAGGCCGCTGCCGACGCCGCCGAAGACGACCTCGCCGAGCTGCATCAGCCACATCGGGATGAGCCCGCCGAGTGGCGTGAAGCTGTCGTGCATCGAGTTGACCGAGCCATTCGAGGCCGCGGTGGTCACGGCGGCCCAGAGCGCGCTGTGCGTGATGCCGAAGCGCATCTCTTTTCCCTCCATGTTGCCGCCAGGCTGCAGCTCTGACGCACCGAGGTCGACGCCGAGCTGCGATAGCACCGGTGTGCCCTGGTGCTCGGCCCACATCGTGACCGCGGTCAGCGGCACGAACAGCAGCGCCATGGCTCCGTAGAGCGCCCAACCCTGTCGGGCGTCCTTCACCATGCGCCCCAGAGCGAAGCAGAGCGCCGCGGGGATCAAGAGAATCGCCAGCACCTCGAGCGCATTCGACAGGGGCGTCGGGTTTTCGAACGGGTGGGCGCTGTTGACGTTGAAATAGCCGCCTCCATTCGTACCCAGTTGTTTGATGGCGACCTGCGAGGCCACGGGGCCCACGGCCAGCGTCTGCGTCGAAACGACCGTTCCGTCGGCAAGCGTCTGAGGCTCGAGGAGCGAGGCGGTGACTGGTGCGTCGAACGTCTGGACGACGCCTTGCGACACCAGCGCGAGGGCGAGCACCGCGCTCAGGGGGAGCAGCACGAGGAGCGTCGAGCGCACGAGGTCGACCCAGAAATTCCCGACTCCTTGCACCTTCGCGTCCCTCAGCCCGCGAACCACCGCCAGCAGCACTGCGATGCCGGTCGCCGCCGAGACGAAGTTCTGCACCGTCAGCGCAAAGAACTGGCTGAGATGGCTGAGCGTCGTCTCTCCGCTATAGGCCTGCCAGTTGGTGTTGGTCGCGAAGCTGATGGCGGTGTTCATCGCCACCTCGGGCGTCACGGCCCCGACGCCAGCGGGGTTGAAGGGGAGCAGATGTTGCAACCTCAAAACGAGGTAGACGACGAACAGCCCCAGCGCGTTGAACACCAGCACCGAGGCCGCATAGCGCTGCCACGACATCGAGGCGCTCCGGTCGACGCCCGCTACGTTCATCAGCCCGGCTTCGAGCTTGTCCAGCGTCGGTGGCAGAGGCCCGTCGAGCACGCGAGCGATGAACCGCCCCAGTGGTGCCGCCAGCGCGGTCAGCACGGCCATGAACACCAGGAGCGAGATGACCGATGTGCTCATGACAGCCTCTCAGGGAAGAGCAGCGCCACCACGAGGTAGCCGAGGAGCGCGACGGCGAGCACGCCTCCGAGTACTTCCAGGGCGCTCACGACGAGAGCCTCCCGCAGAGCACCACCAGACCCGTGGTCAGCGCGAAGAACGAGAAGACCAGCAGCAGACCGAACAGTTCCATGGGTGTCACTCCGAGCCACGAATCAACTGAGTCACCGCAAAGACGGTGACGAGGAGCCGAGCGCTGCCTCGCCGCCGAGGACCTGATTCGTCAGCAGGTCACGGGCACCAGGGAGCACGCCGATGATGGCCGCGAGGACCAGGCCGACGTGCTCCAGGGTGAGGCGCCGCAGCATGGGTCCAAGCCGTCAGAACTTGACGTTCAGGGAGAGCGTCAGACGGTCTTCGGTGTTGCGAAGGTCTGGCGCCCAGCCCTCGACGAGCGAGCCGGGGTTGCCCTGGTTGCCACCTGGAGGCGTCACCCCGCCCGGGCCGGTGAAGTATGGAACGTTCGCGGCACGGTGGTTGAATTCGAGAATGAACTTCACGTACTCGACTGGCGCGATGTCAGCGCTCACTTGCATGTCCCACGCCTGGTAGCGGTCTCCGGGGTTGTAGGTGAAGTAGGGCGTGCCGGAGGCCGCCGTGGCGCCGTTGATGGGCGGGAGCAGCACGAGGTACCGGCCCGGGTTGGTGATGGCGCCGCCGCCGACCGTCAAGCCCACGCGGTTTTCCCAGAACCACACCCGGTTGTAAGCCATGAACCCGAGGAAGTACTGGTCTGCACAGGTGACGCCGCCGCCGTTTTCGCACCCGAGATCCAAAGTCAGCGAAGCAGCCGCCCGGCTCACGAAGCCCGACGGGTTGTCGAAGTACTTCACCTTGATGCTGTTATCGCTGTGAAAGCGAACTCTGTCTGGCGTACCCAGCGTGTCGGCTCCGACGTACTGGTTTCCGAGAATCGAGAGCCAGCCAGTCGGGCGCCATAGCACCTGGAGCCCCAAGCCGGGCGCGTTGTTGAAGCGGCCGTAGGCCTGCCAACCGTTGACGAGCCAGGGCTCGATCTTCAGCTTCTCACTGGTGAAGATCTGCACCCGCACGCCATTGAAGAACCACGGCGTGTTCGAAGATACATACGACGGCTGGTAGGTCCAGTTGTCGAAGTTGTAGTAACTCCAGAGGCCCACATACGACATGAAGATACCCGCCTGCACGTTGATGCCGTGCAGGACGTTGAAGTGATAGCCGCCGTACGCCTCGGAGACGTACCGGTAGGCGTCCGCGAGGTTCCACTGGCCGCGTGCCGGGCTCGCGTCATTTCGAGGCGTCGTTTGTGAGTACATACCAAACTGCGTCATCAGCCTGGCGTGGGCGCCCTTGTAATAGAAATCACCGCCGAACCCGAGCTGAGTCACCTGAAGTTCGCCGTGACGAAACACCTCGCTCGAGCCTGAGATGGTGTTGTCCTGTGGGTTCCAGAAGCTGTAATGGAATACCGTGTCTGCCCGAAACTCGCCGAGAAAGGGTCCGTACTTGAGCGGGCGCGTCGTCGGCCCCAGGTTCCCTGGCACCCACGAAAAGTCTGCGAAGGCGAAGGGCGTCTTCGCGGGCTCGAAGTCCGACGTCGACTCGGTCGTCGCGGCAACCGGGGTGAATGTCGGTGGCGTCAGGGCCTCGGCCGGGGCAGGGGTGGTGTTTGGGGGGGGAGAGACCTCGGCTCCGGCTGGAACGGGCGTTTCAGAACCCTGCGCGGCAGCGACCGCGCCAAACAAGAGCGTGAGGACCAACGACGTGCGACGCATGTGCGCCTCCTGTGTTGGGCGGTAACGTGCGTCAGCCTGCATCCGGGCGGCGTCAAGAGTGGCTTGAAGGATCTCAAGAGGACATCAAGGCGCCCTTAAGTGCTTGAGATGACGAGGCTTCAAGGTGCGGTTGAAACTCAGAGGGGCTTCGGTTCATCGTCTTGATGCCGTGCTTCGCCTGCTTCGTCCGCCCGCGCCCATTACGCCCGAGACGCCCGACGAGGCGCTCGTGCGTCGCGCTCAGAAGGGCGAGCACGAGGCCTTCAAGGTGCTCTTCGAGCGGCACGTGCTCTCGGTGCGGCGCTTCCTGCGCGACCTCATTCGGGACACCGACGCGGCCGATGACGCCACGCAAGAGACGTTCACCCGCGCGCACGTACAGCTCCCCCGGCTGGGCGACCACGATCGATTCAAGCCCTGGGTCTTCGGCATCGCCCGCAACGTCGCCTTCGAGGTGAAGCGCGTTCGCCAGCACGAGCCGCTGGAAGGCGAGGATGACGAGGTTCCGGCCGCCGTCATTCCCGCCCCCGACCCGGAGCGGCTGCTGCTCGACCGCGAGCTCGAAGGGCAGTTCGCCTCGGCGCTCGCGGGCCTCTCGGAGCACCGCCGCGCCGTGCTGTTGCTGCGGCTCGATCACGGCCTGTCGTACGACGACATCGCCGCCGCCATGGGCTGGACCCTGCCGATGGTGAAGAACGAGATTCACCGGGCGCGCCTCGCGATGAGGGCGTCCTTGCTCCCACACCTGGGAGGGCCGACCCCATGAGCCGCTGTGGCAAGACGCACCTGCTCGAACGCGCCGTGCTCGGAGAGGTGCCCGATGAGGCGCTCCGCGAACACGCCGCCCACTGTCCGCGCTGCCGGCACGAGCTGGCCTGGCTGGACACCGAGGTGCGGTTGTTCCGCGAGCGCGCCGCTCGTGACGAAGTGCAGCACCTGTGGCGCGGGGTGGCCGCACGCACGGTGGCTCCCGCGCGTCGTCCGGGCCTGAGCCGCGTCCTCGTCGGGTTGGCGGCGGGGCTCTTGGTGGTGCTCGGCGTGGGCCGGGTCTTCGTGCAAGCGCCGGCGTCCTCGTCGGGTCGCGACGCGTCCATCATGGCTGACTCGGCGTCGCTCGAGGCGCTGATGACCGAGAACGCCTTCACCGCTGCCGACGAAGACCGTTGCTCGCGGCCTGGCCAGGGCATTGGCTTCCACTGCGGGTACGTGCCGGCGAGCCTGCTCGCCTCACGCTGAGCGTTCTCCAGGCGGATCCGCTTCTTCGCGCTGAGCCGATGAGGTGCCGCATCGCGAGGGAACGACCGGCTTTCGATGCCCTTGCGATGGCTGCTGCCGAGAGGCACACACCCGCCATGCCGAGCCATCCGCTCCTGACGACGGCGCCCCGCTACCCGCGCCGCATCGTCTGTCTCACCGAAGAGACGACCGAGATCCTCTACCGCCTCGGGCTCGAGGACCGCGTCGTCGGAGTCTCGGGCTTCACCGTGCGCCCGCCCGAGGCGCGCAAGAAGCCCCGCGTGTCGTCCTTTCTCGACGCCGACTTCGAGAAGATCGTCGAGCTGCGACCCGACCTCGTGCTCGGCTTCTCGGATCTCCAGGCCGACCTCGGCGCCCAGCTCGCGCGCCGCGGCGTCCCCGTCGTGCTGTTCAACCAGCGCTCGTTGTCCGAGATCCTGCAGACCGTTCGCGTCGTCGGAGCGCTCGTCGGAGAAGCCTCGCGCGCCGAAGCGCTCGCCGATGAACTCGAGCGCGGCCTCGAGGCGCTGGTCGAGGCCAACGCCACCCTGCCCAGGCGGCCGCGTGTCTTCTTCGAAGAGTGGCACGAGCCGCTCATCTCGGGCATCCGCTGGTGCTCTGAGCTGGTGGAGCTCCTCGGAGGCGTCGACGTCTACGCCGAGACGCGCACCGAGCAGGGCGCGAAGGGCCGCATCGTCGAGCCCGAGGCCGTCGCGGCGAGAGATCCCGAGCTCGTCATCGCCAGCTGGTGCGGCCGGAAGGCGAAGCGCGAGAAGATCGTCTCGCGGCCCGGCTGGGCGCACGTCACCGCCGTGAAGCACGATGCGCTCTACGAGGTGAAGAGCCCCTTCATCCTGCAGCCGGGGCCCGCCGTCTTGACCGATGGCGCCGCACAGGTCGCCCGCATCATCGCTGCGACCGCGCATGGAGACGTGCTCCCCGCGCCACGTGAAGGCGAGCTGCGCTCGGCCGGCCTGCCGCCCAGGTACCCGACCATCGGCGCATGACACGTCACTCCAGGCAGCTCCGCGAGCGAGGGGCTCGCAGGCTTCAGCCCGTGCTTCGGCTGGCGAGGACGATTCGCGCCCCCGAACCGCTCAGGCTTCGTCGCTCTTCCGCTTGAGGATCGACCCGAGCACGCGGTCCATCCACATGTGGCTGATGCCGAAGTTGCGGTCGGGGTCGGCGAAGTGGTGCGCCATGTGGTGCGCGCGCAGCTGCTTGCCCCACTCGGTGAGCGGCGCGCGGTGGTGCGTCGACCAGTGTAGGAAGTCGTACCAGAGGTACCCGAAGACGATGCCGGTCCAGAACGGCGTCGTGAGGTCGGCGCGACCCAGCAGCGACAGCCCGCCCCAGATGAGCGCGGCCAGGGTGATCGACACGGGGAGCGGCATCACGAGCCGCGTGTCGTCGTCCGGGTACTTGTGGTGGAAGCCGTGCCCCGTCCACCCAGGCCAGGTGTGGAAGACGTGCTTGTGAACGAAGTACTCCATGAACTGCCAGGTGAGGAAGCCCAGCGGCACCGCAGCCGCAGTCGTCTGCCAGGTGGTGGTGCCGTTCATCAGCGCCGAGCCCAGCACCCACGAGGCGACCGGGATCCAGAAGATGAACGGCATCGACGGGTGCACCTTCGAGAAGAACTCGAAGAAGTCGCTCTGGTACATGCGACCGCGCTGGTGCCTGACGTAGTCCCTCATGGCGTCCTTCATGGGCGGCCCCTTAACCGAGCCGTGTCGACCCGCGCAACCCTCGTTCTTGCGAGGGGTTGACGGCGCTCAAGGCATCAGGCGTGCGGCGAGGAAGCGCGCGAGGGCGACGAGCACCGCTTCGGGGATCTCGTGGCCACCGTCGAATGGGTGGAAGTCGACCGAAAGCCCGGCCTCACGGAGCAGCGATTCGAGCCAGGTCGCTGCCAGGAAGGGGAGCACCGGGTCGAGCCGCCCGTGCGATTGGAACACCGGCAGGCCGGCCCGGGCCTTCGCCTTCGCGCGCCACACGTCCTCGACGAGGAGGGTGCCCGACAGCGCGACGAGGCCGCCGGGGGCCTCCTCGAGTCGCAGGGCGACGTCGGTCGAGATCATCGCGCCCTGTGAGAAGCCGCCGAGCACGAGCTTCGAGAACGGGAGCTTCGAGGCGTTCATCGCCTCGTTCACCATTGCGTGCAGGGCCTTGCGCGCCGCCGCCATGCCGACGGGCTCCTGCTTGCGGAACTCCCGCAGCGCGTCGGGGTGCTGCGCCTTCAGCGCCTCGATGGCCTCGAAGTCGATCATCCACCAGGCGCGCGAATCGCCGGAGCCCAGGCCGCCCAGCGAGAGGGGCGCCGCGGGGAAGTGGAAGCGCACCGCCTCGAGGCGTTGGTCGATCGACGCGAGGGCGCGGGCGAGTCCGACGAGATCGGTGCCTGGTGCGCCGAACCCGTGACAGAGCACCACCACGCCCTGACACGCGAGGCCCGGGTTCGCCTGCACCGTCACCACTTCGAGACCGCCGAGCGTCGAACGCATGACCGCGCCGTGCACCACGTTCGTGACCCCTCGACAAGGCCTTGACCCGGCGCGGCCGGGCGGGTTCGCTTGGGTCGTGGGTTTTCAGCTGACAGTCACCAGGGGCGCCGCCGCGGGAGAGTCCTACACCTTCGCCGAAGAGGCGAAGCTGGGCCGCACCGCGGACAACGACGTGGTCGTCAAGGATCAGGCCGCCTCTCGCAGCCACGCGCGCGTGTACGAGGACGGCGGGAAGTACTTCGTCGAAGACCTCGGCAGCGCCAACGGCACCCGGCTCAACGCGAGCCCCATCAAGCAGCCGAAGGAGCTCAAGAGCGGCGACTCGATCGTCATCGGCGACACGGTCTTCAAGGTCACCCTCGAGCTCGACGAGACGTTGGCGCCCGAAGCGGCGCCGTCGTCGACGATGGACGAGTCGGGCGACGAGGCTCCCGGCGACGACGACCCGAACGCGACGCGGCTTCCCACCCGGCGAGCGCCACCCCGCCGGGTCGAGGCGCGTCCCGACTCCACCAACGCCGACGAAGACGAGGCGCCACCCGACGAGGCGCCCGCCGACACCGGCGATGAAGCAGCGTCGACCGGAGACGAAGGTGGTGACGTGAACTCGACGATGTTCGTCGACGTTCCCAGGCCGAAGGCCCTCGCCCGCAAGAGCCAAAGCGCCGCGCCCGCGGCTCAGAGGCCCCCGCGCGCCGACGCCATCGAACGCGAGCGCCCGTCGCGGAGAGGCGCCGCGGCGCTCGCGCGACAGGACGAAGCTGACGAGCCGGTCGAGCTCAGCGCCGCCGACCGCGCGCGCATGCGCCGGCAGCTCAACCAGTCGGCCACCGGCCGGGTGCAGCTGTTGTGGAGCGACCTGCCGAAGCCTGCGCGCGTGCTCCTCGGTGGGTTTGGGGCGCTCCTCGTCGCCGGCACGCTCGGCTTCGCCGCCTGGGTGGCGTGGCCGACGAACGTGGTGAACAAGCCCGAGCCGCGCGCCTTCCGGGCTGATGGCGCGCCGCTCGAAGACAGCTTCGGCCTCGGCAAGGTGACGTTCCAGACGCCAGACCAGAAGTCGTTCACCTTCTCGGCCACGGCGCCCACCCGGGTGGTCGGCGTGGTGCACTACCAGGCCTCGAACATCTCGACCGACGAGGTGAACATCAACCTCAACGGCACGGACCTCGGCTCGGTGCCCGCCGACGACATCGACCCCGACTCCCGCGAGCTCGAGCTGGTGCTGCCCGCGGCGCTCCTCAAGACGAAAGAGGAGAACCTGATGGTGTTCGACAACACCCGCAACCCGCCGGGCGACGACCCGTGGAAGATCTGGAACCTCTGGGTCGAGATCATTCCCGTGCCCGACATGTCGGCCGAAGAGGCGCGCCGCCGGGCCCAGGACGAGATCGGCAAGGCCGCGAAGGACTACGAGCTGCGCGAGGTCGGCGCCGCGAACCTGTTTCGTGCGTGGAAGACGTACCGCGAGGCGTGGCTGCTCCTCGAGGCCACGCCCGACGCACCCGTCGAGCTCACCACCATCGCCCGCACCCGCATGAAAGAGATCCGCCCGGAGCTCGATCGGAAGTGCAACGGCATGCTGGTGAAGTTCAAGACGATCGTGAACACCCGGCCCAACGCCTACGAAGAGGGCCGCCAGGTGCTCGAGCACATTCCCGAGTACTTCCCCACCCGTGAGCACCCCTGCCACAACTTCTCCAAGGCGATGCTCCGATCGATCGACGGCCTCGACTTCGAGCCGGCGGGTGAGGGTGAGTAGGTCTCTGTAGGTTGTCGAGAATCAAGGGCTTGGCTGCGTCCAACCGCCTGATGGCCGCCGACGTCGAGGGCGTCGAGAATGTCGTCATCATGCTCCAGCGCCCCCGCATCGGTCAGGTTGCCGCGCCGCTCGATCCAGGTCCGGTGTCGCGCGACAATGGGCGCATGACGCACGCGCGCAGCCGTCGGGGCCAGGTGGCGGTCGAGACGGCCATCGTCCTGCCGGTGTTCGTCTTCTTGATCCTCGGGTTGCTGCAGCTGGGGCTCATGCACCACGCCCGAATCATGGCGAAGTACGCGGCCTACAAAGCGGTGCGAGCCGGGTCGCTGAACCGGGGCGAGCGCGACGCGATGGAGAAGGCAGCGCTCGCCGTCATGCTGCCGGTGCTGGGCCGCAAGAGCGACGTCGGGGCGCCCTTCAAGACCGACAGCGCCACGGCGTGGAACCAGGCGTGGAACCAGATGAAGAACAACGACCAGGCCTCGGGCGTGAAGTGGGTCGACGTGCAGGTCTGCAACCCCAGCCGCAACGCGCTCCCGCAAGACGGCGACTTCGACGACCCCCGCGTCGCGACCCAGAGCATGGGCGGCTGGTACGGCTTCAACTCGACCAAGCTCCAGGTTCAGGTGACGGCGTACTACCGAATGTACATTCCCTTCGCGAACTGGATGGTCTGGCGCATCGCCGCGAACAAGGAAGACGGGTCGCCCCAGAAGATGCGGTGGCTGGGGTGGAAGGCCAACAGCCACACCGGCACCGGCGCGGCGCTCGCCCCCCTCGCGAACCTCGCCAATCAAAAGAAGTACATCGTCCCCATTCGCACCTCGTACGCGATGCGAATGCAGTCGTCGTTCAGCCGCGCCGGGTACCAGAACCTGCCGAACGACGGCAACGGCTCCGGTACGTCGCGCAACTGCAAGGTCAACTGGAGGTAATGTGATGAACCTCTCTCGGAAGTCGCGGCGCGGGCAGGTCATGGTGCTCTCGGTGGTCACCATGCTGATGCTGGCCCTCATGATGACGGTGGGCTTCAACATCGCGCACACGGCGCACGAGCGCATTCGCATTCAGAGCGCCGCCGACGCGCAGGCCTACAGCGTGGCCGTGCTGCAGGCGCGTTCGTTCAACATCAACGCGATCCTCAACCGGACCATCGCGGCGCTGACGGTCGCCCAGATGTCGCTCCACGCGTGGAACAACATCGCCACGCACGACGTCGACATGCTGAACGCCGGCTTCTTCGGGTTCCTGGGCGTGTCGGCCTACGAGGCTGGCGTCGCCAAGTGCGGCAAGTTCACCCCCTGGCACTGCTGGGACGCGCTCGAGGCGCTCTTCATCGCCTTCGACTACCTCAACAACAAGAACGACTACGAGGACAAGCTCGAGTCGAAGGAGTCGCAGTTCAACGAGGCCGTTCGCCAGCTCTACGAGGCGAAGAAGTCGCTGTACTCGCAGGAGCGGAACCTGATGAACCAGGTCAACGGTGAGATCGCGGGGGGCAACATCTTGCGGAGCATGCTCCGGGAGACCGCGCCCCAGGCCGACTACGTCGGCGCCTTCCACGGCATCAACACCCAGAACTACAAGTGCTCGCTGAGCGGCCCGAGCATCTCAGGCTGCGGGGGCTCGGCGCCGATGGTGTTCAACCGCGCCGACGTCTCGCCGACCGAGCGCAGCATCATGATGCAGAACGCCGCTAACGCGGCGCGCAGCCTGTTCAACAAGATGGGCGGCGAAGGCGCGATGCTCGCGCACAACGACTTCAAGGGGAACGGACCGTTCACGGTGCGGAACCCGCCCAAGATGATGGATATCCAGGGGTCTGGCCAATACAACGCCATGTACATTCCTGGAGCCTTCAAGAGCCGGGTCGGCCAGGATCTGCAGGGCGCCGACCCCGGGCACGTCGCCGAAGACGTGGGGGCCGCGTCGGGCTTCGGCTTCGTGAACGTGCAGTGGCGTCACGGCCGGGGGGCGTGGTTCCTCAACTCGAGCGTGTACTCGTCTCCGAACGGCGGGCAGCACCAGGGCGCCGTCGGCGACAATCACAACGAGTTCAAGACCATCGCCCAGAACGACAACGAGGCGACCTTCATCACCTTCCGCGCGCACGACAACCCGTCCGAGTCGAACGACTGGGGGCAGCCGAACGCGTATGGCGGCGTCACCCAGGACCTCCGGCTGATGCAGAACGGTGGCCGCGGCGCGTATGAGCTCAACCGCCAGGGCAAGATCAACGTGAAGATCGGCAACGAGCAGGTGCGCGTCACCCTCGTGTCGGAGAACGAAGGCATCGCCGTCGCCAAGGCGAAGGCCTACTTCCACCAGTTCGGGGCCAGCTGGCAGCTGCCCCCCAACGGCTTCGACCCGTTCTGGTTCGCCAAGCTGCACCCGTTCCGGCGTGACGAGCTCCGTCGGGCGCTCAACCTCGCAGGCGACCCGAACGCGAGCGTTCAGGGTCCAGTCGAAGGAGTCGAGTGATGAAGACGTCTCTGCGTGCGGGGCTTCGGCGCGGTGCTGCGACCGTCGAGCTGGCGGTGTCGATGATCTTCCTGGTGCCGCTCATCATGTACATGGTGACGCTCCAGGAGATGTTCATCATGAAGTTCAACGGCCAGGAGGGGGCGATTCAGGCCTCGTGGGACTTCACGGTGCTCGACTACTCGCAGGCCCCGCCCATGGACAGCGGCGAGCAGGGCTTCAACGGCGGCTCGGTCGGGTCGATGAGCCGCCTCACGTACTGCGATCACTCGGCTGCGTATGACAGCTACGACCAGCCGCGTGACTGTGACGACCAGGTTCATCACAAGAACATGACGGTCCACGAGTGCTGGATTGGCGACAGCCCTGGCAGCTACGGCGGGCAGATCAGCTGTTACTCGGCTGGAGAGCCGCTGCGGCCGACGGGCGCGGCAAGTGGGGCCGTCGCGCAGCAGTTCGGCAACGGCGGCGTCGTCAACTGCACGTCGCGGCTGGGCATCATGAACTACTACCTGCCGAACTCGTTCCTGAACAACTTCCGCAAGGGCAAGGGCTTCGACGTCAACACCGACGCCAGCGGGCAGAACAAGGAGAAGATGAAGTCGCGGTGGGCGTTCGGCAACGACGCGAGCAAGCAGGCAGCGGGGAACCAGGACCAGGCTCACAATGACAAGGACCAGGCGACGCCGGCCGGCGACAAGTCGTTGGGCTCGAACTACTGGCGGCTGGCGCGCACCAACCACCAGATGTTGACCGACCCCTGGGCCGTCGGCCTCGTCAACGGCGGCAACGTGCAGGGCATCAACCCCAACGTGCCGTCAGCCTTCAACAGCGGCGGCATCTACGGGCGCATCAGGGTGGCTTACGGCACGGCAGGCCAGGCGATTCGTTCGGCCGAGCGCTGGAACCAGGACATTCAGCAGGCCGGGTTCCTCAACGGCAACTCCCGCCAGGACGCGCGGGGTGACAACCTCGACACGGCCGCCGCGGCCTTCCGTCCCAACAGCGCCGAACAGGAGTTCAACAACCACTGGGCCGCGCAGTGGAGCGACCAGCGGGTGCGCAGTGCCCACGGCTCGCGTGGGTCGGCGTACTTCGGTCTGCAGCAGTGAAGCGGTCGCGCTCGTTCAGCGTCGCTACGCTCGTCGGGTTGGCTGCGGTTGGGGGCCTGCTCGCGGGAATGATGCTGGGTGGGCGTGGTGCGGGTGAAGACGAGGTCGACGCGATGTTCGCAGACATCGACAAGCAGGCCGATGCGCTGCTGCCGCTGGGCGCGCCGACGGCCCGTGCGAACGCACCGTTGATGGACGCCGACCCGCGGTCCTTGCGCGGGATTCCGCCGTACCCGGGCGCCGCCCCGCGCAGCCTCGGAGAGCACACCAACGTCATGGGCATGCCCCTGTCGGCCTCGTGGTTCACGACCCGCGACATGCCCGAGGCCGTCATCGCGCATTACGAGTACACGTACCTCGACGCAGGCTTTCCCATCGTCAGCCACATGTTCACGCCCGATCAGGGGTACGTGGCGTGGCTCGAAGAGGAGCCGTCGGACGCCGGCGTGGCCGAGGGCATCGTTCACATGGTGTCCGTCATCCGCAACACCCCGCGCGATCGCGAGACGATCGTGTTGCTGTCGGCGTCTCGGCCGCAGCGACTGCTCGATCGCCAACCGCAGCTCCCGGACGGCCTGGTGTTGCCCGAGGGCGCGAGCGCGCCACAAGCCGTCCAGATGGCCTTCGAGGGCCGCTCGCGGACCATCCTCACCAGCTCGCGAAAGGGCGCGATCGACCAGACGGCCGATGAGATCGTCGGCCGCATGAAGCGCGACGGGTGGGACGTGAAGCCCGTCATGGCCTCTCCCGAGATGAAGTCGTTCGTCGGGCGGCGCGGAGAGGTCTCTCAGTCGGTCTCGTTGACGGCCGAAGCGGCCAATCAGGTGAGCCTCATGTACAGCATCGAAAGCAGGGCCCCGTGAAGCGTGTCCTCCTCCTCCTCGCGTTGTCCTCGGCCGCCGTGTCGCTGGCGAACGGGCGGGCCGATTGCCAGCGCAACTGTGTCAGCGCCCAGAAGGGGTTCGACAAGCAGTGCAAAGAGACGGCGAAGAACGACCCCGACAGCAAGGCGGGGTGCGACATGGTGGCGAAGAAGTTCAAGACGACGTGCGAGCAGGCCTGCCAGCGCGGCGAGAAGATGAAGAAGCCGGCCAACACCAACGGGTTCTAGAGCGGAGCGAACGATGAGCGAGCCACGAATCTCTTCCAGGCGGTCGTTGCGGCAGCGGCTGCGTCGCGGTCAGTCGATGGTCGAGTACAGCGTGGTGAGCCACGCGATCCTCCTCATCGGAGGCACCTCGATGCTCGGCGTCGCCCAGTACCTGCGGCTGTTCCAGTCGCTCGATATCTACCTGCGCAGCATCTACACGGTGCTGCGCATGGGCGGCATCTAGCGCGCCGATGTCGCGTCGCCGCCCCTCGATGCGCCTCGGCCCCTGGGCCGCCAGCCGCTGTGGCCGTCGCGCCCCGGCCTGCTCGCCGCTCGTCGCTGTCCCTCGGCTCGGCTCGCGCACGCGGCGTTGTTTTGCCGGGGAATTCGGCTAAGCGGCGCGCATGGAACAGGCCGCACCGAAGCAGCGCTCGCCGTGGGTCTACGTCGCGTTGGGGTGCGGTGGCTTCGCCCTCTTGTCGTGTCTGGGCGTCTTCCTCGTCTTCGCCTTCATTGGCAAGAAGGTGAACGATCTCGGCGAGGGCGTCACCAACCCGAAGGTGCGCACCGAGAACGCGCGGAAGATGCTGGGCGAATTGCCCGAAGGGTACCTCTCGGCCGTGTCCTTCAGCATGTTGGGGCTCGTCGACATCGCGGTGCTGACGAACGGCGAGGCGCTCGCCGATGGCGGCGTCGACGTCGGTGACCGCATCTTCACGTACTACCGCATGGTGTCGAACAGCGAGAACGAGCGCACCAAGGCCTTCTTCCGCTCGGGGGAAGGCGACCTGGGCACCCTGCGGAACAGCGGCGTCAGCATCGAGAAAGAAGACATCGTCAAGCGGGGCAACCTCACCGTCGATGGCCGGCGCCTGTACTACGTCGCCTACCGGGGCCTCTTCGGCGTCGGCAACCAGCAGGGCGCCGAGAGCGGCCTCAACGTCGCGCTGCTCTTCGACTGCCCGGGTGAGCAGCTGCACGCGGGTGTGTGGGCGATGCGCGACCCGGCGCCCCAGACGCCGCCCACCGAGCTCGATCTCACCGGCACCGTCGCCGACGAGGCCGCGCTGGCCACCTTCGTGAAGCCGATGAACCCCTGCGGCCGGTGACGCCCGCCGCCGACGACGAACCGGAGTCGACATGCTGAGTCTGTTGGTGGTGGCGGTGCTCTCCCAGGTGGACGCGGGCGCCGGCGGGGACACGACACCGGGGCCCGCGCCGCTCGACGCGCCGATGGCTGTCAACGACGAGAAGCCGGCAGGGCCTGTGCCGGGAGAGACGACCGCGCCCACCAGCGGCTTCATCAAGGGCGAGCTGTCGATGTACCTGGGCAGCGACCGCCTCGTGGTGAAGAACAACCGCGTCGGCGTGTCGGCGGGCCTCGATCGCTTCGAGTCGGCTTTCTACCTGCTCGTCGAGCCGATGGTCGACCTGCGCTTCCTCGACGGGAAGCTGGGCTTCGGCTTCGGCGTGCCGCTGCGCTTCGAACTGGTGAACTTCGCGACCAACCCGATGACGGGCGCGCCATTGCTCACGCAGAATCTCGGCCGCCTGCGTGTCGAGGACTGGGACCAGGTGCACGACTACGGCCGCCTGCTCAAGTACGTCACCTTCGGCCGCAAGGAGGACCCGCTCTACATCTCGGCGGGCCAGCGGTACGCCTCGTCCATCGGGCACGGCGCCATCATGCGGCGCTACGCGCCCAACATCGACATCGACTACCCGCGAGCCTCGGCGCAGGTCGACGCGTACAACGAGTACGCCGGCTTCGAGCTCTTCACCAACGATCTGCTCGAGTGGAACACCCTCGCGGGGCTCGCCTTCGTGAAGCCGCTGGCCTTCATCAACAAGGAGAACCTGCTGACGAAGACGTTCTCGGTGGGCGTCACCGGCGCGACCGACTGGCGGGCGCCGTACACGATTCGCACCGACGCCGCGACGGGCCTGCGGCAGGTCGATGCTTCGGGCCGCCTGCTGGCGAACGAGCGGCCGGTGGTGCTGGTGGGCATCGACGCCGAGGTGAAGGTGGTGAAGACGAAGGCCGTCGACGTGAAGCCCTACGTCGACTACTCGCACCTGCTGGGCGGTGATGGCGGCTTCACCGCGGGCGTGCTGGGCCGCTTCAACGTGGGCACCGACATCGTCAACGCGTTCCGGTTGGTGGGTGAGTTCCGCGTGCTGGGGAGCCGCTACCTGCCGAGCTACTTCGACACGTTCTACGAGATCGAGCGCTTCATCTTCGCCTCGGAGGACGCGCCGGGCTCGCCGGTGCGCACGGCGCTGACCCGGCAGCAGTACCTGCTCGAGCGTGGGCTGGGCCAGCGGCTCGGGTACTACCTCGAGGCGAGCTGGGGCATTCCGGGCAAGGTGGGCGTGACGCTCGCGGCGGAGGGCGTGTCGAACGCGCCGGCCACCAACCTCATCGCGCACCTCGAGGTGCCGGTGCTCGACTTCTTCCAGGTGTTCGGCAGCTACTACAAGCGCGGCATCACCACGCCGGGCGCCATCTTCCGCATCGACCCGCAGGTGCCAGACACCATTTTCTACGCGGGCGCGCGCCTGAAGATCCTCCCGTTCCTCTTCGTGAACGGCCGCGCGTACCAGACGTTCCGGCGAAACGCCGAGCTGCGCCGCTATGACACCCAGTTCGGCTTCGTCGTCGACGTCGAGATTGGCTACGAGTTCAAGGGCAAGAAGAGCGAGACGGTGGCGACCCAGCGAGCCGAAGCGCCGCCTCCGCCCGAGACGACGCCAGCCTCGGAGCCGACGCCTTCACCCTGACCCTCGTCGGAGCGTGCAGCTGGTTGCACACGTCGTGCACCAGGCTGCGCAGGTCGAGGCACAGGCGCGTCGGGGGTCGCGCGCCGCGCGCCGGCCCTGCACCCACGGCCCCCCGAGGTTCGAGGCTCGAGCCACGCGCTCCTCACTGGCGCGCGGCTTGAATCGCTGTGTGGCATGCGACGCTTCGTTCTCGTGCTGACGGCAACCGTCCTCACCTGTTGTGGCCGATACAACGACGGCACGTACGATCGACTGTCATGGGGGCAGGCTCCGCCCCTGCTGCTCGCCGGGGTGCCATCGACCATCACCGTCACGCGCCGGGCTCCGTCCGAGCCTGCTGGCCCGATGACGGCGGTGTCGCTGTCGTGCCTTCCGGCTGACGCGTGCGAGGCCCGTCCGCTGCCGTCGGTGGCCGGCCTGGCGCGCTTCGAGGTGACTCCGGCGTCGACGGCCCAGGGCCCGATTCGGCTCGAGCCCATCGTCTCGCGCGACGGCGACGGCACCTTGTGGGCCGATGAGCTGCCCGTCTCCGTCGAGGCCGCGGGCGAGGTGCTCGTTCGGCGCCGAGAGGCCTTCACCGCCGTGACGGAGGTGTCGGTCGAGGTGGGGCAGACGGTCGAGCTGTGCCTGCAGATCTCGTCATCGAGCGGCCGGTTCATCGACCCCGAGAGCGTGGGCGCGTCGATCGAGGTCCGGCAGACCGATCGCCGCCTTGCCCAGGTGCGCAGCTCGCAGGGGTGTCACACCTTCCGCGGAGACGCGCATGGCCAGGTGGACGTCGTCTTCTCGGCGGCGGCGCAGACACGCACGGTGCACGTGCAGGTCCTCTCTCCCGACCGCGTGCGCTCGTTCTCCGTCACCGAGGTGGTGCAGCAGGGCGGGGCGTGGATCGACGTCGGGCAGGCGCCGAGCCCGCTGCTCGCGATGCGCGGCTCGCTCTACCGCTACTACCGCATCGACGGTGTCACCGACGATGGGCTGCGCATGGCCTTCCCGGCGCGCTGCCTCACCATCGACAACGGCAACGTGGACGGCCCGGGAGGCACCTTCGCGCCCGACATCTTCAGCCTCTGGCTCGTGCTCGACACGGCGACGCTGCGCTGGTCGTCCCAGTGCCGCCCGCTCGGGGCGCCGCTCGCGCTCGAGGTGAGGCGCTGACGCACGGCCGTCACCGCTCGAGCGCGCTCCACGCGCCAGCGCCCAACAGGAGCCCCAGGCCGAGCGCCATCGACGCCGAGAAGGGCTCGTGCAGCACCGCGACGCCGAGCACCGCCGCGACGAGGGGCTCGAGGTACGTCAGCACTCCGGTGAGCTGGGCGCCGATGCGGGGCAGGCCGAAGTTGAAGAGCCACGCGCCGGCGAGCCCATTGAGCAGCGCGCCGACGAGGAGCAGCGCCACGCCCCCATCGAGGCGCGATGGCAGCGCGTGGCCCCCCAACGCCACGAGGAGCAGCAGGGCTGACACCACCGCGTGGAGCGACACGACCGCCAGCGGGGGGAAGCTGGCGGCTGCGCGGCGGCTCGCGAGCACGAGGACGGCATAGAAGACGGCCGACCCCGCGCCCAGCAGCCCGGCCCACAGCGCCGAGCCGGCGCCGTCACCGCGAGGGAGCACGAGGAAGAGGCCCACGAGCATGACGGGGAGCGCGAGCCGGGCGCGGCGGGACGGGCGCTCCGAGAGCAGGAGCGGCGCGGTGAGGGCGACGAGGAGTGGCGCGAGGTAGTGGGTGAGGACCGCCACCACGACGGGCCCGTGTTCGAGCGCCGAGAAGTACAGGGCGACGTTGGCGGCATCGGCGACGCCGACGACGAGAAGCGCCAGCACGGCGCCGCGGTCGCGGAAGTCCGAGCGTGGCAGGAGCCACAGCGCCGGCAGGGCCATCACGCTCATCGTGAGGAAGCCCACGACGAGGCCGCTCTGCCCGCCGTGGCGGACGAAGAGCGGCCAGGTGCCCCAGGCGCTGGCCGCGAAGCACACGCTGGCGAGCCCCAGGCGTCGGGGAGAGTCGTGCATGCGGGGGCCTTACCCTGCCCGGGCGCCCCTCGGGCTCGAGACTGCGGCTCGGGGACGTGCCCCTCGAGAGGTTCGTTCTTCTCCCCCGACGTCGCAGCGTCCGCCGCAGGCACCGGGGGCGTGAAGCGCAGCGAGACAGACTCCACATGAGCGGGTGCGAGCCGACGCGGGGAGAGTAAGCAGGTTCAGCCGCGCGCCGGCGGAGCGGCGCCAGCCCGGTCGCGCGAACGGTGTGTCAGGCCCCACGCACGCGTAGGGATTTCGTGCAGGAGCATCGCGCGGTACACGGGGCCGGTGCGACGTCTGGTCCCCGCGCGGTTGCTCGAGAGCCTCGGCATCACCCGCCTCGCGCGCGTGACCGGCATGGACCGCACGGGCGTGGAAGTCTTCGCCGCGATTCGCCCAGACGGCCACGTGCTGCAGGTGACGCAGGGCAAGGGGCGGGATCTGTCGTCGGCCGCCTGGAGCGCCGTCGGTGAAGCGGCCGAGCTCGCCGCCGCGGAGCAGGTCGACCCGAGCCGGTTGCTGTTCTGCCGAGGCGACGAGCTCGACGGCCTCGTACTCGACGACGATGGGCTCGCGCGCGCGTGGGTTCAGGGGCACCGCTTGTCCGATGGCGCCCGGGTCTGGGTTCCTGCCGAGCGCGTCCATTGCCCGCCTGGAGGCCGCGTGTGGCTCGGGCCGTCGACACAGTCGTGGTCGAGCAACGGGCTCGGCGCGCACCGGGACCGGCCCCGCGCGGTGCGGCAGGCGGTGCTCGAGGTGTGGGAGCGCCATGCCCTGGCGACGGCGCTGCCGGACGGGTGGACGCCGCGCGCCGTTCGTTCCCGTGCCGTGCGCTGGCGGTCTGCCCTCGTGAACCAGCTCGAGGCGCGCGGCTTCGTGGTGGTGCCGTGCGTGCTGGCCGAGGCGCCGCTGCCCCTCGCGGGCGTGTTGGTGTTCGAGCGCGATGGCGGCGCCGTGCCCCTCACCGCGGGGTACGCGTGCCGACTGACGGCGACGGCGGCGCTCGAGGCAGCGCTCCTCGAGGCCGCCCAGTCGCGGCTCACCGAGATTCATGGCGCTCGTGAAGACGTGGCCGTCGGGCGTCGCGACCCCGGCCTGGCCCTGCTGGCCGCCGCGGTGGCTGCGCCGAAGCGAGACCTGCCGCGTCGAGCCGTCCGCTCGGTGCCACCCGCCGTCAGGGAGCGCGTCGTCGTCGTCGACCTCGCCCGCACGCCGCTCTGGGTGGTGAAGGCCATCGGAGTCGACCTCGACGAGTCGGAGCTCTTGCGATGAGCGTCGTCGTCTTCCTCGGCCCCAGCCTGTCGCTCGAGCGCGCGCGCGCCCTCGTCGACGCCACCTTCCTTCCGCCCGCACGGCAGGGCGACGTCTTTCGGGTGCTCGCGCAGCGGCCGCGCGTCGTCGTGCTCATCGATGGCGTCTTCGAGGCCGTGCCCTCGGTCTGGCACCACGAGCTCCGCGCAGCGCTGGCCAGCGGTGCGCACGTGCTGGGCGCCTCCAGCATGGGGGCCCTGCGCGCCGCCGAGCTCGAGCGCTTCGGCATGAAGCCCGTGGGCCGCATCGCGAAGGCCTACGCGAGCGGAGCGCGCATCGACGACGCCGACGTGGTGCTGCTCCATGGCGATGCCGACAGCGCGTACCGCCCGCTCACCGTTCCGCTGGTGAACGTGCAGGCGACGCTGGCTCATGCCCTGGAGCAGGGCGTGCTGTCGCGCGCGGAGCAGCGCACCCTCGAGCGCCGCGCCAGCGAGACGTTCTACCAGGCGCGCACGTGGCGGGGGCTCATCGAGGGCATGACGCGCTGGAGTCCGTCGCGGCGACACAGCGCGCTGGCGTGGGTCCGAACGAACGGCGTCGACCAGAAGGCCCTCGACGCGGTGGAGGCGCTCGAGCTCGCCGCGCGGCTCGACCGCGATCGGTCCACCCGTCGTGCCCGGCCGTTGCGGCTGTCCTCCTTCGTGCGGCGGCGTCGCCTCGTCGACGTGGACGGGCCCCGGGTGGCCGCGCTCGAGACGCGTGACGACGTCGAAGCCCTGGCAGCGCAGGGGCTGCGGCGGCTGCTCCTCGCCGAGTTCGCGGCCATGGCCGGCCTCCTGCCGAGCGAAGACCACGTGGCCGAGGCCCTGCTGGACGTCGACGGCACCGGCCTCGCCGCCGATGAACACCTCGCCCTCGCGCGGGCGCTCGCCCGTGAGCGACTGGTGCTGCGGGCTCCGGAGCGTTTCGTGACCGATGGGCCTTCTCGCGTCGAAGGGCTGGCGTTCGAGGCGCGGCTCCGGCGAGGGAGAGCGCGCGGACGCGCCGGCCAGAGGTAGACTCCCTCAGCGGGATGCGCATCGTCAGCTACAACGTCCGGTACTTCGGGCACGCGCTCAAGGGGCTCGCCAGCACCGCGAGCTCGAAGCAGCGCATCGCCGAGGCCATCGCGGGCCTGTCACCGCTCGCCGACGTCGTCGCGCTCCAGGAGGTCGAGACGAAGTCCATCCGGTCGTCGGCGGCGCACCGCGGCGGGGCCCCCGACGAGACGCAGCTCGAGGCGTTCATGCGGCACCTCACCGCCGCCATGCAGCGCGCCGGGCACGACATGCCCTACCGGGCCTTCTACTTCCCCGCGCACGTCTACGGCGTCGGGCCGCTCAAGGTGTACACGACGGGCCTGGCGATGCTGGTCAACCAGCAGACCGTCAACGTGCTCAAGGGCAACTCGCACGAGCCCTTCGACATCACCCACCGCACGCCGGCCACCATCAAGCGCATCAAGCAGACCCGCATCGCGGCGCACCTGCACCTCGAAGACAGCGGCGGCCGTGCATTTCACCTCTTCAACACCCACCTCTCGCTGCCGACGCCCTGGGCGAAGGAGTACTGGAGCCAGAAGGTGAAGATGGGCTTCGGGGCCAACCAGCTCGCCGAGGCCACCCGGGTGTCCGAGTACGCGCGCCACGTCTCGCGCAGCGAGCCGTACCTCATCGTCGGTGACTTCAACTCGGCCCCGTCGACGCCCGTGTACCGGTTGCTCACCGAGCAGGAGAAGCTCCACGGCGCGCAGGAGGTGCTGAAGCAGATCGACGCCTCGCGCCCCGACTCGTTCGCGACCGCCGGCTTCCTGAAGCTGCGCATGCACCTCGACCATGTGTTTGGCCATGGCGTCGAGTTCGCGGACCTCGTCGACACGCACGCCTTTGGGGACGAGGCCAGCCGGTTCCACGGCCTGTCGGATCACGTGCCGCTCATCACCCGATTCGAGCCGAAGCGCTGACGGGTACCCGCGAGGACGGCGCCAGTCGGCACGCGCCGCTGTCCCCCGGGCGATGAGGCGCCTCCGCGCCACCTCCGCCGAATCACCAGCTCACCGCCGCAGCGGTTGGCGCGAGTCGAGGTCGAGCAGTTGGTAGGCCCCGGGCGGGGCGTGCAGCATGCCCGCGTCGGTGAGGTACAGCCGCGCGTTGGGCGCGCACCCGGGCTGGTAGCGCACGACCTCACCCTCGACGACGAGCGTTCGCAGCGGGCCGTCGACCGCGGGCGTTGCGGGGCCCCACCCGGGCATCAGCTCGCGGCACTTGGCGTCGCGAATGTGGCCGATGGCCTGAGGAAACGCGGCGGGGAGTCGGCGTGGGTCGAACCGTCGGCGCGGTGGCCCGTCGAGCTTGTCCTGGGCCTGCGTCGTCGGGTCGCACGGCCGGTGGTACAGCACGCCGCGACCCTCTCCGCGCGCAGCCGAGCCGGGGTGGTGGAGCGGGGCGAGGTCGAGCGGGCCATCGGTCCACGCCTCGAGGCGCGCGTCGAGGAAGGCGTTGAGGCTCGCCGCCGCTTCCGCCGCATCAGCCGGTGGGCCGCCGATGGAGACGAAGTCGTCTTCGGTGACGCCGGCGTGCACCAGGAGGAGCCCCCGGTGGTGCGCCGCCAGCCGCAGCCGGCGCGTTCGCAGCAGCTCGGTCACCAACACCCGCTGGGAGGCGGCGAAGCACGAGTAGTCGCGCGCCAGGCACTCGGCGTCCGGCACGCTGGGGTACCTCGCGAGAAAGGCCGCCTCGTCTCCGTTGCGTTCGTACACCTCGCGCGCGGCCCGGTGCGCCTCGAGGAAGGCCTCGTCGCTGAAGCCGAAGAGCTCCATGACGCGGCTGACGTCGTGGTTGCCGAGGAGGATGGTGGCCTGCTCGGGCGGGTGCGAGGCGAGCCATGACAGAATCGACTCTCCGTCGATGGCCGCACGCTCGCGCTGTTCAGCCTTGCCGTAGTCGAAGTGGTCTCCCATCGAGACGAGGTGCACGTCGCGGCGCAGGCGGCCGTCATCACCCAGCAGGCCGTGGGCATCGAGGATGCGGAGGAACGTCTCGAAGGGAGCCTGCGGGTCTCCGACGGCGACGTGGCGCATGGTGGGCATTGTCCTCGAAGCGCGGCGTCCATGGTACGCGGAGCGCGTGTGGACGTGGCTCCTCCTCGGCGGCTCGGCGTTCCTCGCCGGAGGCATCAACGCCATCGCGGGCGGAGGCACCTTCCTCACCTTTCCGGCCCTCGTCTTCACCGGCACCGGGCCGCTGCCCGACAACGCGACCAGCACCGTGGCGCTCTGGCCGGGCTCGGTGGCGAGCGCGTGGGGCTACCGGAGCGTCTTCTCGGAGGAGCGCCGCGCGCTGGTGCCGCTCATCGGCGTGAGCCTCGTCGGGGGGCTGCTGGGCGCGGTGGCGGCGCTGAAGACCCCGGGCGACACCTTCGCGCGGCTGGTGCCCTTCCTCGTGCTCTTCGGCGCGGTCCTCTTCACCTTCGGCGACCGGCTCCGGGCCTGGCTCGGCCGCTTCGGAGAGCCAAAGCCGTGGGTCGTCGTCGCGGCGCAGGTGCCCATCAGCCTGTACGGCGGCTACCTCGGCGGCGGCATCGGGCTGTTGATGCTGGCGGCGCTCACGTTGCTCGGAGGAGGGCGCGATCTCAACCGGCTCAACGGCCTCAAGTCGGTGCTGGGGCTCGCCATCAACCTCACGGCGACGCTCACCTTCATCGTGTCGGGCCTCGTCGAGTGGGACCGGGCCCTGGTGATGGCCGTCGCCTCGTCGGCGGGCGGCTACCTGGCGGCGACGTTTGCGCTGCGCCTCGACGTGCGCGTGGTGAAGCGGCTCGTCATCGCCATCGGCTGGGCGATGACAGCGCTGTTCTTCGTCAAGACGTTCGGCTGAACCTCAGGGCTCCGCGCCCTGGACGTGCGTGAAGCTGCTGGGCACGGCGGTGCACAGCTTCGGCTCGCACGAGGTGCCGGTGGTGCCGGCGACGATGCTGATGCGCGGCTGGTTCACCGTCAGCGCGCCGGGCGTGGCGAAGGCCGTCACCGCCCAGGTGCACCCGTCGGCCTGCACGTTCTCTTCGCTGGCGCCGCACACGAACCGGTTCTCGGGGGCGTAGCCGCGCTGGCACGACAGCGGCTTCTGCCCTCCCAGGAGCGCCTGGGAGCCGTTGATGACGAGCGTGCCACCACCGCCGAACCGCGCGACGACGGCGTCGGGGCAGGGGCCTTCGGTCGTCCACGAAGGAATCGTCCACCGTTGTTCGACGGGCGGATCTTTCGGGAAGAAGAGCCCGCACAGCCACGAGTTGCCGTTCTTCTTCACCTTGTCGCTGCAGTCGTCGGTGGTGGTGCTGAAGCGGCCCTCGACCTTGTGGTTCTGGTCCGACGTGCCGGTGAAGGTGCCCTCGATGCGAAACGGAAACGCGCCGCTGTTCTGCCACTGCACCCGGTCGACCGAGACCGAGAGGGTGAGCGGGCGCGCCGACGCCACGGTGTCGGCGCCCAGGTGCAGGCTGCCGCTCGAGCCATACCGTCCGGCCTGCAACGGGAAGAGCCCGAGCGAGAGGCCCAGCGGCACGTCTTTGTTCCAGGTGCCGATGTCAGGGAACGACACCGTGGCGCGGCCCGAGCCCGAGTAGAGGAAGCCGGACTCGCCCGAGAGCGTCTGCCGCCGCACCGTGCCGTCTGGCATCGTGAGCGTCAGGTCGAGGGACTTCGAGCCACCGCCGCCGCACCCAGCGATGGCCACCACGACGAGGAGCCCCAGCGCGCGCCGCACGGGCCTCACACCTCGGCGACGTTGCCCGCGTAGAAGCCGTCGAGCAGCTCTTTGTACTTCGTCTCGACGGCCTTCCGCTTGAGCTTGAGGCTGGGCGTCAGGTCGCCGGAGTCGAGCGTCAGATCCTTCGGCAGGATCGCGAAGTTCTTGATCGACTCGTAGCTCGCGAGGTTCTTGTTGAGGTCCTGGATGAAGGGCTTGATGAGCGCGTGGGTGCGGGGATCCTTGACGATCTCGTCGTAGCCCCCGGTGACGCCGTTCTCCCTGGCCCAGGCGGTGATGGCCTCGGGGTCCATCGCGACGAGCATGACGCAAAAGTTCCGGTTGTTGCCGTGCACGAGCACGTTCGACACGTACGGGCAGAGCGCCTTGAACTGGCCCTCGATGTTCTGGGGCGCGACGTACTTGCCACCCGAGGTCTTGATGAGGTCCTTCTTGCGGTCGGTGATCTTGAGCCGCCCCGCCGAGTCGACCTCGCCGATGTCGCCGGTGAGGAGCCAGCCATCGCGCAGCGTCGCGGCCGTCTCTTCCGGCTTGTTGTGGTACCCGCGCATGATGCCGCGGCCCTTGATGAGGATCTCGCCGTCGGGCTCGATCTTGATCTGCGTGCCCGGCAGCGGCGGGCCCACGGTGCCGAACGCGTAGCCCACTGGCCGGTTCACGAACGACGCCGCGCTCGACTCGGTGAGGCCGTAGCCCTCGAGAATGAGAATGCCGGCCGCGTGGAAGAACTCGGCCATCTCGCGCGACAGCGGCGCCGAGCCCGAGACGAAGTAGCGCAGCCGGCCACCGAAGCGGTCCTGCAGCTTCGAGAACACCAGCTTCGTGGCCAGGTTGTTCTTGACGGCGAGCAGGCCCGACGGCTCCTGACCCTGCTGGCGCAGCTTCGACACCTCGCGGCCCACCTCGAAGGCCCACTTGAAGATGGAGTAATTGAGGCCGCCGCCCTTCTTCGCCCCATCGACGACCTTGTTGTAGACCTTCTCGAAGATGCGCGGCACCGCCGCCACGAAGGTGGGCTTCACCTGCCCGAGGTTGTCGACGATCTTGTCGACGCGGCCATCGACGGCGGTGTGGAAGCCGATGGACAGCTGGGCCACCTCGAGCACCTTGCCGAACGAGTGCGCCAGCGGCAGCCACAGGAACTGCACGTCGTCTTCGACGATGAGCTTCATCTCCTTGATGGCCTCGCCCTCGTAGACCCAGCAGTCGTGGGTGAGGATGACGCCCTTGGGCTTCCCGGTGGTGCCCGAGGTGTAGATGAGGGTGGCGATGCCGTCGTTCTTCGCCTGCTTCGTCACCGCCTCGTAGTCGGCCTGGCTGGCGGCCTTGCCCGCGGCCTGCAGCTCCTCGAGGGTGATAACGAAGCCGTCGCCGCTCGCCTTGCCCTCGAACACGACGATCTTCTTGAGGCCCGGCATCTGCGCGCGCACCGACTGGAGCTTCTTCACCTGCTCCTCGTTCTCGGCGAACGCCATCACCGAGCCCGAGTCCGAGACGATGTAGGCGCAGTCGTCGGGGAGGCTCGAGGGGTAGATGGTGGTGGTGGCGCCGGCCGCGCAGAGAATGCCCATGTCGGCGGCGATCCACTCGTAGCGGGTGCCCGAGAGAATCGCGACGCGCTGTTCCGGCTCGAGCCCGAAGTGCTTGAGGCCCATGGCGATCTGCTTCACCTGCTCCCCGAACTCCTTCCACGACACCGTCTTCCACCCGCTGCCGACGGGGAACGAGTAGGCGGTGTTGTTGGCCGAGGCCTGGACCCGGTGCAACAAGACTTCGGGAACCGTCTGAAAACCCATGGGTCGCGTCCTTTGCGAGAGAGACAGGGCGCGCATGCTACGGGCGCGTGACACGCCCGCAAGGGTTGTTTTCGAAGCCGTTCGGTCAGGGGCTCCTGGGGTACCAGCCGGGCGAGAGCGAGGGCAGGGTGAGCAACTCGGTGGCGCCGATGCCCAACAGGCCGTTGGGCTTCATCACGCCCATCGCGCGCTGCACCACCGCCCGGCGGGTGGGCTCGGGGAAGTAGATGAGCACGTTGCGCATGAGCACCAGGTCGAAGCCGACGCCCGGCGGCGCCTGCGTCACCAGGTTGTGCGTCACGAACGTCACTTTGCGGCGCAGGTGCTCCTTCACCTTGAAGTTGGCGCCCGCGCGCTCGAAGTGTTTCACCAGGCGGGGGGCCGACAGGCCCCGGTTCGCCTCGAACACCGTGTACACGCCGGCCTTCGCCTGCTGCACCGCCGCCTCGCTCACGTCGGTGGCGATGATGGTGGTGCGCTGGTGGAGCAGGGGGAAGTTCTCCTCGAGGAACATGGTGAGCGAGTAGACCTCTTGCCCCGTCGAGCACGCCGCCAGCCAGATGGTGAAGGCCCGGTTCGAGCCCGGCTCGGTGAGGCCGAGGCGCGGAATCACCTGCTCCTGGAGCGCCTTCCAGAAGGGCGTGTCGCGGAACCAGTACGTTTCGTGCGTCGTCATCGCGTCGATGAGCGGCGCGGTGACGCGGTTGGGCGCGCCAGGGCGCACCGCCTCGAGCACGTACTCGTCTACCGTGCGGTAGTTGAGCGTCTTCGCCACCGGCGAGAGGCGCGCCTCCATGAGGTAGCTCTGGTCGTCGGCGAGCGCCACGCCACAGGTGGTGGCCATGAACGAGCGCAGCGCGTTCCAGCTCTGCGTTGGCTCAGGCATGGGGCACGACTCCCGAGACGCGCTCCTTCAGCGCTTCGACGCTGAAGGGCTTCATCACGAAGTCGTTGGCCCCCGCGTCCAGCGCCTCCTGGATCGACTCCAGCACCGCGTTGGACGAGATCATGATGATGACGACGTCTTTGAACCGGGTGTCGGCGCGAATGCGCTTCACCATGGCCAGGCCGTCCATCACGGGCATCTGCCAGTCGGCCAGCACGAGCTGGCAGGCGCCCAGCCGCTCGAGCGCGGCGAGGCCCTCTTCTCCGTTCGAGGCCTGCACCACCTCCCAGCCCATCGACTCCAGGGCGCGTTGCTGGACGGTGCGGACCATCTTCGAGTCGTCGACGACGAGCGCTTTCATGGGTCGGTCCTCACCGGTCGGCGCAGAGCGTGTCGACCTTGAGGCCGAGCAGCACCTGCCCATCGAGGGGAAAGACGCCGAAGACGAAGCTCTTGTGGCTCACGTCGAGGGTGTCGGGTGGGGCGCGCCAGCCGGTGCCGTCGAGCTCGAAGACGTCACCGATGTCGTCGACCACCACGCTCACCGGCCCCTCGGCGCCCTTGAGGACGAGGAGCTTCTGATCGGGCTGCTCGGCCTCGGGGAAGCCCAGGCGGCGGCGCAGATCGATGGCGGGCATGATGGCGCCGCGCAGGTTGAGGAGCCCCCGAATCTCGTCGGGCGCGAGCGGCACCGGGGTGAGCGGCTGCTGGAGCAGCACCTCCTGCACGTCCTCCACGGGGAGCGCGAACTGCTCGCCGCCGAGGTGGAAGGTGGCCCACTGGCCGGTCTGCGTGTCGGTGTGGCTCATGGCGTCGCTCCTGCTTCGGCGGTGGTGGTGAAGATGCCGGTGCCCTGGAGCGCCTCGAGCACGGCCTCGCGCTCGACCCGGCGCACGACGGCCGAGGCGCCTGCCGCGCGGGCCTGATCGCCGAACTGCTCCACCAGCCGGGTGGTGCAGACGATCGGCAGCGCGGGCTGCTCCTGCTTGACGGTGCGAATGAGCTCGAGGCCGCGCGAGGGCCCGCCGTCGAGGCTGGCGATGAGCGCGTCGACGCCCCGGCCCGAGTCGCTGCGCAGCTCCTTCACCGCGGCGTCGCCGGTGAGCTCGACCACGTCGACGCCCGACGAGCGCAGCCACCCGGCGAGCGCCGCGCGCATGGCGTCGACCTCGTCGGCCAGCAGCACGCGGGGGCGCCGGGCCTGCTTCGCCTTCGCCCCGTCGAGCGCGGCGGGCGCGAGCTGGCGCACCACCCCGAAGACGTCGACCAGCATCGTCGTCTTCCCGAAGCACACCGCCGTGCCCAGCACGTGCGGCAGCTCGCTCTTCGCGGCCTTCGAGGCGTCCACGTCGGTGACGTCGACGATGGCGTTCACCGCGAGGCCCACGGGCGAGCCGAAGTCGAAGACGATCATGCGCTGCAGGCCGTCGTCCGACTCGGCGCCCTGGCCGATGGGCAGCACGCTCTCGGGCCGCAGCACCGGCATGATGTGGCCGCGGTACTGGAGCACCTCGCTGCCGCCTACCAGCTCGATCTTCGCGCGGTCCACCGTCTCGAGGCGGGCCACCATCGACACCGGGAGCGCGCACGCCGCGTCGGCGCCGGCCTTGAAGACGAGCATCGACTGCTGTCCCTCGAGCGCCACCGCCTGCGCCGCCTGGTCGCGCGTGGCCGCGTTGCCCGAGACGTCGATGCCGGCCATGGTGGCGATGCCCGCCACGTCGAGGATGAGGGCGACGTTGCCGTCACCGAGCACCGTGGCGCCGGCGTAGCAGCCCAGCCGCTTGAGCTGGCTCGACAGCGGCTTGATGACGATCTCCTCGGTGTCCTGAATCGACTCGACCACGAGCCCGTAGCGCCGCTGGCCGATGGCGACGACGACGATGTTGACGCCCTCGCGCTGGGCGGGGCTCGACTTGCGGAGGAGCGGCGCCAGGCGCACGAGCGGGAGGATCTCTCCGCGCAGCCGGTAGATGGGCGCGCCGCGCACGTACTCGATGGCCTGCTTCGAGTCCTCCTCGTCCAGATAGACGAGCTCGATGAGGTTGGCCTGGGGAATGGCGAAGCGCTGCCCGGCCTCGCGCACCAGCAGCGCGGGGATGATGGCGAGCGTGAGCGGCATCTTGAGGCGAATGGTGGTGCCCTTACCCAGCGTCGACTCGAGCTCGACCTGCCCGCCGGAGCGCTCGACGTGCGTGCGCACCACGTCCATGCCGACGCCGCGGCCCGAGATGCTCGTCACCTTCTCGGCCGTCGAGAAGCCCGGGCGGAAGATGAGGTTGATGGCCTCGCGCTCGCTCATGGCGTCGGCCTCGGCCTGGCTGATGACGCCCTTCTTCACCGCGATGCCCTTCACCTTCACCGGGTCGATGCCGCGGCCGTCGTCGCGAATCTCGATGCTGACGGTGCTGCCCTCGTGCACCGCGCGCACCGAGATCTTCCCGGTGGCGCTCTTGCCCCGCTTCACCCGCTCTTCCGGCGGCTCCATGCCGTGGTCGACCGCGTTGCGGATGATGTGCATCACCGGGTCGCGAATGGCCTCGACGAGCGCCTTGTCGATCTCGGTGGTGGTGCCGTCGATCTCAGGCGAGATCTTCTTGCCGGTCTGCTGGCAGAGGTCGCGCACCATGCGGGGAATCTTCTCGAACACCCGCGCCACCGGCTGCATGCGCGTCTTCATGATCTGCTCCTGCAGATCGCTGGTGACGAGCGAGAGCCGCTGCGCGGCGGCCTGGGCCGTCTGATCGCGCAGCGCGCGGGTCGACTGCACCATCTGGTTGCGGGCCAGCACCAGCTCGCCCATCAGGTTCATCAGCTTGTCGAGCACGCCGACGTTCACGCGCACGGTGCCATCGGCCGACTCGTGCTTCTGCTTCTCTTCGACGTGCTCGTGCGGCTCGGCGGCGTGGGCTTCACCGGGCGCCGGCGAGGTGTCGACGGGCAGCGGGTCGAAGGGCGACTTCGGGGGCGGTGGTGGTGCAGCGGCCACTGGAGGCGGCGCCGTCGGCACGGTCGGGGCCGGCGCAGGGGCGGTCGGCGCTGGCGTCGGCGTCGACGGCGCAGCGGCTTCGGCAGGCGGTTGGTTGCCGCGCTCGAGATCTTCGCGCAGCAGCTTCACGAGCGGCTCGACGTCGGCGCTGCCCTCGCTGTTCGCGTCGCGAATGCTCTCGATCATCACGCGCAGCGTGTCGATCACCTCGACCATGCGCGCGAAGTGATGGGGCCTGGCGTCGATGCTCTTGTCGCGCAGCTTCGCCATCAGGTCTTCGGCGGCGTGACCGAGCGAGGCGATGCGGTCGTACCCGAGCAGGGC
>JANRKQ010000018.1:0-216896 GCA_033763395.1 Myxococcaceae bacterium
TGCTGCAGGTCGGGCGCGTTCTCGGCGTTCGGGTTGTCGTTGAGCAGGTAGCGGAACGACTTGATCGCGTTGTCGTGGTGGCCGGCGTCGGCCATCGCGAAGCCCAGCTTGGTGATGAGGCTGGTCTGCTTCTTCTTGCCGGCCTTCGCCTTGTAGTAGGCGATTGCATCGTCCGCGCGGTTGAGCTGCGTGAACATGCGGATCGAGTCCTGCAGAGCCTCGTTCTTGAGGTCCGTCGCGGCCTTCTCCTTGCCCTGCTTCTCGGCCAACTCGACGGTGTCCTGGAGCTTCTTCAGCGCCTTCTCGTGCTCGCCCGCGTTGAAGTCACACCAGGCCAGCTTGTAGAGCGCGTAGGACTTGATGCGCGGGTTGGGCGTCGCGAACGCCTTCTCGAAGTAGCTGCGCGCCTTCTCGAGCACGTTGGCGACGTCGAAGTAGTGGTTGCCGAGCTGCACGTACGTGTCGGGGACGAACTTCGAACCCGGGTAGCTCTTGAGCAGCTCTTCGTAGCGCTTCACGGCGCCGTCGCGCTTGCCCGTCTCGTAGAGGTTGTAGGCGAGGTTGAAGAGCACCTCGTCCTTTCGCTCGTACGAGGGGTACTCGCGCAGAATCGTCTCGTAGAGCCGCATCGTCTCGGAGCGATACAGCTCGGACTCGCGGTGATCTTCCTTCGGCTCCGAGACCTTCTCGCCGCGGTTCTTCTTCTCGTCGGCCTCCTTCTGCTGATCGAAGAACTTCAGCATCTCCTTGCGGTACAGGTACCGCGACTTCTCCCAGTAGAGTTCGGCGAGCTGGAAGAGCAGCTCGGACTTCTGCGGGTTGCCGTCTTCGATCTTGGGGATGATCTTCTTGGCGGACTCGATCTGCTCATCGCGCTTCTTGTCGGCGATGGCTTCTTTCTCCATGTCCTCCATCTTCGGCGTCTCGCGCGCCTCGAGCTTCGCGGGGCCCTTGCGCTCCTCGGGCTTCTTGGCGGCTTCGGCGGCCTTCTTCGCGGCCTCGGCGGCGGCCTTCGGGTCGGTCTTCGCGGCGGGCGCGGCCTTCGCGGGCGGCGCGCCCTTCTTGGCCTGCGCGAGGACGGGGGGAGACGTCAGCAGCAGCGCAGCGGCGGACGCAGAGAGGATGCGAGTGGAGAACGGCTTCATGCAGCGGGCTCCTGTCGGAGAAAAAACGCGCGGACCCTACACCACGGGTCCGCACGAAAGAAAGTGACTGAAAAGACGCGCGGTTGAGCGCTGGCCACCGCCGCGTCGGGCCCTCTAGTTCTTGCCGACCGGGCAGCCCTTCTTGAGGGTGTACTGATAGTAGCCGATCTCGTCGCGCCAGAACTCGCCCTGGAACTTCCAGTAATTCCAGTTCTCGGCGGGCATCTGCGGCCGGTACAGCGTCTGCTTCTTGAGCAGCGTCGTCTGGTCGGCGCCAGACTCGGCGAACTCCTTCTCGGCCTTCGCGATCTCGAACCGAATGATCTCGGCCTGGTCGCCGAAGCCCTTGATCGACCGGAACGCCTCGGTGAGCCGGTTCTTCGCCGTCTGGCCAGCGACCTGCTCGAGCGTGGCGCGGTTCTGGTCGAGGTACGAGACGAGCTCGTTCGACAGCTTCGCGGCGCGCCACGACTGGATCTGCTCGATGGCGCCCTTCTCGGCGTCGATCTGCCGCAGCATCTGGAAGAGGCCCAGCATGCGCTCGTTCGACCGCACCCAGTTCAGCACCGCGCGCGGCAGCTTCTCGGCCTCGGCGCCGTCGACGAGCTTGAAGTAGAAGCCCGTGTCCTTCGCCTCACCCTCGATGAGGGGCTTCAGCGCCTCGCCCATCGGCAGGTAGATGTTCTCGTACTGCACGAGGGCCGACTTCGACTCCTCGTAGAGGCAGGCGAAGTAATAGATGGTCGAGGTCAGGATCCACGACTCAGGCTGAAACGCGCCGGCGAACTGGGGCGCGTAGAGCGCCTGGAGCGAGCCCAGGCCACCGCCGTAGTCGTCGTTCTGGAAGCGCGCGAAGCCGTTCTCGAACAACGACTGATCCCAGTACTTCGAGAAGCGGGGAATCTTGTCGTACGCCTTCACCGCCCGGTCGAAGTTCCCGAGGCCGTACTGCACGCGGCCGAGGCCCAGGTTGGCGAGCTGCTGGATCTCGGCGAGATCGATCATCTTCGCGCGCGGGTCGATCTTGAGCACCTTCTCGAAGATCTCCGCCGCCTGCTCCTGGTTCTTGCGCTTGTCGTCTTCGCTCGAGGCCGGGTAGCGCGGGTCGGCGAGGCAGATGCCCTGCAGGTAGAGCGCCTTGGCGTACACCTGGCTCGTGTCGGGCACCGCCTCGAGGAACTGCTTGGCCTCGTCGAGCTTGCCGCGGCGGTGGGCGATGCGGCCGATGAGGTAGTTGATGCGCGAGAGCACCTCGAGCGGCAGCGTGGCCCAGGCCTCGGCGTACTTGTCGTAGAGGTTGTTGAGCTGCGAGGGGATCAGGTAGTCGTCGTTGAGCTGCTCCTGCAGCGTCACCAGCGCCTCGACCGCCTTGCCATGGAACGGGTGCGCCGGCCCCGCCTTGAGGATCGGCGAGTAGAAGACGAACGCCGTGAACGGCAGGTTCTGCCGCTGGAAGCTCGAGGCCAGGTAGTACTCGGCCTTGAGCTTGAGGTCGTTGTCGGTGGTGGTGTTGTAGACGTCGTAGAAGAGCTTCGCCGAGTCTTCGAACGAGCCACCGTTATAGGCCGACAGCGCCTTGTTGTAGGTGGCGAGGTCCTGCGCGGGCGCGATGGCCGCGGTCAGCAGAGCAACGAGCGTGAGGGCGCGAGTCATGGGGGCGGTCACCGGTCAGAACAGAATCGAGAGGCCGGCGTAGAGGCCGACGTTGTTGAGCACGTCGGACGACGGCGTGCGGACGAGGCCCAGCGCGAGCGGGACGTTGTTCGAGTTGCGCAGTCCGTTCTCGTCGGTGCCGTCGAAGGTGTCGACGCGGCAGCCACCGCCGACCATCGCGCTGGTGACCGGGCGACCGGCTCGCAGCGCCGTGTCCATCGAGCGGAGGTCGTCGACGTTGCAGCCGTTCACCTGCTCGACGCGCGCCGTGTAGACGACGTCGCGCACCTCGAGGCGGAAGGCGAAGCGGTTGCCGAGCTGCAGCCGGAAGCCGGCGCCGAGGGCGGCCATGAAGCGCAGGCCGGTGTCGCCATAGGTCGCGGGAGAGATCGTGCCGTCCTGGCGGGCGTTCTCGGGCTTGAGCTGGTGCCGCGTGCCACCGATGCCGGCGCCGCCGTTGATGACGAACGAGAACTGGGCGAGCGTGCCCTCGAAGAAGGTGAACTTGCCGTAGAACGGCGTCACCTCAACGCCGCCCATCACGCCCCACGTCCACAAGAGCGACGACGCGGCCTGGGCTTCGACGCGGGCCTTCTCGACCAGCTCACCGTTGAGCGACGACTCGGCGTTGAACCAGTTGCCGCCGCCGGTGATCATGAGGCCGAAGTTCTCCTGCAGGTGGTACGTCAGCTGGCCCATGGTGCCGAAGTGCTGGGTGAACTTGCCGTTCACCTGGAGCGCCACCGGGTACACCGTCACCTCGAAGCGCCCCGAGTCCGAGAAGCGCTTCTGCTCGACGATGTGCACGCCGACGTTCGGGTTGAAGAGCGGCGCGCCGTTGACGAGTTGCATCTGCTCGGCCGAGGCCTGCGCCGTGGCGCCCGTCGGAGCGACCGCGGGAGCGTCGGGCGGCGGCGTCGGTGTGGTGCCCGTGGCGGCCGGGGCGTCGGGCTTCTTGTCGGCCGGCTTGGCGGGCTCGTCTTCGTCATCGTCGGCCGCGGCGCCGCCGGCCTGGGCCAGCACGAGCGCCGTGGGCGCCGAAAGCCACGAGGTGGCCGCGGCGGCCTGTCCGCCCACCAGCAGGGCGGCGATCAGCAGGGTCGAACGCAGAAAAGAGGGCAGCATGGTGAGCGTTCCTTAGAAGACGAAGCTGTAGCCGAGGTCGATCTGGCTCAGGGTGGTGATGCCGGCGTTCGGCGAGAGCATGCCGCCCGCGGTCGGGTTGCCCTGTGACACCATGGGGCGGTCGACGCCGACGTAGTACGAGTCGAGCCATGACCAGGTGCGGGCCTCGAGACGAACCGCGTGCCGGTTGGCGATGAAGAAGCGGAAGCCGAGGGCCAGCGAGACGATCGGGCTCACCTTGTCTTCGCGGAAGTACCCCGAACACGAGTTGCCGGAGCGCTGCGGGCAGATGAGCAGCGACTCGCGGGTGAAGGTGCCGACGCCACCACCGGCCCAGAGGTAGAGCTGGAAGTGCACGGGCAGCTCGGCGAGCAGGTTCAGCTTGCCGTAGATGGGCTGGAACCGCGCGCCCACCACGCCGTTGAAGCCCATCTGCCAGAGATCCGAGAAGTCGTTGATCTTGGGGAGGCTGTTCTGGCTGTTGAAGGCCTCCTTCACCTGGTCGGCGAGCGAGGTCTGCCGCGAGTAGGCGTAGCCGACGCGGGCCTCGACGGCGAACCACTCGACGACGTTGTACGCGACGGACGCGTTGAAGTTGTAGTGGTCGGTCAGCCGGGGCAGCAGCGTGAAGCCGACGTTGCCGCCGATCTCGAACCGCCGCTCGACCATGTAGAGCCGGTTGCGGACGGCCACCTTCTCGACGAGCTCGTCACCCTCGCCGCCCGACTGGGCCGACGCCACGCCGGCGGCCAGCACCAGCGACAGCGCAGTCATCTTGAACACGTTTCGAACGCTCATGGCACCTCGGCTTAGGGACAGCTCGTCTGGAAGTTGGCGAGCACGTCGTAACAGACCTCGACCGTGCTCAAGGATTCGGGCACCGACGTGCCCTCGAAACGAATCAGGTTGCGCAGGCCCGCCAGATCGCAGCGCACGTACTGAGCGCCGTTGGCGGGGCCGTCGGTGCGCACCTCGACGCGGCGGGCGCAGCGCCCGTTGCGGCAGAACTCGCTGGCGGGGCAGTTCCCGTCGACCTGGCACATCATCGCCGTGGGCGCCGAGACATACGCTTCCATGCCGCGCGCCAGGCCGGCCAGGTCGCGCACGTCAGGCCCGCGGGTGAGGCGGAACTCGCGGCGCAGGCCCGACGCCGAGAACCCGAGCGAGGCGAGCGCGCCCGAGAAGTCGTCCTGGCAGATGTCGACCGCCACCCCACCCGTCTCGGCGGCGACCTGCACGTAGCGCCCGCCGAAGTACGAGATCTCGTAGCCGCCGTCGTTGGCCCCCGAAGACGGGCAGCCAGCGTCCGGCTGCACCCGGTTGCGGCAGCAGCCGACGTGCGGGCTCGGGTCTCCGAACTGCGAGGGCACGCCGGCGTCCGGGTCGACCGCGGTGATGGCCGCGACCGCCACCGCCTCACCGTTGCCGTAGCCCTTGAAGGTCTCGAAGAACCGCACGAAGAAGTCCGTCGAGCCCCAGTTGCCCGCCGCGGTGAGGATCTGATCGTTCGCGCAGCGGCAGCCAGGGTCGGCGGTGCAGACGGGCTGGCGGGTGAGCGGCGTGCACGAGGCGTCGTCCTCGTCGGACACGAAGACGACGTAGAGCGCCGCTTCGGGCCGAACGAAGCGCACCACTGCGTCGGTGCTCACGTTGAGCGGGTTGGTGAGCGCGAGGTACGCCGCGAACAGGCCGCGCTCCTGCGGGCTGCCGGTGATGCCGACCTGCGACATCTGGTTGAACGCCATCACCGCCGTCGTGGCGTTGCCGCCCGTGTTGCAGATCACCTGGCCCTGCTGGTTCGGCGCACACGCGATGAAGTCGTCGGTGTTGGCGCCGAGCGTCCAGCGGCGGAGGCGCCCTCGGGTCGCCGGATCGTCGCTGTCGGTGGTGGTGACGGCGATGTGAAAGTCGATGGGCGGCTGCGCGCCGACGAGCTGGTTGATGAAGCCCTGGAAGTTCGCGGCCAGGCGAGCCTGCTTGGGGCCCATCGAGCCTGACGAGTCGACGACCCAGAGGATGTCGACCTTCCGCACCGACAGCTGGGTGTACACGTCGCACTGCCGGGGCACGTTCACCGCGAAGCTCTCGGTGGCGCGCGTGCTGTCCTGCTCGACGGCCGGCGCCTTCTCGTCGACGCTCGGAGTGCCCGGAACCACGACGAAGGACTCGACGATGCGGCGCGTTCGCTGACGGTCCTGACACGCAGCCAGTGCCACCGCGCAAGCAGCAATCGCGACCAACGAAGTGACGGCAGACGCGCGCATCGGGGTGTCGTCGAGGGTGCGCGGTGCTAGCACACCCATGCAGAGAAGAAACAGGCAGTTTTGAGGCTCAGCGGCCGGCTCTCAGCGCGTGAGAAACGTCACTCCTGCAGGGCGGGCGGCAGGCACGCCTGCACCGATCGGTTGTCGACGGTCGCGAGCGGCTCGCAGCGCCAGTCCTTCAGGCAATCGGCGTCACCCATGCACGGCTGGGTGCAGATGGGGCCCGAGTCCTTGCGGATGCAGAGGCCGGACTCGCAGGCCGCGGGGCCGAACGCGCAGCTCGCTCCCGGAGTTCCTCCGCCCGCGGGGAAACAGATGTCGACGGACTGGTCGCTCGCCTCACTCCGCTGGGCCCGCCGGCAGCTGAAGCCCATCGGACACTGGCCCCCGAGGCACTTCACGCTGCAGACGCGCGCGGTGCCGAGGTCGAGGCAGGTGCCTGACTGGCAGGGCGGGCGGCCGGGAGTGCAGTCGTCTCCGAAGAGGCCACCAACGGGGGCGCACACGCCCATGCCGGCGAGCGGGCCATCGACGCCGCGCTTCTCGGGCGCGCAGTCATACCCGTTCGCCGTCGCCTCGCAGCAGCGGTACCGCCCGTCACCGCACTGGTCGTCCTTCGTGCAGGTGTTCGAGCAGAACGCCGACAGGCCCGCCTTCACGCAGACGCCTGTGAGGCAGTCGAGCGCGCCGTTGGCGTTGCAGTCCTCTCCGAGGCGCTTGAGGCCGCCCTGGCACGAGCCCCGCTGGGGCATGCAGTACTTCCGGGTCGGCCCGGTCGGGTCCGTCACGTCCTTGCAGACGAAGCCCGTGCCATACGAGCGCACGCAGGCCGCGTCGTCGAGGCAGGGGGTCGAGCAGAACGATTCACCCTTGAAGGGGCAGTTCGCGCAGGTGTTGACGATGCAGCGGTTCTCCGAGAAGCCGCCGCGCCGGCAGTCGTCGTTGGTGCTGCACGGCGAGCACTGGCGCCCATCGATGGCGGGCTGGCAGGTGCCGGCCTGACAGAGGCGGCCGACGCCGCACTGCGACGAGAGCTGCCCACGCTCGAGGGTCGGATCGCAGTACCCGCGGCAGGTGTTCGAGTTGGGCACGCACTGGTACGGCCCGCGCCCGTTCTCCGCCGACGGCGACTTGAGGTTGAGGCACGAGAAGCCGGTCGGGCACTCGGGGTTCTGGGCGGCGTCGAGGCTGGCGGGATCGCAGCCGGGCATCGGGCACACGTTCTTCGTCGGGTTGCAGTCCCGGCCGCAGAACTGCTCGCCCGACACGACGTTGCGAACGCACAGATCGAACGGCCCACCGCACTCGTCGTCGCCCGCGCACACCGTGCACAGCGGCCGGCCAGCGTTGCAGGTCTCGTTCAGCGGGACGCACTGCTTGATGAGCGCGTTGTCCTTGCCCGCGGGGATCTCGCGGCACGTCGTCCCGGACGGGCAGGCGTCGCCAGCGCTGCAGGGGGCGGTGCAGAACTTCTCGCCCGAACCAATGGCCGTGAAGCAGGCTCCGCCCGTGGGGCACTGGGCGACGTCCTGGCAGGGCGAGCAGATGGCGCGCGAGACCTGAATGAAACAATTGCCCGTCTCGGCGTTGCAGGTGTGGCCGGCGGGGCAGTCGACGTTCGTCTTGCAGCCCGACAGCGCGCGGCAGATGCGGCCGTAGCGGCCCGCCCCTTCGCACACGAAGCCGTCGGGGCAGGTGTCGGTGCAGGTGCTGGTGCAGAAGCCCGATTGGTCGTCGAGGGCGATGCAGAGCCCGTCGCGGCAGACCGCCGCGGTGTCTCCGGGCACGCACGGCTCGCCCAGGTTGAGCAGCACGGTGCGATCGGTGGGCCCGCACGCGCTCGCGGCGAGGGCGAGCGCACACCACCACGAGAGTCCCCGAGCGGGAAGAGCGATGCCTACGTCGACGACACAACGCGAAGCGGCGCTCGAGCTCACGTGCGTGACGGCTCCCGTGGTGGAAGGTGACGCGGGGACTTACTTCTTCCCGGCCTTGTGGGCCGCGCGCATCTGCGACTTGATCGCCGGCTTGACGATCACCATGCCCTCGTTGTGGCCAGCGACACCGCCCTTGACGAGCAAGAGGTTCTTGTCGGCGATGACGTCGGCCAGGGTGAGGTTCTGGGTGGTGACCTGCTCGACGCCGTAGTGACCGGGGAGCTTCTTGTTGGGGTACACGCGGCCGGGCGTCTTGCGCTGACCGATGGCGCCGGGGTGCTTGCGGTACTCGTGCGTACCGTGCGTCTGGCCGAAGCCGCGGAAGCTCCAGCGCTTGACGACGCCCTGGTAGCCGCGGCCCTTGGTGATGCCGGTGACGTCGACGAGATCGCCCTTCTTGAAGAGGAGGTCGGCCTTCACGGGCTCGCCCACCTTGAAGTTGGCGAGGTCGGCGGCGTCGACGCGGAACTCCTTCACGACGCGCTTGGCCTTGGCGCCGGCCTTCTTGAAGTTGCCCGCCTGGGCCTTCGTGAGGTGCTTCTCCTTGGCGTCCTTGAAGCCGAGGATGACGGCCGTGTACTGGTCCTTCTCCTGCGTGCGGTGGCCGACGACCTCGCACGACGAGATGTCGATGACGGTGACGGGGACGACGTTGCCCTCGTCGTTGAAGATCTGCGTCATGCCGACCTTCTTGCCGATGAGACCCTTCATGGTGTCCTGTTCCTTCTCTCGCACGTGGCGCGACGGCCCAGAGGTGCGGTGTGGCGCCGAGGGTGATTCCTCAGCGGGCGGCGCGCTTACCAGCGTGTGGGTAGAGGTGCAACTGATCGGGGGACCCTGGTGGTGTGGGCCCCGAGGGCGCCCCGTCAGGCGACCGGCGACCTGATAAGGCCTCCCCCCCCGAAAGGCCGCCAGGTCCCTCCTGAATGTCCCTCTCCCTCGCCCTCCCCCACGGCGGCCCCCGCCTGGTCGCCAACGCCCGCGTCGACGCCGTGCCGGGAGCGGCCGAGGTCGAGACCGACGGGTCGAAGCTGCTCAACGCCTCGACCGATGACGTGCTGGGGCTGGCGACCGATACCCGGGTGAAAGAGGCCGCCGCGGCCGCCATTCGTCGCTTCGGCCTCGAGGTGACGCGCTCGTCCACCCTCGTGTCCCAGCTCGAGAGCCGGCTCGCCGCCAGGCTCAAGGCCGACGCCGCGGCGCTCGTCGACTCCTTCTCGACCGCCCTGCGCGCCCTCGAGCAGGCCGAGGCCACCCGTCTCGTCGACGCCCGCCTCACCCGCCGCACCGGCCTGTCGGGCCTCACGTTCTCGTCGCCCGAGCACCTCGCTCAACGCCTCGCGGCGACCCACGGCGAGCGCGTCGTGCTGATCGACGGCGTGCGCCCCCACGAGGGCGATCTGGCGCCGCTGCCCCGCCTCCTCGAGCTCGCCCAGAAGGCCCACGCGCCCACCGTCGTCTTCGATGCGCTCGGGCCCGGCCCCCTCGGCGAAACCGGCATGGGCGTGCTCGAACACTTCGAGCTGTCCGGCCAGGCGGATCTGTCGGTCAGCACCCTCGGCGGAGGCGCCGTCGTGATCGCTGGCGTGCGCGCCGTCGTCGAAGCCTTCGTGCCGTTCTTCGCCGCCCGCGTCAGCGCCGGCGCCACCGCGGGCCTCACCAGGCGCCTCGAGCTGATGGAGCTCGAAGCCCACCGCCGCGCGCGCGCCCTCGAGCTCGCCCAGGCTACCCTCGAGGCCTTGCGCGCCCGCGCCTTCGACACCGGCCCCTCGGTGTCCCCCATCATTCCGGTGTGGATGGGAGACGAGGGCCTCACCGATCTCTGGCTCCGGCAGCTCGCCGAGTCGGGGGTCTTCGCGCGCGGCGTGCTCGACGGCCCCCGCTCACGCCTCGTGTTCAGCGTGCCCGCCACGTGGACCGACGCCCAGCTCGGCCTCTTCGTCGACGCCCTCGACAAGATCGCACGTCGGCTCGGTGCGCCACCGCCCCTCGACCCCGAGGCCCCCCGCGCCGTCACCGTCGCGCGGCCCGGCAGCTTCGCCACGGCGACGCCGTGTCACCCGCGGTGGCTCCCCGTCGCCGAGAGCGCCAACCCACCCGTCCTCAATGACGGCCGCTCGGTGCGCGAGCGGCTCTTCGACACCGTCGAGACGCTCACCTGGCGCATCGCCAGCGGCCAATCGGGCCAGCTCAGACGCCTGCCAGGAGCCCGCACGCTGCGCGCCCTCGTCGACCGCGCCCGTGACAAACGCTGACGAACGCGCGGGGCTGATCCACCGCCACGCTCTCCAGCTTCACTTCGCTGCCGAGCCCGGGCCACCAGCCTCGCCCGCCGGCGCCTTCTCGAGCTGCTCCCGCTTCGACTTGAGCGACGCCAACAGGCCATCGAAGCCCTTGTTCGCGATCATCTTGCGGAACTGATCGGCATACGTGCTCACCAGCGACACGTCATCGGTCACCACGTCGTAGATCCGCCACGCCGCCTTCGCGTCGGCCCGGTACAGCTTGTAGGTGACTGGGAACCGATCGGCCTTCATCACGAGCGTCGACTTCACCGTCGCCTCGTTGCCCTGGATCTCTTCGCTTCTGAACTCGAACGTCGCGCCGTTCTTCGAGTCGCCCAGCGCCTTCTGTGCGTAGCTCGCGCGCAGCAGCCCCTTCATGGTGGCCGAGAACTCCTCCTGCTTCTTCTTGTCGAGCTTGTCCCACTCCTTCTTGCCCAGCGCGCGCCGGGCCAGCTCGACGAAGTCGATGTAGCCGTCGGCGGTCGTGGCCAGCTTCTCGATGGTCGCGTCCTTCGCGAGCACCTTCTGCACGTCGGCGTCGGCCAGCTTGACGAGGGCCAGCGGGCCGGGGGCGGCGGTGATGACGGCAGCAGCGAGCGCGGTCACGAACACGGGCATCTCCTTGGAGCGCAGCGACGACGAGCGTCTACACGCGTTCGACTCGGCGCGGGAGGTGGGATTCACGGCACCGTCTCCCCGGCCGGACAGCTCACTTCGGCGGGCTGGTGACGGCCGAGGGCGGCGGGAGCGGTGAGACGTCGTACGGCACCTGCAACAAGACGGGCTGGCCGACGGCGCGAGAGAGCGCCTTGAGCGCCACCTGCACGTCGTGCTGGGCCTGGGCCCGCTGCGCCGAAGCGCTCGCCAGCGCGGTGAAGGACTCGACGAGATCGCGCGTGTCACCGGTGCCGAGATCGAACGCCGCGAAGGCCGCCGTCGCCCAGCGCCGCGCCGACTTTTCGGCCAGCGTCTGTCGCTCGAACCGCACCTGCGCCGCCGACACCTCACCCCACGCCTTCTCGAGCTCGAGCCGCACGCCGGCGCGAATGAGGTCGCGCTGCGCCCGCATCTTGTCGAGCTCGGCCCGGGCCCCGTCGAGGAGCGCGCTCTTCTGCGGGAAGTCCCACGTGTACCGGGACACCAGGGCGAGGCCGGCCGACAGATCGTTGTAGGGATCGTACGCGAAGGGGGAACGCTGCCGGGTCGCGCTCGTCGTCCACACCCAGCGCGCGAAGCCGGCGATGCCGAAGTCGGGGTAGTACATGCGCTCGCGCAGCTTCACTTCCTGCTCACGCGCGGCCACGCCAGCCTCGACGGCGCGCAGCTCCGGGCGGTGGGCGAGAGCCTGCTCGAGGAGCGCGTCGACCGGGTCGAGGCCGCCGCGCGGCTCTGGCAGCGCTTCGGTCGCGACCTCGAGCGGCTCGGTCGGGGGGTGGGCGATGAGGAGGCGGATCGCCGCGAGCGCGAACGACTCTCCCTGGCGGGCGGCGGCGCGCTGCACCTCGGCCTGCTGCCGGTAGAAGTCGAGCTTGTAGACGTCCATCTGGGTGACCTGCTCGCTGTCGAGCGACCGGAGCCGCTCGAGCGTCGCCTTCGCCTCGTCGAGGCGCTTGACGGTCTCGTCGATGACGCCCACGCCGGCGCGCGCGAGCGAGAGGCCCCAGAAGGCCTGCGACACCTGCAGCTCGGCTTCGTCGGCGGCGCGCACGGCGAGCGCCTCTCCGGCTTGCACGCCCTTCGCCCCGGCGGCCTCGAGCGCGTCGAGCTTGCCGAAGGTGTAGATCGGCAGCACGGCCTCGGCCCCGGCGCGGAACTGAACGCCCACCTGGCCGAAGTCGAGGTCGTACATGAGGGAGGCAGCCGTGCGGGGCGGGCCTCCCAGCCCATCGTTGCGCGCCTCGGGCGTGGGCCCGGCGACGGCCACGTACGATTCGACGCGGGGGAACCACGCCCACCGCGCCTCGTCGTACTTCGCCCGGAACCACGCCAGCTGCGCCTGGCTCTCTCTGACGCGCGCGTCGTTCTTGCGGGCGCGCTCGACCAGCTCGGGCAGCGTCAACGGCGCGCCCACCGCATGCCCCGCGGTCACCACCAGGAGGAGGAACACAGACGTTCGCACGGGCGTCGGGCACCTAGCACACCGCCCTCGTGATTCGATCTCTGTCGCCGCCGGGCCCCGAGTCCGTGAATGGAAGGGTGCGTCTGGGTGTCCCCGCTGGCTGCTATGGTGAAGAACATGCGCTCCGCGTCCCTCGTCGTGCTCCTCGTGGTGCCCCTGCAGGCGCTGGCGCAGGACAAGCCGCCCGAGAAAAAAGAGGCGCCGAAGCTGAAGGGGTCGGTCAAGCAGAGCGCGCCGAAGATCGATCTCGGCCTGCCGGCGTTCGGCTCGATCCCCAAAGGTGACGAGGTGAAGCGGGTCGACGAGAAGCCCGCGCAAGACGGGCCGACGGTGACGTCGGGCCAGGCCACCTACACGATCGTGAGCGTGCAGCACGGCAAGGGCTTCATCCGCTCGCCGACGGGCTCGAAGCCGAGCGCGCCGTTTCCGTCGGTCACCGCCGCGGGCGCGCCGCTGACGACCGAGAAGTTCTCGAGCGTGGTGCGGGTGAAGGCGCCGGACAAGAAGTCGACCTCGATCGAGGTGATGGTGCTCGACCCCCGCGGCGACACGGTGATGGATGCGTCAGGCACGCTGACGTTCAAGAGCGACGAGACGGACTGGACCGTCGACTGGGAGCCCACCGGCATCCGGACGGCGGGCGACTTCCAGGTGCTGGTGCGAATCGGTGGCAACCCGCTGGGCACCTTCCCGCTGAAGATCGACGCGAAGAAACCCTGACGACATTGCGCGGCGCAAAGGCTAAGGGGGCGCGGTCCTTTCCACCTCTGGAGACCGCTCCTCATGGCCTTTACCGATCGGGTCAAGCAGATCCTCTCGTGGTACCCCTCTGACACGCCGGGCGTCCTCACCAACCTCGCCCGCCTGATGAACACGGGCACGCTCACCGGCACCGGGAACATGGTGATCCTCCCGGTCGACCAGGGCTTCGAGCACGGGCCGGCGCGGAGCTTTCAGCCGAACCCGGCCGGCTACGATCCCGACTACCACGCGCAGCTGGCCATCGACTCGGGCTGCAACGCGTACGCGGCGCCGCTGGGCTTCCTCGAGGCGGTCGCGGGCAGGCTCAAGGGCGAGATTCCGCTCATCCTCAAGCTGAACAACTCGGACTCGCTCTCGAAGATCGAGCACCCCTGCTCGGCGCTCACGGGCACCGTCAAGGACGCGGTGCGGCTGGGCTGCGTGGCGATCGGCTACACGATCTACCCGGGCTCCGGCGCACGCAACCAGCAGTACCAGGATCTGCGCGATCTCATCCTCGAGGCGAAGGACGCGGGCCTGCCGACGGTGCTGTGGGCCTACCCGCGCGGCAACATGTCGAAGGACGGCGAGACGGCGGTTGACGTCGTGGCCTACGCGGCGCAGATCTCGGCGCAGCTGGGCGCGCACGTCATCAAGGTGAAGCCGCCGAAGGACTTCGTCGAGCAGGCCGAAGCGAAGAAGGTCTTCGAGAAGTACGCGATTCCGACGAAGACGATGGCCGACCGGGTGCGCCACGTGGTGCAGAGCGCGTTCAACGGCAAGCGCATCGTCATCTTCTCGGGCGGCGAGTCGAAGGACACGCCGGCGCTGCTCGAAGAGATCCGCGGCATCCGCGACGGTGGCGGCTTCGGCTCGATCATGGGCCGCAACGCCTTCCAGCGGCCCCGGGCCGAGTCGCTCGCCCTGCTGAAGGACGTGATGACGATCTTCAAGAGCTGACCTGCCCCGGCCTCCCAACTCCCCCAAGCCCCCCCCGAAAAGGACCGTCCGTGTACAAACTCACCCTCCTCTGCCTGGCGCTGTCCGGCGTGGCGCTGGCGCAGAAGCCGGCTCCCGCCGCGGCGCCCAAGCCCCCTGCGATGCCGACCGGCGACGAGCTGAACAAGACGCTCTACGCCCTCGGCGTGCTGATCGCGAAGAACACCCCCGTCGGCATGACCGCGATGGACGACGAGCAGCTCGCCGAGCTCAAGAAGGGGCTCTTCGACGCCGCCATGAAGAAGGAGCTCGCCGTCAACGCGCAGGAGTTCGACGCGAAGGTCGGCCAGTTCCTCAAGGCCCGGCAAGACGTGTTCAACGTGAAGCAGAAGGAGCTCGCGGTGAAGGAGCGCGCGAAGGGCGCCGAGTACGCGAACAAGATGGCCTCTGAGAAGGGCGCGCAGAAGCTCCCCTCTGGCCTCGTCTTCATCGAGACCCAGGCCGGCGCGGGCGACCAGCCCACGTCGATGGACACGGTGAAGGTCCACTACAAGGGCACGCTGATGGACGGCACCGAGTTCGACAGCTCGTTCAAGCGCAACCAGCCGGCCGAGTTCCCGCTCGGTGGCGTGATCCCCTGCTGGACCGAGGGCGTGCAGAAGATGAAGGTCGGCGGCAAGGCGAAGCTCGTGTGCCCGCCCGACATCGCGTACGGCGACGCGCCGCAGCCGACGATTCCGGCCGGCTCGACGCTCACCTTCGAGGTCGAGCTGCTCGAGGTGAAGAAGGGCGCCGCCCCGCCGCCGGGCATGCCGATGCCGCAGATGCCGTCGAACCCCGGTGATCAGGGAGGTGTGAAGTGAAGCGCTCCAACCGTCTCGTGGGCGCGCTCGCCGCCGCCTCGCTCGCGTTCCTCGGCTGCCCCAGCGACAAGAAGGAGACCGGCTCGGGCGGGACGCCGACCGCGAACACCACCGCGCCCTCGCTCCCGCCGCCGGGCGTCCCCAACGCCGAGCCCCCCAAGCCGCCCGAGCCTCCGCCGCTCACCCCGGAAGACACGAAGAAGGTCGCCTATGTGCTGGGCACCTTCGTCGCGACCCGCACCCCGCTGGCGAGCGCCGAGCTGTCCGAGGCCGAGCTGGGCGAGGTGATGAAGGGCATCGCCGACGCCACCCAGGGCAAGGAGCTCGCCGTGAAGCTCGACGAGTACGGCCCGAAGGTCGATCAGTTCCTCCAGGCGAAGGCCGCGGTGCGGGCCGAGAAGCAGAAGGAGCTCTCGAAGAAAGAGACCGAGAAGTTCGCGAAGGAGAAGGGCGCCAGGCGCACCGCCTCGGGCCTCATCTACATCGAGCAGACCGCCGGCAAGGGCGCGATGCCCAAGCCCGAGCAGACGGTGAAGGTGCACTACAAGGGCACCCTGCTCGACGGGAAGGAGTTCGACTCGTCGTACTCGCGCAACCAGCCGGCCGAGTTCCCGCTCAACGGCGTGATCAAGTGCTGGACCGAAGGCGTGGGCATGATGAAGGTGGGCGGCAAGTCGAAGCTCGTGTGCCCGCCTGACATCGCCTACGGCGAGCGCGGCCGCCCCGGCATTCCGCCCAACGCGGTGCTGGTGTTCGAGGTCGAGCTGCTCGAGATCAAGGGCACCTGAAGCGTCTCGCCCTGGTGACGAGTCGGCGGGCGCCCCTGGAGCGATCCATGGGCGCCCGTCATCGTTTGGGCCGACGGTGGGGTGGCGGCGGGCCGGGCCGGGCGTCATGCTGGGGGCCTCGTGATCGCCCCCCTGTCGCTGTCCGTGCTGTACCGCCAGCGAATGCTCCTGGGCGCGGGGTTCCTCGAGAAGTACCCCCACCCCTGGCTCATCTGGGAGAGCGGCCCGGGACGGCCCAGCGAAGGCCCGGCGCCCGACGTGCTCGAGACCCGCACACCGCGGCAGGCAGGCCCCGCCCGAACGCCCTCGCACGAGCCCATCGCCTTTCCGCTCGCCGGCGCGCGGCCACTGCGGGTGGGACGCGCCACCTCGAACGATCTCGTCGTCGACGACGTCACCGTCTCGCGCGAGCTCGGGCGGCTCCGGTGCGAGGGTGACAAGTGGTTCTTCGATCGGGTGTCTCCGCCGGTGACGATCCCGCTGTCGAGTGGGCTGGCGCTGAGCCACGGCGAGGTGTGGTTCACCTTCTTGTCGGCGGCAGACCTGCTCGCGCGGCTCGAGGCCATACCCTGAGGGCCATGGATCGCTGCTCACCCCGCCAGACATCAGTGCCGCCCGGCGCACGCGGCGGCCTTGCAGGCTCGATCGCCACACCGACCGTCAGTTTCGAAATCCGGCCAGGCGCAAGAGAAGCAGGGCAGGCCTTTCGACCTGCCCTGCTTCAGGGCTCCGCGGCAGGGGGGCTGACCGCGGCACCCCGGAGCGACGCGTAGCGCAGGTGACGCCGTGCCGTCGCCGCAACAATCTGAGCGCGTCCAACCGGCCGATACGCTTCGAGGCTTTCGGTGCCGTCAGTGGCGTTCGTCACTCCAGTCGTCATCAGGAGCTGCCCACTGTCAGCTGTCACGCGTCTCAGGTTGGCGCTCAATCCGTCGTGCCGAACAGCCCGCGCACCACCGCCGAGATCGCCAGCGGCGTGCCCACCCGCTCGTCGTAGAGCGGCATCAGGGCCTGGGCGAACGAAGCGGCCGAGGGGTAGCGCAGCTCGGGCTCGGCGTCGAACGCGCGCGCCAACAGGCCATCGATCACTGACGGCACGTCGGGCCGCAGCTGCTGCACGGGCACGTACCGCGAGTGCCGAATCGCGTCGAAGACCTCGTCGGGCGTCTTGCCCTGGAAGGGCCGCTGCAAGGTGATGAGCTCGTAGAGCGTCACGCCGACCGCCCAGAGATCGACCTGCGGCGTGAGGTGCCCTTCGAGGGCTTCCGGCGAGAGGTAGTACGGCTTGCCCATCACCTGATCAGGCCCGCCCTCGATGAGCGAGCGCGCGACGCCGAAGTCTCCGAGCTTGAGCTCACCGGTGCGCGAGACGAAGAAGTTCGACGGCGACACGTCGCAGTGGATGATGCCGAGCGGCTGGCCCGAGGGATCGGTCGCGTGGTGGGCGTACTCGAGCGCGTCGAGCAGGGCCTTCGTCAGGTACACCGCGAAGTCGACCGGCCAGAACACCTTCTTCTGGCGGCAGCGCTTGATGATCTGCCCGACATCGCGGCCGTCGATGAAGTCCATCACCATGTAGATCGACGTGCCCTCGCGCCCCACGTCGACGACCTCGACGATGTTCGCGTGATGGAGGTGCCGTGACAGCTCGGCCTCGGCCGAGAAGAGCTTCACCGCGTCGGCGTCAGCCTCGAGCGTGGGCAACAGCCGCTTGAGGGCGTACTCCTTGCCCGTGAAGGCGCCCTCGAGGCCACGCACCCGGAACACCTCGGCCATGCCGCCCTTGCCTGCCGGGCGCAGCACCTCCCAGGGCCCGATGCGGGCGGGAATCGTCACTTGAGGCCCTTCTTCGCCAGCTCCGCGAGCTTGCGGAAGTCGGGGTTGCCACGGAGCGGGACGAGGTCTTCATGGCTGAAGTCGGACCGGAACTGCCCTGGCTCGCCCAGCTTGAGCGCTTCTTTGAGGTGCGCCACGGCCTGCGCCTCATAGGCGGGCACCCTGGCGATCAGCCCTGCCTCGACGCAGGCCAGGTTGAAGTAGGCGTCGGCCCGGTCCTTGAGCGAGGCCTGGCCCGTGGTGGCGCGAAGGAAGACCGTTCGCGCCTCGGCGAACTCGCGCTTCCGCGAGAGGGCGAAGCCCAGCGTGTAGAGCACACCGAACTCTCCGTTCGCGTCGAGCGTTCCATCAGACTTCGCGGCCGCGGGCCTCAAGACGGCGATGACGTTGTCGTAGTCCTCCTTCTTCCGATACGTCTCGGCCGTCAGGAGCCGCGTCGCGTTGGTGGGCACGAACGTCAACGGGCTCTGGACCCCCGGTGTCGAACACCCCGCGGGCGGCTCGATGAAGGCCGTGAAGGTGCCGCCCGAGAACACGCCCAGAAAAGGAATGCGGACGAGCTGGCCGCAGCTCGGGGGCTCCGCGCAGGTCTTGAGCACGCCGATCAGCACCGCCCCCTCGAGCGTGCCCTCGACGATCACCTCAGACGGCGTGAACGAGCACTTACCGCCGATGACCCAGGTGGCCGACACCTTGTCGCCGTCGGTCTTGAAGTCGAGAAGCCCAAGCTCATTCACCTGGTAGGCGCCCGTGAGCACGGGAGCCCCCGCCAGCGCCGTGGTTGCCCCCCAGAGGGCCGCCACCAGCCCGATCCGCCCGGCTCGTTTCATCGGCGGCGAGGTTACCACCTTGAATCGTGCGTTCGGGGCCTTAAGATTGGGGCGTCGCAACAGTTCTCACAGGCTGTTCCCTGCGGGGTGCGTGATGTGCAGCAAACGCTCGAACCGATACCAACCAAACGGGGGTCGTTTCGGGCACCGGGTGCATGCCTCTCTCCGGAGGGGAAGCCGAAGGGGTTCGAACTCGACTCCCACCTGAACCTCTCGGTTCAGTGGAAGCCGCACACACGGCTCATGGCGGGGAACGTTTTTCGACGGGGGGTGGCCGGCAACATCCGGTCACCCCCCGGTTGTTTTCTCCGAGGGGAGTCCCGGTCGATGTCCCAGGAGTCTCGCCGCAACCCCCGCTTCGTGTGCCAGTTCTCCGGCGTCGTCGCCGGCCCTCGGGGCGCCCTCCGGGGGACGTGCACGAACGTCTCGCTGGGCGGCCTGTACTTCCACGGGCCGACGCTGCCGGTCGGTGCCAGCACCACGCTGACGATCGACGTGGGCGCCCGAGGCTCGCTGCGCGTACAGGTCGAGGTGCGGCACCAGTCGGCCAGCGGAATGGGCGTTCAGTTCACCCGCTTCGAGCCGGGGCAGCTCGAGGTGCTGCAGCAGGTGATCGCCGGCCTTGCGCGATAGTCCGAGCTGCTTCTCGGCGCACGCCGGCCACGAGTTGAGAGTCCGATGCGGTCGTCGCCGAGCCTGGTGCGGTTCGGCGAAGACGCTGCGCTGCTGTGGATCAGCACGCCGTGCTTCCGAGTCCGAGCAGCGCTGATGCGGTCGCCGTGGAGCCGCTCCAGTTGCAAACGCAGCGCGCACCGTCCACGCGTCGGCGTGGTGATCGGTCTCCATCGAGCTCAGGCCTCGCGCACGACGCGGCGAAGGGCCCCAAGCTCGTGCGAGCGTTAAAGCCGCTCCTTCCGCAGACGGAGCACGCACCGTCGTGAAGCTCCGAAGCCTCGTGCGGTCGCGGCCCGACCACGAGTCGGGGAAGCCCGCGGACACTCAGCGGGTCGCGAACACCCAAGTGTACAGCCCATCGCCGCGCCCGCCCGGGAACCTGAGGCCGCGGACGACGCGCGCGAGGCACCCATCGAGCACGAAGTCGGCGGCGACCGGGCCTTCGGCGAGCGACGACGCCACCCACGCGTGCGTCACCTGCCCCGCGTCACCGGTGCGGAAACGAAAGGTGCGGGCGCCGCCGAGCCCTGCGCGCCGCACGAGCGCCTCGTTCCAGCACGCCGAGACCTGGCTGCTCGCGCCGCGCATCGTGCCGCGAACCAGCTGCGGATCGAGCAGGGGGCCCGACTCGGACTCGGGCGCGAAGTAGACCGAGACCTCGCCGCCAACCGGCTGGCCCTTCGGCGCGCGGGAAAGCCGCATCGTCAGCTCTTTCGGAGACGGCCAGGCCGTACTGCCGAGCACCGCCTCGAGGCAGCGCTCGGCCTCGAGTGGAGGCAGCCCCCGCACCGTCAGCACCGGCGTCTGTTCGACCTGCACCAGACCAGCGCGAACACCCTTCTCCATGCACGCGGCGGCGAGCGGCGCGGGGTCGAGCAGCCCGCGCTCCGGCCCGAAGCGCCCCGGCGCCAACAGCTTCACCCACGCCAGCGCAGCCCAGAGGTCCAGCGGTTCCGTCGGCGGCGCCACCTCGCGCTTCTCGCCCAGCCGTTGGGCTGCCGGCACGCTGGTGGCGATCTCACGCAGGCACCAGCCCACCGAATTGCTCGCCCCGCCCCGCACCTCGAAGGTGAGATCGCCACCCTGAGGCGTGAGCGTCACCCGCTGCGCGGCGCTCGCGGTGGGAGGCCAGCAGACCCCGAAGAGCGCCTCGAGCGGCACGCTGGGGGACTCGGCCACGGTCGCCGAGAAGCGCGCCCCACCCTGCCCCGTCGGCCCCTCGGCCGTCTTGCAGGCCGACGCCGCCAGCACCACGACCCCAATGACGACGCGGGTGCGCACGCGGCCGTCAGAAGAGGAGGCGCATCGGCTGCTCGAGCAGCTCGCGGACGATCTTGAGGAACTGCGCTCCCACGGCGCCGTCGACGACGCGGTGATCGCCCGAGAACGTCATCGACATCATCTGGCGAATCACCATCTGGCCGTCGCGCACCACGACCTTCGGCTCGACCTTGCCCACCGCGAGGATCGAGGCCTGCGGCGGGTTGATGACGGCGATGAACGAGTCGATGCCGAACATGCCGAGGTTCGACACCGTGATGCTCCCGCCAGTGTACTCGTCAGGCTTGAGCGCCTTCCTCTTCGCGCGCTCGGCGAGCTCACGGACCTCCTGCGCGATCTCGGCGAGGCCCTTCTGATCGGCGTCCTTCACGATCGGCGTGATGAGCCCGTCTTCGATGGCCACGGCCACGCCGACGTCGACGGTCTGCAGCTGCTGAATGACGTCGCCCGCGAAGACCTGGTTGATGCGCGGGAAGCGGCGCACCGCCACGCCGACCGCCTTCACGATGATGTCGTTGACCGAGATCTTCAGCTCCTGGGCCTTCGCCTGCTCGCGGAGCTCGAGCGCGCGGTCCATCTCGATGTCGACGTTCAGGTAGAAGTGCGGGACGCCCGGCTTCACCTCGGTGAGGCGCTGGGCGATCACCTTGCGCATCGTGCTGACGGGCAGGCTCTGCGGTGGCAGGCGAACCCCCGGCGCGCGGGGGAACCCGGTGGCCGGCTTCGCCTCGAGCGCGGCCTCGACGTCTCGGCGAACGATGCGCCCGTTCGGCCCGGAGCCCTGGACGGCAGAGAGATCGACCCCCTGCGCGGCCGCCACCTTCTTCGCCAGCGGTGACGCGCGGAGCCGGCTGGCGCTCGCGACGGGCACCGGCGGAGGTGGCGGCGGGCGCGGCGCGGCCACGGGCGCGGGCTTCGCTGGCACGGGGGCCGCGGCGGCCGCTGGCTTCGCAGCAGCGGGGGCGGCAGCAGGCGCCGGCGCGGGCGCTGCGGGCGCGACGTCGGGCACCTGCTCGCCGGCCTTGCCGATCCACGCGATGGTGGAGCCGACGGGCGCCGAGTCACCCGCCTTCACCAGGATCTTCAGCAGCACCCCGTCGTCGTACGCCTCGATGGCGAGGTTCGACTTGTCGGTCTCGCACTCGGCGATCTCGGTCCCACTCGAGACCTTGTCTCCTTCGTTCTTGAGCCACTTGGTGATGCGCCCCTCGGTCATCGTGGGAGAGAGCGCGGGCAGCTGAACGGCGACGGCCATGGCGGTTGGGTTCGCTTTCGAGAAAGAGGTGAGAAGTCAGCGGTACAGCACGGCGTTGACCGCCTCGACGATGCGCTCGACCGAGGGCTGAATCGCCCGCTCGAGGTTGGCCGCGTAGGCCATGTTGACCTCGAGCCCGTGCACGCGCTTCACCGGCGCGTCGAGATCGTCGAAGCACTCGCGCTGAATGAAGTCGGACAGCTCGCTGCCGACCGACGCGAAGGGCCAGCCCTCTTCGACGACGACGACCCGGTTCGTCTTGCGCACCGAGGCGGCGACGGCCTCGTGATCGAACGGCTTGAGCGTTCGCAGATCGATGACGTCGCAGTGGATGCCCTGCTGCGCGAGCAGGTCGGCCGCCGGGAGCACGCAGGCCGTCACCATGCGCGACCAGGTGATCAGGGTGACGTCGCCGCCCTCGCGCTTGAGGTCGGCCTTCCCGATGGGGATCGTATACTCGCCCTCGGGCACCTCGCCCCGCACGCCGTAGAGCAGCTCGGCCTCGATGAAGACGACGGGGTTCTCGTCGCGAATGGCGCTCTTGAGCAGGCCCTTCGCGTCGGCGGGCGTGCCGGGCGCGATCACCTTGAGGCCGGGGAAGTGCGCGTAGTTCGCCTCGAGCGCCTGGCTGTGCTGCGACGACAGCCGGCCGCCCGCGCCGCCCGGGCCACGGAAGACGATGGGACAGCGCAGCTGCCCGCCGGACATGTGCCGGAGCTTGGCCGCGTTGTTGACGATCTGGTCCATCGCGAGGATGGCGAAGTTCCACGTCATCATCTCGATGACGGGGCGCAGGCCCACCATGGCGGCGCCGACGCCGAGGCCAGCGAAGCCCAGCTCCGAGATCGGCGCGTCGACGACCCGCGCGCTGCCGAAACTGTCGAGGAGGCCCTGGGACACCTTGTAGGCGCCGTTGTAGCGGGCGACCTCTTCACCCATGAGGAACACGCGCGGGTCGCGCGCCATCTCTTCCTTGAGCGCCTGGTTCAGCGCGTCGCGGTACGCAAGCTCGGCCATGGCTCAGGCAGCTCCCTTCTTGATCGGCGTGACGGCTGGCTCGCGCGGCTCGAGGTCCCACGTCACCTTGAAGTCGGTGGGGTACGTCGGCCACTTCACCTCGGCGCCACGAACGCGCGCGCGGGGCCTCTCGTCTTCGTCACCGGGTTCGACGAAGTGGTGCGTCCACACGTCTTCGAGCGGCGGCTCCGGGGACTGGTCGGCGAAGGCCACGGCGTCTTCGACGATCTTCTTCTCTTCGGCGTCGATGGCCTCGAGCTGGTCCTCGCTGGCGAACTTCTTCTCGAGCAGCAGCGCCTTGAGCTTGAGGATCGGGTCGCGCTGCTTCTCCTGCTCGACCTCGTCCTTGGTGCGGTACGTGGCCGCGTCGGACATCGAGTGCCCGCGGAACCGGTAGGTGAACGCCTCGAGCAGCACGGGGCCCTTCCCCGCGCGCAAGTACGCCGCAAGGTCCTTCACGGTGTCGTGCACGGCCAGCACGTCCATGCCGTCGACGGACTCGCCGCGCATGTTGTATGCGCTCGCGCGCTTGTGAATGTCGGGCTCGGCCGACACGCGGGCGATGTCGGTGCCCATGCCGTACTTGTTGTTCTCGACGACGTAGAGCACCGGCAGCTTCCACTTCGACGCCATGTTGAACGTCTCGTGGAAGGCGCCCTGGTTGGCGGCGGCGTCACCGAAGGAGCACACGGTGATGCGATCTTCCCCGCGGTACTTCGAGGCGTAGGCCATGCCCGCCGCGAGCGGAATCTGCCCGCCGACGATGCCGTAGCCGCCGTAGAAGTGGTGCTCGACGTCGAAGAAGTGCATCGAGCCACCCTTGCCCTTCGAGTAGCCCGTGTCCTTCCCGAAGAGCTCCGCCATGAACATGCCGGCGTCGGCCCCGCGCACGAGCGGGTGCACGTGGTCGCGGTAGCCCGTCATGACGTAGTCGTCGGGGCGAATCGCCTCGTTGATGCCCACCACGACGGCTTCCTGGCCGATGTAGAGGTGGCAGAACCCCTGAATCTTCTTCTGCCCGTAGGCCTGGCCCGCCTTCTCTTCGAAGCGGCGCGCCAACAGCATCTTCCGGTACATCGTCAGCAGCAGCTCTTTGCCGTGCACGTCCACGCTCCTTGACTTCAGGGGTCGCAAAAGACGCGCGGCTTGTACCACCCGCCCCGGACCCCGCCACGTGCCTTTTCGACGGCGCGGCGCGTCGGCAAGGTCAACCCCGGCGTCCAGGGCGAGGGACGGCCGGGGCCCCCACAGGGCCAGTCGTTGCGGGCGCTTCGCCTGGTGCCGGCCCTGCTCGAGGGCCGGGCTCCCACGCAGCACCCACCCCACGGAGCCTTCCATGAACAACGCCCTCGTCCTCGTCGCCGTCGTCCTCGTCTCCACCCTCTCGGCCTGCTCGGTCGAGACCTCGTCGTGCGGCCCGTCTGGCTGCACCTCGTCGCGCAGCGGCAGCTTCTCGAACCAGCCGGTCGGCGGCTCGTGCGCCAACGACGGTGAGTGCGCGGGCAGCATGCTGTGCGACACCGAAGCGCCAAACGGCTACTGCCTGCAGCTCGGCTGCTCGTCGAGCAGCGGGTGCCCCAGCGGCGGCGTGTGCGTGAGTGGCACCCGCTCGAACTTCTGCGCGAAGGGCTGCTCGTCGAGCAGCGACTGCCGCCCCGGCTACGTCTGCTCGCGCTTCACCAACTCGAACGGCGGCTGGTGCACGACGCCCTGATTCGAACCCGTCACCCAGGATCGAACGCGGGGCGGGCTCCTCACGGGGCTCGCCCCTCGTCGTTTCTCTGGCACGTCACCAGGCGAAGTGCGGGATCGAGATGACGCGCTCGGCGAGCGTCACCGGCCGGCCCGAGTGATCGGTCGCCAGGTGCACGGGCACGCAGGACGGAAAGCGCGAAGCGTAGTCGTTCACGTGCGTCGGCTCGTTGTCGAACGCGGCCAGCACCGTGCCCATCTCGTCGAGGAGCGCGTGCGCCACGCGCTTGTAGGCGTCGTCGGACTCACGCAGCGACGGCTTCATCATCAGCACCACGCCCGGCCCGTTCGGCACCGGCATGCCACACCGGGCCATGGCCTCGATCGAACCAGCCCGCATCTCTTCGTGGCGGCCGGTGACGTAGACGAGCTTCGCGCCGGTCTTCACGCACGCGTTCAAGAAGCGCGGCGCGCCGACGATCTCGATGTCGTCCTTGCAGTAGGGGCTGGTGAAGAAGCGCGCGCCCCAGAAGTTCTTGAGATCGCGGTGAATCGACTCGGCGTCTGCGTCGCTCAGGCCCGCCTTCACGCAGGCGTGCTTCAGATCCCACCCGTTGGTGAAGTGGAAGGCCTGACACGTCGTGAGCGGGGCCAGGCCCTTCTGGGCGCCGTACTCGCGCACGATGCGCGCCTGGCGGGGGCGGTTGTCGAAGACGGTCGAGTCGAGGTCGAAGACGAGCACACCCTTGCCGGCGTGCTGGGCGGCCTGCGCCAGCACCTGCTCGAGGGTCTTGTGCCAGTCGACGGCGATGCGATGGGCGAACTCGGAGTCCATGGGGCGGCGGCCTCTACCCCAGCGCCATGGTGGTGCCAACCGGGTGCGAGTGCCGCAGCTCGTCAGGGGCGCGCGCCGACGAGGCGGGGCGCTGGCTGGGGCGGCGTCGACGGCACCGTCACCTTCGCGCGCACGCCGTCACCCGAAGGTGTCAGCTCGCTCATGCGCTTGATGCCGTTCTTGTCGAGCACCAGCCGCACCAGCTTGAGCGTCGTGGTCTGGTGACGGCCGTCGTCGACCGAGAAGCGGAAGGCCACGTCGACGCGGTACGCCTTGGCGGCCCGGAGCCGCTCGACCGAGAAGTCCTCGAGATCGACGTAGTCGAGCGTGTAGTCCGGGTCGTCCATGTCGTGGAGCAGCCGCTCGACGTTCACGCGGATGATGTCCGTCACCCCCGAGACGATGCCGTCGGCCACCCGGGGCAGCATCTCGGACTCGAGCACGATCTTCTTCCGGTAGCGGATCACGCTCTCGGGCAGCTCGCCCTGCGCGGCGGTGACGAGATCGTCTTGCGAGCGCAACGCGCGAATGGCGTCGGGCACGTCGAGGGCCGCGCCGTAGTCGACCTTCTCCTTGCAGACGCCGACGTCATCGTGCGTGACCGGGTCGAGGATGCGGGTGCTGCGCTCGTAGAGGAACTTGCCGGCGTAGCTCGCGAGCAGCCGGCGGAGCGCCTCCTTGATGCGGTCCTTCAGCATGTAGCCGATGACGGCGATGATGAAGAAGTTGAAGGACACCTGCGGGTAGCGGGTCTGCGCGAAGAACCCCACCCCCAGGGCGAACGTCATGGCGCAGCCAGCCGCGATGGCGAACAGCACCTCTTCCCATGCCTTCCGGGGGCTCGAGCGCTGCACCTCGAGGAAGAGAATGTTCATGCAGAACTTCTTCAAGAAGCCGATTCGGTGCGTGTATTCCTCGTTGTCGCTGTCGGGCGCGATGACCGAGGTGAGGCCGTGTTGCTTGCGGTAGCGCTCGTCGGCGATCACCACGTCCATCAGCTCGCGCCGCAGCTCGTCGAACACCGGCGTGCGGGGCATCGCGTTCATCTGCACCACCACCCGGCGGAAGAACTGCTCGACCAGCAACGAGAGGTACTCGTCGACCAGCCGCAGCGACGCACGCGTCTTGTCCGACAGCGGGTACTTCTCGCCCAGCACCGCCACGCAGGTGCGGAAGCGCTGGAGCGTCTTCTGCGTCGAGTCGATCGATCGGCGGGCCAGCCGCACCAGCTCGTCGAGAGGCACGGGCTCGCTCCCTCCCTCGAGGCCGCGCGTCAGGCGGGCGCACTGATCCTTCATGCCCTTGGCGAACCGGCGCAGGCCGCCCCGCAAGATGCAGCCCAGCATCTTCGCGTCGTAGACGACCTCGGCCTCGGGCCCGAGCAACCCCAGCGTCACCCGCTGCTCGAGCTGCACCAGCGGAGAGTGATCGCCCGTCAGCACCTCGTCGAACGACAGCACCGGCGTCTTGAAGCGCACGTAGTTGTGCAGGTCGGCATAGAACGCGTCGCGGGGCCAGGTGTCGGCGGTGACGTTGAGCGCGCGGGGGACGAAGAAGATCGCCTCGACGAAGTACTGCGACTCATCGTCCGTTCCGCTGGGCTGGTACTCGAGCTTCAGCTGGAACTGTTTGCGATCGTGAATGTCGAGCTTCGTCTGGAAGAGCTCGCGACTGCTGTCCTCGGGCACTCGGACTTTGTAACATCGGCGTGACGGGCGCGCCAGCACCTGAAGGAAAACAGGTGACTGTGACGTTCGTTGACCGCCGTGGGGCCGTGTGGGAAGGCCCGCGCCCCGCGAGGGGACACGGATGCCTGCCTGGCTGTCGAACCTGATTCCGATCATCCTGCTCCTTGGCGTCATCGCCCTGGTGCTGTGGCGCCTTCCCAAGGTCGATCTCGGCCACAGCGAGGCCTTCAAGCGGCGCCGCTTCTGGAACTGGTTCCCCCTCGGCCTGACGTACGCCTTCCTCTACTTCGGGCGCTACAACGTCAACGCGCTCACCTCGGCCCTCGGCTCGAAGACCGACAACAAGGCGTTCGGCATCATCTTCGCGGCCGGCACGCTGGTGTACGGCATCTCGTTCGTCATCAACGGGCCTCTCACCGACAAGCTGGGCGGGCGCATCACCACGCTCCTGTCGGCCGGCGGCGCGGCGGTGGCGAACCTGCTGATGGCCGGGCTCGTGTACCTCAACGTCGACGCGGGCGTGGTGCCGCCCGGCGGGCTCGTGCTGTGGCTGGCGATCCTCTACGGGCTCGACATGTACTTCCAGAGCTTCGGGGCGGTCTCGATCGTCAAGGTGAACGCGGCCTGGTTCCACGTGCGCGAGCGCGGGGTGCAGGGCGGCGTCTTCGGCATCCTGATCTCGCTGGGCATCTACTTCGGGTACGACTGGAGCCGCGCCATTGCCAAGGGCCTGCCCACCCAGCCGTGGATGGTGGCCCTCATTCCCGGGCTCGTGCTGCTGGGCGCGACGGTGCTGTCGTTCCTCACCGTCCGCGACACGCCCAGCGACACGGGCCACCCGGACTTCGACGTCGGCGACGCGTCGAGCGCTGACACCGGCTCGCCCAGCGTGGCGCAGGTCTTCGTGAAGATGCTCACCAACCCGGTGATCCTCGTCATCGTCGCGATCGAGTTCTGCACCGGCTTTCTGCGCAACGGGGTGATGAGCTGGTACCCGAAGTTCGCTGACGCCGTGTCGATCTCGGACGACTTCGTGTCGAAGAACTGGGGCCTCTTGCTGTGCTGCTTCGGCATCGTCGGCGGCATGATGGCCGGCGTCATCTCGGACAAGGTGTTCCAGTCACGCCGCGGGCCGGTGGCCTCGGTGCTGTACGCCGGCATCACGCTGGGCGCGATCGCGATGTACTTCGCCCTCACCACGCCGGCGATCGGCTGGGTGCTGGTGTTCATGGCGCTCAACTACGTGGGTGTGCACGGCATGTTGTCGGGTACCGCCAGCGCGGACTTCGGCGGCAAGAAGAACACCGGCGTCGCCGTCGGCATCATCGACGGCTTCGTGTACCTGGGCACGGGGCTCCAGTCGTTACTCGTGGGGTTCCTGCTGCCGCAGGGCGAGGCGGCGAAGACGGCGGCGAACTGGATCAACTGGCCGATGGCGATGGTGCCGGTCGCGATCGTCGGCCTCGTGCTGTGCACCCGGGTGTGGAACGCCAGGCCCAAGGGCGCGGCGGCGGCGCACTGAGCCGTCTCGGCCTCGTGGTGGGCGCGCTGCTGGGCGCGGGGTGCCTGGTGCGGGGAGCGATGCCCGACGGGCCCGACGCCCCGGCGCTCCCACCCACGATCGCCGACGTCGTGCGCTGCGCGACGGGCACTGCGACGTTCGAGCTGTCGGGCTGGCGGCGCAGCGTCGCGCGCGTCGCGCTCGGCCGATGGAGCGACGCCACGCTCGAGGCCGCCACCCTCACCTGCCGCCTGGTGCCCATCGCCCAGCGGCCCGTGGTGTCGGGCACCAATGCGCCCGTCGTGATGACCCTGGTCGAGAGCGAGCTCGAGCTGTCCGTCGAGCTGCACTTCTCACGGGTGACGCCTGCCTGCGTTCGACAGCGCTGGCTGGGGCGCTCCCGCTGGCGCGTGGTGCCCCTCGAGTCCGACGACGTGCGCCCGACGCCGATCGTCGAAGAAGCCTTTGCGGCGCTCGAAGACGCCGCGCGTCTCGCGGAGCCGTCGGCCGAGGTGCGAATCGACTGCCCACGGCTCTGACACGAGTCCGTGACCTCCACGTGCGTGCGGCTTCTCGCGCCCCCGGGGCCTCTGGCATCGTCGGCTCACGTCATGCGCCTTCTCCCTGCGATCTGCCTTCTGACGTCGTGTGTGTCGTTCCCGAAGCTCGAGCTGGCGACGCTGCCGAAGCCGGCCGACTTCCCCGACGCGAAGTACGTCATCCTGCTCGACGAAGATCACGTGCGCTTCCAGCCGGGGAAGAACGGTAAGGCCGAGGCGTTCGTCACCGAGCGCCTTCGGTTCAAGCTGCTCAAGCCCGCCGATCTGCCGACGTTCACCGTCTGGTACGACACCGAGTTCTCCGAGATCATCTCGATGTCGGGGCGAACGATTCTCCCAGACGGCACCGAGGCCCCCCTCGACCTGTCGCAAGCGTGGGATCGGCCGAGCTTCGACTCGAGCGTGCTCTTCTCGAACACCCGCCTCAAGACGGTGCCGACGCCGCCGCTCCCGGTCGGCGCGATCTACGAGACGGTCGCCGTGACCCGCCGCAAGGACATCGAGCCGTGGGTGCTCAAGCACTCGTTCGGATCGGTCGAGCCCGTCATCGAGTCCCGCGTGGTGGTCGAGAGCCCGACCGCGTGGAAGCTTCGCTGGGTGGCGCGCGGGTTCGACGAGACGGTCGACCTGACTCCGACGAAGGAAGAGCCTCTCGACGGCGCCTTCACGCGCCGAACATTCGAGCGGCGTGACGTGAAGGCCTTGCCGACCGATCCAGGGGCGCCGTCGCTCTGGTGGCGGCACCTGCGCATGGGCCTCCGCCTCGACGCCTGGAGCGAGAACGGTGTCGACCGTCGGGCACCCGACTCGCCCGAGGCGCTGTCGGCCCTCAACTGGCGTCAGCACCAGGACCGGGCCGAGGTCACCCCGGAGCTCGCGGCGGCCGCGAAGGAGGTGCTCGCGACCGTGCCCGACGAGCCCGAAGCGAAGGCCCGCGCGCTCTACGAGTACGTGTGCCGGCGCATTCAGTACTGCGCGATCGAGATCGGCTACGGCGGGTGGGTGCCCCACGCCGCGAAGGACGTCCACGCGAACCGCTGGGGGGACTGCAAGGACAAGGCGACCTACCTGCACACGCTGCTCAAGGTGGCGGGCATCGAGTCGTCGCCGACCGCGATCTACGCCCACGACGGCTACCCGCGGCCCTTCGAGCTGCCGAGCCTCGGCGACAACTTCAACCACGAGATCCTCGCCATCCACCTGCCCTCGGGCACCGTCTACGCCGACCCCACCACGCGCGCGGTGCCGTTCGGCCAGCTCCCGTGGAACGACGCCGAGGCGACGGTGCTGCTGGCGACCCGCGACGGGAGCGCGCTCGCGACCACGCCGCCCACGACGCCCGAGCAGAACGCCGAGCGCCACCAGTACGCGATTTCTCTCGACGAGGCGGGCCGCGGCCGCGGGACGTTTCGCATCGAGGCGCGCGGGAACAACGCGACGGCCTACAAGAACCGCTTCATCTTCGGCACCGGCCGGCTCGAGCGCTGGGCGAAGGACCACCTGTGGCTGAAGAGCGCCGAGGTGCCAGCCACGCGCTTCGAGCGGAAGGGAGACTTCGACACGAGCACGGTGCTCGTCGGTGAGGTGCTCGCCCCCGAGGTCGTCACCCGGGGCTTCGGCCAGATGGCGCTGCTGCGCGTGAGCGACATGGTGGCCGCGGTCACGCCGGCGCTGGACGAAGACCGCTCGACGCCCTTCGCCTGGCGCTGGCTGGACACGACCGAGACCGAGGTGTCCGTGACGGTGCCGCCCTCGGTCGACGTCTCGAAGCTGCCCGCCGACACCGCGCTCGACTCGCCCTTTGGGCTGTATGCGCTGTCGTGGCGCACGGAGGGCTCCACGGTGACGGTGACCCGGCGCTTCGTTCGCACCCAGCGCACGCTGACGAAGGACTCGCTCCCGGCTGCGCGGGCGTTCTTCGAGGCCATCGCCGCCGCCGAGGTCACGCCGGTCGTGCTGCGCTTCGGAGGGCAGCCGCGATGACGCGCGCCCTCGTGATGACGGCCTTCCTCCTGGCGGGGTGCGGCACCACCTCGAGCCTCTCGCGCGGGTACCTCGATCGGGCCGCGCTCAAGGTCGACGCCTCGAAGTACCCCGACGCAGCGGCGGTGGTGCTCTATCGCTCCGACCGGTACCTGCTCGAGACGACCGGCGACGACGCCTCGGAGCAGCACCGCCACGTGGCCGTCGCCATCCTCAAGGAAGGTGGCTTCGATCTCGCCGAGGTGCGCATTCCCTTCAGCACGCGGCAGGACATCATCGTGCTCAAGGGCCGGGTGCTCCAGCCCGACGGGACGATCGTCGAGGTGACGCCGAAAGACGTGCTGTCGGACACCAACGGCAAGGGCGAGCGCGACTACCAGGCACGGTTCTTCCGCTTCCCCAACGTGCAGCTCGGCAGCGTGCTCGAGTACGAGTGGGTCGTCCGATCGCCGTGGGTCATCGGCTCCGACGACCAGGACACGCTCGGCGAGTTCCCGGTTGAGCGCTACGAGTTCGAGCTCGTCGGCTCGCGCGCGCTCGTGTTCGAGACCATCGAATACAACTCGACGAAGCCCATCGAGGTCAGCCAGCTCAACGACGGGCGGCACCGGCTCCGGTTCTCGCTCGAGAACCTCGCGGCGCGAGAGTCGGAAGAGTGGATGCCACACTGGACGTTCACCGAGCCTCGCTGGTCGTGGCGGGTGCTCGGCTACAAGGTCTCGACGATGGTCACCAGCAACTGGTACCGGACCTGGGAGGACATCGTCGAGGGCTTCGCGCGGCGAGCGTGGACCGACGCCACCCTGTACAAGGACCTCACCGAGCGCCCCGAGCTCTCGGGCTGTCCCGACGCCCGCTGCAAGGTGGAGAAGGCGCGCGCGTGGATCCTCGAGAAGACCTCGACCATCGGGGTCGACACCATGCGGGAGAAGGACCTGGCCCAGGCCTTCAAGAGCGGCAAGGCCTCGGCGCGGGAGCGCGCGTTGATCCTGCGGAAGGTGCTCGACGAGGCCGGCGTCGACGTGAAGCTGGCGCTGACGACGGTGGCCTACTCGCGGCAGACGGCGCGGTCGTTCCCCGAGTGGGAGCAGTTCAATCGGGTGCTCGTGTACGTACCGGCGCAGCCGTCGATCGACGCGCCGTTGGTGATCGATCTCGAGCCCGAGCACTGCGCCCTGGGTGCGCTGACCAGCGGCATTCGTGGCCAGGAGGGGTTCGTCTTCTGGCTCGAGGGCGGCACCGTCGGGCAAGGCGAGTCGAAGGGCGAGTGGCGGCCGCTCGACGGCGCTCCGTGCAGCGAGAACGTCTCGCACGACCGGATCACCGCGCGGCTCGAAGGCGATGGCACGCTGCAGGCGCGCGTCGAGTCGCGCCACACGGGGGACCGGGCGGAGCGGTGGGAGCAACGAAAGCTGAAAGACTCCCCGAGCGACTTCCGTGAGCTGCTTCGGTGGCGAACGGGGCCGATCTCGCCGCTCGCGCGGTACTCCGATGGGCGCTGGCACGACTGTGCGCCGCGCTCGGGGGAATGTGGCTATGGGGTCTCGATCGGGGCCCCCCGCTACGCGGTCCGAAACGGAGGCCGGTGGCTGTTCCCTCTCAACTTGAGTCAGCCGGCCTTCGAGGGTCTGCGCGGCTTCGAGCGAAAACACGACATCCACATTCCGGCGACGGCGGGGACCGAGATCGAAGAGATCGAGCTCGACGCCCCGACGGGCTTTCACGCCGCGAACCTCCCCGACGTCGTCGCTGACGCCGTGCCCGGGCTGGCGATTCGCCTCACCGCCGAGCGCACGCCACGAGGCGTGAAGTTGACTCGCCGCTCCACGCTGACGCCCGGCATCTACCCGCGCGAGCACATCGCGAAGCTGCGGCCACTCGTCGAGAAGGTGCGCGCGTGGCGGAACACCGTGCTGACGTTCGAGCCCGATTGACGCGCGCCCGCATCAGCCAGCCGAATCGCACCTGCGCTCCACCCTGCGACTTCAGCCACCTGCGTGGCGTGAAGGCCCATGTCGCACGCCACCGCACGCGTCAGAGCGGTTGATGCACCTCAAGGAGGCCGGGGCCCGCGCCACGAGACACTCCAGGGTGCCACTCACCGAAAGGGCCTCACATGGAATTGCACCTCGAAACCGCTCCTGTCTTCGATCGTGGAGAACCCGTCGCCGACCTCGTGCTCGAGCACTCGGCCATCGCGCCAGTGCTTCGGCGGCACCACATCGACTTCAGCAGCCGGGGCAACCTCACCCTCGAGCAGCTGTGTGAGCTCGCCGGCATTCCCGTCGAGATCGTGCTGTCGGATCTCGAGCAGGCCGTGAAGCAGCCGAGCTCGTACCCGGTGACGGATCCGCGCGCGATGTCGCCGGCGGCGCTCATGTTCCACATCGTGTCGCGGCACCACGCGTACCTGCGCGACGTGCTGGCCATCGCCGCGGGCCTGTCGCTCAAAGTGGAGCGCGTGCATCAGGGTCGCGAGGCGCCGCTCACCCGCGTGCGCGCCGTGGTGCACGAGCTGCGCGCCCTGCTCGAGCCGCACATCGAGCATGAAGAGGCGGTGCTCTTCCCCGCCCTGCTCGAGAACTCGCTGACGCAGGAGGAGCTCGCGCGCGAGGCCGTCGACTCGAAGACCGAACACGAGCGCACCAGCGCCCTCTTCTCCGAGCTGCGCCGGCTCACCGCAGACTACACGCCGCCCGCCTGGGCCTGCTCGAGCCTGCGCGGGCTGTACCACCAGCTCGAGGGCCTCGAAGCCGACACCCTGGAGCACGTGCACCTCGAGAACTACGTGCTCTTCCCCCGCCTGTCCGCGCAGCGCCGGGCCCAGCGCAGCGCTACCTGACGAACGTCGCTTTGGGGCATGATGGCGCACATGTCCCGCTGGGTGGTGGTGGTGTGCTGGGTCGCCCGCGTGGCGGTGGCCGACGAGCTGCAAGAGTTCACGACGATGGGCGAGGCGGAGCGCCGCGCGATGGTGGCCGCCACGTCGAAGGAGCAGCTCGAGCGCGTCATGAAGGAGACGCCCCAGGCGAAGCTGCTCGGCATGGGGCAGCGCATCATCCAGGGCGTCAACACCTACAAGTACCGTATGCTGAAGCAGGAGCGCGTACGCGGCGAGCTCCTCCCCGAGCAGGTCATCGACGTCTACGTCCGCGAGTCGCCGTTCGCGGTGCGGCTCCACTACGTGAAGGGCCCCGGCGCGGGCCGGAAGGTGCTCTTCAACCCGAAGGTGCGGGCCGACGAGTTCCGGGTGCGAGAGGCGGGGTTCTTGTCGGTCGCCGGCGCCATCTGGCTCAGCGTCGACTCGTCGTTCGCGAAGGCCGACTCGAACCACACCGTGCGCGAGGCCGGCATCGGGCCGCTGCTCGGGCGCCTGCTGCGCGACACCGAGCGGGCGAAACCACTGGGCGGCTTCCCCTTCGTGGCCGAGGGCTGGAACGACCAGGGCGAGTACTGCGGTGCGTACCTGTCTCCGCCGGCGTCTCCGCCGTTCGACTACGCGAAGACGCGCATCTGCACCGATCTCAAGGCGGGCGTGCCGATGAAGGTCGAAGGCTACGGCCTCAAAGGCGAGCTGCTCGAGAAGTGGCACTTCTCGGACTTCACGCCCGACTCCTGGCCGAACGAGTTCTTCGACTCCGAGAAGGGCAAGCTCTGATCACGCGCCCTTGAGCGCGTGGATCCACGCCTCCGACAGGCCGGCCGAGCGGGCGCCCCGCACGAGCGCGTCGACGAAGCGCGGGCTGACCGGCCCATCGAGGCTCTTGCGCGTGGGGTTGGTGGTGAAGGCGGTGGCCTCGACGACGGCGCCCGACGAGAGCGTCACCATGACGGGGCGCTCGATGCACATGCCCGTCACCGCGCCCTCCTTGTGCTGAATGATCGGCCAGTCCTTCTCGGCGATGTCGAACACCACGCCGCACACGCGGGTGCCCGGCGCGTCGGTCAGCCCCGCGACGCGGCCGCCCCACCAGCGCGAGGGGAAGTCGTAGACGAGCGAGAGATCGCGCGCCTCGCCGAGCTCACCCTTCGGCAGCTCGAAGAAGTCGTAGCCGTGCTGCGAGCGCCACTCCACGAAGGCGTCGCGGTCGAGGATGGTGGAGTACGCGAAGTACTTGCGGGTGCCCTGCCCCGCGGCGTCGCGGGCCTTCATGACGAGGTCGTAGTGCGCGTCCATGGGCGGCTTGTTGCCGACGACGCGCGCCAGATGCAAGCGGCTCAGGCGCGGAACCGCTCGAACATGCCGCCCACGTCGAGGCGCGAGGTCTTGAGGAACACGTTCAACGCCCGCTCGGTGGCCTCGGCCACGGCTTCCATCTTGCGCAGGCGCTCGACCTTCTCGCGCTCGACCGTGGCGTCGGCCTCGGCCAGCTTCCGTGCCTCGGCGAGATCGGCGCGAATACGGGCGATGAAGGCGAACTCGCGCTCCTCGATCACCCGCCGCGCCATCTGCAGCAGATCGGTCTCGGCCCGGTAGCGCCACGACGCGTCACCGGGTGTGCGCACGCGCAGCACCACGCCCCAGCGCTCGAGATCCCGAATCAACATCGACACGCCGCCCTTGGACAGATCGAGCTCCTTCTCGATCTCGGCGGCGGTGAGGGCCGTGTCGCGCAGGTACAGGAGCGCCCACACGCGGCCCTGGTTGCGCTTGAAGCCCCAGAACTCGATCACGTTGCCGACGGCGTCGATGGCCATCGATTCCCAGCCGGACTGCGGCGTGCGCACGCTGGTGGCGGCGCTCGGGCCCCAGAGGTAGCCCTTCATGCGGCCCCCTTGAGCGTCATGCCCCGCGCGAGCGTGCGCGCCCAGTGGATGAGGTTCTTGCCCAGCTCGGTGCGCCCGTACTCGCCCAGCACGTCGACGGCCGCGTCGAGCTCGGCGTTCATCATGGCGATGGCCTCGTCGAGCGCGCCTGACACCAGCACCGAGGTGCCCAGCTCGCGCACCTTGTCGACGCCCAGCGCCCCGAAGCGCCACGCCTCGTCGATGCGCCGCTTGAGCTTCTCGTCGTTCCGGCACGCGAGCAGCACCGGCAGGTTGGGCGTGCGCGACGAGAGATCGGCGTACTGGGGCTTGCCCTCGTCGGTGCCGGTGACGTCGCGCACGTCGTCGGCCATCTGGAACGCGACGCCGATGCGGCGGCCGAAGGCGTCGAAGCGGCGGCCCGCGTCCTCGTGGCCTGCGAGCGTCGCCACCGCCCGGCCGCAGAAGCCGAAGAGCGAGCCCGTCTTCCCCTCGCCGATGGCGCGGTGGTCGGCCAGCGACAACGACAGGTTGCCACGCGCCTGCACCTCGGCGATCGCCGCGCGCGTCATCTCCTGCACCGTCGCGAGCGAGAGCGTGCCCAGCCGTGGATCGGCCTTGGCGAGCTCGAAGAGGCCTCCCGAGAGCAGCAGGTCGCCCGAGAGCACCGACACCGTGTTGCCCCAGCGCGCGTTCACCGTGGGCTTGCCCCGGCGGAACATGCCCGCGTCGACCACGTCGTCATGGAGCAGCGACGCCGCGTGGATCAGCTCGGCCGCCACGCCCACCGTCACCAGCCGTGGGTCGTCGAACTCGAGCGAGTCGGCGAAGATCTTCACCAGCATCGGGCGCGCCCGCTTGCCGCCGCTCATCACCAGGTGCCGCGCGGCGATCACCAGCGTGTCTTCCGGAGGCGGCGCGTCACCTCCGAGCTGCGCCATCAGCGCCGCCTCGACCTGCGTCAGGTACCCCGCGAAGACCGTCGTCGGATCCATGTCCGTTCATATAGTTCAAGGCGTTTTGAACTGCATGTCCACAGTAAAAACCGTCGTAAAGTTGGCTGGTTGGCAGGCACCAGACGTCCATTGAAGCCATTGGACCGATCGGCTACTCCGTCGCGCATGGCCGTCAGTCACGACTTCAAGGTGTTCTCTGGGAACTCGAACCGGGGGCTGGCGGAGCGGATCTGCGAGTACCTCAAGCGGCCCTTGTCGAAGGCCGACGTGGGGCGCTTCAGCGACGGCGAGATCCAGGTCGAGATCGGCGAGAACGTGCGCGGCTTCGACGTCTTCGTGATCCAGTCGACGTGCCCGCCGGTGAACGATCACCTGATGGAGATGCTCATCATGTGCGACGCGCTCAAGCGGGCGAGCGCGGCGTCGATCACCGCGGTGGTGCCCTACTACGGCTACGCCCGGCAGGACCGGAAGGTGTCGGCGCGCACGCCCATCACCGCGAAGCTGATCGCCGACCTGTTCGAGTCCGCGGGCGTGACGCGCGTCGTCTCGATGGACATGCACGCCGGGCAGATTCAGGGCTTCTTCAACATTCCCACCGATCACCTCTATGCCTCGCCGGTCTTCCTCGACGATCTGCGCAAGAAGTTCCCGACGGGCGAAGATCTCGTGATCGTCTCGCCCGACGCGGGCGGCGTCGAGCGGGCGCGCGCGTACTCGAAGCGGCTCAACTGCCCGCTGGCCATCATCGACAAGCGGCGCCCGCGGGCGAACGCGTCTGAGGTGATGAACCTCATCGGCGACGTGAAGGGCAAAGACGCGATCATCGTCGACGACATCGTCGACACCGCTGGCACGCTCACGCAGGGCGCCGCGGCGCTCAAGGAGAAGGGCGCGCGCAGCGTCTTCGCGTACATCGTGCACCCGATTCTCTCGGGCCCGGCCATCTCGCGCGTGAACGAGTCGGTGCTCGAGGAGCTCGTCATCTCGGACACGGTGCCGCTGAGCAAGCCCGCGCAGGCCTGCCCGAAGATCCGCCAGGTGTCGTCGGAGCGGCTCTTCGGCGAGGCGATCGCGCGCATCTACCGCGCCGAGTCGTTGTCGAGCCTGTTCGTTTAGCGGAGCGTCGGGCCGCCGGTTGCCCGGGGACCAGCCGGTCTCGAGCGTCGGGGCTCCTCGACGGGGCGCTGGTAGGCTAGGCGCCCCGCGCGTTTCCCGCCCTGGAGCTGCCCATGCGCTCGTCCCTCATCGTCGTCGTCGCCCTCGTGGCCTGCACGCCCGCGCCGAAGCCCTTCCCCGACGGGTATCTGTTTGGCGCCTCCATCGCCGGGTTCCAGGTCGACATGGGCTGCCCCACCCTGCCCGCTGACCAGTGCGAAGATCGTCGCAGTGACTGGTACCAGCTCATCACCAGCCGCGCGCAGGTGAACGCCTCGGTGGCGCCGTTCTTCACGTGGGACGCCCCGACGACCGGCCCCGGCCACTGGGAGCTCTTCGAGCAGGACTTCACCTCCGCCAGGCAGGACATGGGCCTCAACGCCATGCGCCTGTCGCTCGAGTGGAGCCGCATCTTCCCCAACCCCACCGACGGCCTCGAGGGCGACGCGCTCGCGGCGGCCGCCAACAAGGCCAACGTCGAGCGGTACCACCAGATGTTCGCGTCCCTCAAGGCGAAGGGCATCACGCCCATGGTGACGCTCAACCACTACAGCCTGCCGGTGTGGATTCATGATGGCATCGCCTGCCACCAGGCCCCCGCGACGTGCACGAACCGTGGCTGGCTCGACAAGGAGCGTCTGCACCGCGAGATCGCGAAGTACGCCGGCTTCGTCGCCCGTGAGTTCGGAGGCGAGGTCGATCTCTGGGCCACCCTCAATGAGCCCTTCGCCGTCGTCATTCCTGGCTACCTGCAGCCCGGGAAGGATCGGGTGAACCCGCCCGCGCTCTCGCTGCGCTTCGAAGACGCGCGCACGGTCGCCATCGCGATGATCGAGGGCCACGCGCGCCTCTACGACGCGGTGAAGGCCAACGACACGAAGGACGCCGACGGGAACGGAAAGCCCGCAGAGATCGGCATCGTCTACCCCATCGCCCCCGCGCTCCCGAAGAACCCCGAGAGCGCGATCGACAAGCGCGGCGCCGAGAACGTCTTCTATCTGAACAACCAGCTGTTCCTCGACGGCGTGCTCAACGGGACGATGGACGCGAACATCGACGGCAAGCCCGACGGCCCGCCGCGCGACGACCTCGTCAATCGCTGCGACTGGCTCGGCATCAACTACTACACGCGCGCAACCGTCACCGGCACCGAGACTCCGAGCTTCCCGCAGTTCTCGGTGCTCTCGACGTTCGACCCGTTCTCGCTCGAGCTGTGGGACGACACGCCCAGGGGCCTCTACGACGCCATCACCTGGGCGAAGGGCCGCTACGGCAAACCGATCTACATCACCGAGACCGGCACCGACGCCGCCGCGGATTCCGAGAAGGCGGCCAGCTGGCTCGTGCGCTACCTGACGATGACCCAGAAAGCCCAGCAAGACGGCGCCGACGTGCGCGGGTTCTTCTACTGGTCGCTGATCGACAACTACGAGTGGAACCACGGCATGGCGATGAAGTTCGGGCTCTACTCCGTCGCGAACGACGCGATGAAGACCCGAACGGCGCGATCCGCGGTGCAGGCGTACGGGCAGATCACGAAGGCGCGTGACATTCCTGCGGAGCTGAGGGCGCGCTACCCCGTGCCGTGATCCTCACGCCGGGATCGCGACCACCACGGTCGTCGCGTTGTGCCACCCATCGAGGCGCCCGCTGAAGCGGGCCACTTCGCCGTAGGTGACGAAGCCAGCGAGCGGAACGCCTGGAAACACCCCACGAATCGCCTCCACCTCGTCTGGGAAGCGGCGGCCGAGCAGCATTCGCCGGCAGATGCAGTCGAAGACGAGCACGCCAGAGACCGGGTGCGCGCCCAGGCTCTTCTTCGCTTCGTTCGCGGCGATCGTCGCGGCCCCCAGCAGGCGGTCGGGCTCCGCCTCGAGGATGCAGACCTCGCTGCCCTCGGCGACCTGCGCGATCATCTCGAGCTCGCCGTTCGGCCCCACGAAGATGGGCGCCCGCACGTGGGCGAGCTGGTTCAGGAAGTACACGCCCAGCTCGTGCGCGATGAGGAACCGCTGGGCCGAGCCGGGCTCGAGCGTGACGCCCTTCGAGGCGGCGAACCGGCGGTAGGCCTCGAACGCAGGAGCCCCGTTGAGCTCGACGATCGTTGTCCCCCGCGTCTTCGTCGCCGTCAACCGGGGCGTCGCAGGGACCAGCCCGTGGTCGACGCCGATCCCCCAGCCGATGCGATCGAACGCGTGCACCACCACGGCGCCCCGCGGCTCCACCCGCTCGGCGTTGGCGACGGGGGTCTCTTTGAAGGCGCCGTCGTCGGCCGAGGCGCCTCCGACGATCTGCTGGAAGGTGCGGGTGCGGGCGCGCAGCTCTTTGACGAGGGGCTCTCCCACGCCAGCGAGGCCGTCGACCAGAGCGAGCGTCGTCGAGAGTGGCAGGCCCGCGTCCCGCGCGGCCTTCGCCTGGTCCGAGAAGCCCGCGCACAGGGTGGCGGCGGCCGCGGACGGGTCGGCGCGAACGTCGGCCGCGATGGCGTCATGGAATCGAGCGCGCGTCGACCGGACGAGGAAGATCACCAGCGCGTCGCGGGCGAAGCCCCGCTCGTCGAAGCCTCCCCCGCTCTGGCACGCGAGCCAGCGGGTCGACGGAGAACACGCCTGCATCGCGCGCTGCACGGTCTCGAACGGGTGGACCGGAGGCGCGAAGACGAGGCCGACGTCTGCGGGTCCCTCGAGGCGCTCCATCGCGGCCTGGTACGCCGCTCGAACGGCCTGCGCCGTGTCCGGGAGCTGGGACTTCCCGGAGCCGGTGGTCGTCGACATGGGCACGGACTCCAGCGTCACCAGCCCTCGCTCCGCAAGCCACGGTCGAGCGGTTTGCACCGTCGTTTCAATACACGTACGGAATGATGCGCCACCGCACGCGCGCCACGTACGCGTCCCAGAGCGGGCCGTACTTCTTCGCGCAGCGGCGATCGTCGTCGAACTGCCGGGGGAACAGGAGCGCTACGTAGTACAGCGGGTAGAGCCACGGCTGCCACGCGGTGAGGTGCCCGAGCGAGAGCGCCAGGCCCGACGCCATCAGCAGCTCGCCGAGGTAGTTGACGTGCCGCGACAGGCCCCAGAAGCCGTTGACGAGCACCCGCCCCTCGAGCGCCTCGGGTGCGATGCGGCCGAACGCCTTCTTCGTCGGGTCGCGCTTGAACCAGTACTTCTGCATGTTGGCGCCGCGCGCGAACGTCCACCCGGCGAAGAACACGAGCGCGAAGAGCGGCCAGACGAACGCCGGCAGGTGCGGGTTCGGCGCCTCGGCCAGCGCCCAGAGGCCGACGCCGTAGAAGTATGGGTAGAAGACCAGGCAGCCCCACGTCAGCTTGAAGCCCACGCGCTCGGCGACGAAGTCGTACGTGTACAGGTGCACCTCTTCGAAGAAGAGGTACTCGCAGAGGAAGAAGCTGAAGAGCCCGCAGTAAAGGAACACGCCCGGGTTTGGATCGGCCTCGTGCAACGCGAGGTGCTGCGCCGCGAAGGACAAGAGGTTGAGCTCGAGGATCACGGCGCCGACGAGGTACAGGTACATCTTCGCGTCGACGCGACCGCCCCACAGCTGCGGTTGCTCGATGCGGCCAAGGAAGAAGTCCTTCAAGACGTTCGAGGTGACGGGCTTCGCCGGGAAGACGATCGCCGCGCTCGCGACGAGGCCGGTGACGCAGGCGCCGGTCACGAGCTCCCAGCGGTGCACGTAGAACGCGTTCCACGCGAGCAGGCCCTGCCAGCAGGCGAGCGCCCACAGCCCCACACAGATGAACAGGACGAAGAGGCCGTTGAGCCGGTAGCGCAGCTTCTTTCCGGTCGTCGGATCAATCACGTAGCCGTCCACCCACCGGCCCGGCACGACGGCGTTGAGCGCGAACACCACGAGGTACATCACCAACGGCCACAGAAACGCGGGCATGTCAGAGCTTCTCCAGCGGCATCTCGAGGAGCTTCAGGTCTTCCTTCGTCAGCTCGTGACGCGCAAACAGATCCGGGCGGCGCTCGCGGGTGAGGTGGAGCGCGTGCCAGCGGCGCCAGCGGGCGATGCGCTGGTGATCGCCACCCTGCAGCACCTCGGGCACCACCAGGCCGCGGAACTCGGGCGGGCGCGTGTAGTGCGGGTGCTCGAGCAGACTCGACTCGAAGGACTCGGTGGTGGCGGACTCGGCATTGCCAAGCACGCCGGGGACCAGCCGCGCCACGGCGTCGACGACGCACAACGCCGCGAGCTCACCGCCGGTCAGCACGAAGTCTCCGAGGGACAGCTCCTCGTCGATGACGGACAGCGCGCGCTCGTCGATGCCCTCGTAGCGGCCGCAGACCAGAATCGCGGCGCCCTGCCCTGCCAGCGTGCGCGCTTTGGCCTGAGTGAAGGTGGGCCCGCGCGGGCTCATGAGAATGACGGGAGCGTTCGGCAGGCGCGTCTTCGCGTCTTCGATGGCCAGCACGAGGGACTCGACGCGCATCACCATGCCGGCGCCTCCGCCGTAGGGAGCGTCGTCGGTGGCGCGGTGCTTGTTGTGCGCGAAGTCGCGAATGTCGGTCGCGCGCACCTCGAGCAGGCCCTTCTCGCGCGCCTTGCCGAGGATGGAGGCGGACGCGTAGCCGTCGATCATCGGCGGGAACAACGTCAGGATCTCGAAACGCATATCTTCCCCAGTTCGACTCCGGCTTCGCTCGGCGCACTCGCGCTGGGCGTCACGGCTTCACGTTGACGAGGTCGCCCAGAGCCATCTGCCTCGCTGTCGCTTCGTCTCACGCGTCCCCTGCCCGACTCCCGCTTTGCTCGGGGCGTCACGGTTTCACGTCGACGAGGTCGCCCCAAGGCTCATCGTCCTCGCTTTGGCTTCGTCTCACGCGTCCCCAGTTCAACTCCCGCTTCCCTCGGCGCGCTGACGAGGTCGCCCCCTGGTGGTCCGGCCCGCTGACGCGTCGTCTCCGGTGCTCCGATTCGGCGCCCGCTGCGTACGGCGCGGTGGGCGTTCCGGCTTCACGGCTCGTCATACACGGGCGGTTCGATCACGATCGTGCCGGCGGCGAGGTCGACCTTCCGCACGAAGTCCTCGGCGAAGGGCACCATCTCTTCCGTCTCACCGTTCCGCAGCACCAGGTTCGGCACCGGGCCCGAGCTCCACACCTCGTGCACCACGCCCAGCGAGCGGCCGTCCGGTGTCACCGCCTTGAGCCCCACCAGGTCGCCCTGGAAGAACTCCCCGTCGTTCGGCTCGTCGACCTCGTCGCGGTGCACCGACACGGTCGAGCCCACCAGCGCATCGGCCGCCTCGCGCGTCGAGAGCCCTTCGAGCTGGAGCAGCAGATCGCCGCCCGGGCCTTCGCGTACGTCGACGATCTCCCGCTCGAACGCCGCGCCCTCTTTCGGCGCCAGGTGCACCCGGTCGACCTCTCCGAGGGCCGTGGACGCCGCGTCGAACGTCTTGACGATGACGGCGCCCTTGAGGCCGTGAGCGCGCGAGACGTAACCGACGCTCAGCCAGTCCTTCACGGGGAGGGTTGCTGCGGGCCGCGGCGATCGTCGATCAGCTCGAGGCGAATCTTCTCGCCCTTCTTCTGGGCGGCGTGCTGCACGACGGTGCGGAGCGCGTTGATGGTGCGCCCGTCGCGGCCAATCACCTTGCCGACGTCATCGGGCGCGACCTTCAGTTCGTACAGCGCGTGGTCGGCCGCCGGAGTCACCGTCAGCTCGACCACGTCGGGCTTGTCCACGAGGGCCTTCGCCAGGAAGACGATGAGGTCCTTCATGGAGTCGTTCTTCACGCCTTGGCGGCGGGGGCCTTCTTGGCCTTCTTGTACAGGTTGCCGACCGTCTCGGAGGGCTGCGCGCCCATCTTCGTCCAGTGGGCCCAACGGTCCTCGTTCACCGCGAACTTCGCCGGCGACTCGTTGGGGTCGTACATGCCGATGTTCTCGATGAAACGGCCATCGCGGGGCATGCGCGAGTCAGCGGCAACGACGTGGTAATACGGGCGCTTCTTGGCACCAGCGCGGGCGAGACGGAGAACGACGGCCATCGGGACAAGCTCCTGAAAAGACGTTGGGCTGGGTGCACTACACGGACTTGGTGGGGTGCGTCAAGCTGGCGAGTCACCAGCGGCCGTACTCGTCCTTCGGGAAGAGGTCGCGGTTGACGTCTCCGTCGGGCGGCGTGGCCGGGGCGGGCTCGGCGTACGCGCCCTCGAGGAACCGAGTGAGATCATCCCATTGGCGGTCTGGCAGGCCGGCGCGGCGGGTGGCGTGGAGGCGCTCGAGCAGGAGCGCCCGGTCGACGGTGAGGGGGGCTTCTCCGGCCAGGAAGAAGCTGTCGGCCGGGGTGATCTGCGGGCCCGCGATGCGCGCGACGTGGGGGAAGACGGCGGCGACGCTGCGCAGGGTGCGCTCGGTGGGGGCCCATTGGGCGAGCAGGCCGCCGGGCGCGAGGCGCGACTTCACGAGCTCGTAGAACTCGACCGAGTAGAGGCTGCCGGAGTGCGAGGAGCGCACCAGCAGCGTGTCGGTGATGATGACGTCGTAGCGCTCGGTGGTGTCGACGAGGAACTTGCGGCCGTCGCGCACCTCGAAGCGGATGCGGGGGTCGCCGAAGAGAACGCGGACCTGTTCGAATCGATCGTCGAGCGCGCGGACGAGCGGGTACTCGCTGCCGCAGATCTCGACGGTGTCGACCTGCTGCACGCGGGGATCGGCGGCGAGGCCGAATGGGGTGGAGCCGGCGCCGAAGCCGATGACGAGCACTTTCAGCGGCCGCGGGTGGAAAAGCGGCGGAACCCACCCGAGGCGCACGTGGAAGTCGTCGAAGGGCACGCCGTTCTGGATCTCGCCCGAGATGAAGAGCGTGTGGGTGCCGGGGGCCTTTTCGACGAGGGCGGTGACGCACGAGTGATCTTCTTCGGCGACGAAGCCCTGGCCGTCGGCGCCGTGGAGGAGCTGCCAGAAGCGCGTGGCGTCGGGGAGCGCGAGCATGAGCGCGGCGGCGGCGGCTGAGACTGCGAGCGGGCCGAGGAGGCGGCGGACGCCGGAGAGCTGGAGCGCGGCGACGAGGCCGAAGGTGGCCGAGGCTCCGGCGAAGAGGCGCAAGGTGGCGGGCGTGCCGAGATGCGCGAGGAGCACGAAGCCGGTGACGAGGGTGCCAGCGACGCAGCCCAGGGTGTTGGCGAAGAGGAGCGCGCCGGTCGAGCGCCCCACCCGCTCGAGCTTGTTCGACACCACGGCCTGAATGACGGCGAAGGACACGCCCATGAGGAGCGTGGGCACGAGGAGCGTGGCGAGGGGAATCCACACGTTCCGCACGGGGATCCACTCGGGGTAGCCGAAGACGGCGATGGCGCGGGTGACGGCGACGGGGCCGACGAGCGCGGCGAGGCCGGTGGCGAGCTGGAGCCAGAGGAAGGTGCGCTCCGGCGAGGTGACGCGGCGGAGGAGCCTGGCGCCCAGCACCGAGCCCAGGCCGAGGCCGACGAGGTACACCGCGAGCAGGCGGCTGAAGGTGTACGTGTTCGAGCTCATCACCACGTTGAGGAGCCGGAACCAGACGACCTCGAGGCCGAGCGCGATGAAGCCGGTGAGGCCGTAGGCGACCAGCCAGCCCCAGGGGAGCCCTGCGCGCGTGGTGGCGGTTGGCGTCGACGGCGTGACGGGCGTGGCGGTGACGCGGGTCGAGAGCGCGAGCGCGGCGAGGCCGGCGAGGGCGTTGAGGGCGGCGGCTCCGAGGACGAGGGGCTCCAGGCCGGTGCGCGAGAGAATCCACGGGCCGGCGGTGGCGATGGCGCCGGTGGCGGCGCCGATGGTGTTGACGCCGTAGAGGCGGCCGAGGTCGGGCGCGATCGAGGCGTCGCGGACGAGCGCGCGGGACAACAACGGGAGCGTCGCGCCCATGAGGAAGGTGGGCAGGCAGAGGAGCGCGAAGTGGAAGGCGAAGGCGGCGGCGGTGGACTCGAGGTGCGGCGAGAGGGTCGGGTACCAGGTGTAGAGGAGGCTGGGGCTCAAGAGGCCGAAGAGGCCAATGACGAGCTCGGCGAGGCCGTAGGCGCGCACGGCGCCGCGGGGGGTGAGGCGGTCGGCCAGGGTGCCGCCGGCGAGGTTCCCGAGGCCGAGGCCGGCCATGAAGGCGGCGACGACGACGGTGACCGAGAAGAGGTCCATGCCGGCGTGGAGCGAGAGCAGCCGCTGCCACAGGGCCTGGTAGAGGAGCGCCGAGGCGCCGCTGCCGAAGAAGACGGCGAAGAGGAAGGGCCGGAGCCACCGCACGGCCGGCGCGTCTAGGCGGCGCGCGGAGGCGAGTCGACGTTCTTGCAACAAGGCGCTTGACGGGCCGTCAGACGCTGGGTATTCCGCGCGTCCACTTCACGGCTGCACCGAAGTGACACATGCGGGAATAGCTCAGCGGTAGAGCATCGCCTTGCCAAGGCGGGGGTCGAGGGTTCAAATCCCTTTTCCCGCTCCATGAAGTGAACGGAAGCCCTCGGGAAACCGGGGGCTTTCGTGTTTCTGGGGTTTCATCACCGAGGTCATCGCGTTCGTCCTTGGCATGTCGGCGCTCCCCGGCGACGCGAGGCAGGCCCAGGTTCGCGGCCGTGAGCTGCGCCAGCGTCTCGGCGAATTGCCGCAGCTTGATGACCGAGGTGACCGGATCGTCCGCGAAGTAGCGCTCCGCGAGCGCGCCGAGCGAGACCAGCAGCGGGTCGTGGACGGAGAGAAACTCGAAGTTGGCTGAACGTGGTGCCCCACCCATCTGGCCGCAGCGTATCGCCAACGACCTGGGTGGCGCACCTTCCGGCCTGCGTCGGGAAACCAGGGGCCTTCGTCTCTCTCGGGGCGCCGCCTTGGCGACGACGTTGGAAGAGGTCTAGATTCCGACCCATGGATAGGTCCGAAAACAGCTCCAAGCTCAGTCTTCATGTCGCTGAGGACATCGTCCCGATCGGCGAGTTCAAGGCGCACTTGTCGGAGAAGATTCGTTCACTCAAGGGCCGGCGCCGACCGCTCGTCGTCACCCAGAACGGCAAGGCCGCGGCGGTGATGTTGTCGCCCGAAGACTTCGACCGACTCACCACGCAGGCGCGCTTCGTCGCAGCCATTCGGGAGGGGACGAGCGACCTCGAGGCAGGTCGCGTGGTGAGCGACGAAGAACTCGGCGGGCGCCTCGACGCGCGCTTCGGCCCGGTTCAACGGCGCTCGAAGAGAACATGAAACTCCGATGGACCGAGCGCGCTGCGAACGACCTCGTCGGCATCGGCGAGTACATCGCGCGCGACGACCCCAAAGCGGCTCGCGCGTGGGTCGAGAAACTCAGGCAACGGGCCGTGAGGGCCTCGAAGGCTCCGGGCACTGGTCGAGTCGTGCCCGAGCTCGCGCGCGACGACGTGCGTGAGGTGTTCGTCCGCAGTTACCGCATCGTCTACCGGGTCGTGAACAAGGGCATCGTGATGCTCACCGTGTTCGAGGGGCACCACCTGCTGGGCGACCTCGAGGACTGACCCGGCAACAGCTCACCGCCCCTCTTCCGCTCGGCGAGGATCCGGAACCCGGGTTGGTGAGTCAGCACCGTCGTCGATCGCCGAGCCTGCCCGTGCCCAAAGATGAAGGCCCTGACTCTGTTGGCTTTCGCCTCGAGAATCAGGGCCTTCCAATGGTCGGGGCGACTGGATTTGAACCAGCGACCACTTGCACCCCAAGCAAGTGCGCTACCAGGCTGCGCTACGCCCCGGAAACGACAGGGTGACTTCCGGTGAGACGCCGGGCCTTCTGCCAGCCTGACCGCGACGGGTCAAGCAAGCATCGACGCCCCGGCCGAAATCTCACTCGTCGTCATCGTCCTCGTCGAGCGCTGCGTTCGGGTTGTCGTCGAGATCCTCGGCCGAGATCTCTCCCTCAGGCACGAAGCCGTCGTTCAAATCGGCCTTGAGGCCCGTCGACGGAACGAACACCACCACGCGCCGCGCGGTGATCTCAATCGGCTGGCCCGACTGCGGGTTCCGCCCCGGGCGCGAGCGCTTGTAACGCGGCTGGAAGATGCCGAAGCCGACGATCTTCACCTTGTCGCCCCGCTCGAGCGTCTCTTTGACTGTGTCGAAGACCATCTCGACCAGCTCCGCCGAGTCCTTCTTCGAGAAGCCCACCTTGTCGTAGACGCTCTCGATGATGTCAGCCTTGGTCATGACCGAAAGCGTACCCCTCGCGAAAGGGGTGTCAACATACGGACATTGCTGGGCTTTTTCGACGCACTCCGCCAAGCCTCCAGAACCGCTCGGCGCCCTTGAGAATCAAGACCTTAGCGCGGCGTGAGGGCGCGTCAGGTGCGGAGGGCGCCTCCGAGGCGGCGCGTCACCTCGGCGACGATCTTCGTGTGCGCCTCGGTCACCTCGGCGTCGGTGAGGGTGCGCTCGGGCGAGCGGTAGCGCAGGCCGAAGGCCAGGTTCTTGCGCCCGGTGCCCACCTGGTGGCCCGCGTACACGTCGAACACCTGGGCGTCCTCGACGAGCGGCTGCCCCACCTCGAGGATCACCTTCCGCACCGCCTCGCTCTGCATCTCGGCCGGCACCACCACCGCGAGATCGCGCCGCACCACCGGGAACTTCGACAGTGGCTTCGCCTGCGGCACCAGCACCGCGGCCTCCTGGAGCTTCTCGACGTCGAGCTGGAACAGCACCACCCCCGCCGGCGCGTCGAGCCGCTTCGCCACCTTCGGGTGCAGCTCGCCCAGCGTGCCCAGCACCACCGCGCCCTTGCGCACGAGCGTCGCCGAGCGCGGGTGGTACCACGGCGACTCGAACGACTCGGACGTCACGCCCTCGAGGTGGAGCGAGCGCAGCACCGCCTCGACCGTGGCCTTCGCGTCGAAGTAGTCGCCCTCGGCCTCCTTCGCCGTCCACGTGCGCGCGCCGTGGCGCAGGCCCCAGACGACGCCCGCCACCTCGAGGGTCTCCTTCGCCACCGGCACCGTGCCCTGCCCGCCTGACCGCTCGGGCCGGTAGGAGCGTGCCCACTCGTAGAAGCGCACGCCCTCGGCCTGGTGCCGCGCCGCGCGGATCACATTCTGCACGAGCGACGGAAACAGCGTCGTGCGCATCACCGACTGCTCGACCGACAGCGGGTTCGACACCGCGATCGCCTCGGCGCCAGCCTCGAAGGCCGCGAGCTCGGCCGGCGCCACGAACGAGTAGTTCACCACCTCGTCGACGCCCTGCCCTGCCAGCGCCGCGCGGATGAGGCGCTCCACCCGGTGCGAGGGGCGCTCGGGCTCCAGCTCCGACAGCCCCCGCGGCAACGCCTCGGGGATCGCGTCGAACCCACGCACGCGGGCGATCTCTTCAATCAAGTCCTCTTCGATCGACACGTCGACGCGCACGGACGGCACCTCGAAGGTCGCCTGCCCGTCGTCCCCCGACAGCTTCTTGAAGCCGAGGCTCGCGAGGATCCGCTGACAGTCCGCCGCGGGCACCGTCACGCCCAGCAGGTCGGCCACCTTCTGCGTGCGCAGCGTCACCTGGCGCGGGGCCTTCGGCGTGGGGAACGCGTCGACCCGGCCCTTCAGCACCGTGCCTCCCCCCAGCTCGGCGATCAGCGCCGCGGCGCGATCGATCACCTCGGGCACCACGTGCAGATCAGTACCCCGCTCGAACCGGTGCGACGACTCGGTGTGGAGCCCATGCCGCTTCGACGACCGCCGCACCGTGGTGGGCTGGAACGTCGCGCACTCGAGCAGCACCCGCGTCGTCTTCTCGGTCACCTCGCTCGACGCACCGCCCATCACGCCCGCCAGCACCAGCGGCGCGCCCGCGTCACAGATGAGCAGATCGTCGGCGTGGAGCTCGCGCTCCTTGCCATCGAGGGTGGTGAGCCGCTCGCCGCCCTTCGCCCGGCGCACGACGATCGACGCCCCGCCGATGCGATCGAGATCGAACGCGTGCAGCGGCTGGCCGTACTCGAGCAACACGTAGTTCGTGATGTCGACGAGGTTGTTGATGCCGCGCATGCCCGCGGCCTTGAGCCGGTCCTGCATCCACTGCGGAGAGGGCTTCACCGTCACGCCCTCGATCACCCGCGCCGCGTACCGCCAGCAGCGCTCGGGGTCCTCGATGCGCACGTCGATCTTCGTCTTCGCCTCGGTGCCCGACTCGTTCAGCGTCACCGCGGGCTTCTTCAGCGGCACGTTGAACAGCGTGGCGACCTCGCGCGCGATGCCCAGGTGCGACAGCGCGTCGGCGCGGTTCGGCGTCACGTTCACGGTGAAGACCACGTCGTCGAGCCCGAGCGCCTGGGCGATCGGCTGCCCCACCTTCGCAGCGGCATCGAGGATCAGCAGGCCCGAGCTCTCCTCTGACAGGCCGAGCTCCTTCGCGCTGCAGAGCATGCCCGAGCTGTCCACGCCGCGGAGCGCCGCCTGCTTGATCTCCACGCCGTTCGGCAGCCGGGTGCCCACCGTGGCGAGCGGCACCTTGTCGCCGACCTGGTAGTTCTTCGCGCCGCACACGACCTGCAGCGGCGCTCCGGCCCCCCGGTCGATCTTCGTCACCGACAGCTTGTCGGCGTTCGGGTGCTTCTCGCTGGCGACGATCTGCGCCACCACCACGCCCTCGAGCGCCTCACCTGGCCGCTCGATGCCCTCGATCTCGAGGCCGGCCATGGTGAGCCGGCGGGCGAGCTCGTCGACCGACTGCGGCAGCTGCACGTACTCCGACAACCACTTCAAAGAGATGCGCATGAAGATCTTTCGAACAGAGGGTCAGAACTGCGCCAGGAAGCGCGCGTCGTTCTCGAACATGGTGCGCAGATCGTCGATGCCGTACCGGAGCATCGCGAGCCGCTCGACGCCCATGCCGAAGGCGAAGCCGGTCACCTTCGAGGCGTCGTAACCGGCGTGCTTGAAGACGTTCGGGTGCACCATGCCGCTGCCGAGCACCTCGAGCCAGCCGGTGTGCTTGCAGACGCGGCAGCCCTTGCCGCCACAGAAGACGCAGCTGACGTCGACCTCGGCGGACGGCTCGGTGAAGGGGAAGAAGCTGGGGCGGAAGCGCGTCTTCGTCGAGGCGCCGAAGAAGGCCCGCGCGAAGGCCGCGAGCGTGCCTTTCAGCTCGGCGAACGTCACCGTCTCGTCGACGAGCAGCCCCTCGACCTGGTGGAACATGGGCGTGTGCGTTTGATCGCTGTCCTTGCGGTACACACGGCCCGGCATCACCCCGCGCACCGGCGGCTTGTGCGCGAGCATCGTGCGGATCTGCACGGGCGAGGTGTGCGTGCGCAGCACCACCGGGCCGACGCCCTTCGGCAGCCAGCCGGCCTCGACGTAGAACGTGTCCTGCATGTCGCGCGCGGGGTGATCCGCCGGCACGTTGAGCGCCTCGAAGTTGTACCAGTCGAGCTCGATCTCGGGCCCGCTGTAGACCTCGAAGCCCAGCCGCGAAAAGACGCCCACGATGTCTTCGAGCGTCTGCGACACCGGGTGCCGCCGCCCGAACGCCACCGCGCGGCCGGGCAAGGTGACGTCGAGCTTCGGGCCCTTCAGCTCCTCGTCGAGCGCCGCCTCTTCGAGCCGCGTCTGGGCAGCGGAGAGCAGCCCCTCGAGCTCCCCCTTCACGGTGTTGGCGACTTCGCCGATGGCCTTGCGCTCCTCGGGCGGCAGCTTGCCCATAGAGCCCAACACCGCCGACAGCTCGCCCTTCTTGCCGAGAAAGCGGCCCTTGAGCGCCTCGAGCTGCTGCGCCGTCTGCGCGGCGGCGATCTCGGAGCGGGCCGTCTCGGACAAGGCCTTCAAACGATCGTGCATGGCGCCGGGCATTACCCGAAATGACGCAGCGCCGAAACGGTCACTGACTCGCCGGCGCCGCGAGGGCCGCCACCTTGCGCAGCTCGACGAGCGCCTGCGTGGGCGGCAACGAGAAGCGGCTCATCACCCACTCACCCGGCGCTCCAGCCAGCTCGAAGAGCGCCTCGTGGCAGCGGAACGGCATGAGCGGGTAGCCCGGCGCGACCGAGAGCACCACCGCGGCCACCTTCGGCGCTTCACCCTTCCCTTCGGCGGCGGGCTGTGGCGCCTCGAGGCCCGCGAGCACGCAGTCGCCCTTGCAGGTGGCGTCGACGAGGGGCGTCGAGACCGGCATCGCCACCACGCGCGACGAGAACTTCCACGCGCCCGACGGCACCCCGTTCTCGTAGCGCCCCTCGAGCTCGGGCCCGCCGGCCGAGCCGACGCGGAAGGCGCCCTGGCGCAGCCCCTTGTCGTGAAACGACGACACCTCGACGGTGCCCTGGCCCCACGGCAGCGCCGCCGCGAACTCTCCGGTGACGTAGCCCGCGGCGCAGCTCAGCTTCTTCACCACGCCGAACGCCTCGAGCGCGCCGGTGCCGGCCTTGAACTCGACGGTCTTCGTCTCTTCGCCGGCGGTGAGCGTCCACGGGCCGGTGGGCCGCGCGTCGTCGTCGAAGGCGCCGCGCAGCTTCAGCTCGGGGCGATCGAGCTCGTACGCCCCCACCAGGCACAGGTCGGTCGGCTCGTGGCACGGGAGCTTCCGCGAGAACGACTCGCGCCAGCGCCCCTTGCGTCGAACCGTCGAGACGATGCCGTCAGACGTCCGGTACCGCTCGAGATCGGCGACGCAGCCCGAGTCGGACAGCACGACGTTCAGCTGCGCGGTGATCTCGGAGCCGACCCGGCACTGCCAGGTGAAGCTGCCGTCCTTCCAGGTGCCTTCCCAGCGCGTCTCGCGGCCGCGGCAGGGGAGCGGCGCGATGAGCTCGGCCTCGAGGGGCGCGTTGCTCCGGCACCACGCCAGGGCGGGCTGCGCTGGAAACGAGTCGACCGGCTGCATCGAGCGCCGGCTCGCGGCGCAGGACGAGAGCACGAGGAGTCCAAGGAGCCATCGCATGGCGAACGCTCCTCGCGCGGAGCGCACACGATGTCGAGCCCCTTGCGCCATCGTCGTCAGCTTCGGCGCCTGAAAGCGCTTCGGGGCCACCCTCCATCGCTGGAGAGCAGCCCCAAAGAGCCCTGCATCGACCTGGCGACTCAGGCCTTGGCGAGGGCAGCGACGGCATTGAAGCCGGCCGGATCGTGCACCGCGAGATCCGCGAGGATCTTCCGGTCGATGGCGACCTGCGCCTTCGACAGGCCGGCGATCAGCCGCGAGTACGACAGCCCCACGAGGCGAGCCGCCGCGTTGATGCGGACGATCCACAGGCTGCGGAAGTCGCGCTTCTTGCGGGCGCGGTCACGCGAGGCGTAGTCGAGCGCGCGCTCGACGGCCTGGTTCGCGCGCTTGTAGCAGTTCTTCCGGCGGCCCCTGTAGCCCTTGGCGAGCTTCAGGATTGAATTGCGGCGACGACGCGCCTTGACGCCCTTCTTGACGCGCATGGCTTAGTTCGCTCCGTACGGGAAGAGTTCCTTGACGACCTTCTTCGCGTCCATGTCGCGAAGCAGGCCAGTGCCGCGGGTGCGGCGACGACGATCCATCGACTTGGCGTGGGTGAAGAGGTGCTTACCGAACGCCTTGGCGTGCTTGACCTTGCCGGTCTTCTTCACGTGCAGGCGCTTCTTCGCCCCGCTGCGGGTCTTCAACTTGGGCATGACGATTCCTTGGAAACTGCTGGAAAGGGCGGCGGCAGTATCGCCTCCCTCCCCCCCTGTCAACCCCGGGGCGCAGCAGACGCTTCAGCGGGCGGCGGCGGCTGAGGGGCCGGCGCGGCGGCGGCCTCGTCAACCTTGCCCTCGTCGGCGCGAGGAGACGACGGCGCGGCGCCCTTGCGCTCGGCCTTCTCTTTCTCGGCCTCGGCCAGCGCGATGCGGTGCTGATCGCGCGCGCGCTGCGCCACCTTCGGGTTGGGCCCGAGGATGATGAACATCGTCTTGCCTTCGAGCCGCACCTGCTGATCGACGACCGCGATGTCCTTCGTGTCGGCGGTCACGTCGTCGAGGATCTGCGTGCCGAGCTCACGGTGGGTGATCTCACGGCCGCGGAACATGATCGTGATCTTCGCCTTGTTGCCTTCCTCGATGAACTCGCGGACGTGGCGGAGCTTGGTCTCGTAGTCGTGCTCCTCGGTCTTCGGCCGGAGCTTGACCTCTTTCACCTTCACGACGACCTGCTTCTTCTTGGCCTCGTTCGCCTTCTTCTTCTCCTCGTACTTGAACCGGCCGTAGTCCATGATCTTGCAGACCGGCGGACGGGCCATGGGGTTCACTTCGACGAGGTTCAGACCTTCAGCCTGAGCGCGCGCGAGGGCCTGGTCGGTGGGCATCACCCCAAGCTGTTCACCTGCGGAGCCGACGACTCGGACTTCGCGGGCTTTGATACGGCGGTCGGTTCTCTGGTCGCGTGCGGTAGCGATGGCCTTGGTCTCCGTTGGGGTGAAAGTGGGCGCGCTTCTGATCCATCGGTTCCGTCAAGTCAAGGACCAGCCGTTCCAGCGGCTCACAGGGTTTGGGATTGGTGCAGGGACTTGAAGAAACGATGGAAGCCGCTCCATTGTTCGGTTGCTTCGAACATCTCGAGCACCAGCATCGGGGGCTGTATGGACATCACCGACGTGAAGATCTTTCCCGTCGAGGAAGACAAGCTGCGGGCCTACGTCACGATCACGCTCGATCACTGCTTCGTCGTGCGCGATCTGAAGGTGATCAGCGGCGCCGCGGGGCTCTTCGTCGCCATGCCCGCGAAGAAGCGCAAAGACGGCACCTACAAGGACATCGCGCACCCGCTCAACGCCGAGACGCGCGAGCGGTTCGAGAAGGTAGTGCTGGCCGAGTACGAGAAGGCGCTGTCGCACGCGCCCCCGCTGCGCCGCGCCAGCGGAGAGCACCGCCAGGTCGAGGCCTACGCCGACCCCGACTGACGCTCACTGGGCGGTGACGCGCACGATCTGATCGCCGCCGGGCCGCCCATCGGTCGAGAGGTACAGCGCGCCGTCGGGGCCCTGCACCACCGCACGAATGCGCTCCATGCCGCCGAACAGCGTGGTGATCATGCCCACAGTGCTGAGCCCATCGGGCGAAAGCCGCATCACCCGCACGTTGCGATCGCCCAGCGAGGCGACGGCGATGGAGCCCTCCCAGTCGCGCCACTGAGCCCCCACCAGGAAGTCGCAGCCCGACATGCCGCCGGAGTTGCCGTCACGGAACGCCGGCCGCAGCGCCATGGGGAACTTCGTGGTGTCGGTCATCGACGTGCCCATGTAGCCCCAGTACGTGGGGTCGTTCGCGTTCGCGGGGTTCCTCGGGTCCCACCCGCCGTTGCCGCCAGCGGTCAGCTTCGTCACCTCGTCGTCGGTGCCTGGCCCATGCTCGCAGAGGAACGGCTCTCCGGTGCCGGGGCGGAAGGTGATGCCCTGCGGGTTGCGGAAGCCGAAGGCCCAGATCGGGGCCCGGAAGGGCGCGCTCATGTTGCCCGGTGGAATCGTGCCGTCCTTGCGAATGCGGAGCACCTTCGAGCCGAGCGCGTTGGGATCCTGCGGCACGGTGGCCGAGCGGGTGTCGCCCGTCGTGAGGTACAGCAACCCGTCGGGGCCGAAGCGCAGGCGGCCTCCCGAGTGCGCGCCGCCGTTGCCCCACGAGATGCCGACGAGCAGATCCTGCCGGTCGGTCACGCCGTCCCACCCTTCGTTGACGCGGAAACGAACGATGCGGTTGTCGACGGTGGTCGGGTTCACCCGCGACGAGAAGTACGCGAAGAGGTGCCGGGTGCGCGCGAAGTCGGGGTCGAGCGCGAGGCCCATCATGCCGCTCTGGCCCGAGGCGTTCACGTCCATCGGGCGGTGCAGCACGGTCGACGTCGTCGCACCGGGCCGCAGCACGCGAATGTTGCCGCCGCGCTCCGAGAAGACGAGCGTGCCGTCGGGCGCGAAGGTGAGATCCCACGGCACCGCGAGGCCCGAGAGCAGCACCGTGCGGTTGAGCATCGGCGCGCCGGTCGCCAGGCCCGAGGCGCGGAACGTCGCCTCTCCGAAGCCTGGCGCGGTCGCGGTGACGGTCTGGGTCCCCGCCGTGGGCCCCAGTCGCCAGGACGCCACGCGCGCGATCCCGCTGGCGTCGCTCATCGCGGGGCTGCCGGTGACCGTGCCTCCACCACTGGTGACGGTGAACGTCACCGCGACGCCCGCAACCGGTTGGCCCTGCTCGTCACGGACCCGAGCGGCCAGCGCCACGGGCACGTTCATCGACACCGGCGCCGTCTGGTCCTGTCCGGCTTCGACCGCGATGCTCGGCAGGCCCACCGTGGTGGCCGTGGCGACGAAGGTCGTCTGCGGCAGGCCCGGCATGCGTGCGACGAGCCGATTCTGCCCGGCGGTCGGCCCCAGCACCCAGCCCTGCACGCGTGAGACGCCGTTGGCGTCGGTCGCCACCGTGGCAGGCCCCTGCACGGAGCCGCCGCCTTCGATGACGAGCCACTCGACGTCGAGGCCCGAGACCGGGTTGCCGTGGGTGTCGGTGATGCGCTTGGCAGGGGCGATGGGCACCGCTGTGCTGCGGGGCGCCTGCTGGTTGTCTCCTTCGAACGCCGCCACGTTGATGCCGACGTCGGCGGACGCGGTGGCGCTGAGGGTGATCGCCACGGCGTTGCTCGCGGTGACGAGGATCGACTGGAGACCCGGCGCGGTTCCGAGCGTCCAGCGGCCGGCCGAGGCGATGCCCTGCGCGTCGGTCGTGACCTCGACCTGCTCCACCGAGCCCGACCCCGTCGCGACCGCAAAGGTCACCGTCGCGCCCTCGATCGGCTGCTCTCCTTTGGAGAGGCGGACCGAGACCGGGTCGGGGAGCGCGCGGGCGACGGTGCCCGACTGACCATCGCCCGTGTTCACCTCGAGGCGGTTCTCGGCCCGGTTGGGATCCGACGCGCAGGCAGCCAGCAGGAGGAAGAAGAGGGCGAAGACGTGGCGCATGACCGACCTCACTGTCGACGCGCGTCGCTCCACGCCTCCCGTTTTCTCGATGAAAGGGCCCGAGAAACCCGAAGGAATGGGCGCTGCGGTGCCAGAAGGCACGCTTCACCCGCGTGACGAGAAACGCTTTGACGCGAACCACGCAGATCTTTAGGGTGCTTTCCCGATGGAACACCCCCTCACGCCGTATCTCCCCGTGGCCGTCGTGCTCGGGGTCGCAGGGCTGCTCGCCGTGGCCATTCCGATCGTCGCCGGCCTGCTCGGCCCGAAGGTCTCGAACCCGATCAAGTCCGAGGCGTTCGAAGGCGGCAACGCGCCGATGGGCTCGGCCCGCCAGCGCTTCGCGGTGAAGTTCTACGTGGTCGCCCTGCTCTTCATCGTGTTCGACGTCGAGGCGGTGTTCCTCTACCCGTGGGCGGTGAACTTCCAGGCGCTCGGCTGGTTCGGCTACGTGACGATGGTGGTGTTCGCGGCGACGCTCGTCGTGGGCCTCGTGTACATCTGGAAGAAGGGCGCGCTGGACTGGGAGTCTTGACTCATGGCTGACACCGACATCGCTCCGATCCTCACCACGCGTCGCGACGAAGCGACGGGCTTTCTGCAGAAGGTCATCTCGAAGGGCCTGGGCTGGGCGCGCAAGTACTCGCTTTTCACCTACCCCTTCGCCACCGCGTGCTGCGGCATGGAGTACATGTCGGTCGCCGCGAGCCGGTACGACATCGCCCGCTTCGGCGCCGAGTTCCCCCGCTTCTCGCCGCGCCAGGCCGACCTGCTGATGGTGGTCGGCACCATCAACATGAAGCAGGCGCCGATCTTGAAGCGCGTCTACGAGCAGATGACCGAGCCCAAGTGGGTGGTGAGCTTCGGCGTGTGCGCGTCGTCGGGCGGCTTCTACGACAACTACGCCGTCCTCCAGGGCATCGACCGCATCATCCCCGTCGACGTCTACATTCCGGGCTGCCCGCCGCGGCCGGAGCAGGTGCTCGACGGCCTGATGCTCCTGCAGGACAAGATCGCCAACGAGCGCCACGGCATCGGCAACAAGCAGAAGATGCCGGAGCGCCCGGGCTACCGCGACATCACGCTCGGCGCGGGCCGCTGACCAACAAGCTCCCGTCGTTTCAATGACAGATGCCGTGTTGCGCCCTCTGACGCGCTGCATTATAACGCAGCGCATCACAGGAGGAGCACACCATGAAGCAAGCCCCGAAGAAACCGGTCACCGCCGTCGCTGCTGAGCGCCTGAACGAGAGCCTGTCGGCTGCGAAAAAGCAGCTCAACCAGGTCGAGAAGGACGTCGTCTCGGAGGCGAAGAAGCAGCGCAAGTCGCTCGAGAAGCTGCTCGCCCGCGTGCGCAGCCGTCAGGACCTGAAGATCCTCGAGAAGCGCATCGCCACCACCGCGACCGAGCTGCAGACGCGCGTCAAGACGATGCCCCGCGAGGTGCTGGGCGTGCTCGGCGTCGCCACCTCGGACGACGTGCAGAAGCTCACCCGCAACCTCACGAAGCTCACCAGGCGTGTCGATGAGCTGGCGAAGCGCCAGTCGATCGCCTGAGTGACATCGTGATTTCAATCGGTTGGGCCTTGCGAGAGGCCCTTCCGATCTCACCCGTCGATGTGGTTAAGGGGCCTACCTATGGAAAGCCGTCCCCCGCCGCCGCCGCATGACCGTCGCTCCATCGCTGAATTCTTCCAGCAGGTGTGGAGTCAGGCGCTCGTGACGGTCTCGGGTGCCGAAGACGAGGCGGCCAAGCTGCTCGCCCGCGTGCAAGGCATGGCGGGCTGGAGCCAGGACGAGGTGAAGCGCCAGGTTCGCGAGTATGCCGACAGGCTCACGTCACAGCGGCGTGACATGGAGCGCAAGGTGGAAGACACCGTGCGCCTCTCGCTCCAGCGGCTGCGGGTGCCGCGCAAGGAAGAGATCGCTCAGCTCAACTCGCGCCTCGACACCCTCAACCGCCGCATCGAGCAGCTCTCGAAGTGATGTCGGCGTCTGGCGCCAGCGCGGTGGGGCGGTCGCTCGCCAGCCGGCTGGTGGTGGCGCGCGCGCTCGTTCGGCTGACGCCGCGTGAGACGACGGTGACGCTGGTCGCGGTGCTCGCGCTGGGGTGTGCGGCGATGGCGCTCTGGCCCCTGCAGGACGCGGGGCCGTCGACGGCCGCGCCCACGCTCGAAGTGGCCAGAGTGCAGGTCGTTCGCCCACCGCAGGCCGATCGCATCGACGCCGTGCTGGCGCGCCGGGGTCCGGGCCTGGGCCTGCGCCTTCGGGAGCAGCTCGCCCACGCCATCGCCGAGGAGGCCCGGGTGGCCGGGTTCGATCCACTCCTCGTGCTCGCCATCATCCAGGTCGAGAGCGAGTTCCTCGAGTCCGCGGTGTCGAACATGGGCGCGCGCGGGCTCATGCAGATCCAGCCGGTGACGCTCCAGTTCATCGCGCAGCGTGAAGGCATTCGGCTGACGCCGAAGGAGATCGAGTCAGACCCGGCGCTCCGCGTGCGGCTCGGCATCCGGTACCTGAAGTACCTCGCGTCGCGGTTCGGGAACGATCTCGACCTCGCGCTGATGGCCTACAACGCCGGCCCCACGCGCGTGTACATGGCGATGAAGACGCGCGAGCTCGAGCAGTTCCGGAACTACGTGCGGGCCGTTCGGCGTGAGTACGCGGGCCTCAAGCTCGAGCACGGTGAGTCGGGCGATTGGGCCTTCGCAGCTCGAGAGACACCGCTCGAGGCGAGGCAGTGACCGAGCCGTCGCTCCAGGAGCGCTACGCGCCGCACAACGCCTGCTTCGGCTGCGGTCCGTCGAACGCTCAAGGCCTCAGGGTCCGCAGCTTCGTCAAGGGCGACACGGTGGTCGCCGAGTGGACGCCCGCGCCCCACCACGAGGCGTTCCCCGGGGTGCTGAACGGCGGCATCATCGGCTCGCTGCTCGACTGTCACTGCAACTGGACCGCGGCGTGGCACCTGATGAGCGAGCGCCGCGCCGAGAGCCCCCCGTGCACCGTCACGGCCGACTACGCCATCAGCCTCAAGCGGCCCTGCCCCACCGACGGCCCGTTGTCGTTGAGCGCGAAGGTGGTGCAGTCGGACGGCGCGAAGGTGATCGTCGAGGGGGTGCTCGAGGCCGGCGGCAAGGTGCGCGCGACCTGCCGGGGCACCTTCGTCGCCGTCGAGCCGGGCCACCCGGCGTACCACCGCTGGTAGGCGCCACCCAAGGCCCGTCGCCCACGAACCCCAGAACCGCCGGGCCGACCTTACGCGTCGTCGACGACCTCGCGCGGCGAGGGCTCCGGACGCCTGATGGGGCTCCGAGCGCGAGCACGAGGGCCAGCGCTGATCCCGCTCATCGTCGAGGGCGCACCGGCGGGGGCGCAAGCCACGCGGAGAGCTTCTCCACGAGCTGCTCCAGGCCGAGCTCGCCGAGGAGCTCCCCGTCGCGGCCGCGAAGGCTCACCGAGCAGGCCTGCGCCTCGCGCCCTCCGACGATGGCGAGGAACGGCACGTGCTCCACGTCGGCTTCACGAACACGGGGCCCCAGGTTGCCTCGCGCTGACACCGAGACCTGCACGCCCACGTCCGAGAGCCGCGCTGCGACCGCGTGCGCCCAGGCGACCGCCGCGTCGTCGACCGGCAACACCCGCACCTGCTCGGGCATGAGCCACGCCGGAAACGCACCGCCGCAGTGCTCGAGCAGGATCGCGAAGAACCGCTCGAGCGAACCGAACAACGCGCGGTGAATCACGATGGGTTCGCGCTCGACGCCGCCGTCGTCGAACGACAGCTCGAACGCGCGCGGCAGGTTGAAGTCGAACTGCACGCTCGAGCACTGCCAGTGACGGCCCAGCGCGTCGCGCACGAGCACGTCGAGCTTGGGGCCGTAGAACGCGCCTCCGCCCGGTTGCAGCTCGAGCGCGACGCCCACCTTCGCGGCGGCGTTCTTCAGGGCCTGCTCGGCGGCGTCCCACGCGGCCACCTCGCCCACGAACTGCGCTGGCCGCGACGAGAGCAGCACGCGCACGTCGGGAAAACCGAAGACCGAGAGCAACTCGAGCGCGAAGGCCAGCGCGTCGGCCACCTCGGCCTCGGCCTGCTCCGGCGCGCAGATGAGGTGCGCGTCGTCCTGCATGAAGCCCCGCGCGCGGAACAGCCCATGGAGCGCGCCGGACGCCTCGTTCCGGTACACCTGACCCAGCTCGCAGAGGCGGAGCGGGAGCTCGTCACGGCGGCGCGGCCTCGCCTTGACGATCTGCAGGTGGAACGGACAGTTCATCGGCTTGAGGAACACCTCGCCCGACTCGAGCTGCATCGCCGGGAACATCGAGTCGCGGTACTTCGCCAGGTGGCCCGAGCGCTCCCAGAGGGCGCCCTGGCCGACGTGGGGCGAGGCGACGAACTGGTAGCCGCGCGCGAGGTGGGCGTCGCGCCACCAGTCCTCCATTCGTTTGCGAATGAACGCGCCGCGCGGGTGCCAGAGCACGAGGCCCGGCCCGATGGCCTCGTGGAGCGAGAAGAGATCGAGCGCTCGGCCGAGCCGGCGGTGGTCGCGCTGCTCGGGGTCCAGGTTGACGGAATGAACGGGTGACATGGGGTCTCCAGACGGGAACTGCGGTGGTTCGCCGTCGACTGGAGACACGCACCATGCGGAGCCCCAGCGAACGGCAGGGGCCCCCTTCGGCTTCACGGTGCGTCAGGCAGCCGTGCGCGGGCCCGGGTGAGGGGTCGTGCACGTCGTGGTGGCGCAGGGTGAAGCCATGGGCGCTGCGGAGGACGCGTGTCGGCGCGGGCGCCTGACTGCCGGGGCACCGCGGCATGCGCAGGTGTCGTTCTTTGTCGAGCGGCGAGCCTTCGGCGCGGCCTTGCGCTCCGCCGACGCCAGACGGTGACAGGCGCGCGGTGACGTGAGACGACTCGAGCCGGTTCCCGTGCTGCTGGCCCTCTCTCTCACGGCGCTGCTGACCGCGACGCCCGACGAACGCTGGTTCCCGGTGACGGGCGTGGTGGGCTTCACCGCCCAGGTGCAACCGACCGGGACGCCGACGCTCGGGCTCGACGTGCAGGTGCTGACCCCGTTCGGCGTACCGCGGCGCGCTGAGCCCGCCTCCGAGCAGGCTGGAGGCTTCGTCTTCGCTCTCGGCGGCCGTGGCTTCTTCGGACCGACGCCCTGGCCGCAGTGTGACTGGTGCTTGTCGCGGCTGTCCGTGGGGCCGAGCGTACGGGCGGGCTACGCCTCGTCATCGGTCGCCAGCCCACGTCGCATTCCGGACTTCTCGTTCTGGGTGCAGGCGAGCCCGCTCTACGTGATCGAGCGACTGCCCGACGCGCCGCTGATGCCGGGCGGGAGCCGCTCCACGTTCGGCGTGCGGGTCGAGCTCGGCTTCGGCGCCTTCTGGTGGACCCGCCAGGTGCTGCGCATGCTCGGCATCATCGTCGAGGAGGGCGCGACACAGGTGGGCTTGATCACCCTGCCGCTCTTCGGCCTGGGCTTCATCAACCACGTCGGGCTGTCGTGGGAGTACTCCGGGCCCGCGGTGTCGGTGAGCGCGCATCGGTTCGGGGTGACGGTCGGCGCGAGCTTGTGAAGCCTGTCTCCCAGCGCCGCGCCACCGCGCCGTTCACCTGCCGTCGAAGGCCGAGCCCGTCGCCCCACGAAGGTGTGCCATGCGTGTCGTGGTGAGGCCGCCGCTGCGATGCCTGAGCCCCTCAGGCGACCGATTCTCTTTGACGGCACACATCGTGCTTTCGCGGCCTCCCGTGCGTCATGCACTCCTCCTTCCCTGTGTCCTCATCGCCTGTGCGCGGGCGCCCCATTCGGGTGTCGAGGGCCGAGTCGCCTTCGACGTCGCAGGCGAGTCCGCCGAGCTGGGTGGGACGCCCGTCGCCGCGGGTACGGAGCTCCGACTCACCCTTCGATGGCTCCACGACAGAGCCGGTCCCACCGGGGCCACCCTGGCTGCGACGACCGGCGACGCGACCATCGCGGCCGACCTCAGCCAGGTCGCCGTGACGGAGGTGCGCGAGCGGGAAGTGCTCCGCGCCCGCGTCACCTTCCGGGAGGGCCCGGTGACGCTCGAGGCCCGGTCGCCTGAGGGCGTGGCCCTCGATCGGCTCGTCGTCGAGGTGGTGGCGCCGAGCGGCCTGCGGGCCAGGCTCGACCCGTCGTCGCGGTGCGCCCAGTTGGCAACGGCTGGCGATCGGCTCTCGGTCGTACCGGGCGCGTCGACGGCCCTGCTCGACTTCGGCTTCGTCGATGCCTCGGGCCAGCGCATGCTCGGCACTCCGAGCGTCGCGAGCGCCTGTCTGGGCACGAGCGATCGTCGTTGCCTGCCCACCTCGGGGAGCCGACTCTCGGTCCAGTGGAGCCCCACCCCCAGCGAAGTGCTGGGCGGCGCGTTGTCGACGTTCTTCACCTTCGGCCTGGCCCGCGGCACCTCGACGACGCTCGCCGTGAGCGAGGCGACCGGTCTCACCGCGACCCTCGTCGTCGACGATCGGGGCCAGTGCGAGCCCTGACGGCCGGCCGGTTTCATGAGCCGGTGGGCGATCGGGGGTACGCTTGGGGCGTATGCGATCGCCACGCGCTGACGTCACCAGCCGCACCCGCGGAGAAGACACCTTCGAAGCGGGGGTCCACGCGGAGGCCGACGTGGGCGCCATCGACGTCGGGCTCGCCGTTCAACCCGACGCCATCGGCCTGGTGATCGACGCGCCGGTGGTCGGTCAGCTCAAGTTGGCGCTCGAGGTCCAGCCCGACGGCACGACGCGGCTCGCCGCCATGCAGCGCCGACGGGTGGATGGCACGCAGGCCCCGGTGCCGCCCGTCGTGGTCGTCGACGAGACGCGGGTCGCGCAGCTCGAGGGAGAGCTCACCCGCCAGCGCGAGGCGCTCGCGACCGCCCTCGCCCGGTTCGAGCAGGTGCAGGCCGTCACCGTCACCGAGCGTGACGAGGCCCGGGAGCGCGCCGAGGCCCACCACGAGAACGCGAAGGAGCTGCAGGGCGCCGTCGAAGCGCAGAACCGCGTCGTCGCCGGGCTCGAGGCCGAGCTGCGAGAGGCGCGCGACGCCGTCGCCTCCGAGAAGGAGGCGCGCCTGACGGTCCTGGGTGAGCGGGAGAAGGCCCGCGCCGAGCTCGATCGGCTCCGTGAAGAGCAGGACGCAGGCTCGGCGGTGCTGATGCGCGAGGTGTCCGAGGCACGCGCCGCCCGCGACGCCGCTGAGGCCGAGCGCTCGCGCATCTCGAAGGAGCTGACGGAGCTGTCGACGTCGCTCGGCGAAAAGACCAGGGCCGGCGACGCGCTGCGTGACGAGCTGAAGCAGGCCCAGGCTGCGCTCGCGGCGCTCGAGTCCTCGCGGGCGCAGACGGACTCGCAGCAGGCCGAAGCCGCGCGCAGCCGGGACGAGGCCCGGGCACGGATCACCGCGCTCGAGACCGAGCTCTCGGCCCTCACCGCGCAGCACGAGCAGGCCCTGAGCGAAGCCCACGCCCGCGCCGCCGAGCTGACCGATCAGACCACCGCGAAGGACCTGCGGGTGGCCGAGCTCGAGGCCCAGCTCACCGAAGCCCAGACGCAGCTCTCGGCGGTCGAGGCCGGGCGAACGGAAGGCGACGAAGCCCTCACCCGGGCCCGCGCGCGGCTCTCGGAGCTCGAGGCCACCTCGCACCAGGCCGACGAAGCCCTCGCCTCCGCGCGGACGCGGGCAGACGCTCTCGAGGCCGAGCTCGGCCAGTCGAACGAGGCCCTCACCCAGGCCCAGACGCGGATCGTCGAGCTCGAAGGCCAGCTGGCAGACGCCGAGGCCACCCGCGCGGAGCTGACCACGCGCCTCGGCGAGCTCGAGGCCACGCTCGCCGAGAAGTCATCGGCCCTCGAGCAGGCCTTCGCGCAGGCCGCGGAGCTGGAGCAGGTGCGTGGTCAGCTGGAGCACCTCCAGCAGGCGCAGAGCGCAAGTGGCGAAAGGCTCACCCAGCTCGAGGCCGACCTGGAGCGAAGCAGCCTGGCCGTCACCGAGGCCCTCGCCCAGCGCGACGCCGTCGCCGCCGAGCTCGAGGCCAACAAGGCCGAGGCCGCCACCGCCATCGCCGAATGGCAGGCGGCGCTCGAGGCCGAGAAGGAGCGCGCGAACAAGGCGACCGCCGAGCGTGACGAGGCGCGCACCGTGGCCAAGACGCTCCACCAGCGGCTCGCGGCGCAGTCGGGCGCGTCGGCCGACGCCTTCAAGAAGGAGGTCAAGGAGCTGCGCGAGACGCTCGACCACGAGCGCGCCCTGGCCGCGAAGCTGGTGGCCGAGCGGGATCGCGCCACGCAGCAGAACGAAGCGCTCCAGCGCATGATCGAGCAGGAGCGCAGCAACCGCGTGAAGGCCGTCGCCGAGCGCGACGAGTACAAGAGCCGATTCAAGGCGCTCACCGCCGAGGCCCCGCCAAGGACACCGGCCGACAGCGGCGAGACGACACAGAGCTACATGCTCAGCCGCACCGAGCCCGAGATGCCGATCCCTTCCGTGGCGAAGGCGAAGGAGCCAGTGACGGATCCCGCCCGTCCGGTGACGAAGAAGAAGTAGCTTCCGCGGACGATGCTCTTCTCCGTCCTCGTCGCCCTCGCCCAGAGCCCCAGCACCCAGGCCCAGTGGGAAGAAGCCGCGCAGTTCGACTGCATCGGCCCCTTCACGCACTTCTCCACACCCGACGTGAAAGAGCTCGATGGCCACCGCCTCGAGTACACCGGCGCCACGGTGAAGCTGCGCCGGCCGGGGAAGACCTCCAGGGCGGTTCGGCTCGGCCTGCTCGCGGGGATCAAGGATCTCGACGCCGAGACGCAGGCGCGCCTCTCGGACTTCCTCAGCTCGTTCGAGAAGGCCGACGTCGACGCGATCGTCATCGGCGGAGACACCTCGAGCGAGCCCGCCATGCTCGAGACCATCTTCACCTTCCTCGTGAAGGCCACGAAGCGGCCCCTGCTCGTCATCGCGGGCAACATGGAGCGCGGCGCCTCGCTCAACTACGCGCTAAACAAGGTGCGCACCGAGCAGCAGGCCGCGCACCTCATCAACATGGATCTCGTGCGGCGGGCCGACTTCGACGGGGCCGACCTCGTGAGCCTGGGCGGGTACCACGACAAGCCGTTCCTCCACCTCTCGGGCGGCTGCATCTACCAGGACAAACACCTCGATCAGCTCGAGCAGGCGGCAAACGCGGCCGATGATCCTGTCGTGCTGCTGACCCATGGGCCGATGCGCCAGAAAGGCCAGCAGGCGCTCGACTTCGTGCCGGGCGCCGACAACGTGGGCGATCCCCGGCTCACCGCGCTCGCCCAGCGCGCGAAGATCTCGTTCGGCATCACCGGCCACATCCTCGAGGCGGCCGGCAAGGGCACCGACTTCGTGGGCAAGGTGCTCCCGCCGAAGAAGCCGCACCCCGTGCTGTTCGTGAACCAGGGCTCGGCGAACCCGCTGCCGTGGAAGATGAATGACGGCTCCACCGCCCATGGGCTGGCGGCGATCCTCACCATCGCGGGGAGGACGGGCTCGTACGAGATCCTGCGGGGCCCGAAGCCCGAGAAGCGGTGACGCACGTGTTCGTGCTACAGCCCCTCGTCGCTGGCCGGCCGGAGCTTCTTGACTCGGATGTTCGTGATGCGCCCTCACCTGCTCGTTCTGCTCCTCGTGGCCGGCTGTTCGGCTCCGACGCCCCTCGGAGACTGTTCTCCGATGAACTGCGGCGGGTGCTGTGACGCCGAGGGGCAGTGCCAGAGCGGCTCGTCGACCCAGGCCTGCGGCTCCGGCGGCTTCCGGTGCCTCTCGTGCGCGGCCGGGCAGCGGTGCGGCGCGGCGTCGTCCTGTGAGCTCGACCCGAACGCGCCCCGGGGTGGTGGCTCCGCTGGCGGAACAGGCGGCGGACAAGCAGGGCTGACGGCCTGGCAGCAGGAGTTCGTCACCGCGCACAACGCCGCGCGCCGGGCCGCGACGCCGACGCCCTCCCCGCCGCTCCCCGACGTCACCTGGGACTCGGCCGCAGAAGCCTTCGCGAAGCTCGGCGCCGATCGCTGCGTCTTCGATCACCGCCAACAGAACCAGTTCGGAGAGAACCTCTACGCGTCGACCCAGGACTCGAGCCCCACCGACGTCGTGCAGAGCTGGGACAGCGAGAAGGCCGACTACCGCTACGCGTCGAACACCTGCCTGGCGGTGTGTGGGCACTACACGCAGGTGGTGTGGCGCTCGAGCACGAAGATCGGCTGCGCCACCACGCGGTGCACGACGAACTCGCCGTTCCGCAGCTTCCCCACCTGGTACCTGACGGCGTGCAACTACTCCCCGCCGGGCAACTTCTCGGGGCAGAAACCGTACTGATGTTCTCGCAGCGCTACGGCCCCACCGCGCTGGTGCTGGGAGCCTCGGAGGGGCTCGGCGCCGAGTTCGCGCGCCAGCTCGCCGGCCGGGGCCTCGACGTGGTGTTGGTTGCACGCCGGGCGGAGGCCTTGGCCACGATTGAAGGCGAGCTCGCCAGGCAGGTGAAGGTGCGCTGCGTGGTGGCCGATCTCGCGACCCCCGCCGCGCTGGCGACGGTGGCGGCGGCGACGGCGGACCTCGACGTCGGCCTCGTCGTCTACAACGCGGCCCTCTCTCCGCTGGGCGCGTTCCTGTCGCAGTCGCTCGACGAGAACCTCAAGGCCGTCGACGTCAACGTGCGCGGGCCCATCGCGTTCGCGCACCACTTCGGGGCCCGGCTCGCCGCGCGCGGGCGCGGAGGCCTCGTCCTCCTGTCGTCGCTCACGGCCTTCCAGGGCTCGCCGTTCGTCAGCACCTACGGCGCCACCAAGGCCTTCAACCTCGCCTTCGCAGAAGGGCTCTGGTTCGAGCTCAAGGAGCGCGGCGTCGACGTGCTCTCGGTCTGCGCTGGCGCCACGAAGACGCCGAACCTGCTCAAGGCCGCGCCCGATGGAGCGCCCGGCATGCTCGAGCCGAAGCAGGTGGTGACCGAGGCCCTCGACGCCCTCGGCCGCGCGCCCACCATGATCCCCGGTGTCTTCAACCGCTTCGCGTCGTTCCTCATGCGGCGGATCCTCCCGCGGCGCACCACCATCACCATCATGGGTCAGCAGACGAAGAAGCTGCACGCCGGTCGGTGATGCGCCCGGGCGAACCGGCCGCTACCTTCCGCCCATGATTCAGCTCGCACTCGTCGCGATCCTGTCGGCTGAGCCCGCTTGGGAGAAGGTCGGGGAGACCGACGGCGTCACCATCGAGCAGCGGCCGGTGGCCGGCTCGCAGTTCGTCGAGCTGCGCTTCAGCCTGATCACCGACAAGACGCCGAAGTCGCTGTGCGACGCCGCCTTCGGAGATGGGAAGTTCGACCCCCAGGAGCCGGATCTCAAGGCTCGCACCGTGCTGTCCGAGGCGGCCGATGAGCGCGTCACCTACGAAGAGATCACCCCGCCCGTCGTGAGCAACCGGGACTACGTCGTGCGCGCGCGACGCAGCTGGGAAGGCCCGGCCTGCCGCATGACGTTCGAGGCCCTCAACGAAGGCGGCCCCAGGCCGAAGGACGGCTGGGTTCGAATCACGAAGGTGCGGGGATTCTGGCTGTTCGAGCCGACGGACAACGGGAAGACGCGCCTGACGTACGTCGTGTTCTCAGACCCCGCCGGCTCGATTCCGCCGTTCCTGGTCGAGGGCAACCGCCGCAAGCTCGGGGTGCGCTGGGTGAAGATGATCGACTCACGTGGCAAGGCGCCGTGAGCCGCCGACACTGAACGGATGTTCCACGTGAAACGTCGTCGTCGTCAGCCCTCGCTGGCGGCGGCGCGGGGTTCGGCGGGCGCGGGGCTCCGCGGCGTCCGGCCCACGACGACCAGCGCGGTGGCCGAGACGATGAGGAGCACCGCGACGATCACCTCGGGCCCCACCGCCTCGCCGCCGAGCAGTGCGCCCATCAGCACGGCGATCACCGGGTTCACGTACGAGTAGCTCGTGGCGATCGCCGGGCGCGTCGCGCGCAAGAGATACGTGTAGGCCGAGTAGGCGACGAGGGAGCCGAACACGCAGAGGTAGAGCCACGACAGCGTCACCTTGAGGGGAATCGTGGCTGGCAGGCGCTCTCCCAGCGCCAGGCTCACCAGCCCCATCAAGGCCCCGCCGGCGATCATCTGGGTGGCGGCCGACATGAGCCCCTTCGGCATCGGCCAGGCACGAGCGAGCATCGAGCCTGCCGCCCACGCGATCGGCGCGACGAGCAACACCGCCGCGTGCAGCGGCTCGGCCCGCAGCTCACGGCCCAGCCCCAGCACCGCCACCCCCGAGAAGCCGAGCCCCAACCCCACCCATTCGCGCAGCGTCGCGCGCTCGCCGAAGAGCGGCCCCAGGGCAGCGGCCCACAGCGGCATCGTGCCGCACACCACCGCGGCGATGCCCGACGACAGGTGCTTCTCGGCGAAGGCGACGGTGCCGTTCCCGAGCAGGAACATGAGGCCGCCGATCGGCACCGAGAGCAACCACTGTCTGGCCGTCGGCCACGCCGCGCCGCGCGCCTTGAGGAACGCCAGCAACAGCAGGCCCACCGAGAGGTAGCGCGCCGACGCCATCGTGAAGGGAGGCAACACCTCGACCACCACGCGCATCGCCAGGTAGGTCGAGCCCCACACCAGGTACACCGCGGCCAGCGCCGGGACGACCCATCGGACGGCAGAGGGACCCATGACGCGTCGAGACGTAACGCGGTGAGTGCCCGATTTCACGGTCATTTAGGGCGGTGCACACTCAGGTGCACAACCGCTGAGCCGTGCGAGACGCTTGAGGTTTCCCACAGGGTGACATGTCCGGGGCCAACCAGTCAGCGCGGGTGCTGCCGTTCCGGCAGACCTCGACGGAGAGCGACGCGACGCTCGTGGCCCAGGTGCGCGACGGCAAGCGCCATGCCCAGGAAGCCCTGTTTCGCCGGCACGCGAAGCTGGCCATGGGTCTCGCCTACCGGCTCATGCCCGAAGAGGACCCGCAGGACATCGCCCACGACGCCTTCCTGAACGCCTTCACGCGCATCGTGCAGCTCCGCAACCCGGAGCAGTTCTCGACTTGGCTGGGCGGCATCGTCGTCTTCGAGGTGCGCCGACGCCTGCGCCGCCGCCGGCTCCTCAACCGCCTCGGGTTCGGTGACGCGCGCGATGACGAGGTCGAAGTGCGCCCGGCGCCGAGCGCTTCGCCCGAGACGAAGGCGGCGCTGACCGATCTCTACCGCGGCCTGTCGACGCTCTCGACCGAGGAGCGGCTCGCGGTGCTGCTCTACCGCGTCGAAGGGTACGAACTCACCGAGGTGGCCGGCGCGCTCGATCTGTCGCTCGCCACCGTCAAGCGCCGCATCACCGCGGCGGATCAGAAGCTCGAGGAGGTACGCCATGGTTGAGCCACGTCCGGGGCCCCTGGCCGAACACATTCACCACGTCGTCACCGACCGGGAGCTCGACGACACCTGGCGGCGCCTCGACGCGTCGCTGCGGCCCGAGCGGCGCGCGCCCCGGTGGCTCCCCCTCGGGGGGCTGGCGGGCGCGGCGGTCGTGGTGATGCTGACGGTGACGCTGTGGCCGCGCACGAAGGTCGACGGCACCCGGCTCGAGGCCGGCGCCACCATCGCCACCGGCTCCTCCAGCCTGCAGGGCGTGCTCGAAGAAGGGTCGGTGGTGCAGGCCGCGCCGGCGTCGGCTGGTGCGCTCGAGTTTGCCAGCGCCAGCGAGGTGCGGGTGCGGCTCGATCGCGGAGAGTTCCGCTTCGACGTGGCGAAGAAGCCTACGCGGCGCTTCTCGGTGGTCGCCGGCCACGTCGAGGTGCGCGTCGTCGGCACCACCTTCACCGTGAGGCGCGAGGCGACGGCGAGCGTGCAGGTCGAGCGCGGCGTCGTCGAGGTGTGGGTCAATGGCTCACAGCGCGCGGTGCTGACCGCTGGCCAGCGGTGGGACGAAGCGCCGCTCGCGGCCGTGCCTGCGATCGTCCCCGAGCCGGTCGAGCCGCCCGCCGCGCCAGAAGCGCCAGCGACTCAGCCCGAGCCGAAGCCGACGAAGCGCATCGCGCCGGTGAAGCGCGCCGTCAAGCCAGTGGCCGCGGGGCACACGGCATCGCCAGAGCCGCAGCCCCTCCCGCCGCCGGTCTCGAGCGCGACGCCGACGTTGCCCGATGATCCGTCGACGCTCTTCAAGGTGGCGCTCGATGCCCGTCGCGCAGGCCGGGCCTCGGAGGCCGCCCAGGCGCTGAGGCACTTCGTGGCGCAGTTCCCGGACGACTCCCGCTCGGGGCTCGCGCTCTTCGAGCTGGGACGCCTCGAGATGGATCAGCTGCGCAGCCCGACCCGCGCCATCGAGTCGCTCGAGCAGGCGGTCTCGAAGGCCCCGAGCGGCTCGTTCGTCGAAGACGCCATGGCCCGCCTGGCGCGCCTGCACCATGACCTGCGCCACGTCGACGCCTGCCGGGCCGCGAAGGCGAGCTACCTGAGGCGCTTCCCCTCGGGCGTGCACGCGGCGACACTCGAGCCGCTCTGTCCGTTCTGAAGCGGGAGGCGGTGACGAGACGTGGTGGTGGCCGTGCTGGCACAAGCCTTCATCGTCGCGCAGACGCCCTGCGAGCCGTCGTGGCCGCGGGTGGCGGTCCTCGTCTCGGGCGAGGGGCTGTTGCCGTCGGTCGAGCCGGCGACGCGCGCGGAGCTCGAGTACGAGGTGCGCCAGGCCGGCTTCTGTCCCGCGAGGTCCACCGAGGGAGCCGCAGCCGTCGCCCGCATCGAGTGGCCGGCCCAGGGGGCCATCGCGTTGTCGATCTCGGCCACGTCGGGCCAGACGGTGCGCCAGCTCTCCCGCTCCCTCGACGTTTCCACGACGCCACCGGACGGCTGGCCCCTCGCGGTGGGCGCGAGCCTGGGAGAGCTGCTCCAGGAAGCGCGCCGCGAGCTGCCTGCGCTGCGGGGCCCCGAGACGCCCGACGTTCCCGTCGGCTGGGGCATCGGGCTGGGCGTGAGCGGTGAGGTGTTCTCGGGCGGGCAGACCCACGGCGGGCTCGAGCTCTTCGGCCGCGTGCCCCTCGTTCGCCGGCTGACGCTGGAGCCATCGGTGATGTTTCGCCTCGGCCTGGTCGCCTCGGCCCCGTCGGGTGAGGTGACGTCGTCGCTCTTGGGAGGCGCGCTGCACGGCGTGTTCGACCTCGTGTCCTTCGGGCGCTTCGTGCTCGCGGCGGTGGCAGGCGTGCGCGTGGGGCTGCTTCGCCTCGAGGGGCGCGCGCGGGAGCCGGCCATGGGGACCTCGGTCTCGAGCTGGATCGTCGTCGCTCGGGCCGGTCTCGAGCTGAGGCTGCTGCGCGCGCCGTTGCTCACGTTCGTTCGGCTCGTCGCAGGCGCGCCGCTCGCTGGGGCGGCCGCCACCGAGGCCGGGGCCCGCATCACCGCGGTCAGTGGCGTCGAGGGCGGCGCCACCGTGGCGATTGGAGGTGCCTGGTGAGGCGCTGTCGGCGTCAGGACGACTCCCGCTCCAGGCGGTCGACCGGTTCGAGCTCGCCCGGCACCGATGGCCGAGCGCTCGTCGTCGCGTTCAGTCTCTTCCTCGCGGCCTGCACGCCCGAGCTTCCGGTCCTCTTCCCGTTCGATGCCGGCATGGTGCCCAGCGTCGTCGGCGGCCGCTTCTTGAGTCTCGGCCACCGCCACACGTGTGAGCTGCGCGCAGGCAAAATCCGCTGCTGGGGCGATGGCACCAGCGGTCAGCTCGGCTCGGGAGCCACGCGCAAAGAGGCCTCGCCCGTGACGCTCGAGGCCGGCGCCGACTGGACGTCGCTGTCGACGGGAGAGCGGCACACCTGCGGTCTCAAGCAGGACGGCTCGGTCTGGTGCTTCGGTGGCAATCAGGCGGGGCAGCTCGGCGTGGGTGATCTGACGTCGAGGCTCGTGCCTGCGCGCGTGACGCTCCCGGGTCCTGCCCGGAGTGTCTCGGCGCACTACAGCCACACCTGCGCCGTGTTGTTCGACGACTCGGGCTGGTGCTGGGGCTCGAATTGGGAGGGCCAGCTGGGGCTGAACGACCCCTACCCTGGCGCCGACCAACCAGCGCCGCAGCCTGTCTTCGGCGGGCTGCGCTGGAAGGTGCTCGAGGCCGGTGACGGGCACACCTGCGGCGTCGACTCCGACGGTGCGCTGTGGTGTTGGGGGCGCAACGTGCGCTCGATGCTGGGTCTCGGCGCTGGGGCCGCGGGCCAGGTGCGCCCACCCACCCGCATCGGCACCGACACGGACTGGGCGGCGCTCTCGCCGTCGCAGGAAGGCACGTGTGGTGTGACGACCTCCGAGGGCCTTCGCTGCTGGGGCGTGAAGTTCGAAGACCCGAACCTCATGAGCACCCGCGACGTGCCGCTCGACGTGTACCCGGGGCGCTGGCGCGCCTTCCGCATCGACACCTTCCACGCCTGCGGGCTGCAGCTCGACGGCTCCCTCTGGTGCATCGGCCGCGGCATCGAGGGCCAGCTCGGCCTGGGCGACTTCCTCGAGCGCCGCACGTTGACGCGCGTCGGCACCGACACCGACTGGGTCGAGCTGCAGGTCGGCCGCTTTCACACCTGCGCGCGCAAGGCCAACGGGACGCTCTGGTGCACGGGCCAGGGCAACGACGGGCAGCTCGGCGCTGGTGACTTCAACCGCCGGAGCAGTTTCGCGCTGGTGCCGTGAGGGATGGGCGTGGTTATGAGCGCTCCCCCATGCCTGACGGAACGCACTACACCTTCTGTCGTATCTGTGAGGCCCTCTGCGGCCTCACGGTGACGGTCGAGAACAACCACGTCACCCGCATCGCGCCCGATGACGCCCACGTGGCGACGCGCGGCTTCTCGTGCCCCAAGGGCCTCAAGCAGGCGAAGCTGTACGCCTCGCCCGATCGCATCAAGTACCCCGAGAAGCGGGTGGGCGACCGCTGGGAGCGCATCACCTGGGCGCAGGCGATGGAGGAGATCGGCAACAAGGTGCGGCAGCTCCGCGGCGAACAGGGGCCCGACTCGATCGCGATGTACGTCGGCACCGCGGCCGGCTTCGGCGTGCTGCACCCGGTGTTCGCGCAGGGCTTCCTCACCGCGGTGGGCTCGAAGTCGATGTACGCGTCGGCGACCCAGGACTGCTCGAACAAGTTCGCCGTCTCGAACCTCGTCTACGGCTTTCCCTTCACCCAGCCGTTCCCCGATCTCGATCACACCGAGTGTCTCATCATCGTCGGCGCGAACCCGGTGATCTCGAAGTGGAGCTTCCTGCAGGTCCCCAACCCGGGAAAGACGCTCCAGGAGATGAAGGCGCGCGGCGCGCGGGTGATCGTGATCGATCCGCGTCGCACCGAGACCGCAAAGGTGGCCGGCGAGCACCACTTCATCCGCCCGAACACCGACCCGTACTTCTACCTGTCGTTCCTCAACGAGCTCGAGCGCCAGGGCGGCGTGAAGCGGGACATCGCGTCGGCGCAGGCCGAGGGCATCGACGAGGTGCTCGCGCTGGCCCGCGCGTGGCCACCCGAACGCACCGGGCCGATCACGACCATTCCGGCCGACGTCCTGCGCGAGCTCGTCACGGTGTTCCGCACCGCGAAGGGCGCGTCGATCTACTCCTCGACCGGCGTCAACATGGGCACCAACGGGTCGCTCGGGTTCTGGTTGCAGGAGTGCATCAACCTGCTCTCGGGCAACCTCGACCGGCGAGGCGGCACGCTGGTGGGGCGCGGCGTCATCGACTTCCCGGCCTTCGGCAAGAAGAACGGCGTGTTGGTGCGGCCCGATCGCTCACGCATCGGTGACTTCTTGTCGGTCAACGACGCGTTCCCCGGCGGCATCCTCGCGGACGAGATCCTCACGCCGGGCCCGAAGCAGGTGCGCGCGCTCTTCGTCACCGGCGGCAATCCGCTCATCACCATGGCGAACGCCGGGCGGCTCAAGAAGGCCTTCGGTGAGCTCGAGCTGCTGGTGACGCTCGACCTGTTCCGCAACGAGACCGGCTCGCTCGCGCACTACGTGCTGCCGGCCACGACGCCGCTCGAGCGGCCCGATCTCCCGTTCATCTTCCCGCTCATGCTCGGGCTGCAGAAGAAGCCATACATGCAGGCGACCCGGGCCGTCGTCGAGCCCGAGCACGAGCAGCGCGACGAGGCGTCGATCTACCTCGACCTGTGCCGGGCCAGCGGCGTCAACCTCTTCGGCTCGGCGATCGCCCAGAAGACGCTCGAGGGCCTGATGGCCGTGCACTCGAGGCTCCACCGCCAGGGCAAGACGCCGCAGCTCCCGCAGGAGCTGTTGCTCTCGATGCTGCTCCGCCTCACCGGTCAGCCCGGGTTCGACGGGCTGGTCGACGATCACCCGCACGGCAAGCTGCGCGAGCAGCACGAGGCCGACGACTTCGTGGGCAAGCGCGTGCTCACCGAGAACAAGAAGGTGCAGCTCGCGCCGAAGCGCCTGCTCGAGCAGGCCCAGAAGCTCGAGGCCGACTTCGAGAGCGAGCGCTCACGCGCGGGCCGCCTCAAGCTCATCACCAAGCGCGCCGTGCAGACGCACAACTCGTGGACGCACAACCTCGAGGAGTTCGTTCACGAGCCCACCAACCACCTCTACATGCACCCGACCGACGCGGCCGCCGCCGGCCTGAAGGACGGTGACGTCGCCGACGTGACGACCGCGACGGCGACGGTGCGCGTCCCGGTGAAGCTCCTGGCCGATCTCATGCCGGGCACGGTGGCGCTCCCGCACGGCTGGGGCCACCAGCACGCGACCGGCCTGTCGGTGGCCAGCAAGACGCGCGGCGTGAACGTCAACCTCCTGGCCGCCGATGGCCCCGACGGCATCGAGGCGGTGTCGGGTATGGCCAACCTCACCGGCTTCGTCGTCGACGTGCGCCCCGCGGCCGGCCCGCAGGATCCCACCTCGTGGAGCGGCCTGCCCGGGGCCTGATGCAGTTCTCGCTCTTCCCGCCGCCGCCCCTCGACACCCGCGCCGACGCCGCGCTCGCCCAGCGCCGGCCCCAGCACGTCTTCCTCGGCACCTCGAGCTGGACGTTCCCCGGCTGGAAGGGCCTTGTGTACCCCGGCGAGCCGACGATGGACGAGCTGGTGGCCCACGGGCTCGAGACCTACGCGCGCCACCCGCTCTTCAACACCGTCGGCATCGATCGCAGCTACTACGCGCCGCTGAGCAGCCACGAGCTCGCCGGCTACGCGCGCCAGCTCCCGCCGGGCTTCCGGTGCGTGATGAAGGTGTGGAGCCGCATCTGCTCGTACGTCGACCCGCGCACCCGCGCACCCAACCCCGACTTCCTCGACGCGCGGCGCTTCGTGGCGGACGTGCTGACGCCCGCGCTCGCGTCGTTCAAGGAGCACCTGGGGCCGCTGCTGTTCCAGATGCTGCCGCTGTCGCGGGGCGAGCTGCTGGCCCCGGCCCTGTTCGTCGCCAAGCTCGAGCAGTTCCTCGCCGCCCTGCCGCGCGGGCCCCAGTACGCCGTCGAGCTCCGGAACTCCGAGTGGCTGACGCCCGGCTACTTCGCCACCCTGACGCGCCACGGCGTCGCGCACGTCTTCAACCACTGGGAGCGCATGCCCACGCTCGGGGAGCAGCTCGCTCGCGAGGGCGCCTTCACCGCGCCGTTCACCGTCTGCCGCCTGCTGTTGCCCCAGGGCGTGGGCTACGAAGAGGCCCGCGAGGCCTTCGCGCCGTTCGACCGGATCCAGGCGCGGGACGACGCCATGCGGGCCGACGTGGCGCGGCTCGTCGAGCTGGCCGGCCGCGCCCGGCGCCAGGTGTGGATCATCGTCAACAACAAGGCCGAAGGCTCGAGCCCGCTCACCGTTCGTGGCCTGCTGGAGCGCTTCACCCCGGCGAACGGCGCTTGAAGAGCGACCACCGGCCCGACGGCGTCGGATCCGCCTCGTCGAGCGGCACGTCGAACGAGCGCTCGACGGCCGTCAGCGCGTCGATCAGCACCTGCGCGCTCGCGGGCCGCTTGCCGACGTCGCGCGCCAGGCAGGTGGCGAGCAGCCGCTGGAGCATCATGGGAATGCGCTCACCGAGGAACGTCGACTCACCGATGGGGCGCGCCTCGCCCGACAGCCGCTGCATCACCACGTCGCCCATCGCCGCGCCTTCGAACGGAAAGCGCCGTGCGAGGAGCGTGTAGGTCACCGTCGCGAGCGCGTAGAGGTCGGCCCGCTCGTCGACATCGCGGCCGAGCACCTGCTCCGGCGCCATCCACAGCGGAGTGCCGACGACCTGCCCCACCTGGGTGAGCCGGCTCACCTCGTTCTGCGGCGTACGCACGCGCGCCACGCCAAAGTCGAGCACCTTGAGCGTCTCGGGCGGCCCAGCCACGACGAAGAGGTTGTCGGGCTTGATGTCGCGGTGGATCACGCCGATGCGGTGCGCCGCCGCCAGCGCCTCGGCGGCCTGGAGCATGAGCCGCACCACCCGCCGCAGCTCGAGCGGCCGCGTGCGCGCCAGGGCTTTCAGGCTCTGGCCCTCGAGGTGCTCCATGACGAAGGCCACCTGCCCCGGCGCCGTGACGAGATCGAACACCTTGACGATGTGCGGGTGATCGAGGCGGCTGATGGCCTGCGCCTCCTGGACGAAGCGCTGCACCTGATCGGGCCGGTGGGTGAGCTGGGGGTGGAGGATCTTGATGGCCGCGCGGCGGTTGAGCGTGGCGTGCACCGCCTCGACGACGCGCCCCATGCCGCCCTCGCCGAGCGTGCGCTGGACGATCCACGAGCCCACCTGCTCGATGCCGCCTCGAGGCACAACGCCCGGCTGCGTCCCCTCGGGAATGGGGGCTCCCCGCACGATGGGCGACACGCCCTCGGCCCGCGTCACACGCGCGTCGAGCTCGAGGAGGGCCTGGCGAAAGGCCACCATCGACTCGAACCGATCGGCCGGATCCTTCGCGAGCGCGCGGTCGAACACGTCGTCCCACGCGGCGAGGTGCGGTGGCATGCGCGGAATCGGCGCCACCACGTGCATCTGCCGGGTGATGCCCTCTCGATCGTCGACGAAGGGAGGCTGCCCGGTGAGCAGCTCGAACAACAGCACGCCCAGGCCGTAGACGTCGGAGGCCGAGGTGGCGCGCTTGCCGGCGACGCGCTCCGGGGCGAGGTACTGCGGCTCGACCAGCACGCGCGACTTCGGCACCGGCAGCGAGCGCACGTCGCGGAACAACATCAGGGCCGTGTCGAGGAGCCGCACCGCGGTGCCGTTGCGCTCGGGGAAGACGTGATCGGGCGACAAGCACCCGTGCACGAGGCCGTGATCGTGGAGGAACTGAATCGCCTCGCACAACGAGGTGCCCCACAGCATGGCCCGCTCGCTCGACAGGGGGCCGTGCGCGCGCACGAAGTCCGACGCGGTCTCGCCCTCGATGGGCTCACTGATGACGACGAAGCGCCCGTCGGCCGCGCAGTGCACGTGCTCGATGGTGACGAGGCCCGGGTGCTTGAGCGAGCGGGTGCGCCGCGTGGCATCGAGGAAGCGCGCGTACAGCTCGATGTCGTCGGAGAGCTCAGGCCGGCTGACCTGCACCACGACCCGGTCGCTCCCCGAGCGCGCCAGAAACACCTCAACGGCCGAGCCCTCGGCCAGCTTCGCCTCGACGTCGAGTCCGAGCATGGAGTCGAAGACTGTAGGGAGCGCTCACCAGTGCGAGACAAGTCGCCGGCGTGCGGCCGTGCAGGCACACGTGCGCCGCCCGCCCACGAGCAGGACGCAACATCGACGGGTTGCGGGACTTCGCCCAGGACGACTGGCGACGGTGGTCGACGGGTGTGGAGACTGGGCGCCACGGTCTTCGGCCACCCGGGCCTCGACGAGGTGCCAGGTGCAGGGACAATGAAACACCCCGCGGGGCCCCAGGGCCCACGCGGGATGCGATCACCACGAGCTGCCCTGACTTCAGTTGCTGCGGAACTCGGCGTCGACGACGTCGTCCTTCTTGCCGCCCGCCGCGGGGCCCGCGCCAGCACCTGGCGCCCCACCCTCCGGAGCCGCCCCCGGCGCGCCGCCGGTGGCCTTGTACATCTCCTCGGCGGCCTTGTAGCTGACCTCCTGCGCGGCCTTGAGGGCGTCCTGGAGCTTCTGCTTGTCGTCGGAGTTGCGGACCTCGTGGAGCGACTTCGCGGCGCCCTCGAGCTTCGTCACCGTCTCGGCCCCGAGCTTCTCCTTGGTCTCCTTCACGAGCTTCTCGAGGTTGTAGGCCATGTTCTCGGCCTGGTTCTTCAGGTCGATCACCTCGCGCCGGGCCTTGTCGGCCGACTCGTTGGCCTGCGCGTCCTTCACCATCTTCTCGACCTCTTCCTTCGCGAGGCCCGAGTTGTTGGTGATGGTGACGTTGGCTTCCTTGCCCGTCGCCTTGTCCTTCGCGGTCACCTTCAAGATGCCGTTGGCGTCGATGTCGAACGACACCTCGATCTGCGGCACGCCACGGGGCGCCGGCGGCAGGCCCGTCAGGTGGAAGCGGCCGAGGCTGCGGTTGTCGCCGGCCATCTCACGCTCGCCCTGGAGCACGTGGATCTCGACCTGCGTCTGGCCATCAGCGGCCGTCGAGAACGTCTCGGACTTGCGCGAGGGGATCGTCGTGTTGCGCTCGATGAGCTTGGTGAACACGCCGCCCAGCGTCTCGACGCCCAGGGACAGCGGCGTCACGTCGAGCAGCAGAATGTCCTTCACGTCGCCCGAGAGCACCGCGCCCTGCACCGCGGCGCCGATGGCGACCACCTCGTCCGGGTTGACGGAGCGGTTGGGCTCCTTGCCGAAGAGCTTCTTCACGGCCTCCTGCACCGCGGGGATGCGCGTCGACCCGCCGACCAGCACGACCTCGTCGATCTTCGACACGTCGAGGCCCGAGTCCTTGATGCACTGGCGGCAGGGCGCGAGGCTGCGCTCAACGAAGTCGGCGATCATCTGCTCGAACTTCGCCCGCGACAGCTTGACGTCGAGGTGCTTGGGGCCGGTCTGATCGGCGGTGAGGAACGGCAGGTTGATCTGCGTCTCCATCGCGCTCGACAGCTCGATCTTCGCCTTCTCGGCGGCCTCCTTGAGCCGCTGGAGCACCATCTTGTCCTTCGAGACGTCGATGCCCGTGTCCTTCTTGAACTCGGCGATCAGCCACTCCATCAGCTTCAGGTCGATGTTGTCGCCGCCCAGGTGGGTGTCGCCGTTGGTGGCGAGCACCTCGACCGCGCCATCGCCCATGTCGAGGATCGAGATGTCGAAGGTGCCGCCGCCGAAGTCGTAGATGGCGACCTTCTCGGCCTTCTTCTTGTCGAGGCCGTAGGCCAGCGCGGCGGCGGTGGGCTCGTTGACGATGCGGCGCACGGTGAGGCCGGCGATCTCGCCCGCGTCCTTGGTGGCCTGGCGCTGGGCGTCGTTGAAGTACGCGGGCACGGTGATGACCGCCTCGGTCACCTTCTCACCGAGGTAGTTCTCGGCGGCGCGCTTGAGCTTGAGCAGCACCTGGGCAGAGATCTCGGGCGCCGACAACAGCTTGCCGTCGATCTCGACGCGCGCGTCCTGGTTGGGGCCACGGCCGACCTTGTAGGGAACGAGCTTCGCCTCGTCGGTCACTTCGTCGAAGCGGCGGCCCATGAAGCGCTTGACCGAATAGATCGTGCGCTCGGGGTTGGTGATGGCCTGCCGCTTGGCGACCTGCCCGACCAGGCGCTCACCGTCCTTCGTGTAGGCGACGACCGAGGGCGTGATGCGGTGGCCCTCTTCGTTCACGATCACCTTGGGCTCGCGGCCCTCCATGATCGACACGACGGAGTTGGTGGTGCCCAGGTCGATTCCGATGATCTTGCCCATGATGTATCTGCCTCCAGAAAGCTATGTAAGTGTTTGAAATCGCCGGGCTTTCTCGTTGGCCCGAGATGTGCGCAACCTAACCAGCGACCTTCGGGTGTCAATCACGCTGGAACGCTGCACCCAGCCTGGATGGCGCCGGGCTGGCGTTCGGGTGTCAACCGCGTAACCCGCTTCGCACCGACCGCCACCGCCAGGTGCCAGCGCGACCCTGACGCCGTGCGCGTTCGTGAATCAATTCAAGCACTTCGACTGCGACGCACCTTGGCAAGCGTCATGCTCCTGACGCCGGCGCCGGTCCGGGCTGGGGGGCTTTGGAGCGGCTTGACGAAAGGCCGACAGCGCATGTGGGTTCAGCCCTATCGCAGCACCCCGGTGGAGCAGGTTCCCCCCCGACTCGACGTCGATCATCGCGTCGCGGTGCTGCTCAACGCCAATGCCCGGCGGGTGACGCCGAAGGTGGTGCGGTCGCTCTCGCACGTCGTGCCCGAGGGTGACTTGTTCCTCTCGCGTTCCGAGCTCGACGCGCGGCGGATCGCCCAGACCGTGGTCGATCGCGGCTACCACACGGTGTTCCTGGGAGGCGGGGACGGCACGGTGGCGTGCTTCGTCAACGAGATCCTCTCCGAGGTGGCGCGGCGTCGGGCGTACCACCCCACCTCCACCCCGCGCTTCGGCGTCCTCAAGCTCGGCACGGGCAACTCGGTGGCGGCGTTCGTGAAGGCCTCGCCCACCCGCGGCGACGGCATTCTCGACGACGTGCTGCGCGCGCGCTCCGGTGAGGTGCCCGGCACGCGGCCGCTCGATCTCCTCCTCATCGACGGCAAGCGGGCGCCCTTCGCGGGGCTGGGGGTCGATGGCCAGCTGCTCAACGACTACATCTGGGTGAAGAAGAACTTCGCTCAGGGACCGCTCGCGAAGCTGATGTCGGGGCCCGGCGGGTACTTCACCTCGGTCGCGTTCAAGACGGTGCCCTACTACCTCGCGAACTCGAACTCGGTGGACTGCGAGGTCGTGAACCAGGGCGCGACGGCGTGGCGCATGGGCGCCGACGGCAAGCCGGTGGAGACCTTCTCGGCGGGCCAGACGCTCTACCGGGGCCCGCTCATGATGGCCGCCGCCGGCACGGTGCCGTTCTACGGCTACGAGCTGAAGATGTTTCCCTTCGCGGGCAAGCGGCGCGGCATGTTCGACCTGCGTGTCGGCACCTTGCCCACGACGCAGATCCTCGCGAACCTGCCGGGGCTGTGGAAGGGCACCTGGTTCCCCGAGGGGCTGCACGACTTCCTCGCCACCGACGTCACCATTCGGTTCTCGCGCCCGATGCCGTTTCAGATGGCCGGTGACGCCGAGGGCTACCGCGACGAGCTGCGGGTGCAGACGGCGCCCGAGTCGATCGAGCTGTGCGACTTCAGCGGGGCGGCGGCCAACTGACTGCTGTCGCTCCGGGCGGTGCGCGCTACAGTGAGCCCCCGTGAGTCCTCCTGAAATGACGGAGTCCGTCACCCTTCCCGGTGAAGCCATCAGCCGGGTGCCGGTGCGGGAGTGGACGGTGGAAGTCGTCTCTGGGCCCGACAAGGGCAAGCGGGTGTCGACGCTCGAAGGGCTGGTGCGCGTCGGCAGCGACTCGGCCAACGATCTCGTCCTCACCGACACCACGGTGAGCCGGCGTCACCTCGAGATCGAGCGCACGGTGAAGGGGCTCTTGCTGCGCGATCTGCAGAGCCGCAACGGCACCTTCATCGAAGGCCGCCAGGTGCTCCAGGCGTTCATCGACACGGGCGACAAGATCGCCCTGGGCAAGACGAAGCTGACCGTGAAGCGCAAGACGCGCGACACCGACGTCGAGCTGCTCGACGCCGAGACGTTCGGAGAGCTCGTCGGCACCTCCGAGGCGATGCGCATCGTCTTCGCCGAGCTGCGGCGGATCGCGCGGGAAGACGTCACGCTGCTCCTCGAGGGTGAGACCGGCACCGGCAAGGAGCTCGCCGCCCGGGCGGTGCACGCGCTCTCGAACAAACGGTACGGCCCCTTCCGCGTCGTCGACTGCGCGATGCTCTCGGAGCAGAACGCCGACCGCGAGCTGTTCGGTGACGACGGCGCCTTCGTCTCGGCCAGGAACGGCACCCTCTTCCTCGACGAGGTGGGCGAGCTGCCGGTCGGTGTGCAGCCGAAGCTGGTGCGGCTGCTCGAGACGAAGGAGATCCCCGCGATGGCGGGCCAGCCCGCGCGCCGGCTCGATCTGCGCATCATCGCGTCGACCGCCCGCAACCTCGCCGAAGACGCCCAGCAGGGCCGCTTCCGCCAGGAGCTCTTCTTCCGCCTCGCGGTCGCGCGGGTGCGCATGCCGCCGTTGCGGACGCGCAAGATCGACATTCCCCTGCTCGCCCGGCACCTGGTCAAGGGGCTGTCGGTCGCGTTCGATCTCTCGCCACAGACCCTCTCGCTGCTCGAGGGCTACGACTGGCCGGGCAACGTGCGGGAGCTGCGCAACGTGCTCGAGCGCGGCGCCCTGATGCAGGCGACCGGGAATCGGAGCTGGCTCGAGCTGCTGGTGCAGGGCGAGAAGCGCACCGATCACACCACGCTGATCGAGGTCGTCTCGAAGCTGCCGTACCACGAGGCGAAGGATCGGGTGACGGGCGACTTCGAGCGGCACTACTTCGCCGAGGTGATGAAGCAGGCGAACTTCGACATGCAGGTGGCTGAGCAGCGCACGGGCCTGTCGATGCAGAGCTTGTACCGGCTCCTGAAGAAGAACGGCCTGCGCCTGAAGGATCTCAAGAACGCCGAAGGGCTTGGCTGACGCCCCGGCGCGACCAGCGAAACCCGTCAGAGACGCCCAGCGCGAACGTCTGCGTCGTCTTCTCGAAATCTCGTTGGAGGTGCCTCATGGCGGTCCTGAACATCACCTATGGCGGTCTGTCAGCGGACTACCCGATCGAGCTCGACCACGTCGTGGCCGACGCCGACATCAAGCGCATCGCGCTCGAGGTCGTTCGCTCCGGTGAGGTCCCGGGCCTGCACCTGGCGAACCTGCCGGCGAACGCGTTCGAGGGCTACGTCGTCGACCGGCTCCAGAACGGCCAGCGGTTGTACCTGCGCCCGAAGGTGCCGTTCGGCGCGTGACTGCGGCTCGAGCACGCGTCGTGGGACGAGACGCGTGCTCCCCCGCTGGTGGAGAATGACGCCATGCGCATCGTCTTCCTCGGCGTGGGCGCGCTCGGCTCGACCGCAGCGATGTGGTGCCGCGAGCTCTCCGCCACGCTCGTCTTCATCGACTTCGATAAGGTCGAGTCGAAGAACCTCAAGGCCCAGGCCTTCGTGAAGCAGTCGCTGGGAAAGAACAAGGCCGAGGCCCTCAAGGCGCAGCTCCTCAACTTCTACGGGATCAAGGCCGAGGCGTTCGGCGTGCGCGTGACGAGCGACAACGTCGCGCAGCTCCTCGAGAACGCGACGCTCGCCGTCGACTGCTTCGACAACGCCGAGAGCCGCCGGCTGGTGTCAGCCCAGGCGAGGGCCCAGGGCCTTCCGCTCGTGCACGCGGCGATCTCGGGTGACGGGACCTTCGGCCTGGTGCGCTGGGACGAGCGCTTCACCCCCGACGCCGAGGACACGGCGGGCCAGGCGACCTGCGAAGGGGGCGAGCACCTGCCGATGATCGGCCTCTTGTCGGCCACGCTGGCGCGCACGGTGCAGGACTTCGTCGAGAAGCAGGTGCGGCGCGACTCGATGGTGAGCCTCGCCTCCGTCACCGCCACCAGCTGATGTCGCTCGACCTCGCATGGCAGGCGGTCGCCGAGTCCCCCGACGACGTGCGCTGTGTCGACGTGCTGGCAGACCTCCTGCTCGAGCAGGGTGATCCGCTCGGCGCGCACTTTCGAGCCGCGCTCGAGCTGCTCCGCCGCCGCGAAGACGTCGCGCTGCGCCTCGAGGTGCTGCGGCTCCAGCGGGCCTTCGAGGAGCGGTATCCGGGACACGCCTTGACCTGGACCCCCACCGGCCTCATCGAGGCGGTGCGGTACACGAGGCGCGAGGGCGGTGCGCTGCGATCGATCCTCTCGGAGCCACTCGCGCAGGCCCTGCGACTGGTGCGCTGGTGGAGCTTCGACGACGACCGCGACGTTCGCGCGCTCGAGCGCCTGCCTCCCTCACTCGTCGAGCTCGACGTGAGCCTGTCGACCGGGCGCGAGGCGCCAGTCGAGCTGAGCGGCCCCGTCGAGGGCCTGCCGCGGCTCGAGGTGCTGTCGGCGCAGGGGCAGTTCTCGCTCCATGGCTTGCGGCACGAGGCCCTTCGCGCGCTCACCTGGAGCGCGTTCGTGCGGCCCGGTGACGACGTGGTGGAGGAGCTCGCGTCCGTCCGGCTCCCGGCGCTGAGCGGCCTCACCCTCGGCCTCAGGGCGGGCCCAGCGCCGTGGCCCATCGAGCTGCTCTCGGGGCACACCTTCCCGGCGCTGCGCGCCCTCGCGCTCGCGGGGAACCTCTGGCCCAACCAGCTCGAAGACCTCGCCGCGTCTGGGCTCCTGCGACAGCTCGAGGAGCTGCACCTCGGCGTCGAGCCCCTCCCGGACTTCGCGCGCATTCTCGAGGAGGCAGCGGATCGGTTCGATCACCTGCGGCGCTTCACACCACCTCGCGCGTACTGACGGGTTTTCTCACCCACCGAGAGGCGGACGGGCGTGGACGCTCCACCTTCGCCTCGGGCACGCCCTTTCGCGCCGTTGGAGGCCGCCGCCGCTGGCCCCGATGCTGCTGTGACGTGCGCGTCGAGGAGAGGCGCTCGCGTGACGAAACGCACCACCATCATTCGCCCGCATCACGACGGCTACTTCCACTCCGTCTTCGCGGATCACCGGGTCGTGGCGGCCGAGGTCGAAGCCATGCTGCCTCGCCCCTTGTTTCAGGCGCTCGACGTGAGTCGGCTCGAAGCCATGGCCGCGCGGTTCGCCGAGGCCACCCTCTCGACGCCCGAGTCCGACGCCGTGTTTCAGGTGCCAACCCGCTCAGGAAACACGCGCGTGTTCCTCATGCTGGAGCATCAACGCCGCGCCCAGTGGGGCATGCCGTTTCGGGTGCTCCGCTACGTCACGGGCTTCTGGCTCGCCCAGCTGACGGCCAACCGGAAACGCCGGCAGCTGCCCGCGATCGTTCCCCTCATCGTGTCCAACGTCCCCGGTGGCTGGCGCGGGCCCAGGAGCCTCGATGAGATGCTCGAGGGAGAGCCCTACCTGCGCTCCCTGGTCGCGCCCTTCCTGCCCGCGCTCGACCTCGTGATCGACGACCTCTGGGCACTCGACGCCCAGGCCGTGCTGCGGCGGCCGGGGCCTCCGGTGGCGCACCTCGCCTGGTGGCTCCTGGGTGCCTCGACGGACCCGGCCCGGCTGGAACGAGAGGCCCCGCTCATGCGAAAAACGGCTCGGGCCGTACGAGAGTCGAGCCCCGCGCAGTACCAGCAGGCGATGACGTACCTTGAGAGATTGCCCATGACGACTGCACAGAAACGACAGCTCGAACCCGTCTTCGAAGTCATGTCGATGGAAGAGTACCGGCGGCGCGTCCCCTACCTTCAGGACATCGAGTGGCGTCGACAGGCGCGAAAGCGCGGCCTTCGGGAAGGCCGCAAGAAGGGACTCGAGGAGGGCCGGCAGGAGGGCCGGCAGGAGGGTCGGCAGGAGGGCCTGGAGGAGGGTCGTCAAGCGGGCCGGCAAGAAGGCCGGCGAGAAGGCCGGGAACGCGCCCTTCGTGAAACGCTCGTCGAGCTCTGGAGGGCCGCCCTCGGAAAACCACCCACCAAGCTCGCGCACGCGAAGATCGACAAGGCCGACGAGGCGACGCTCAAGCGCTGGGTGCTCCAGACGCGGACGGCGAAACGAGCGGCCGACATCCTCCGCTAGCCCGTCGGAACGAGCATTCGCGCGAAGGCCTGCGGGTCGACCACATCTTGCGTCTCGAACCACGCCAGCGCAGCGCGGACGTTCGCCCGTCCGAGGTCGTCGTTCGAGGCCTCCCCCAGGCGGAGCCGCGCCGATGCCGCGAAGAGCTTCAGCCCGTGCTGATCGAACCCGGCGATCGCCCGCGCGAGGAGCTCGGCGCGTCGTGCCGGCTCGAGCAGCGCTTCGAGCGCGACGGCCTGCGCCCACGCCCAGCCGACTCGCTCTCTTCGGAGCGCCTTGACCGCGCGACGCGCCTCGTCGCTCTTCCCGGCTGCGATCGCCAGACGGCCGCGCAGCGACCACGCCTCGACCCGCACGTTCTGGATCCGCAAGAGCATCGCGCGCTCCATCTCGGGCCAGACCCCGAGGAGCCGTTCGAGCGCGGGCGCGGGCCGCCCCTCGTACAGCCCGATGAGCCCTTCGGACAGCACCGCCCAATAGTGCTGGAAGTGAAAGCTCGTCGTGGGCCAGCCGACCATCGCCGCTTCCACCGCCGCGCGGGCGGCCGCCGGGGTGCCCGCTGCGAGCTTCGAGACGTTGGCGAGCCCGACCGTCAGGCTGGTCAAGGCGTAGCGGTCTCCGCGGCCCTCGGCGTCTCGCACGAAGCCCGTGATCCGGCGTGAGAGCTCCGCGACCTCCCCGAGGTAGAAGAGCGACCAGATCGAGAACAGCCGGGAGCTGGCGGCCTCCCACGACACGTCGAGGCCTGCGTCGCGAAACGCCGACTCGGCCTCGTTCACCTTGGCGCGGGCTTCGCGGAAGTCGCCCACGAGGAACCGGGTGAGCCCCTCACAGAACGCCAACAGCCCCTTCAGCCGCGCGTCGCCGACCCGCTCGCACAGGGCCCGCGCGCTGGTGAGGAGCGCGCGGGCACGCTTCTCGGCAGAGACGCCCTCGGTGGCGACGAAGGCCGCCTCGGCCGAAAGGGCGCGCGCCACCCGCCACGGCTCCCCCGCGTCGAGGGCAAGGAGCAGTTGGCGCGTCTGGAACGAGGCGCCACGAATCGTGTCCACCATGCCGAGCCCCACCGACACCGACCAGCAGGCATCGATGCGCCCCAACAGCGCGGGGTCGACCTGCGCGGGCGGACGCTCGTCGAACGACAGGCCCCGGAGCGCGAGGTGCGCGCGACGGAACACCAGCGCTCCCACCGCGCGGGCGGGCGTGCGGGCCAACGACATGCCGAGCGCAGACAGGACCGTCGACATCGCCAGGACGCCGTCGTCGACATGCCCCGAAACCAGCAGCTGCTCGGCGGCCAGCCGCTGCAGCTCGATCGCCTGACCGGGCGTCGCGCCGGGCTCTTTCGTGGCGGCGCGGAACGCATCGGCCGCGGCCTTGCCCTGCCCGGCGCTCGCCAGACAGTGCGCCATGGCGACGGTGAGCTCCGCGCGACGGCGATCGTCGAGCGAGAGCAGCTCGAGCCCCTTGCGGTACAGGGCCGCTGCGCGGGCGAAGGCGAGCTGATCTCGGGCGCGCGCCGCAGCGGTCAACGTGGCCTCACACGCGCGATCGCCATGCCCGGCGGCGGCCCAGTGCGTGGCGATGGCGTCGAGATCTGCGTCGGCGCCCGTGGAAAGCACGGTCGCGAGGCGCTCGTGCACCTCGCGAAGGTCATGCGCCTCGAGCATCGACGTCACCGCGGCGCGCAGGCCCTCGTGCCACGGCTCGAGACGTTTCTCGTCGGGCAACATGCGCACCAGGTGCTGGCCCTCGAGCTGCTGCACGAGATCTGCCTCCCGGGCGTCGAGCCGCGCGGCCTCGAGGGCGATCCGCGCGTCGAGCGGCGCGCCAGCCACCGAGACGACGCGCAGCACGGCGAGGCCGCCAGGCGACAAGGTCGCGAGCTTCCGGCGCCAGAGCCCCTCGACGGTCACCTCGCCTTCCCCGGCCGACTCGAGGAGCTGCATGAGGAGCAGCGGGTTGCCCGACGACTCGCTCGCCACGGCCAGCGCACGGCCCGGCTCGACACCGGCGGCCATGGCGATGGCCCGCGAGGCCTCCGACGAGAGCGGCCCCAGCGCGAGGAGCTCGACGGGCACGGTGCCCGCGGGGAGTGCGGGCCCATCATCTCGAATCGAGGTCACGACGAGCACCGTGGGCGGTTCCGGGGCCCGCAGGAGGGCCTCCATCAACGCGACCGAGTCGGCGTCGCCCCACTGCGCATCGTCCACGAGGACGACGAGGGGCACCCGCTCGCCCAGGCGCTCGAAGAGCGCGCGCAGGGCCATGACGGCGCGTCGGCGGCGCTCGAGCGGCTCGGCCACCTCACGCACCGGCGCGTCACGAAACGCAGGCACCCGCGAGAGCACTGGAAACATCTTCGTCAGCAACGAGGCGTCACGCGGCCGGATCGCGTCGACCCGCTCCGCCGGCATGGCCGCGAGCGTGCGCGTGAGGGCGTCGATGATGGGATCGATGGCCTTGAACGGCACGGTCTCCCGCTCGTGACACCGGCCCGCGAGCACCACCGCGCCCAGGCTGTCGAGCTGCTCCGCGAAGGCCCGCAGCAGCGCCGTCTTCCCGATCCCCGATGGGCCCTGCACCCTGACGACCCGGGGGCCGTCGGTGCGCGTCCGATCGAAAGCCCGTTGGAGGCTGGCGAGCGCCTCGTCGCGGCCCACGAGCCCTCGGGGAGTGAGGGGCGCCCTGCGCGGCGTCGAGGCGCCAAGCGCGGCGAGCACGGCCGCGGCGTCGGGCCGCTCCGTGGGGACGGTGCGCAAGAGTCCGACGCAGAGGGCGTCGAGGGCCTCGGGCACGTCGGGACTCAGGCTGCTCGGAGCGGGCGCGGGCCGGCGCTGCTTGTCGAGCATCACGTCGACCGGAGCCCCCTCGAACGGCAGCCGGCCGGTGAGGGCCTGGAAGAGCATGACTCCGAAAGCGTACCAATCGGCGGCGGGGCCGATGGGCCCAGACGCCGCCTGCTCCGGTGCCATGTACGCGATGGTGCCGACGATCGCCTGGCCCTGGGCCTCGGTGAGGCTCCTGGGGCCGCCCAGCTCGGCGACGAGGCCAAAGTCGAGGATGACGACGCGCCCCTCGTTCGTGACGAGCACGTTCGAAGGCTTCAAGTCGCGGTGCATGCGGCCGCGCCCGTGCATGAAGGCGACGCCTTCGGCGAGCTGACGGAACGCGTCGGTGACACGGGCCGTGTCGACGCGCACCGAAGGCGGGCCCTTCGAGCGCACGGTGGCGCCGAGCTCGGCGGTGGGCGCGTCGGAGGCGAGCGTGAGCGGCGTCGACGGGCGCACCCACGAGAGGAAATCGACGCCCTCGATCAGCTCGAGGGTGAAGAACCAGGTGTCGGCCTCGGCGGTGAGCTCGTAGAGCGAGACGAGGTTCGGGTGGCGCACGTCGTGGAGCGACCGGAACTCACGCTTGAGCCGCGCGAGCGCGTCGGCGTCCTGGCCCTGGAGGACCTTGAGGGCGACCCGCCGGCCGCCCCGCTCCGCGTCGATGGCCTCGTACACGATGCCCATGCCGCCGACGCCGAGCTCGCGCACGGGCTGGTAGCGCGGCGTGGCAGGAAAGCCTGGCGGGCGGGGAACATCGGCCATGAGGGAGGGGTGTTAGCAGGGTTGTTTGGTGCTATTGCCGAGGGACTTCATGGCTCCCGTCAACCGGTCCCGCCAACCCACGCCGACGCTGCAGCCCAGAGCGACGGCGGCTCCCGCTCCGGCCCGTCCAGCCACTGCGCCCGCGGCCACTGCGCCGGCGGGCTGGACGCCCACCGCTCGGCCAGCCGCGAGACCCGCTCCAGCGGCGCCGTCGACGACCGCTGCGCCTGCGAGGCCTGCCACCACGCCTGCCGTCGTCGCCCCGCCTCCGCCGAAGGAGGCCTCACCCGCCACCCGCGCGCAGGCCGCGCGCGACGCCCAGACGCTCCATGAAGCCCTGCGGGGTGGGCTCACCGGACTCGGCACCGACGAAGACAAGCTGTTCTCGGTCCTCCAGAACCGCTCGCCGGAGCAGCTCTCGGCCGCGCGCGACGCGTACCAGCAGCACTTCCGCCGCTCCCTCGACGCTGACGTGAAGAGCGATCTGTCGGGCCGCGCCGAGCGCCGCGCGGTGGCGCTCCTCTCTGGAGACCACGCCACCGCCACCGCCGAGCGGCTCGCCGAACAGACCCTCGGCCTCATGAGCGACAACCCGGCCGAGATCATGTCGACGCTCGAGAACGTGCCCCACGACGTGCTCCAGCAGGCCGCCACCCGGTTCCAGGCGCTCAACGGCACCTCGCTCGAGGCCGCGCTCCGCAGGGCCCTGCCGGCCGCGCGCGAGCCCGAGGCCCTCGCTTTCGCCGCCGGGCGCCGTGACGAGGCCTACGCCCACCGCGTCGCCGCCGCGCTCACCAGCGGAAAGGGGGCCGAGGCCGTCGAGGTGCTGCAGCGCATCGCACCCGAGCAGCTCGGCCGCTTCGCCGAGACGTACCAGGCACGGGTGGGCAGACCGCTCGCGGCCGACGTCGGCAAGCTCCCTGCGGGCCACGCGAAGGATCAGGGGCTCGCGCTGCTCCGCGGAGATCGCGCGCTCGCCGACGCCGTGCGGCTGAGACAGGCCGTCGAGGGCAAGTTCCTGGGGTTCGGCAAAGACGCGACCGGAGCGCTCGCCGTCCTCGAAGGCCGGCCGGTCGCCGAGCGCGCGGCCGTGGCCAGCGCCTACCAGCGCCAGTACGGCGTCGAGCTGGGCGCCGATCTGCGCGCGCGCTTCGGCGGCCGCGACGAAGAGCGCCTCACCCGGAGCCTCGCGGGCCGCCTGGGTGACGTCGACCGTCTGCAGATCGCCATGCAGGGCTTTGGCGCCGACTCACAAGCGATTCAGCGCGTCCTGGGCGGCCGCACCCGCGCCGAGGCGCAGACGCTGGCGTCGAACTACCTCGTGAAGACCGGCCGCCACCTCGAGAGCGATCTGCGCGCCCAGCTGGGTGGGCGCGATCAGTTCGAAGCCCTGCTCGCGCTCGAGGGCAAGCCCGAGACGCCTGCCCAGGCCGTCGAGGTCGCCCGGCGCCGCCGCGACTTCGAGCGCGCCGGGTTCCTCAACTCCGCCAGCCGCGTGGTGATGGACCTCGTCTCAGACAGCGGCAGCCGGCTCGATGGAACCGTCACCGAGGCCGAGCGCACCCTGCGCGCCGCGAGCGCCGATGGCGTCGTCACCACCGCCGAGGCCGCCGAGCTGTCGGCCCTCACCACCCTCGCCGATGGAGACGCCGCCGCCTACCGCTCCGCGAAGGACTCCGCGACCGAGGCCGCCGCGACCGTCGCGGCCGTCGGGGTCGCCGTCGCCACGGGCGGTGCCGGAGCGCCCCTCATCGCTGCCGCCGCTGGAGGTGCCGCGACCAAGGTCGCCGTGAAGGGCGCCATGAGCGGCCGGGCGTACTCGACTGAAGCGGCACTCACCGACGCCACCATCGGCGCCGTCGAGTCCCTCTCTGGGGGCCTCGCGGGCCGGGTCGCTCCCGCCGCGACCATGGGCGCCCGCGCCCTGCAAGGGGCCACCCGCGGCGCCGCGACCGCCTTCGCGAACTCCGCGACCGCCACGGCGCTCAAGGATGAGACGTGGAACAGCGGACTGGGCGAAGGCCTCTTCAACGTCACCTCGCGCGCCAGCGTCGCGGCGGCCCAGGGCGCTGCGACCGGCGCGGCCCAGTCTTTCGCCAAAGACCTGCTGACGCGCCCGCAGCCGACGCAGCTGGGCGTCGCGCCCACGCAGCTGCCCGAGGGCCCGGTCGATCTGTCGCGGTACGACTCGGACGACGCCACCCGCGCGGCGCTCCGCTCGTTCCTCGGTGAGAGCGAGTACCAGAACCTCCGCTCGATCGCCGAGGGCCTCAAGGCGAGCAACCCCGCGCTGGCGAACGTGCACGTCGACGATCTCGTCGCGCTGCGCGCCTACACCGGCAGCTACTACACCGCGATGAACCAGGCGCTCCGGGGCCGAGGCGGAGACATCGCCCAGCAGGCCGCCATCATCAAGACGGCCGCCTCGGCGCTCAACGATCTGCCGGAGTTCCAGGGCACCACGTTCCGCGGCACCACGCTCGACGCCGAGCGCATCGCCCGCTACGCGCCGGGCACCGTCATCGCCGAGAAGGGCTTCATGAGCACGACCACGGCTCAAGACGTGGCCTTCAGTGGGAACGTGCGCTTCGTCATCAACAGCAAGGGCGCGGGGCGCTCCGTCGAGGCCTTGAGCCAGTTCGCGAACGAGAAAGAAGTGCTCTTCGGCCCCGGCACCGAGTTCAAGGTGCTCAGCAACGCCATCGACCAGGCCACGGGCCTCACCACCATCTTCCTTGACGAGGTGCCGTGATGCTCACCCCCGAAGAACAGGCCGCGCTCGAGCGCATGCAGGCCGACCTCAAGAAGGCCCCCGCCGCGAAGCCGCCGGCGAAGGGCTCGGTGCGCCCCGAGCGCTTCAGTGACTCCGCTCCCGGCCTCTCGGACGACGGCGAGCTCAACGAGATCGATCCCGCGACAGGACAGCCGAAGCAGGTCCCCGCGCCCCCTCCCGCAAAGAAGCCCTGACGCCATGCCACGCATCGACGCCCTGCCCCCCGCCTTGCGGGATCTCGCCCGCCGCCTCGACGCCGACCGCCGCGTCGCCACCCGGCCCAATGGGCAGATCTCCACCGCCGAGCTCCAGCGCGCCGAGCGCCTCGGCGTCATTCGCCCGCAGGACCGCGCGACCTTCGATCAGCTCCGCGCGCACGTGACCGGCCGGCCGACCCTCAACCCCTCGGGCCCGACGGTCCCCACGCCGGGCACGTTCAACCCCTGGCCGACGACGCCCACGACGCCGAGCGCACCGACGACGCCGAGCGCACCGACGCCCACGACGCCCACGACGCCTCTGGCCGGCGTTCCGGAGCACCGCTTCTCCGTCGACGGCATGTCCGACACGTACACGCTCATCGTGGGCAAGAACGGCATCAAGCCCGGCGGCGAGCTCGTGCTCCCCATTCCGCCCGAGCGGCAGGGCTTCGAGATCCAGAACATCGACGTCTCGTTCCACGCCCCGGTGCGCCAGTGGAACAACGCCACCCGCCGCGAAGAGAAGCCGACGTACGCCACCTTCTCGACCGACGACCGGCAGCTCATGCGCAAGTTCGTCGACCCGAACGCCGACGCCGGCAACATTCCCGAGATCGACAACGTGCACTCCGAGAACTCGTCGGACACGGGCTCGCTGGGCGCTGCTGGCCGCACGGTGCGCATCAAGGCCCAGAACGATCACATCCCCGCGGGCGAAGACGCGATGACGGTGCAGTGGGTGCGGGTCAACTACAAGCCGCGCGACGTCGAGACGAAGACGTTCAGCTACCGCGGCCGGGCGCTCCCCAACCAGGAATGGGAAGGCCAGTGGATTCGCCAGGGCCAGCCCTTCACCATCGACGTCGATCCGAACCGCAAGGTGTCGCGCGTCGAGATCCAGTGGTCGGACAAGCCTGACACCGTGGGCTTCGACGAGCCCGGGCGCTGGGCGCGCGGCACCGTGACGCTCGACGGGCAGACGCTCGGCAACCCCGGAGAGCACGTCGGCAGCCCCGAGTGGCAGACCTTCGAGGGTCGCGGCGTCAAGGGCGGCAAGCTGCAGATCTCGGCCGCGGACTCGGACCTCAAGATCTTCGAGGTCCGCGTGCTGTACGAGCGCTGAGGCCGCTCGTCAGGGCAGGTCGCCGAGCTGGTGGTTGCCGAGGTCCATGCTGACCTCGGCGGTCGGCACGCCGTTCGGCGTCGCGAGAGAGAAGCGGCTCACGAACCCCAGGGTGCTGGAGATGGTCAGGTCGGGCGTTCCCGTCGGTCCCAGCGTCCGCGCCCGGAACGTCTGGTACCGCTGCCCCGTGGTGACGTCGCCGAAGAGACAGATCAACGAGGGCGCGCCGACGGGAAGCGTCGCGTGGACCGTACCCGAGAACGTTGACGACATGGCTGCTCCGCCGCCGCTGGGCACCGTGTTCCAGGCGCCGCTGAGCTCGAACTGCCGCACGACGAGGTCGCGGACGCCGGGCAGGGCTGGTGGCTGGCTCGCCGCCACGGCCTGCACCCAATCTCCGCTGGCGGCTGAACCCACCGGGCAACGCGCGGGCGTCGTGTTGAGCGCTGCGTCGTAGGTGACCGTGGTCGCGCCAGCCGAGAACGAGACGACCTGCGGAGAGAGCGCCAGCAGCACCCGTTGTGGCTCCGTCGGCGTGCTGCGTGGTACGACGTCGAGGCTCGTGCCCGCGGCGTTGGTCAGCGTGGCAAACGGAACGGGCGTGCCACCATCCGGGTTGGCCAGTGACACCGTCACCGTGGTGAACGTCGGGGTGGACGCGGCCGTGTAGTTCGCGACCGACGCCAGCCCGGCGACGCCTCCATCTGGCACCACCGCCACCATGAACGGCTTGAGCACGGGGCGCGCCGCGCCTGCGCCTCCGGAGCCACCGGTCGCGACCACGGCTTCGACCTCGAAGCTGAAGCCGGTGAGCGGCAACAGGAGGGCGGGACCACTGGACCGCTGGAACGTCACCGAGCCGATCACCCGCGCGGGCGTGGTCGTCGCCATCGGCCCTGGAGGCCCCTGTTGGCCAGGAGGACCCGGAGGCCCCACCTGACCAGGGGGGCCCGGCGGGCCGGCTGGACCTGTGGGGCCCATCACGCCCGTCATGCCATCCATGCCCGCTGGCCCCTGCGGCCCCGGTGCGCCATCAGCTCCTGCGGGGCCGCGCTCCCCCATCGTCCCCATCGCGCCCATCGGCCCAGTCATGCCCGGCGCGCCAAGTTCGCCCTGAGGCCCGGCGACGCCCCGCTCTCCCATGGGCCCGGCAGGCCCTTCGAGTCCCTGCTGCATCCCGGGAGGACACCCACCCAACGCCATGGCAACCAGAATCCAGCCAGTCGCTCGCATCGACTCGAGTGTCGCACGGAGTCGATTCGTTTCGGATCAGGGGCGCACGTCGAGCTGGAGCGCCCCGGCGACCGACGGCAGCCCGGCCACCAGCGCATCGACGACACTAGCCTGGGCGAGGGTCGGTGACGAATCGAAGCGGGCTCCCAACCGAACCGTGGCGCCCCAGTGAGGCGAAAACCACCACCGCGCGAAGACGCCAGGCTCGAACGACGCCGTCACGTTCGCCAGCCGCCGGCCGATCAGGGTCGAGTCGACCGCCACGCCCGAGGGCTCACGAAAAACCCATCTAAACGGTGAACTGTCACAGGGGCCCAACGGCCCGCCATGCAACACTTGTTGCGGTCCCGGGGGACCCACCATCAGACGTCAGACAATCGGGACGGGGCGATTGATCTGCGTCAACAGCTCGACCATCTGGGCCCGATTGAACGGCTTCTGGAGCTGAAACAGGCCAGGCAGCGTCAACAGCCGCGCGGCGACGTCGTCGGCGGCGTACCCGCTACACAAGACGATGGGAACGTCGGGGCGGAGCCGCCTCAACGCGGCCACTGTCTCGTCGGCCGATCGGCCCGGCATCATGAGGTCGAGCAACACGAGGGTGACGCCAGGCGTCCTTGCGAGCACGGCCTCGGCTTCGAGCCCATCTTCGACATCATGCACCTCATGGCCCAGCACCTGGAGCAGCCGGCCCGTCGCGCGCCGCACGAGGGGATCATCATCGGCCAGCAGCACCACGCCACCGCTCATCGTCTCGACCCCCCTCGCGTCGTGTGCAGCGCGCCCGGCGGGACTCGAACCCACGACCCTCGGCTTAGAAGGCCGATGCTCTATCCAGCTGAGCTACGGGCGCCTGATGTCCTTCTGTGTCGGGGTGGCCGGATTCGAACCGACGACCTTCTGCGCCCAAGGCAGACGCGCTACCAGACTGCGCTACACCCCGTCGATGCGGGCCGGGCTTCTGACCCACCTGTCACAGACGTGCAAGCGTCACGGCACTGACGGCTTCGAACAGGCCATCAGGGACTTGCTCCCGGTCGCTCCTTTGACCACATTCCACTTTACCTGCGTTGCGGCCGGGCCGGCTCATCGAGCAACGTGTGGAGTGATGCGAATGCGCGTTCTTCGTGGAGGGGTGGTCGGCCTGGCGCTGGTGGCGCTGGCCGGCTGTCCAAAGCAGCCGGAGCCGGACGAGATCCCTCCGCCGATGGGCGAGTGTGACGGCGTGGCCGAGCGCACGCCCATGCGGCTGCTCACCCGCGCCGAGTACGACAACACCGTCGCTGACCTGCTCGGCGACTCGAGCAACCCCTCGCGCGACTTCCCACGGGAGCCCATCGTCCACGGGTTCGACAACGACGCGAAGTCGCTCCAGGTGACCGACGAGTCGGTGACGCGGTACCTCGAGGCAGCCGAAGCGCTGGCGGCGAACGTGGTGAAGACCCAGCGCGCGCGCGTCGTGCCCTGCCAGACGACGACCGCGGCCTGCGCCGAGCAGTTCATCAGCACCACCGGCCGGCGCCTCTTCCGCCGCACGCTCACCGTCGAAGAGAAGGCCGCCTTCACTACCTTCTTCAACCAGGTGCAGGCCTCGCCGGGTGCCACCTTCGACACGGCGGTCGAGTGGACGCTCCAGGTGATGTTGCAGTCGCCCCAGTTCCTCTACCGCTTCGAAGAGGGCCAGACGCCCAACACGAAGTGGGACATGCGCACGCCGCTGGTGGGGCCCGAGCTCGCCACGCGCCTGGCGTACCTGCTGTGGGCCTCGACGCCAGACGACACGCTGCTCGAGCTCGCCGAGGCCGGGCAGCTGGCGGATCCGGCGGTGCTCGAGGCGCAGACCCGCCGGCTGTTGTCCGATGCGCGCGCCAACCGCGGCCGCATGCGCTTCTTCTCGTTGTGGCTGCGCACCGGTGACGTCGCGGGCCTCAGCAAAGATCCCGTCAACTACCCGAACTTCACGCCGGCGCTCGCGCAGGCCTGGCAGACCTCGCTCGAGCTCTTCATCAAGGACACGCTGGTCCGCGACGGCACCCTCAAGGGGCTGCTCACGAGCGATCGGCTGTTCGCCAACCAGCTCATGGAGTCCTACGTGAGCCAGTCGGGCCTGGGCGCCGAGTTCACGCCCGTCGCCATGCCCGAGCCCCAGCGCCTGGGCCTGTTGACCCAGCCGGGGTTCCTCGCGCGGCTCTCCTCTCCGGATCAGTCGTCGCCGATTCGCCGCGGCATCTTCGTGCTCGAGAAGCTCATGTGCCAACCGCCACCGCCGCCGCCGCCCGGCATCGCCATCACCGCACCGGCCCCCAACACGGGCACCACCACCCGGGAGCGCTTCTCGCAGCACTCGACCGACCCGAACTGCGCCGGCTGCCACCGCCTCATCGACCCGGTGGGCTTCGGCTTCGAGAACTACGACGGGTTGGGCGCGTGGCGCACGACGGAGAACGGCAAGCCGGTGAACGCCTCGGGTGAGATCGTCAGCGCCGCCGACACGACGCTCGTCGGCTCGTTCACCGGCGCCACCCAGCTCGCGCGCCGTCTCGCCGATTCGCGGCAGGTGCACGACTGCGTCGCCTCCGAGTGGACGCGCTTCGCCATGGGCCGCGATCTCGGCGCCGGCGATGCCTGCAGCCTCACGCAGATTCAGGACACGTTCTCGAAGTCGCAGGGCAAGTTCGACGACCTGCTGGTGGCCATCGTGATGAGTGACACGTTCAGGACCCGGCCGGCGGGGGTGGCGCGATGAAGAAGCTCTCCAGGCGGCTCGTTCTCCGCGGCGCTGGTGGCATCGCCGTCGCCCTGCCCCTCCTCGCTGACTCCGCTCGGGCCGATGGCGGCGCCGCGCCCAAGCGGTTCATCGCCTCGTACGTGCCCAACGGCGTCTTCACGCCCCAGTGGTTCCCGACGCCGGGCGCCAGCGAGACCGAGTTCACCCTCGGGCCGATTCACCAGCCCCTCGCGCCGTACAAGCAGCACCTGCTGTTTACGAAGAACCTCGACATGAACGTGGCCATCAACGGTGCCGGCGAAATGCACCAGCGTGGCCTCGGAGCGCTGCTCACCGGCGCGAAGCTCAACACCGGCACCTTCATCGGCAACGACGGCAGCTCGTCAGGCTGGGCGAAGGGGCGGTCGATCGATCAAGAGCTCGTCGGCCTCATCGGGCAGACGCGCGTCGCGTCGATGCAGCTCGGCGTCAACTGCCAGGAGCGCGACGTTTCGGGCGTCATGTCGTACTCGGGCAACGACGGCCCGCTGCTGCCGCAGAACGACCCGCGCGTCACCTTCCGCAACCTCTTCATGGACTCGGGCCAGCCGCCGCAGGTGCTGGACGAGGTGCAGCGCCGCCGGAAGTCGGTGCTCGACGCGGTGCTCGATCAGGTGGGCATCGTGAAGCGGCGCATGGGCGTCGTCGACCAGCAGCGGCTCGACGCGCACTTCACCCGGGTGCGAGACCTCGAGAAGCGCGTGACGGCCCTGCCGCCCGGCGCGTGCCCCACGCCGATGCCTCCCGGCGAGGTGCAGTTCCTCACCGAGGCTGCGATGCCCCAGGTGGCGAAGCTGCAGCTCGATCTCGTCACCCTCGCCTTCCAGTGCGATCTCACGCGCATCGTCACCATCATGTGGAGCGACGCGAAGAACCACCGGGGCATGCCCTTCCTCGGCATCAACTCGTCGATCCACAACATCACGCACTACGGCGACTCGGACCCGATGCGCGCGAAGCTGGTCGATCGCGACCGCTGGCAGATGCAGCAGCTCGCGTCGATCCTCGAGGGGCTTCAGAGCCTCACCGACGCCAACGGCTCGACGCTGCTCGACAACACGCTCGTCTTCCAGGGCTCCGACGTGTCCCGCGGCAACGTGCACTCGCACGACGACATGCCGCACATCCTCGCGGGCGGCGGCGGTGGCTGGCGCATGGGCCGCTTCGTGCGGTTCAACGGGCAGAACCACAACAACCTGCTCGTCTCGATCTTGCGCGCGTTCGGCGGCACCCAGGCGACGTGGGGCGACCCCGCCTTCTGCACCGGCGCCCTTTCGGGGCTGTGAGCTTCAGGGAGCGGCGGCCACGGCGTCGCTGCTCCCCGGGCACGGCAGGTACACCGAGCCTTGCGCGGTGAGTGACAGGTAGACCCGCAGGTAGGCAGCGTGCGGGTACACGCCGGTGACGGCGATCTTCGAGACGTTGGTGCGCGCGCAGCCCAGGTTCTCGTCGAAGGGCGTGTCGGTCGACAGCCGCTCTCGCACCGCACGGAAGCGCTCTCCGAGATCGAGCGTCAACGCCGCCCGGGCCTGATCGCGAATGCCGTTGCCGTCGAGCGTCGCCTTGAGGCCCAGCAGGAAGCTGGTCGTCTGCACGGTGGGCTCGAGGTCGGGCACGCGCAGCACGTTGTCGACGACCTGCGGGTGACCCGCGAAGAAGAGATCGCCGTCGAGGGTGGCCGAGAGCCCGGCGGCCTTGATGGGCCCCGCGAGGTGGAGCTTCACCACGAGCTGCTCGTCTTTCGTGGCGAAGACCTCGGGGTCGCTCAGGTACAGCTCGGGGTAGCTTTTGGAGAAATAGAGTTTGCCGTCGGTGAAGGTGGCCGACATCGCGCGAGCGAGCTCTTCGTAGCGGGCGGCGATGGGCACCTCGACGGTGAAGGGCCCCGACGGGAGCGTGGTGACGTTCGCGAGGCGCGGCAGCTCGGCGCGCGGAGCGTCCGTTGGGCAGGGCATCGAGACCGACGGTGCGAGCACGAAGGCGACGTCCTTCTCGAGTCCACCTGCGACGACGGTCGGCCCGGCCTCGATCGACGTCACGCGCAGCTGCGCGCAGGCGCTCGCGTCGCCCACCGGGAAGGCGATCGGCGCCGAGACGCGCTCCCAGGCGCGGGTGAGCTGGGGCGACAGATCCCACGAGAAGCCCTCGATGAAGCCGTCGAGCGCGTCTTGCGCTTTCTCGAGCACACCCGCGACGCCCTGCATGGTGCGCAGGCGCAGATCCTTCGACTCGAGCTTGCTGGTGGCGCCCTGGAGCCGCGCCTTCCAATCACTGGTGATGATGGGCTCGCCGGTGATGGCGACGGCGATCGGCACGGTCGTCTTCCCGATCACCGGCAGCTCGGCCTCGAGGGACAGCTCGGTCTTGAGCTCGACGCGGCCGTCGGCGAAGCGCAACGCGAAGGGCGCGCGGCTCCACCGGACCGGCCTGGGCCCCTTCAGCTCGACGGTCGTCTCGCCGCTCGCGGGCACCTTCGTGTCGAGCGCACGCTTGAGCCCGCCGGCGGTGGCGGTGAGGTGCACCACCATCTTCGCCGGGAGCGGATCGGCCGGTGGAGCGCCCACCGCCGAGGCGGGACGCGACGGGTAGAGCGGCATGGTGGTGGCGCAGCCGGACAGGACGAGGGCGACGAGGGCTCGCTTCATGGGGCGCGCAGCAAACCGCAACAGGCGGGCGAGTTCGAGCCCGCTGCACCGTCGGGGCTGTGGGCCGTCAGCCGCGCCGAGCGTCACGTCCACCTCGCGCGTCCCCGCGTCCCGAGGAAGGACTTCGTCGGCCGCAGCCGAACGTACGCTCGCCCATCACCTTGGGCGCCCTCGTTGAGGCCGCGTCGTCAGCAACCCCGGCCCGGAGACACACGCGGCCACGGCGGCAGCACAGTGCGTCGGTTCGAGGTCGCGCGATGAGCCAACGCTTCGCTTCGAGGGCCGATTCAGGCCTTCACGCGTGCGGCGCGCGAAGGGGTTGCTTGACCGTCGAGCGCTGACGCTGCGCGCGTCGGGACGTGGGCCACCGAGGCCAGCAGTGGCTGCGCCAGCCACGCCATGACGCCCGAGGCGATCACGGCGAACGAGAGCACCTGCGCGTTCCCGTCGAAGGCCGCGAGGCCGGCGACTAGCGCTGGCCACCGGTCGTGAACATTCGAGAGCGAGACGTCCGCGAGCGCCGCGTGGAGCAGCACCCGGTTCACCAGACAGACGACGGTCGAGACGGAGAGGACCCTCCACACGAGCGCCCAGCGCGTGGCGACGGCTGTCGCCGAGAGGGGAAAGAAGAGGAGGCCGGCGAGAAACGACGGCACGGCGACGCGCGCCACGAGGCCAGCGAGTCCCGGGCTGGACCCGCCCGTCAAGGACAACAGGCCCTGCGAGACGACGAGCCCGAGACCCGCCGCGGTGAGGCCCTGCACGAGCTTGCGGTGCACCTGCATGGCCGGTCCAACACCGCCTGGGCGCTGGGTGTTCCCGTTCAACGTGGAGGGATCACCGGCGCGACCCGGAGCGTCCCTTGCGCTTCCGGCGAGAAGGCCGAGGTGAGAACGACCCTCCCGGGCGAGGTGGCCTGCCGATGATGACAACCTGGTGGCTCGCGAGGAACTCGGCGAACAGCTCGAAGAAGACCTGTACGGAGTCAGCGCGGCGATTCTGCGTCGCGCGTTCCTTCACGGGCCCGACCCACCCACGAAGCCGAAGGCGAGCATCCGTCGGCGGTGTCAGCCACTCGGAGAACGCGGAGCTCAGGAAGCGGAACTCGCGCGCCCCGGATCGCTCCGGGTCCACGCTGTCGCGCCCTGCGGCGAACGCGGCGAGGAAGACGGCGAGCGCCTCGACGTCCAGAGACCCGAGGTACCTCGCAGGCCGATGGCGCACGCTCGTGAGAAGCGGAATCAACCAGCGTCTGCGGAATACCCCGGAATTGCGCAGGCGGTACGCAGGCTCCCAGTGCGCCCTCGCTCGCCAAGGGGGCAAGCGACTGCGTGACGACCTCTTCGTGCGCCGCACCATGACACCGACCAGTGGGCGGTGCTGCCCAGCACTGCGGGCCTGGATCGAGACGAGCGTCGACGTGCGCCGACGCGTCGAGGGGCACCAAAAGCGACCTTCAGCGAAGCCCGATCAGGTCCCAGTCGGCGTACCGGCGACCCGCCTCGCGACGAACGCGCGGTACACCTCATCGAGCGGACGACCCTGGAGGTAGACGTACCGTCGCCCGGCCCCGAGGAAGCGGTCTCCCGACGCCATCACCGCCCCGGTGCTCTGGTTCAACCACGCGTCGCCCAGCGGCTCGAGCGGCAGGCCCCACACGAAGCCGCTCCGCCCGCGACACAGCGGCAAGACCGCGCCCGTCACCTCGTCGATGGCGAGCGCATCGGCATCGGGCGGCGCCCAGCGGACGTTGGGGGCCTCCAGCGTCGTCACGTCGTCGGCGCCGATGGAGGTGCCGCCCAGTACGAAGGTGAGGCCCGGGTGTCGTTGCACCAGCATCGCCAGCTCGGTCACTCGATCGGTGAGCCGGGTGCCCTCGAGGTCGAGCACCTTCCAGCCGGCCGCCGCCACCACCTCGACGACCGCCCGGAGCGGTCCGAGTGGATCGGCCAGCTGGAGCCGCAGCGTGTGGGCCTTCTCGGGCCGGCGATGGAGCGCGCTCAACACGGCCGTCGGCACCGCGCCGCCGAAGTGGAACCCGACCGTCCGCACCGTCTTCGGAATGGCCGCCAGCACGCCTTCGAGCCGCGTCGCCGACTCGGTGCCCTGGGCCAACAGGGTGAGCTTCGAGAGCGCCGCGAGCTGCGGCAGGGCCAGCGCGCGGCTGAGCCGATCGAGCTCGTGGGGGTAGCGCGGGCCCAGGCTCAAGTTGCCCGAGATGACGTACCCGCACCGCCACGCGAGCGGGTGGAAGAAGACGTCGGTCGGCAGGTGCTGCCTCGCGCGGCGCACCGTCACGTAGTCGCCGAGGAGATCGGGGTCGTTCGTCCCCTGCTCCAGCTTGAGCTCGTACGCCGCCATCAGCGCGTGCGGCGCTCCGCGCTCGATGAGCCAGTCGGCCAGCACGTGCCAGCGCCCGAGATCGTCGGGATCCTCGGCGATCGCGTCGAGGAGCGCCGCTGGCTCCTCGACAACGTCGACCTCGACCAGCCGGAAGACGAGGGCACGTGATGGGGCGACTTCGTCACCCACGGTGAGGGCGCGGCGGCCACGCAGGGGTTCTCCATTCACGAAGGGGCCCAGCGCCCCGTGCCCGGAGTGCTCGAGCTCCCAGCGGCCGTCCTCCGCGACGGAGATGAAGGCGTGCTTGCGCCCGCCCCAGCCGCCCTTCACCAGCTCGTCCCACGCCTCCGCTTCGACCGACACCACGACGTCAGCGTCGAGAACCCGGCCGATGACGTACCGGCCTCCGGGCAGGCCCTCGAGCCGTGAGGCCCCACCCCGGAACGTCACCTGGACGCCCGGCGGAGCCGACACCAACTCGAGCGCGAACCTCTGCACGCCTCAGGTCGTACCGCGAACGGCGCTCAGACGTCGATCTCGTCGACGGTGCCCGCGCGCTCCATGATGAAGCTGAACCGCGCCGACACGTCACGCCCGAGCAGCTCGTTGATCGTCTTGTCCGTGTCGAGCTCGTCGTCGACCGTCACCTTGAGCGCGATGCGCTTCTTCGAGTCGAGCGTGGTGGCCTTGAGCTCGTCGGCGGTCATCTCGCCGAGGCCCTTGAAGCGCATGATGTTCGGCTTCGCGTTGCCCTTCGCCTTCTCCTTGATGATCTGATCGCGGTGCTGCTCGTCGAGCGCCCAGTACGTCTCCTTGCCGATGTCGACGCGGTAGAGCGGCGGCTGGGCGATGTAGACGTGCCCACCTTTGATGAGCGGGCGCATGTGCCGGTAGAAGAACGTGAGCAACAGCGTCGAGATGTGCTGACCGTCGGCGTCGGCGTCCATCAACAGGAAGATCTTCCCGTAGCGCAGCCGCGAGAGATCGATCGCGTTCCCCAGGCCACAGCCCAGCGCGCTGGCGATGTCCTGCAGCTCCTTGTTCGACGACACCTTGTCGCTCGAGGCCTGCTCGGCGTTGAGCACCTTGCCGCGCAAGGGGAGGATCGCCTGCGTGCGCCGATCGCGCCCCTGCTTCGCGGTGCCACCTGCGGAGTCACCCTCGACGATGAACAGCTCGGACTCGACGGGATCAGCCGACGCGCAGTCCGACAGCTTGCCCGGCAGGTGCGTGCGGTTGACGGGGCCCTTGCGCGAGACGGCCTGGCTGGCGGCGCGTGACGCCTCCCGCGCCCGCGCCGCGAGGATGATGCGGGCGATGATCGCCTCGGCGATCGACTTGTTGTCGTTGAGCCACTTCTCGACGGCGGGCCGCACCACGTTGTCCACCTGCCCCTGCACCTCGGGGTTGTTGAGGCGCTCCTTCGTCTGGCCCTGGAACTGCGGCTCGACGACGTAGGTCGACAGCACGCACAGCATGCCTTCCCGAATGTCATCGGCGGTGAGCGTGACGCCCTTGGGCGTCAGATCGTGCGTCTCGATGTAGTTGCGCACGGCCTTCACCACGCCCGACTTGAGCCCGTTCTCGTGCGTGCCGCCGGACTTGGTCGGAATGCCGTTGACGTAGCTCTTCACGTACTCGTCGGTCGCTTCGGTCCACACCAGGGCGAGCTCGAGCCGAATGCCGTTGTCGTGCGCCTTGTAGAAGGGCTGCGTGCCGGCGGGCACCGCGGCCTTCTGGCGATCGTTCACCAGCTTCACGATGTACTCGGCGATGCCGCCGTCGTGCTTGAAGGTGTCTTCACGCTTCGGAGACTGCGTCTCGTCGACGAAGACGACCTCCATGCCCTTGTGGAGGTAGCTCTTCGACTCGAGGCGCTCCCGAATCGTCTCGCCGTCGAACTTGAGCTTCGCGCCGAAGATCTCGGCGTCGGGCGTGAAGGTGATGGTGGTGCCGGTGCCGCGAACGTTGGCGCCGACCTTCAGCTTCGTCTTCGGCGCCCCGCGGGCGTAGGTCTGCTCATGGAGCTTGCCCTCGCGCTTGATCTTCACCTCGAGCTCGCTCGACAGCGCGTTCACCACCGAGCTGCCGACGCCGTGCAGACCGCCCGAGTGCGTGTAGTTGCCCTGCTTGAACTTCCCGCCCGAGTGCAGCGTGGTGAGGATCACCTCGACCGCCGGCTTCTTGTATTTGGGCATCATCGCCACGGGAATGCCGCGGCCGTCGTCCGACACGGTGACCGTCTGCCCACCCTTGTGGAGCGTCACCTCGATGCGGCTGGCGTGCCCGTTCATCACCTCATCGACCGAGTTGTCGACGATCTCCCACAACAGGTGGTGGTAGCCGTCGAGGCCGGTGCCGCCGATGTACATGCCGGGGCGCGTGCGCACCGGCTGGAGCCCCTCGAGGACTTCGATCTCGTCAGCGTCGTACTTGCGGTTGGCAGCCATCGCTCACTTCTCCTTCCGGTCGGTCTTCTCGTCCTTCTTCTCGGTCTCAGGCAGCGTGACGATCAGCGGCGCGCGCACCACCGACTTCACTGCGTCCTTCTTCGACATCTCGCGGCCCTTGCCGGCGCGGCTCGTCACCTCGTAGCGGCCGGGTGAGAGCGACAGCGTCTTGCCCTTCGTCGTCTCGAGCGCGATCGACTCGTCCTTCTTCGAGGTGCAGAGGAAGGCGGCGACCTCGTCGTCGGCGGCGACCTTGATGACGGTGACGCCCTTGCCGGGGCCGGCGAGCTCGTTGACCTCGTTCACCTTGCACACGAGCGCGAAGGTCTTCTTCGTCACCACCGCGAGCAGGTCCTTCTCGGCGCAGGGCATCACGCCGATCAGCTCGTCACCCGAGGCGGGCTTCGCGTATCGGCGGCCGGCGCGCGTCGACACCTCGGTGTGGGCGGCGAGGGCGAAGCGCAGGCCGAAGCCCTTCTTCGACACCGCGACCAGCTTCTCCGGAATCGGCAGGCGCTTGTCGAGCGAGACGGCCCCGACGATGCGCTCGCCGTCGTCGAACTTGAACAGCTTCTGCACCGGGTCGCCGTAGCCGGTCGACGCCGGCACGTCGTTGAAGCGGGTGACGTAGGCGGTGCCCAGGTTCGAGAAGAACACCACGTTCGACTTGAGCGAGCCCGAGAGCACGGCCATGAGCTCGTCGCCCTCGCGCATGCGCGTCTGGGTGGGATCTTTCAGCTCGCGCACGCGCTTGACCCACCCGTCGCGGGTGATGACGACCTGCGCGTCCTCGTCCGAGATGAAGGCGTCTTCGTTGTACTCGACCTCTTCGACGGCTCCGCCGATCTTCGTGCGGCGCTTGTCCTCGTAGGTCTTCTTCAGCTCGAGCAGCTCGTCGCGCACCACCGCCCACCGAGCCTTGTCGCTCTTGAGCAGATCGGCGAGCTGCTTCGCCTGCGCGCGCTTCTCCTTCGCCTCTTTCTCGATCACGAGGATCTCGAGGCGCGCCAGCTTGTACAGCTTCATCTCGAGAATGGCCTCGGCCTGCTCGTCCGAGAGCTTGAAGCGCGCGATCAGCTTGTCCTTGGCGTCGGCCTTGCCCTCGGACTTGCGGATGATCTTCAGCATCTCGTCGAGCGCGTCGTAGACCTTCTCGAAGCCCTCGAGCAGGTGCAGGCGCGCCTTGAGCTGCGCGAGATCGAACTCGAGGCGCTTCGTCACCACCTCGAAGCGGAAGTCGAGGAAGTGCTGCAGCATCGACTTCAGATCGAGCCGCTTCGGCGTGCCGACCTCGGGGTTCTCGGTCGGCACCAGGCACGTCATGTTGACGTTGAAGTTCGTCGCCAGCGCCGTGTGCTTGAAGAGGTACGCCATGACCAGCTCGGGGTCGGCGTCCTTCTTGAGCTCCATGACGATGCGCACGTCCTTGGTGGACTCGTCGCGCACGTCGGTGAGGAGCGGCAGCTTCCGCTCCTGGATGATCTGGCCGATGCGCTCGACCAGCGTGCTCTTGTTCACCGTGTAGGGGATCGACGTGACGATGACGTTGAGACCGCCGCGGGGGCGCTCCTCGGTCGTCCACTCACCGCGCAGGCGAATCGCGCCCTGGCCGGTCTCGTAGATCTCCCGCAGCTCCTTCTTCCCGTTGAGAATGTGCCCGCCGGTCGGGAAGTCGGGGCCCTTCACCCACTTGAGCAGATCCTTCGTCTCGAGCGACTTGTCCTTGATGAGCTCGACGCAGGCCTCGATCAGCTCGCCCGCGTGGTGCGGCGGAATGTTCGTCGCCATGCCCACCGCGATGCCGGTGGTGCCGTTCATCAACAGCTGCGGCAGCTTCGCCGGCAGCACGATGGGCTCGGTGTTCGACCCGTCGTAGTTCGGCCGGAACGGCACCGTCTTGCGCGACAGCTCCGCGAGCAGCTCGTCAGAGATGCGATCGAGCCGGCACTCGGTGTACCGCATGGCCGCCGGCGCATCGCCGTCGAGCGAGCCGAAGTTGCCGTGGCCATCGATCAGCGGGTAGCGCAGTGAGAAGTCCTGCGCGAGGCGAACGAGCGCGTCGTAGATGGCCGTGTCGCCGTGCGGGTGGAACTTGCCCATCACCGAGCCGACGACGTTCGCGCACTTCTTGTGCTTGGCGTCGTGGGTGACCGACTCGTTCCACATGCCGTACAGAATGCGGCGCTGCACCGGCTTGAGGCCGTCGCGCACGTCGGGGAGCGCGCGCGAGGTGATGACCGACAGCGCGTAGTTGAGGTACCGGCGGCGCGCCTCGTCGGCGAGCTGAATGGGCTTCTCGTTGCCCCCGCCACCGCCGCCAGAGGCCGATTTGCCGCGTCCGCGGCCGCCTCGACCCCCGCCGCCGCCGTCCGACCCTGCCTCCTCGAGGATGCTCATCTGTTCAGCCATGGGCGCCTTTTCCATCGTCTTTCCCGTGCCTTATTCCGCGTGTTGCGCGTGCTACAGGACTGTGCCGGCGCGGACTGTACCCATCGCCGAAGGCCACACAAGAAAATGACTGCACGCGCGTGTAGGTCGATGTCGCCTTCGGGCGCCACCGGGCCGATCGTCGGACGTGCGTTGAGCACCTCGTCGGCTAGTGTCCCGGCTCGTGATTGCCCTGCTCGTCGTCGCGCTCTCGGCGCCAGCCGCGTTACCGAATCGTTCCTCGCTTTTCATCGTGCCGAAAGAGACGGCCGAGACGGCGGCGGCGAAGGTCGAGGTCGAGCTGCACAAGGCGCTCGATGAGCGCTCGGTCTCGCTCACCGATCTCGAGTCGCTCTTCCCCGTCGACATGCCCGGCAACCGCGCGCCCGCGCTCATCAAGGAGGGCACCGACGCCGTCGACAACCTCGACTTCGACACCGCCAGCGCGAAGTTCACCGAGGCGCTGACGTTCCTCGATCAGAACCCGGCGGTGGCCGACGCGAAGGAGGCCTCGACGCTGCACCTCCACCTCGCCAACATCGCGCTGCAGACGGGTGGCAAGCCGGGCCTCAAGCAGGCGGCCGAGCAGGTGATGAAGGCCGTCATCTTGAACCCGCAGCTCGAGCTCGACCCGAAGTACTTCGGCCCCGACGTGAAGAAGCTGGTCGACAAGGCGCTCGTCGACATCAACAAGGCGCCCAAGGCGCAGCTCACCATCGCCTCGTTGCCCCTCGGCGCCGAGGTCTCGTTTCGCGGCGCCGTGCTGGGCGTGACGCCGCTGCCCGAGTCGCCGGTGGTGCCCGTCGGCCGCCACCTCGTCACCATCAAGAAGCCCGGCTTCAAGCCCGCGGGCGCGTTCGTCTCGGTCACGAAGGAGGGCGGGCAGATCTCGCTCGAGCTCTCCGAGGCCGAAGGGTACGCGAAGGCGCGCAGGGCCATGGCGTCGCTGGTGCCATCGAACCTCGGCAAGGGCCTCCCGAAAGAGGCGCGCGAGGTGGCCGAGACGATGAAGTCGCGCTTCCTCATCGTGGCCGAGGTGGGCGCGGGCGGCGTGGGGCCCCTCGAGGTGTGGGACGTCGAGACGAAGAGCCGCCTCAAGGACCTCGAGCTGCCGAACGACGGCGCTTATGGGCCGATCGTCGACAAGGTGAAGGCCTTCCTCGCCAATCCGTCTCCGGTGGCGGTGGCGAAAAAAGACGACGCCAGCGTGCGCGACACCGCGGAACCGGACTCCGGCGACTCGGTGTTCTCGAAGTGGTGGTTCTGGGCCGTCGTGGGCGGCGTGGTGGTGGCAGGCACGGCGACGGGCATCGGCGTGGCGGCTGCCCAGGGCGCCCCGCCTCCGCGCCCGGCGTTCAACCCGGTGCTGTTCCCCATCTCGGCGACGGGGACTCCCGCGCCATGAGGGCTCTCATGCGACACGCTCCCGCGCTGCTCTCGGCCCTCGTCGCTGTCGGTGCGATGGCAGCGCCTCCGCCCTCGACCCAGCGCATCGCCGCCCTCGTGGTGCCGATGGACAAGGGCGCCGAGGCGCAGGCGCTCAAGCTCGAGGGCTTCATCACCGAGGCGCTCAACGAGTACCAGGGCTTCACCGTCAAAACGTCGGACGAGCTGTTCGGCATCGGCGTCGACGAAGACGCGGCCGCGAGCCTCAAGCGCGCGCAGACGGGCTTCACCGAGTCGAAGGCCGACTTCGACAACCGGCAGTATGAGGCGGCCGAGCGCAAGCTGCGCGCGACGCTCAAGGAGTTCGACAAGTCCGTCGCGGCGATGAAGACCTGCGGCAACCTTTGCGAGGCCTGGGCCATGTACGGCGCGGTGCTGCAGTCGCGCGGAGACAGCGAAGAGGCGAAGCTCGCCATTCTCAACCTGCTGGCGCTGTCGCCCACCTTCGAGGTCGATCGCAAGCGCTACCCGCAGGACTTCCTCTCGCTCAAGGCCCAGGTGGCCATCAGCCGCAACGCGCAGCTGCGCGGCAACATCGTGGTGAAGACGAAGCCCGCGGGCGCGCGCGTGTTCCTCAACGGCGAGTTCCAGGGGTACAGCCCCATGACGCTCCAGACGCTCCCCATCGGCAAGGCCATGGTGAAGATCGAGAAGCCGGGCTTCCGCCAGGTGGGGCAGATGATCGAGGTGACGCCCGACGACTCCGAGTTCACGCCCGAGCTCATCGCCTCGTCGGGCTTCAAGGCCTTCGACGCCCTGATGGACCGGCTGGCCGCCGAGGCCGTGAAGGACAAGGGCGGCTCCACCATGGCGAGCGTGTCGAAGTCGCTCGGCCTCGATCGCGGCATCGTCACCGTCGTCAAGGAGCTCGAGTCGGGAGGCACCGAGCTCACCATCGGCTACTACGAGCTGAAGACGGGCAAGCGGCTCGCCATCAAGCGCTCCACCATGCAGGGCGACGAGTTCGGTCAGATGAAGGGCGAGGTGCAGCGCATGGTGACGTGGGTCATCAACAACGGCGACGGGCCCGGCGACAAGGTGACGCGCTCGGCCGACCCGCTCGACAACCGCGCCGGCACCGAAGACTGGAACGGAGAAGATCGCGGCGGCCGCACCCAGAACCGCGACAAGAAGAAGGGCGGCAAGGACCCGCTCGATGGCGTGAACGGCACCGAAGACTGGTGACGGCCTGCCCGTTCTGACGCCGGACACGGGCGCGCTGGCGTGCTTTACCGCTGGGCCGTGACCCGACCTGCCTCCGTCTCCCGTCGCCTGCTGTGGGCCTGCGTCCTCGTCGGCTCGAGCGCCCTCGCGCAGACGGTGAATCTCGCCTCGTCCGATCTCTCGCGTGGCGTCACCCTGCTCCCCGACGCGCTGGCCTTCGCCGACGAGGCGACGGCCCTCACCTACAACCCGGAGGGCCTGGCGCGCGTCGGGAGCTGGAGCGCGGTGCTCGTCCACGAGCGCAGCCAGACGCGGCGGCTCTCGGGCACGGGCCTCTTCGGCGCGTTCTCCGTGGGCGACCTCGTCGGCCTCGGCGTGGGCTTCGAGGCGTTGGCGCCGACGGCCGACGCCGCGCGCTCGAAGCTCACCTTCGGCGCCTCGGCCGGCCCGCAGCAGCTCTCGGCCGGCGTCACCGCCAACGTCTTCTTCGGCGGCCCGGTGCAGGGCCTCTTCGGCGTCGACGTCGGCGTGCAGTCCCGCCCGCTGCGGTGGCTGAGCCTGGGCGCCAGCGTGCGCAACCTGAACGCCCCGGTGAACGGCGCCGGCACCCGGCTCTCCCGCGAGTGGGGCGTGGGCGTCGGCGCCAGACCCTTCGAGGAGCTCGTCACCCTCGGCGTCGACTGGTACGCGAGCGAAGCGCTGCCGATCGCGCAGAGCCGCATGCAGTACACCGCGAAGGCCACCATCGTGCGGGGCCTGCGGCTCTCGGCGGGCGCCAGCCACGGGTTCTCGGTCGACTCGCCGCTCGCCCTCCACGTGGGCCTCGGCGTCGATCTCGAGAACGTCGGCTACACGCAGGGCTTCGGCACCGCGAACGGCCTGTTCGACTTCCAGTTCATGGGGCGCGCGTCGGGGCCGAAGTACGGCTCGATCGTGCCGAAGAAGCACCTGGCCATCGTCAGCGTGAACGACATCGGCTCCGAGGGCGGCTCGACCATCGGCTCGCTGCTCGGCATCGCCGCCGAGGACCGGTACGTGCGCTTCCTGCGCTACCTCGAGCGCGCCGCGAAGGATCCCGAGCTCGCGGGCGTGCTGGTGAAGATCGAAGGCGCTGGCGTGGGGCTCGCGCGGGCCGACGAGGTGCGGGCCGGGCTCGAGCGCCTCCGCGCCGCCGGCAAGAAGGTGTACGCGTACGTCTTGAGCGCCGGTGACGCCGAGTACCTGATGGCCTCGGCTGCCGATCAGATCTTCGCGGCGAGCGAGGCCATGTTCATGGTCGACGGCGTGCGCTCGTCGGTCATCTACTTCGGCGGCGCCGCCGAGACGTACGGCGTGAGCGTCGATGTCGCGCGCGTGGGGCAGTACAAGACGTTCCCCGATCAGTTCACCCGCAAAGACATGAGCGAGGAGCAGCGCGAGACGCTCAACGCCTTCCTCGACACCGCCGACGGGCTGCTCACCGAGCGCGTCACCGCCCGCCGGGGCCTCACCGCCGAGGCGTGGAAGGCCGGCCTCGACGAGGGCCTCAAGCCCACCCGGCGCGCGAAGGAGCTGGGGCAGATCGACGCCGTGGTGACGCCGCAGGAGCTCGACGAGAAGATCAAGGCGCTGCTGCCCGACGCGAAGGCGACGAAGGCCTTCCGCCCGCTCGACGTGCGCGACGTGCGCTGGGGCTCGCGGCGGAAGATCGCCATCGTCCCCGTGCTGGGCAGCATCTCGGGCGGCAGGAACCAGTCGTCGCCCATCGGCGGGGCCATCTCGGGCGCCGAGAGCTTCGTGTCGGCCCTCGCAGACGCGGCCGATGATCCCGACGTGAAGGCCATCGTGCTGCGCGTCGACTCGGGCGGTGGAGACGGGCTCGCCTCGGATCTCATGTACCGCGCGGTGCTCGACGCGAAGAAGAAGAAGCCCGTGGTGGCCTCGATGGGCGACGCCGCGGCCTCGGGCGGGTACTACGTGGCGATGGGCGCCGACGAGATCTGGGCGAACCCGACGACGCTCACCGGCAGCATCGGCGTCTTCTACGCGAAGCCGGCGATCAAGAAGCTCGCGAACAGCTACGGCGTCACGCAGGAGTCGATCTCGCGCAGCAAGCTCGCTGGCGTCGGCGACCTCTTCGATCCCTGGACCGACGAGCAGCGGCAGGCCGCCCAGCGGTGGATCGACGACTTCTACGACACCTTCATCACCGAGGTCGCCGCGAGCCGGAAGCTGAAGAAGGAAGCCGTCGACCAGGTGGCGCGCGGGCGCGTGTGGAGCGGCCGTGACGCGAAGACGAAGGGCCTGGTCGATCACCTCGGCGGGCTCATGGAGGCGGTCCAGTCGGCGAAGAAGAAGGCCGGCTTCGCCGAGGGCGACGACGACTACCAGCTCACCATCGTGCAGGCGCAGGGCAGCCTGGTGGGGTCGCTCCTGGGCCTCACGGCGCCGACGCTGCTGGAAGAGCCCGCGCCCGCCCTGTTCTCGCCGATCCCCTCGCCGCTCGAGCCGCTCTTGAAGGCCCTGGGGCCCCACGCGTGGCTCTTCTCATCGCCGGGTGTGCAGGCCCGGCTCGAGTACAGCCTCGAAGTGCGCTGAAACCGCCCAGAATCAGGTGCACTTCGGGCCCTGAGTTGCTACGACTGGCGCGTCATCTCGATGGGGCCGGGCAGCGTGCCGGCCCCGGGGTGATTCAGGGCCACATCGTTCGGTGACTCCCGAAGCGGGGGCACCCGGTGGGACAAAGGCCCTGCCCCATCACGACGAAGGACTCGTGCCGGCGACGACGCCGGCGCGCGGGAAGGCCCTATGAGCGACGAACACGACGAGCTGCCGACCGATCCCGCGCATCCGACGACGCCGGCACCTCCGCCTGCGAATGACGGCGGTGGTGATGACGGCGACGACGACGGTGGCGACGACGGCCCCGATGACGGCCCGGACGATGGCGGCGCCGACGCTGGCGGCGGTGGCGGTGGCGCCCCCGGGCAGCCAGGACAACCGGGCCAACCCGGGCAGCCCGGCCTCCCCGGCCAGGGCAAGCGCCGACGCCGACGCCGTCGCCGCAAGGGCAACCCCGTCTTCTTCACCGAAGACGGCCAGGCCTTCCGCAAGGTGATTCAGCCCGACGGGCAGGTGGTGAACATCTTCCTCACCGCCCAGGAGCTCGAGCAATACAAGCAGCGGCAAGCCCAGCAGCAGGCGCAGCAGCAGCAGCAGCACCAGATGCGGCAGGCCCAGCAGACCGGCCAGCCCGTGCAGGTGCCCACGCAGATCGTTGAGGGCGTACTGGACACCGACGTCAAGGGGCAGAACGCGATGCTGCGCTCGCTCAAGCGCAACCTGCTCCCCGGGCCCGACGACGCCGAGATTCCGAAGAACCTCGTGCAGAAGCTCCGCCTGCGCACCGGCCAGTACCTCACCGCGAAGGCGCAGATGAAGGGGCTCAAGGGCACCATCGTCTCGGTCGAGACCGTCGACGGCGTGCCGATGGATCAGGCGACCCGCGCCCCGCACTTCAACGATCTCACCTCGGTCGACCCGGTCGAGCGGCTCACCCTCGAGCACCAGACCGGCGAGCTCGTCACCCGCGTGATGGATCTCATCGCGCCGCTCGGCAAGGGCCAGCGCGCGCTCATCACCGCGCCGCCCAAGACGGGCAAGACGATCATCCTCCAGAAGATCGCCCAGGCGGTGCTCGCGAACCACCCCGAGGTGCACGTGATGGTGCTCCTCATCGACGAGCGGCCCGAAGAGGTCACCGACATGCGGCGCAACATCAAGGCCGAGGTGCTCGCCTCGTCGAGCGATCAGTCGCCGGCCATGCACCTGAAGGTCGCCGAGCTCGCCATGGAGCGCGCCCGCCGCCTCGTCGAGAACGGCAAGGACGTGGTGGTGCTGCTCGACTCGATCACCCGCCTCGCCCGCGCCTTCAACAAAGAGGTCGACTCGTCGGGCCGCACGATGTCGGGCGGCGTCGACTCCCGCGCGCTCGAGCGCCCCAAGCGCATGTTCGGCGCCGCGCGCGCCACCGAAGAAGGCGGCACCCTCACCATCATCGGCACCGCGCTCATCGACACCGGCAGCCGCATGGACGAGGTGATCTTCGAGGAGTTCAAGGGCACCGGAAACAGCGAGATCGTGCTCGACCGCCTGCTCGCCGAGAAGCGCATCTGGCCGGCGATCAACATTCCCCAGTCGGGCACCCGCAAGGAAGAGAAGCTCTTCGTCTTCAAGGAGTACGAGAAGGTGAAGAAGCTGCGGCAGATGCTCTTCTCGGTGAAGCCCGTCGAGGCGATGGAGGCGCTGCTCAAGCGCCTGTCGCGCTACCGCACGAACGAGGAGTTCCTCGAAGAGCTCTAAGCGGTGGCCCGTGAGAAAAACGCTGTCGCGAGGGGCCGGGAAAGGGCCCTAGACTCTGCGGCAGCGTGAGCCTCGGTTCCGGACGTTGTCACTACCACCCTGAGCGCGCCGGCCTCGGCATCTGCGTCGAGTGCCGCAACGTGATCTGCGTCGAGTGCACGACCCAGTTCGAGGGCATCAACCGCTGCGCGACGTGCCTGGGCAAGCGGCTGCAGCAGGCCCGCCAGGCGCTGGCGCGCAACGACTGGTCGTTCGGCAACCTCTTCCTCGCGGCGGTGTGCCTGCTGGTCGTCTTCGGCGGCTTCTACGGCCTCGCCGCGCTCCTGGCGGACTGACATGGCCGTCGACGCGCTCCAGCTCAGGCCGCGGCACACCCTCGCCCTCTTCGACTCGGCGCTGCGGGCGACGGCTGGCTCCTCGGGGCTGTGGGTCATTCTGCTGCCGGCCGCGGCGCTGATCGTCTGGGCGTTCTTCCAGACCGCCGAGGCGGTGCAGCGGGGCCGGCCGCTCACGGGCCCCGTCGCGCTCCTCACCCTCGCCTTCGTCGCGCGCTGCCTCACCCAGGGCGCCGCCACTCACTTCCTGGAGCAGCAGATCCTCTCGAAAGACGAGCCCACCGTGCGGGGCAGCCTGCTGGCGGCGCTCCGAAGGCTCCCGGGCCTCATCGTCGCCGGCACGCTGCAGCTGGTGATCGACTTCTGCCTCGTCACCTTCACCTTCGGCATCGGCTTCTTCTTCATCGGCGCCCACCAGGCGATCTTCGCCGCCGCGATGCGCGGGGAGGGCTCGGCGCTGGCGCTGTACGGCACGGCCTCGAAGCTCCTCGGTGGAGCGCGGCACACGGCGCCCTTCGTGCGGGCCTGCAACGGGCTCCAGCTGCTGCTCGTGCTCAACCTGCACATCGCCACCAGCTTCCTGGTGATGCTCGGCCAGCAGCTGCTCGCGCTCGACCTGAACTTCATCAACCGCTTCACCTCGCTCGACAACGGCGTGTGGATCGCGATGCTCTTCGTCGTCGCCTACGTGCTGTTCGAGCCGATCCGCGCGGCGACCGGGGTGCTGCTGCTGATCGACGGCCGCGTACGCCAGGAGGGGCTCGATCTCATCGCGCTGGTGGAGCAGCTCCCGCGCCGCAAGAAGCCGAAGGCCCCGCTGGCGGTGGTGACGGCCCTGGCGCTCCTCGCCGTCCCGGCCCTCGCGCAGACCTCGCAGGAACCGACGGCCCTGCGCCAGCGCGTCGAGCGCCTCGTCGACGAGTGCGAGATGGAGCCCCGCGTCGAGCGCGAGCAGGTGAGCCGCATCGACAAGGTCGGTGAGCGTGATCATTCGGCGCTGTCGCGCTTCATCAGCCGGGTCGAGCGGCGCGCCTACGACGAGCAGGACTGTGACGCCGCCGAGAAGGACCTGCGCGAGGGCCTGCTCGAGCTCGAGGCCACCCAGGCCCCCGAGGCCGCGCTCGACGCGAGGGCCGCCCGCGACGACGCCTCGCAGATTCTTGCCCGGCCCGAGTTCCAGCAGATCGAGAAGAAGCACGATGAGGCCCCGAAAGGAGACGAGGCGAAGCCCGACGGCCCCTGGCAGGCCTTCTGGGATCAGGTGGGCAAGTGGCTCAAGCGCTTCTTCGAGTGGCTGCTCGAGCGCGACGACAAGCCCGATGTGAAGCCGCCCGCCTTCGCCGGCGGTGAGATGTTCGGAGCCAACGCCGTCATCATCGTGATCGTCGTGCTCCTGGTGGGGCTGCTCGTCTTCCTCCTCTTGCAGCTGTTGCCGAAGAAGGCCGAGGAGCAGGACGGCGGTGAAGCGCTCGCCTCGTCCGAGACGCCGCTCACGTCGGATCCGATGAGCGCCCTGTCGAAGCGCCCCGAGACGTGGGCCGGCCTCGCCGACGAGCTCGCGGCGAAGGGCCAGTACCGTGAGGCCATTCGGCACCTGTACCTGGCGCTCCTCTCGACCCTGCACCGCGCTGGCGTCATCGACTACGACCCCACGAAGTCGAACTGGGACTACCTCTTCGCCTTCAAGGGCGGCGGCGCGCAGAAGTCGGCGTTCCGCGAGCTGACCCGGCGCTTCGACTTCGCCTGGTACGGCAACCTCGAGGTGAGCGACGGGGCCTACGCCACCTTCCGTCGCATCGTGCAGCCGCTCCTCGCCCAGCAGGAGGCCCGCGCCGATGCGTGATCGGTTCCCGCTGCTGCTGGTGACGGGCCTGCTCGTGCTGGGCGCCTTCGGCTCGTTCGTGATGCAGGGCGCGCGGCGCGGGGCATTCGCCGATCGGCTCTCGACCTACCGCTCCGAGAAGAGCGGCGCGCGCGGGCTCTACCTGCTCCTCGAGTCCAGCCAGGTGCCGGTCGAGCGGTGGCAGCAGGACTTCGCGGTGCTCGAGCCCGAGACGACGCTCGTCACGCTCGGCACCCGCTTCCGGGACGCGTCGGATCGAAAGAGCACCAACCCGGGCAAGGCCGATGGCGGCTTCCCGTGGAACGAACCCGACGACCTCACCGACGAGGAGAAGGAAGAGTTCCGCGAGCGGGGGCTCAACGCCTTTCGCAGCCCGCCCATCGACGAGGACGAGACGAAGAAGCTCCTGGAGTACGTGCGCAACGGCGGCACGCTCGTCTACGCGCCCATGGAGCCCGACGAGAACGAGCTGCTCACGGCCATCGACGTCTTCCTCGAGGGCGCCGAGAACCGGAAGGAGATCACCACCCTCGTGCCCTCGCAGCCGTCACGCTTCACCACCGGCGTCGAGCGCCTCGAGGCGCGCGTACGCATCTGGCTCGACCTGCCTCCCGGCGCGCTGGCGCTCTACGTCGACGAGGGCGCGGAGCAGGCAGTGGTGGGGCTGGTGCCGTACGGCCAGGGCCGCGTCATCATCGTCGGCGCGCCGGAGCTCGCGATGAACCAGGCGCTCGCGCGGGCCGACAACGCGCTCTTCTGGCGCGCCCTCACCCGCCCCCTGTCGACGAAGGGGCCCATCGCCTTCGACGAGTACCACCACGGCTTCACCGGCGACCGTTCGATCGCCGAGTTCGCCGCGCGCTACGGGCTCCAGTTCGCCGCCGCGCAGCTGCTCCTCGGGGTGATGTTGTGGGCCGCGTCGCTCAAGCGCTTCGGCCGCCCGCGCCCACCGCCCGAAGACACCCGCATCGGCGCCACCGACGCCCTCTTCGCCACCTCGCGCCTGTACCGGGAAGGCAAGCACCACGCGCACGCCGCGTCGTCGATCGCGAAGGCGCTCGCCGCCGACTACGCGCGCAAGGCCGGGCTGCCGCAGCGTGCCGAGCCTGCAGAGATCTCCGCCGCCCTCGAGGTGCGCGGCCGCAAGGATCTCGCCGCAGCGCTGCTCGACGTCTCGCGCGCCGCCGTCGCCGCCCGAAGTGAACCCGAGGTCGAAGGCGTCGCCCGCCTCGCCGCCCTCGCCCGCCGCACCCTCGACGCCTCACCGACGAAAGGCCGCACCCCATGACGCCCATTGGTGGTCCCATCGCTCCGCCGCCCGCCGCGCCACCGCCGACGTCCCAGGCCGTGGGCGTGGCCAACGCCGTGCGCGAAGCCGCGCTCGCCGAGGTGCGCAAGGCCGTCGTCGGCCAGGACGAGGCGCTCGAGCTGATGCTGTGCGGCCTCATCACCGGCGGCCACGTGCTGCTCGAGGGCGTGCCCGGCGTGGCGAAGACGCTCATGGCGAAGGCGCTCGCGCGCAGCGTCTCGGCCGAATTCCGGCGCATTCAGTTCACGCCCGACCTCATGCCCGCCGACATCCTCGGCACCAGCATCTTCGACCTCAAGTCGCAGTCCTTCGTGCTGGTGAAGGGGCCGATCTTCACCGACATCCTCCTCGCCGACGAGATCAACCGCGCTCCGGCCAAGACGCAGAGCGCGCTGCTCGAGGCCATGCAGGAGCGCAGCGTCTCACTCGAGGGCCGCGTCTCGACGCTGTCGCCGCTCTTCACCGTCTTCGCGACGCAGAACCCGGTCGAGTCGGAAGGCACGTACCCGCTGCCCGAGGCGCAGCTCGACCGGTTCCTCTTCAAGATCGACGTCGGCTACCCGAGCGACACCGAAGAAGAGGCGATTCTCCAGTCGGTGCACCGGGGCTTCGACGCGGGCGATCTCGTCTCGGCCGGCGTGCACAGCGCCATCACCCAGGAGCAGCTCCTCACCGCGCGCGAGGCGATGAAGCAGGTGGCCATCGAGCCGCCGGTGCTCTCGTACGTGCGCAAGCTGGTGGCGGCCACGCGCAGCTCGACCCGCATTCGCCTCGGCGCCGGCCCGCGCGCCAGCGTGCACCTGCTGACGGCCTCGAAGGCCATCGCCGCGCTGCGGGGCCGCTCGTTCGTCACCCCCGACGACGTGCGCTCGCTCGCGGGGCCCGTGCTCAAGCACCGCCTGCTGCTGTCGCCCGACGCCGAGCTCGATGGCGCCACGCCCGCCGAGGTGCTGCGCGAGGTCGTCAACTCGGTGGAAGTGCCGAGGTGATCCCTTCGGCGCGGCTCTGGGCGACGGTGTGCCTGCTGGCGATCCCCACGGTCGCGGCGGGCTTCATCGCGGGCCTGTGGCCCCTGGTGCTGCTCCTCGACGTGTCGCTGCTCGCCGTCGGCCTGCTCGACTTCCTGGTGGCGCGCCGCGCGAAGGTGAAGGTGACGCGCGAGCTGCCCCACCGCTTCCAGGTGGGCGTCGAGAACAAGGTGGCGCTCGACGTCATCAACCCCGGCCGTGCGGGCCTGCACCTCGAGGTGAAGGACGACGCGCCCGACGAGTTCTCGGCCACGCCGGAGCACCACACGTTTCGTCTCTCGGCCCAAAGCCGCGTTCGCCTCGTGTCGATCTGCACGCCGAAGGGCCGCGGCCGCTTCGAGTTCGCCGACCTCAACGTGCGGGTGCGCGGGCCGCTGGGGCTGATGTGGCACGAGCGCGTCGTTCCAGCGCGCACCGCCGTCAGCGTCTTCCCCGACATGCGTGGCGCCAGCCGACTGTTGTTGTCCGACGCGGCCCTCGACTTCGTGAACCTCGGCCTGCGTCAGCTCCGCCGCGACGGGCGGGGCACCGAGTTCGCCCGCTTGCGCGACTACGCCCAGGGTGACTCGGTGCGCGAGGTCGACTGGAAGGCCACCGCCCGCCGCGGCAAGCCCGTCACCCGCGTGATGGAATCGGAGCGCTCGCAGACCGTGTTCATCGGCGTGGACGCCGGGCGCAGCATGGCCGCGCAGGTCGACGGCCTCACCAAGCTCGATCACGCCGTCAACGCGGCGCTCTTCCTCGCCTTCGTCGCCATTCGCAACGGCGATCGGGTGGGGCTGGTGGTGTTCGCCGACGGGGTGAAGTCGTTCATCGCGCCAGCCGCGGGCCGCACCCAGTACCGGAAGATCGTCGATGCGCTCTACTCGTCGAAGCCCAATCTCACCACCGTCGACTACCTCGCGCTCTTCAAGGAGCTCAACGTTCGCCTCATGCGCCGCTCGCTGCTGTGCGTGTTCACCGACTTCCTCGACGAGGATCAGGCCGCCACGATGGTGGGCCCGATGCGGCGCCTCGCGAAGCGGCACGTGCCCGTGTGTCTGTCGGTGAAGGACGCGGCGCTCCATCGCCTGCTGCGCACCCCGCCGCCCGAGGCCGAGGTGGCCTACCAGCACGCGGTCGCCAGCGAGCTGCTCCTCGAGCGCGAGGCCGCCAAGCGCAACGTCGGGCAAGACGGCGTCACCGTCATCGACGTCGAGGCCGACGCGCTCTCGCTGGCGGCCGTGAACAAGTACCTCGAGATCAAGGCGCGCGGAGCGCTGTAAAGGAACGCCATGAAGGTCTTCTGTCCCAACTGCGGCACCGAGAACGAGGGCACGCCTGGCAGCCGGGTGACGTGCCGCGCCTGCACCGCCAGCTTCGAGGTGCCGTTCGAGCAGGGCAGCGCGCCCCCGCCCCCGACGCCCGCGAATCTGCCCAGCTTCGGGGGCCAGCCGGTGAAGCCGCTCGGGCAGGCGCCGCCACCCGTCGCCGTGCAGCCGCCGCCCAACGTCTGGAGCGGCGCTCCGCCAGGCGTCAACGCGCCCCAGGTGTCGAACCCCTACGGCCCCGGCAGCTTCCGCCCGCCACCGCAGCCGGGAGGTGAGACGAACGGCGTCGCCATCGCCTCGCTCGTGTGCGGCTTCATCGGCTGCTGCCTGCCGTTCGCGAACCTGGCGGCGATCGTCACGGGCGTCGTCGCCCTCAATCAAATCAACGCCGGCGGCAACGCGCAGAAGGGCCGCGAGATGGCGATCGGCGGCATCGTGCTGGGAGCGCTGTCGTGCTTCGGCTCGATCCTGCTCGGCCTGCTCAGCGCGTTGGGGAAGTGACGGACCCGTCGCGCTGCAGGAAGCCCGAGAGCAGATAGGCGTACACCCCGCTGCCGACGATCAGCGCGAAGCCAATCTTGAACCAGATCGGCAGCCGCGGCGGGTGGATCTGCGAGATGGTGCCCTCGATGAAGCCGGCGAGGATGAAGAGCGCCACCGTGCCCAGCACGAGCTTGACCGCGGTGACCCCCTCTCGCCGCAGCGCCGTTCGTCGCGCGAGCCCCTTCGGTGCCACCAGCGCCCGCGCCAACACGAGCCCGTCGGCGCCAGCCAGGCAGATGGCGGTGATCTCGGGGATGCCGTGCGGAAGAATCCACGCCCAGAACCACGCGGCCTGCCCCTTCGCCGCGTACACCCACGCGAGCGAACCGAGGAGCACCCCGTTCCCGAAGAGCAGAATCGTCGTGCCCACGCCGGCCGTGATGCCGAGCGCGAACGCGAAGAAGGCGACGCCGATGTTGTTTCGCATGAGGAATGCCGAGAACGCGGCCTGATCGCCGACGTCGGCCGTCTGCGCCTTCGGGTCGGCCTCGCGTTTCGCACGCTCGACCGGGTCGAGCTTCTGGTGCATCGAGGGCACCAGGTAGGGCGCCGCGTCGGGGTCGAAGGCCATGCCGATCCACCCGAAGCCGCCGCCGACGAGGAACATGAGGGTGGAGGCCGCGATGAGCCGCCACTCGTGCTTCACCAGCTCGGGGAAGCCGTGCGTGAGGAAGCGCAGCACCTCGCGCGGCCGAACTCGTTGGCCGGGGTAGGTCATGGCGTAGGCACGCCCGACGAGATCATTGAGGTAGCCGCTGACGTCGGCGGCTCCCGCGCGCGCGCGCACCCAGAGGAGATCTGACGAAGCCTGGCGGTACAACCTCGAGAGCGCCCGGGCATCGTCCAGCGCCAGCGCCTTGAGGCCCTGCCGCTCGGCGCGCTCCAGCAACCGCTCGAGGGCTTCCCACTTCGGACGACGCAGCTCGACGAATTCGTGCAGCTCCATGAGCCTGGGAGCGTACACCGGCGAGCGCGCCGAGACCCGCCTTCCTCGACGCAGAGCGGGAGCCTCCTGGCGGCCGTCTCACTCGGCTTCCGTCCCGACGCCAGAACTGCAACCGAACCGGCAGGCGCTGGAGCTGCGCGCGACTCGCCCACCGACAACGTGATTCGCCCGCTCGTGGTGGCGTCGTCGTCGAACGTCTCGACGCTGCCCGTCTTCGTGGGCGTGCTGCGCGGCGTTTCCCGGCCGATGATCAGCCGCGCCGCGCCACCGCGACCTCGGCCGCGAAGCGCGCGTTGTTCTCGAGCAGCGCCAGGTTGGCGGCGAGCGTTCGACCCTTCGTGCGCCGAACCATCTCGCCCAGGAGGAACGGCGTGACGGCCTTGCCCGAGACTCCGCGGGCGCGCGCGAGCGACAGCGCGGCCTTCAGGTGCCGCTCGATCTCGGCGCGGGAAAGCGCGGTCGCCTCGGGCGGAGGCACCGCGAACACGAGGCCCCCCTGCCCCAGCGCCAGCCGCGCATCGAGCACCGCCGCCGCCACCTTCGCGTTCGGCACGCTGTGCTCGAGCGTCAGGCCGGTCTCACGGCTGTAGAAGCCCGGCAGCTCGGTGGTGGCCACGCCGATGACCGGCACGCCCAGCGTCTCGAGCAGCTCGAGCGTCTTCGGCAGGTCGAGCACCGACTTGGCGCCAGCGCACACCACGGCGACCGGCCAGCGCGCCAGCGCGGGGAGATCCTGCGAGATGTCGAGGTGCTCCGCGACGCCCCGGTGGACCCCGCCGAGTCCACCCGTCGCGAACACCGGGATGCCGGCGTGGGCCGCGAGCTCACACGTCGCGCTGACCGTGGTGCCGCCCGTCGCCTTCGTCGCCACGGCGACGGCGAGATCGCGCGAGCCTACCTTGAGCAGCCCTTTCCCGGTCGCCAGTCGCCCGGTCTCGTCCGCCGAGAGGCCGACGTGGAGGCGTCCGTCGATGACGGCCATCGCTGCTGGCGTCGCTCCCGCTCGCCGAATGGCGTCTTCGCACCGCCGCGCGGCCTCGAGGTTGTGCGGGTGTGGGAGCCCCTGCGCTAGCACGGAGGTCTCGAGCGCCACGAGGGGGTTGCCCTGGCGCTTCGCCTTCGCGGCCTCTTTCGACCAGACGAGCTTCATGTGCGCGCGTTGTGCCACGTCCCTGGGGGCGCCCGCGAGGACGACGGGTGCCCGGAGTCTTCCATCGGAGCCGAGCCGGACTTTGCATGAGCTCGCAGACGGTCGGTCGAGCGCGGCGCATCATCGCCGCGAGTCCGCGATGCATCCTCGCCTCGCCGATTGCGGACGGACGCCTCAACCAATCATCTGGGCGCGAGACCGGGCCGGCGGGGACCGTCCGAAATGCACGCTCGACCGTCGGGTGGAGTCCTCCATCAACCACCGCCAGCGGGCGGAGACGCTCCGGAAGACGCTCTCGCTCGAGAAGGTGGGGGCCCCCTGGATTTTCCGACCCTCCCTCTGAGCTCTCAGATCGGCGGCGGAGACCTTCAGGACGGCATCCCGCCTCAGGCGCGGCGCTTCTCGACCACCAGCTGGTAGTCCTCGATCTTCTTGTCGAGCGTCGGGCGCGAAATGCCCAGAATCGCCGCGGCCTTGATCTTCTTCCCGCGCGCAGCGCGCAGGGCCTCGGCGATGGCGTCACGTTCGAGCCGCTGGACGCGCTGGGCCAGCGTCAGGGCCCCCTCGGTGGCGCCCTGCTGCACCTCGGGCGGGAGCACGAGCGCCGACACCTCGGCCCCGCCGTACAGCAGGGCCAGCCGCTCGGTGACGCCGCGGAGCTCTTCGACGTTGAGCGGCCAGTGGTAGTCGACCAGCACGCGGCGGGCGTCGGGGGTGAGCTGTGGCGGCTCCTTGCGGCGGGCGCGCGCGGCCTCGGCGGCGAAGTGCTCGAAGAGCTGCAGCACGTCGGGCCGCCGATCGCGCAACGGGAGCGTCTCGACCTCGGTGCCCGCGAGCACCCGCGCCAGCTCTGCGTCGAGCTCACCGCGCGACACCAGCGTCTGCAGCGGCGCATCGCACGTCACCATCACCCGCACGTCGACCGGCTCTTCTCCGCCCTGGCGCGAGGGCGCCACGCGGCGGGACAACAGGCGCGCGAGGCGGTCCGACGCGTGCCGGGGCAGCGCCTCGATGGCCCGCAAGACAAAGGTGCCGCCGTCGGCCTCGAAGAGGGCCGAGCTGGCGGGCGGAACTCCGGGCGCGCTGGTGCGGCCGAAGAGCTGCTCCTCGACGGCGTTGGGGTGCTTGCGGCAGTCGACGACGATGAAGGGCGCCAGGGCCCGCGGCGAGCGCGAGTGAATGTACTCGGCCATCTGGAGCCGGCCGGTGCCGAACTCGCCCCACAGCACCACCGTGTCGGGCGCCGAGGCCGCGCGACGCGCCTGCTCGACCGTCTTGCGGAACTGGCGGGACGAGCCGATCAGGTGCACCTGGTGCGACGGATCTTCCTGCGCGCGCAGGGCCGTGCAGGCCTCGCCCGCCAGGCGCCCGAGCGCGGTGATGGTGCGCTGCTCCTCGACGCCGAAGTCCTCGGGGCGCTCCGCGTAGAGGATGCCGAACGGCGCGCCGCCCGAGGCGATCAGCGGCGCCACCAGCACCCCGCCCGCCAGGCTCGCCTCTTTCCGCTCGAGCGCCGCGCGCACCATCGAGCGCGGCACTTCCACCTTCTCGGCGCCCACCACCGCCGCCGTGAGGAGCCCATCGGTGCCGCCGAGCAGCGCCGCCGCCTTGTCCGAGTTCACGCCCCGCGACAGCTCCTCGGCGGCACGCCGGAGCACCATCGCCTCGCTCGTCGCCGAGAGCAGCGCCACGCCCGCGTGGTACAGCCCCGCGACCGGCCCCGCCGCCGGGAGCAGCTCCTCGACGGGCGCGCCAGACACCTCGCTCGACGCCTCCTTGTCCGACAACGACGCCCGCGCCGACGGCTCGAAGAGGATGGTCGAGTCACCCACCTGGAGCCGATCGCCCGGCAACAGCACCATCTCGGCTTCGATCTTCTCGCCGTTGACGACGGTGCCGTTGCGGCTGCCGAGATCGCTCACCCGGGCCTGACCGTCTTCGAGCGCGAGCCGCACGTGGCGCCGCGACACCTTGGCGTCCTCGAGGCTGATGGTGCACGAAGGGCTGCGGCCGATGATGACCTCGCCGGTCACCTCGTGCCGTCGTCCAGCCTGGGGTCCCGTCAGCAGCAGCAGGGCAGCCACGTTCCCTCCCTCGAGTTCAGGCCGGAAGCTCGGCCTGGAGGAGCGCCTTGAGCTCGTCGGCGTCGAGCGTACGGCCTTCGCGTGTCACCGCCAGCGCGTTGATCTGCGACTCGTCGATCTCCACGTGCGCGCCCTTGCGCCACTCGGTGGTCGTCTCTCCGCCGTCGACGAGCCGGCCGATCACCTTGCCCTCGTCCCAGGTGACGACCTCGGCCCACAGCTGCTCGTCGCCGGGCGCCTCGTCTTCGCCGTCGGGGTGCACCTCGAAGGGCGCGCGCACCACGAACGAGAGCGGCTCCATCAGCCCCTTGCGCATGAAGCGGGCCTTGAAGTGGGGCAACAGCCGCTCGGCCTGCACTTTCAGCCGCTGCGCCTGCTCCTCGGTCTCTTCCTCGAACCGATCGCGATACTGCTCGAGCATCTCGCTCATCGAGTGTTTTCCCTCGGGCGAGACCACCGTCACCATCTGCGCGTCGTGGCCCTCGAAGAGCTCGGGATCGACGCCAGGCAGGTTGGTGCGGGCCTCTTCGCTCGGCACGAGGATGAAGGCCTTGCCCACGCTGGTGCTGACGATCATGCGCTGGCTGGGGCCCTGGCCGAAGGCGAGATCGGTGCACAGCTCGTGGAGGAACGTCTCGGCCGCCGGCAGATCGTCTTCGTGGATGTTGAAGAGTTCGACGTCGAGCGTGCCGAACTTCGACAGGCCGTGGGTGTGCACCCACATGGCGGGCGCGCCCTCGGACATGGCCATCGCGTGAATGGTGACGTGATCTCGAATGTCGAAGTCGAGCTCGGTGATCTCCTCGACGTCGAGGGCCGAGTGCATGCGGAAGGCGGTGACGTCGACGCACACCGCGTCGACCAGCTCCATGAGGGTGCGCACGGTCCACAGCGCCTCGAAGACGGCCACGGTCTGCTGCGGCTGGCCGGGCGTGTAGCGGACCCGGTAGAAGCCCCGCGCGCCCTCGAGGAGGCGGCGCAGCTCCGGCGTGCCGATGAGCAGATCGGGCGACCACCCCAGCGGGGTGTCACGCACCTCGAAAGAGACGTCGACGCGCGAGGTGTCGGCCCGCACCGAGAACAGGCAGTCATCTTCGCCGAAGACGAGCTCGACCTCGTCTCCCGCGAACGCCTCTTCCAGCGCCGCCCTCGCCACCGGCTCGGTCTTCTCCGTGGCGAGGACGAACACGTCCTTCATGGCGGCGGCGTCGCTCACAGGTGCTTCTCGATCTGCTTGAAGAGGTCGGCGCGGTCGACGAGGTCGGTCACGTAGTCGAGCGTGTCGGTCGGGAGCACCAGCACTGGCGACATCGTGTACCGCTCGAACCAGTTCTCGTAGAGATCGTTCAGGCGCTTCAGGTAGGGCGTGGGAATGTCCTGCTCCATCTTGCGCCCGCGCAGCTTGATGCGGGCCTTGAGCGTCTTCACCGGGCACCGCAGGTAGATCATGAGATCGGGCGGCTTGAGCGACGCCGCGATCGTCTCGTACAGCTCCCAGTAGGTCTGCCAGTCGCGCTTGTCGATGAGCTTCTGCCGCGCGAGGTTGCGCGCGAAGATCTCGGCGTCTTCGTAGATCGTCCGGTCCTGCAGCGCGGTGCCGGCCTCGCGCTCGAGCTCACGGTGGAGCCGGAACTTGTGGGTGAGGAAGAAGATCTGCGAGCGCAGCGCCCAGGTCTTCATGTCCTTGTAGAAGTCTTCGAGGTACGGGTTCTGATCGTTCGGCTCGTAGAACGGCTTGAGCCCGTACTTCCGGCAGAGGAAGGCCGTCAGCTCGGTCTTCCCCGCGCCGATGTTGCCTGCGATGGCGATGAACTTCGTCTGGGCCACGGTGCCTTGTCGCCCGGTCAGGCGGCCTTGACCTTGACGGTCGGAGTGAGCGCGTACCACGAGGTGCGGAACTCCTTGAGCGCGCGCAGCTGCGCCGGGTGCCGCCCGAGCTCGGGCGCGAGCGTGACGGGGAAGCCGACCTTCTTCTCGATCACCTTGGCCACCTCGAGCTGGTTCTTGCGACGCTCCTCGGTGATGGGGCACGGCGGCGTCGTCTTCGGCAGCACGCGGTTCACCAGCACGCGCTCGAACGGCAGCTTGAGGCCCTTGAGGTACTCGATCTGCCGCTCCATGGCGGGCACACCGAGGTCCTCGCCGCGGGTGACGACGACGAAGCGGCACTCGGCCGGGTTGGTGAGGGCCTTCTCGAAGCGATCGATGTGCTTGAGCTGCGCCTCGCACCAGGCCATCAGCGCCGCGCCGCCCTTCGCCTTGTACTTGCTGGCGATGGCAAAAATCGCCTGGAACCACTGCCGGGCGATGGCCGGCACCTCGAGCACGCGCAGGCTGTTCCCCGCGGGCGCCGGGTCGATGACGATGCGCTTGAAGCGCTCCTGCACCAGCGCGTCGGTGAGCGCCGTCATGGCGGCCAGCTCGTCCATGCCGACGGGCGCCAGGTCGAACAGGTTGCGGAACACCTCGCGGTCCTGCGCGAAGGTCTCACCCTTGGCCTCGGCGCCGAACATCGGCTCGGCGAGCTCCTTGAGCTTCTTGCGCAGGTTGTTGAACCAGACGGTGAAGTCGATCTCGCGGGCGTAGAGGCCCTTGGTGCCCTTCACCTGCGTCTCGGTGTCGGTGAGGCGGCTCACCAGCACGTCGGACAACGAGTGCGAGGGGTCGGTCGAGAGGAGGAGCACCGGGCCCTCCTTCTCGGTGAGCGTCACGGCCGCGGCAGCAGCGCACGACGACTTGCCCACGCCACCGGCGCCCACGAAGAAGATGAAGCGGGTCGGCGGGAGCGGCGGCGCCGCGATGGGTGGCATCGAGGGCGCGCGCACGGTGGGCGGCGGGCCCTCGGCGGGGCCGAACTGGAGCGCCTTCGTCTCCTTGCCGCTGGCCCACTCAGCCGCGAACTTCTTCACCTCGTCAAAGCCGCGCGGGCCGACGATGCGACGCTGCAGCAGCGCCACCTTCGCGCTCATCGTCTGGTATTTGCGCGCGTGGGGCGCCTGGAGGCCGCGGCGCTTGGCCACCTCGGGGCTCCCCTTCCCGTCTTCGATCATGTCGACGACGATCTCTTCCGCGGGAATGCCGCGCTCGCCGATCACCTTGAAGAGCAGCTTCGTCTGGGCCTCGGCCACCGGCTCGGCCACCGTGCAGACGTGGAGCGCGAACTTCTTCGAGTCCTTCAGGAACGCGACCGCGGCGTCGGCCTTGAGCGCGAACTCGTCGACGGGCATCGCCGGCCGCACCACGTTCTTCGAGGGCCGGCCGTGGCGCTCGCCGCGAAGCAGCGCGATGAACCGGCGCAGCACCGAGGCGTGATCGAGGAAGCGCAGCGCGTGCGAAGTCGAGAAGCCGTCGACCACCACCGCGTCCCACTCCCCCGACTCGGCCAGCTCGATGAGGTGGAAGAGCGCCGCCACCTCGCCCATGCGGGTGGTGCTCGTCTCGAGCAGCTTCTTCAGATCGTCGTCGGCCAGCACCGCGCCCTTCTGCGTCGAGCCCAGCAGCGCCGGCTTCCACTTCTTGTTGAACGCCTCGGCCAGGGCCTCGAGATCGAGCTCCACCGCCGACAGCGCGCCCGGGCCCTTGCCCGCCTGCAGCTTCGTGGGCCGGGACGAGAGCTTCTTCTTCAGCAGATCGGCGACGCCGCTGTCTGCCTCGAGCGCCACCAGCAGCACCCGCGCCTTCGCGTCGTCTTCGAGCGCGGTGATCGCGTGGGCCGTCGACAGCGTGGTCTTGCCAGCGCCACCTTTTCCGGCAAAGAAGTGAAGCACGGGTCCGTCAGCCATCGGTCGACCTTCCTGACTGCGTCTTTGGAGAGCGGCACTGCGTTCTTTGGGCGGAACTGCGTCTTTTGAAGAGCGGCGGAACCGACCGGGTGGACGGCCGTCGGTCTGTTCAGAGGGCCGCGGAGTTTCGCCGAAAAGCCCCCTGTCGGTCAAGGTAAGACCGTTGTCTTTCCGCGCGGTTCCGCTGGTGCCCCGCGGGCTGTCGACGGCCTTGCAGGTGCGCGGAATGTCACGGGATTTGACGCAGGGCCGGACGAACGAGGCCGCGCGCGAGGCGCTGCACCTCGTGCCGTTCGGGACGGAATCGCTCGATCAGGCAGGCCACGCCGGCCTCGGGGAGCGTCGCCCCGCACGTGAGAATGTCGACCGACGCGTACCGGTGCTCGGGCCAGGTGTGGACCGACAGGTGGCTCTCAGCGACGAGGACGACGACGCTGGCGCCCTGGGGGTGGAAGCGGTGGCGCACGCTCCCCAGGACCTCACAGCGCGCCGCCGCGGCAGCCGCCAGCAGGTGGGCTTCGAGGGCCCGCTCGTCGTTGAGGAGCGCCTCGTCGACGCCCCACAGCTCGAGGAGCAGGTGGGTGGCGAGCGCCTCGGTCACGCGTAGCGCTTCTTCATCAGGAAGACGATGGCGTCGCGCGCGCTCGCCTCGGTGTGGCCGTACTTCGTCTTCATCACCTCGAGCGTCTTGTCGACCTGCTGCTGGTCCTTCGCCGACAGCGAGCCGCGCTCACCGGACAGCGCCTTGAGCGTGTTCTCGGCGTTGATGCGCAGCGTGCGCTTGCGCTCGTCGTAGAAGTGATCGGACAGCCGCTTGAACAGATCGGGGAAGATGCGCCGGTACTCGACGCTGCCCTCGGGGTTGTCGATGCGCCAGGCGCCGACGGTGGCGATGAGGCCCTTGCGGAACTCCTTCGCGTCGTCGCCCTTGGGCATCACCAGCGTCTCGAACTCGGCCATGCGGCCCTCGTCGGGCTTCTCGGCCTGGCCGGTGATGCGGTTGTGAATGCGCTCGCCCTTCACCCACGCGCTGACCGCCTGCACGTAGCGCTCGAAGAGCTCCTCGTACTGCCCTTCCGACACCAGGCCCATCGACTCGCGCACCTCGCGATCGGTCCACTCGAGGTACTGCTCCTCGGCGACGCGCACGAACTCGGCGTGATCGTGGTAGCCGTCGACGATCTCCTGCTGGAGGAACTCGTAGACGCTCTTGTCGCGCACGAGCGCCGACAGCTCCTTGAGCACGGCGAGCGGGTGCAGGCTGTCGTGCTCGATCGACTGGGCGGCGTTGAGGAGCGCCGTCTTCACCTCGCGCGCCGACGCGCCGCTGCGGCCCTCGTAGTTCGGCCACGAGTCGGACTCCTCGTAGAGCTGCGGCACCAGCTTGCGCAGCTCCTTCTGCTGCTGGAGCGTGAGGCGCTCGGGCGGCTCGCCCTCCTGGTACAGCTTGAGCTTCTCGAGCGGCGACAGGCGCTCGACGAGCGCGCGCACCTCCTGCGGGTACCGATCGGGCAGGGGCTTCTTCAGCCGCGTCAGCGTGGCCCACAGCGCAGCGACGGCGGTGGCGTGCGGCGCCATGTGCCGGCCCACGGTGCGGGCGTTCACCTGCGCGTCGTACACTTCGCGCTCGACCTTCCAGCGGCGCAGGTACGGCACCCGCACCAGCTCGATGCGCCCCTTGAAGCTGGCGAAGTCGGGCAGCTCCTTGAACGCGGCCAGGTGCTTCTCGTTCGACGACGCGATCAGCACTTCGTCGAGCTGCAGCGAGAAGTGCTCGAGCGGCACCTCGCCGGTCTCACAGAAGCTCAACAGGTACTTGAACGCCTCGAGCGGGCGCTTGAGCAGATCGGCGTACTCGATGAGGCCGCGGTTGGCGTTGACGAGGGCGCCGTGCGGCTCGAAGAGCACCGTGCTATGCAGCGCGGGCGGCAGGTTGCCCTGCGTCCGGTCGGCGGTGACCTGGTGGTACGAGGCGTCGACGCTCATCTGCGGCTCGACCGACGCGATGCCGGCGAGGTAGCGCCGCGAGTAGTAGAAGCGCTCGACCTGCACGTGGCGCAGCACCTTGAGGTAGTCGCCTCCGTACGAGGCGAGCAGCGCGTCGAAGATCTTCTTCGACTTGTGGCTGAGCTGCCCCTCGAGGAGCACCGACGGCACCACGAGGTCGGACTTCGGGCCCAGCGCCTCGGCGAACAGCCGCTTGCGCTCCTTGAGGGGAATGAGGAGCAGCGGGTGCTCTTTGAGTGGGCTGCCCAGCCGCACCTCGATGTCTTCGGCGTCCAGGTGCGCGTACGTCGCCAGCGAGCCGGTGGTGCCACCCTTCTCGCCCCCGAAGCCGATGGAGCCCTTCACCAGCTTCTCGCTCGGGAAGATCCAGTTGAACGTGTACTGGGCGCCGGCGGCCGTCTGCGAGTACTGCTCGAGGCCGCGCTTGAGGCACTCGACGAGCGACGACTTGGCCGAGCCGTTGGGCCCGTGCAGGAAGATGAGCTTGTTGACCGCGCCGGCGCGCACGAAGTTGCCGAGCAGCCGGTAGACGGCGTTCTGCACCTCTTCCTGGCCCGCCACCCGCAGATCAGGCTCCTCGGGCGTCGCGTCGAACACCTTGAAGCGGCGGATGCGGCCGGTCGGGTGCGGCACCTGCTCGGCGCCGAAGAAGTCGATGGCGTCGACGAGGTACTGCGCAGCGTTGCGCAGCTGCTGCCCGGGCGCGCCCAGGAACAACTGCATGTACTCCTCGAACGAGAGGATCGAGCGGTTCTTGACGAAGTCACTCGAGACAGCAGAACCGATGTCGTGCAGCTGGCGGCGGGCGTCCACGGAGCGAAGCGTAGCCCCTCGGCGGTGAAGCACAATCGCCTACACAGCGATCGAGACAGCCATTTCGACGTGACTTCACGCCAGTCCTGTTACCCTGATGAGCGTGTCATTCGACGGGCGCGCGCTCGAACGAAGCAGTCGCTATGTGCTCTCGGCGCCGCTGGCCGAGGGCGGCATGGCGACCGTGCATCTGGCCCGGCTGATCGCCGACGAGGGGTTCGCGCGCACCGTGGCAGTGAAGCGGCTCCACCCGACGTACGCCCGAGACCCGCACTTCGTGCGCATGTTCCTCGAAGAGGCGCGCATCGCCGCCCGCATTCAGCACCCCAACATCGTCGACACGCTCGACGTGGTGGCGCGCGACGGCGAGCTCTTCGTGGTGATGGACTACATCCACGGCGAGTCGCTCTCGGGCCTGCTGATGGCGGCGCAGCAGCGCAAGGTGCGCATTCCCACCAGGGTGGTGGTGTCGATCGTCGGCGGGCTGTTGCGCGGGCTGCACGCGGCGCACGAGGCCACCAACGAGAAGGCCGAGAAGCTCGAGCTCATTCACCGCGACGTGTCTCCGCAGAACGTCTTCGTGGGCCTCGACGGCTTCGCGCGCGTCATCGACTTCGGGGTGGCGAAGGCGCTCGGCCGCATGCAGGCGACGCGCGAGGGCGAGGTGAAGGGCAAGCTGTCGTACATGGCGCCGGAGCAGATGCTGGCGCAGCCGATCGATCGCCGCGCCGACGTGTTCTCGGCGGCCATCGTCTTGTGGGAGGCCCTCACCGGCCAGCGCCTGTTCTTCGCCGACGACAGCGTGGCCACCATGGGGCTGGTGATGAAGGCGCCCATTCGCCCGCCCTCCCAGCTCATCCCCAACCTGCCGGCGGTGCTCGACGCCGTGGTGCTCAAGGGCCTCGAGCGGCAGAAGGAGACGCGCTTCCAGACGGCGCTCGAGATGGTGACGGCGCTCGAGGCGGCGGTGGTGCCAGCGACGCCGCAAGAGGTGTCGCACGTCGTCTCCACGCTCGCTGGCGATCTGCTGACCGCGCGCTCGGGCCTCATCCGCTCGCTCGAGGACTCGACGATTCCCCACACGCCGATGTCGAACCCGGTGCCGGCGCCCCGGCGCGTCGACGTGCCGACGTTCTCGGGCACCTCGGCCGCGCAGGCCGAGCCCCTGCCCGCGCCGATGAAGCCGCGACCGTCGTGGGTGATGCCCGCCGCTGCCCTCGCGGTCGGCCTGGTCGCCTTCGCTGCCGGACGGCTGGGCGCCGCCAGCCCGCCAGAGAAGAAGCCCGCGCCGGCGATCGTCGCCTCGCCCGCACAGCTGCCCCCGGCGAGCGCGCCGGTGCCCCCACCCGCTTCGGCGCCCGTCGTCGCCGCGGCGCCTCCCGTCGCTCCGACGCCGCCAGCACCGACGACGCCCGTCGCCCCCGCGACGCCGACCGCCATCACCCGGCCCATCAGCCGCCCCCGCACGGCGAAGGACTGCGACAACCCCTTCACCGTGGACGCCAAGGGCATCAAGAGGCCCCGCCCCGAATGTTTCGATTGACCGTCCTGCTCCTGGTGGTGAGCGCCACGGCGCTCGCCCAGCCGGCCCCCAGGGCCGAAAAGGCCCAGACCCAGGTCTGCTTCGACGCGTACGAGTCGACCCAGGGCGCCCGGCGTGACGGACGCCTCATCGAGGCGCGTGACGCCGCGATCGTCTGCTCGGCCGACGCGTGCCCCCGCACGTTGAGCCGCGACTGCGTGAAGTGGGTCGGCGAGCTCCAGGCCCTCGTTCCCGGCCTCGTCTTCGACGTGCGCCTCGCCGACGGCTCGAACCTGACCGACGTCCTGGTGACGATGGACGGCAAGCCGCTGCTCGAGCGGGTGGACGGCAAAGCGGTGCCCGTCGACCCCGGTGAGCACACGCTCGTCTTCACCACGCGCGAGTTCCCTCCGGTGACGACGAAGATCGTCGCGCTCGAGGGTGACCGCGCGCGCAAGGTGCAGGTGGTGCTCAAGAGCCAGGAGCAGGCCGTCAGCACCACACTCGACACCCCCATGCTGAAGATGGGGCGGCCGGTGCCGCTCGCGACGTGGGTCTTCTCGGGGCTCGGTGCGGCGCTGTTCTCGGCGGCAGGGCTCACGGGGCTCGTCGGCCTGAACGGGCGCGCCCGGCTCGAGATGTGCCGCCCGATGTGCACGCCGGCCGAGGTGGTGACGGTCGGGCGCACCCTGGCTTTCGCCGACGGTCTGCTCATCGGAGGGGCGGTGGCGGCGGCCGCCTCGGCGGTCATCTTCTTCACCCGACCCGAGGTGCCGGTGGGGCTCGCGATCGTCCCGAGCACCGGTGGTGGCAGCGTCTCCTTCTCTGGAGCTTTCTAGACGTGCGCGCCGCGCTCCTCGCCTTCGTCGCGCTGGCCGGGTGTTCGCTGGGGTTCACCGGCGAGGGGTACACCACGCCGCAGACGGTGGTCGACCCAGACGCCGGGGTGAACAGCCCGCCCCCCAGGGTGCTCGCGGTCGCGACCGGCCGGTCAGACGTGGTGGTGCTGCGCTTCGACCAACGGGGTGCGCTGCTGTCGGTCGAGCCGTTCTTCCGCCTCGAGCGCAACGCCCGCGGCGGCCTCGGGGTGCGCGAGGGCGCGGTGGTGGTCGGTACCGATGGGCAGCTCGCGCGCGCACCGGTCGACCTCTCACGGACGTGGGTCGCCAGCACATCAATCGGCGCGCTCGACGCCCGGGCGCTCGCCTTCACGACCGCAGGAGCGCTGCGCGCCTGTGCGCCCTTCGGCCTCGAAGAGGACGTCGAGCTTTCGCGCATCAGTTCACCAGACGCCGGCCTTTCGGGCTTCGAGGCCGTCTCGACCTTCACCGTCGAGCGCCGCGAGTGCGCCTTCCTCGCCGAGCCGGGCTTCGTGATGGCGGTGGGTGGCACGACCACCAACGAGGTGAGGCTCGCGAGCATCGAGGTCGCGCCGCTCGTCGATGGCGTTCCCGGCCCCTTCCGGCTCACCACGCCGCTCCCTGCCGCGGTAACCGCACCCGCGGCGCTCGTCACGAACGGGAGCCTGATCGTCTGTGGTGGCTACGGCGAGTCGTTCGACAACAACCGCAGTGACCGCTGCATCGAGGCGCCGGTCGCTGCCGATGGAAGCGTGGGAACGTTCTCGGAGCTGTCGAGGTTGCCGGTGCAGGCCTCGCGTGGAGTGCTGCTGCGGCTGGGCGATCACCTGCACCTCTTTGGTCTCGAGATCCCCGGAGTCAGCAACAGCGAAGAGCTCGTGTACTCGCTCGACCGCGCGGAGAACCCGCCGTCATGGCAGCGCCAGACGATCCGGCTGCCGTTCGGCGTCGACCGCGCCGTGGTGGTGCCATGAAGGGCGCCGCGCTCACGGTGTCGCTGGCGCTGCTGGTGGGCGGCTGCTCGCTCGTCTCGCTCGACGAATTCGTCGCCGGTGCGCCCATGAATGGCCTCGATGATGGCGGCAGGAGCAGCGCCGACGGTGGAGGGACTGGGGTGCCCGCCCGCCCCGACCCCCGCGTGCTGATCTTCGGCGGAGAGAACGGCACCGAGACGCTCGTCGCCAACTTCGACTCGCTCGGGCAGCTGGTCGGCTTCACGGCGATGAACCCCGTGTCGGCCGGCTGGTCGGGCGCGGCCCTGGTCGATGGAGACATCGTCGTGGTGAACGACAACGAGGTGCTGCGAGCGCCCTACGATGGCGGGCCAGCCCCACCGTGGACCCGGCGCCCCAGCCAGGCGCGGCCGGACAGCGACGGCAGCATCGTCGTCGGCCGTGGCGTCGCGGTGGCGTCGATGGGGCAAGGCGCTGAGTACGTGTGGACGGCGGAGATCACCAGCGCGGGCTTGTCGGACTGGGAACAGCAGCCCGCGACGACGTCGGCCCAACGCCGGGATCCACGAATCCTCACCGATGGGCGCTTCGTCTGGTTGATCGGCGGGGAGGCGCCGGTCGACGTCGTCACCGGGCTCATCGAGGTCGGCCGACTCGCAGGCACCGACCTCGCCAGCTTCAGGCAGACCATGCCGCTGCCGATGGTGACGAGTGAGCCTGCGGTGGCGCTGGGGCCGGATCGGCTGGTGGTGTGCGGTGGCTCCCGGGGCCCGCGTGACCAGCGTCAGTTCATCGACCGCTGCGTGAGCGCGCCGCTCGACGCCGAGACCGGCGAGGTGGGGCCTTTCACCGACCTGCCGCCGTTGCCCTACCCCATGTTCGGCGGGGCGATGGTGATCGTTCGCGGGCGGCTGACGCTCTTCGGGGCGAGGAGCCCGCAGATGGCCGACGACACTGCGCGCATCTTCTCGCTGCAGCTCGACGGTGGGGCCGCGTGGGAGCGCCTGACGCTCACCCTGCCCGCACCGAGGTGGCTCGAAGACGCGAAGGTGCTGGTGCCTTGAGCGGCGTTCAGCGCCGCCGACGGGCGAGGCGCGCGAGGAGCACGAGGCCGACCCACAGCCCTCCGTCGCCGGCGCCGCAGCCACAGCCGGGGCGAATCTTCGTCAGGTCGCAGTTGAGGCACACTCCGGGTTCACCATCGCCGGGCGTGTTCGGTCCGGCGTCAGGCGCTTCCATCTGGCCGGCGTCGGGCTCGGGCGTCGGGCCAGCATCGGGCTCTCCGGTCATCCCTGCGTCAGGGCCGGGCTCGACCTGGCCAGCGTCTGGCTCCTCGATGACGCCGGCATCCTCGGGAACGAACACGCCGCCGTCGGGCCAGCGCACGCCTGCGTCGGGGTTGCAGGGGTCGGCGATGGGCTGCTGAACGGGGCAGCCCGGGCCGATGACGTTGGTGCGCATGGTGCCGCGGCCGTCGGTGGCGAACGCGAACCACTGCGACCAGCGCTGCCGGTAGCGCTCCACCTTGGCGAGCATCGAGGGCGGCACCGACGTCTGCCCGGGCGCGAGCACGACGACGAAGGCCACGCGCCAGCAGCGAGACGCGTGCGGGTACGCGGGGCTGCGCACGCCCATGGCGCGCTGGATCTCGTCGATGGTGACGTCATGGCGAACGAGGCCGGTCCGGGTCCTTCCCGACGAGGTCCGGCCCATCGCGATGACGTCTTCGCCCTTGCCCGGGTTCGCCGGATCCTCGAGCACCATCATCGGCGCCACCTCGCACGAGCCGCGCACGCCCATCAGGTACTGATCGATCTGGCTGTACTTGCGCTCACACCCCTCGAAGCGGAACGAGCCGTTGCCGAGATCGGTGATGCACTCGCCGTACATGACGCTCCGCGAGTCGGCCATGTGGCTGTAGTGCTGATTGGGAGACCCCATCTGGCCCCCTTCGTTGTTCTCGCCGTTGAAGCCCCGGATGAAGTGTTGCCGGCCGCGGCCATCGTTCTGATCGAACTCGACGCCGTTGAGCCAGTGGTGGCCGTACTCGTGGCCGAACATCTCGATGCCGCTGAGGCTCTGCACGCCCGGAATCGGAATGCCGAGCGACGGCGCCCAGGCCGAGTTGGGGTCGGCCGGAATGGCCTCGGGGCCGGCGGGGAGGCCCGGAATGAAGGCGCCGGTCCGCCCGAGGGTGCCCATGAAGACGCACTGCGAGAGCTTCTGTGAGGTGTAGCTGGCCGTGTTGAGGAACGGCCCGTTGCGCCCGATGTTCGTCGCCGTCTGGCGAACGGGCGGGCCCTGCCAGACGTTGTCGAGATCGGTCAGCGCCTCGCTCGTCGTGAAGCTGAAGATGCCGTCGAAGTTGTCGGCGAGGCCACCCGCGCGCGCGGCGTTGAAGGCCGCGCGGCAGAACTGCTCCTGCTTGCTGGGGAAGATGGACATGTTGTTCATGCCCACCAGCCCGTTGATGCCGCCGCCGGGGTCCTGCACCACGACGATGTCGTTGACGATGCTCACCTGGCCGAGGGCGCTCGCCGCCAGGCCCATCACTGTCGCCGTCACGAGTCGCCGCATGCTGCCTCCACCGCAACGGCGTCCAGAAACCTTGGAGCCCATCGGCTTTGGGCAGAAACCACAGACACGCGACGGAGTGCAACGCAGAGGTGTCGCTTCGTGAGAACACTCGCGGGGCGGTTCTCAAGAAGTGAGAAACGGCCTCCAAGGGTGAAGGAGCGACGAGGGCGCTTCGAAGCCTCGCTCGAAAGGCTCCGGCACCCGAGACCACCCGACGCGGAGCGGGGACCCGACTCGCTCCCACGCAGGTCCGCAGCCTGGTGTGAGCGGCTGAGAGGCTCCGGCTCGAGGGGGCGGCGCTTCGGCGCCGGTCACCATCGAGTCCCGCAGCATCGAGCCCCCGCGTTCAGCCCCACGTTTCCTCGAGGTCAGCCCGGCCGGGGCGCAGCCAATCGCCGCGACCTGTGGCACGGTGCACCGGCGATGCGACTGGCAGCCCTCCTTCTCCTCTTCGTCTTGCCGGCCTGCCCGACGATCAACTCGCCGCCGTGCAGCAGCGACACCGAGTGCGCGATGGACCAACGCTGCCGGCGCGGCGCCTGCGGACCCATCTGTCTCAACGACGGCGAGTGCGGTGACGGGCAGACGTGTCAGGCCGGCCGCTGCGAGCGCCGCCCCGAGTGCGCCGTCGACGGAGACTGCGCCACCGGCTTCACCTGCTCGAGCGGCACCTGCGCCTGCACCGGCGACGTGGCCTGCGCCGCCAACCAGACCTGCACCAACGGCGTCTGCACCGCGCGCCAGCGCTGCCGAATGGACGGCGACTGCTCCGGGGGGACGCGCTGCGAAGTCACCCAGGGCCTCTGTGTGCCGCGCTGCACCCTGCCCCAGGACTGCGCGCCAAACCTCGACCCGCGCGTCGCCACCGGCCTCTACGCCTGCGCGATGGGCACCTGCTCGCGGCGCTGCACCACCGACATCACCTGCGGCGGCCAGGGTGTCATCTGCAAGGACGGCCTCTGCGTCGCCTCGGACTGCAAGACGAAGAGCGAGTGCCCCGACGGCCAGTACTGCACCAGCGCCACCTTCGGCCGCTGCACCGCCTTCACCGTGTGCACCTCGAACGCCCAGTGCGATCGCAACGCGCGCTGCGAGCGCTTTCCCCAGAACGACTGCCCGCCGGGCTTCGACTGCACGCAGTCCACCTGCCGCGAGCTGCCGCGGTGCTTCATCGACTCCGACTGCGTCTCCGGCATTCCCGGCACCATGCAGGCCATGCAGAACGGCTTCTGTGACGAGGGCTTCTGCCAGCCGACGAACCGGTGCCTCGCGAGCGCGAGCTGCCTCGAGGGCCGCACCTGCATCGGCGGCCTCTGCGTTCCTCCCGTCTGCCGGGGCCATGCCGACTGTGGGGCCAACGCGGCCTGCGTCGATGGAGCCTGCACGCCGGCGCCCGCCCCGGCGGATCTCGCGCGCCTCGGCCTGCACCCGCAGGAGGCGCTCCTCGTCGTCGGCGACACGCTGAAGCTGGCCCTCGTGGGCTTCCGCCTCGACCAGAGCACCTACCCGCTGCCGCGCGCGACGCTGTCGGTCCTCGACGAGCAGGGCCAGCCGTCGAGCGCAGCCACCGTCACCGACGAAGGCCTCGTCACCGCGGTGGGGCCCGGCCTCGTCACCGTGCGCGCCACCCTGCCCATGTCGTTCGCGTCAGCGGCGCAGATGCGCGTCCGCATCTACCCGGCGCCCGCCGGTCGGAGAGTCGTGGTGGTGAACGCCGCCACCCGCCGGCCGCTGGCGGGCGTCGTCGTCTGGGGCTGCCTCGACGCCGACTGCGCCCTGCCCACCGAGGCCGTGACGGACACGACGGGCGCCGCCGACTTCCCCATGCTCGGCGCTGGACCCGCCACCTTCACCGCGGTCAGCCCCGACGTGCGCAGCGACGCGCGGCCCACCTTCGAGCGCGTCTCCATCGCCGGCACCCGCGCCAGCGACGTCTACCTGCCGCTGCGCGACAACCCGGTGAGGGCCACCGCGGGCTTCAACGGCTCGGTCGGCTTCAGCCAGGTGAAGGCCACGGGCGCGTGGTGGTTGGGCCTCATCGCCACGTCGGTCGTCGACCTGCCGTCGATGCGCCTGTCGCGGCTCCTCGGAGACCCCGTGCTCACCGAGATCGACGGAATCAACCAGCGCGTCCCGGTGCCGGGGGCGATCGTGCTGTTCAACGCGCCGATCCTCAACATCCCCCGCGACGTGAAGCCGCGATCCCTCGGGTTCTCCCAGCCCGGCGATCGCGCCGCCGTCGCCTTCGCCACCCGAGGGGACCTGGCGCAGCTCGCCACGCTGCGCTCGACCGATCTGTTGAGCTACGTCGGCTCGTCCGAGTTCACGCTGCAGGCCTCGGCGGAACTGTCGAGCCGCCTCGACGTGCCCGACACCACCGACGTCAACGGCAACGGCCTGTGCAGCGACCCGCAGCGCTGCCCGATGGGCTCGGAAGACGTGCCCGACTGGGCCGGCTTCACGCGGCTGTCGATGAGCCCCAACCGCACCTTGAGCCGCCGCACCGAGGTGGTGGTGCCCCGCGTGCCCTCGACGGTCGACACCGTCATCGTCGCGGGCGTCGAGCTCGACCCCTGGCGTGGCGTTCTGCCCACCGGCTTCGCCTCGAAGACCGCGGGAGCCCCCGCCAACGACGGCACCCGACCGGTCGACGCCGTGCTCCTGCGCTCGGGGGTGCCCTTCGCCGGGCTCGAGACCGCCACGGCCGGGGTGTGGAGCATCGCGGCGTCGGCCCGCAGCAACGCCGAGTCGGCGCGCCTGTTCCGCGCCACCGGCTCCCTGCCGACGCGTGTGGCCGTCCAGCCCTTCCTCCCGCTCGCCGCCGCTGGCACCTACAGCGCCTCGGCCCGTCGGTGGGCGGCCCCCGCGACCGAGTGGGCCTCGCTCCACGCCTCGGGCGCCGAGCTGGGCCGGGTGGCGCTGGTGGGCAGCCAGGTGCGCCACACCGTCTACTTCCCCATCACCGCAGGCCAGACGGGCGTCCCCCTGCCCCGCGCGCCGAACGGCCCCGGGCTGGACCCGGGGCAAGAGGCCGCCCCCGACTTCGAGGTGGCGGCCGTCGACCTGTCGAGCGGCACCAGCGCTGACGACGTCTTCTCCTTCCCCGGCGTCACCCTCTCGACCTGGAGCATGGTCGTAGACGGCTATTCTCGCATCGACAGGTGATGCCGAACGGGTAAGTTTCGATGCCGTGAGCAACGAGGTCATCATCGGCATCGACCTGGGGACGACGAACTCCTGCGCGGCGTACGTCGAGGGGTACAAGGACGGCCAGCCGAGCGTGAAGCTCATCCCCTACAAGGGCGGCGACTACACGGTGCCGTCGATCTACGCCATCGACGACAAGGGCAACGAGCTCATCGGCTACGAGGCCAAGCGCCAGTGGCAGCTCAACCCGAAGAACACGATCTACGGCGCCAAGCGCCTCGTCGGCCGCACCGCCACCAGCGACATCGTCGAGACGATGAAGAAGGTGGTGCAGTACGGCGTGAAGCCCTCGGGTGACAACAAAGAGGTGATGATCGAGGTCGCCAAGAAGGAGCTCACCCTTCAGGAGGTCTCGGCCCGCATCCTCAACAAGATCCGCGACGTCGCCTCGAACTACCTCCGCGTGCCGGTGAACAAGGCCGTGGTGACGGTGCCGGCCTACTTCTCGGACCGCCAGCGCCAGTCGGTGAAGGACGCCGGCAAGCTGATCGGCCTCGAGGTGGTGCGCATCATCAACGAGCCCACCGCGGCCGCGCTCGCCTATGGCGTCGGCAAGAACCTGAACGAGAAGGTCGTGATCTACGACCTCGGCGGCGGCACCTTCGACATCTCGATCATCGAGATCCGCAACCAGGTGTTCGAGGTGAAATCGACCGGCGGTGACATCTTCCTCGGTGGCATCGACTTCGACAACGCGATGATCCACTACGTGCTTCGCGAGTTCCAGGCGAAGACGGGCATCGACCTGTCGACCGACCCGGTCGCCATGCAGCGCATCAAGGATCTCGCCGAGCGCACGAAGATCGATCTCTCGGCGCGCGAAGAGGCCCCCTTCAACATTCCCTTCATCACGATGACGCCGCAGGGCCAGCCCCTGAACATCGAGATGAAGTTCACCCGCAAGCTGCTCGAGTCGCTCACCTCCGACCTCATCGACCGCACGCTCAAGATCGTCGCCAAGGTGCTCGTCGAGTCCGGCCTGTCGACCCGCGAGATCGACGAGGTCATGCTCGTCGGCGGTCAGACGCGCATGCCGATCGTCCAGGACCGGCTCACCAAGTTCTTCGGCAAGACGCCTTCGAAGGGCGTTCACCCCGACGAGGCGGTGGCCATCGGCGCGGCGCTCTACGCGTTCTCGCTCAAGGACGACACCAACCTCAAGGTCCAGCTGCTCGACGTCATCCCCATGGCGATCGGCCTCGAGAAGGCCGACGGGCAGATGCACGTGGTGTTTGGCCGGAACTCACCCATCCCCAACGCCAAGCAGCTCACGGGGACGACGAGCGTCCCCAACCAGACCGAGCTGATCATGCGCATCTACCAGGGCGACCACGAGGCCGCGAAGATGAACGAGCAGCTCGGCGAGTTCACCTTCGGTGGCATTCGCGCGGGCCCTGCCGGCAGCGTGAAGGTCGAGATTACCTTCGACGTGAACGTCGAGGGCATTCTCAAGATGGAAGCCCGCGACCCCGACACCGGCAAGACGCTGAACACCACGGTGCGCGTGACGCAGAGCTGAAGCGCGCCTTCGGTTTTCTCGAAGAGTCGACGTACTCCCTTCGGCCAGGGCGGGGTTGCCATGGAGCCATCGGGGCTTATCCGGTAGACCATGAGCTCCGCGACCCTCACCTCGAACACCCTCCTCCACCGCGGCGGCAACCTGCTCAAGACGGGGCTGCTGCTGGCGGCGATGAGCGCCCTCGTCCTCGTCCTCGGGCAGCGCCTGGGTGGGCCTTCGGGCCTCGTCGTCGCCGGCGGGTTCGTGCTGCTGATGAACTTCGTGTCGTACTGGTTCAGCGACCGCATCGCCCTCGCCATGCACGGCGCGAAGGAGCTGTCTCCGCACGAGCTGCCGTGGCTCCATTCGCTCCTCGGCGACGTCGCCCGGCGGGCGAACCTGCCGCGGCCGCGCCTCTACGTCATGGAGACCGACACCCCCAACGCCTTCGCCACCGGCCGCTCACCCGAGACGTCTGCCGTGGCGGTGACGACGGGCCTGCTCCAGCTGCTCGACCGACGTGAGCTCGCCGGCGTGCTGGCCCACGAGGTGGCCCACGTGAAGAACCGCGACACCCTCATCATGACGGTGGCGGCCACCCTCGCCGGCGTCATCACCCACCTGGCGCAGCTGGCCTTCTTCTGGGGCGGCAGCCTGCTGGGTGGACGTCAGGACGACGACGATGAGGGCTCGTCGGCCTTCGCCACACTTGGCGTGCTGCTGGTGGCGCCCATCGCGGCGACGTTGCTCCAGCTGGCCATCAGCCGCTCGCGAGAGTTCGACGCCGACGCCACCGCCGCCGAGATCACCCAGGACCCACGCGCTCTCGCCAGCGCCCTCTCGCGCCTCGAGCAGGGCAACCGGCTCTTGCCGATGGACCGGTCGCCCGCGAGCGCGCACCTCTTCATCGTCAACCCGCTCTCGGGCGGCGGCGTGATGGGGCTGTTCGCGACCCACCCGCCCATCGCGGCCCGCGTCGAGAAGCTGCTGGCGATGCGGTGAGCCCCGGGCTGGTCATCGGAACGGCGAGCGGGTAGAGGCGGCCCGCCGTCCCACACCAGTACCCGTCCGAGGAACCTGCATGTCCATCACCATCATCACCGTCCTGCTGGCCGTCGCGCTGATCGTCAGCCTCGCCTTCAACATGGGCTTCTTCGGCCAGAAGGCCGCGCCGTCGAAGCCCGCTGGCGGCAACGAGCCCTCGCCCCGCGCGTCCCGTGACGACGACGCCGCGGCCCGCGCCAACAAGCTCGAGACCGAGCTCGACAAGAAGCGCAAGGAGCTCGAGGACGTCAAGAAGACCCAGGCCGAGCTGAAGGACGAGCTGAAGGCGGCGAAGAAGAAGCTCCACGATCAGCGGGAGGCGGACAAGACGGGCGACGATCTGGTGAAGGCGCGCGCCGAGGTCGAGCGGCAGGCCTCGATTCAGCTCGACGCGACCCGCCAGGAGCTCGCCAACGCGCTCGCCGACGTGCAGCGGCTCAAGAACGAGGCGGAGCGCGGAAAGAAGCGCACCGAGGCCGTCAAGCCCGCCGCCGAGGTGAAGCCCGAAGAGAAGAAGGAAGCGGCCCCGGTGCAGCGGGTGATCCGCGAGCTGTCCGAGGCCGAGAAGGAGAAGATGCAGCGCCTCGAGCAGCAGGCCTCGGCCGACAAGAAGAAGGCCATCGAGCTGGCGGCCGAGCTGCGCAACGTGAAGGTGCGGGTCGACCGCGAGAAGCGCGAAGCCCGCCGCGTGTACGAGGAAGGGAAGCTGGCGCGCGACAAGTTCCGCGCCGTCGAGATTCGCCTCAACCGCACGCTGCTCGAGAACGACATGCTCAAGCGCGCCATCACCGATCTCGAGAAGAAGTCGGGCATCAAGGCCGACACCCACGCGCCCTCGGCCGAGCAGCTCGCCCAGAGCGACCAGCAGATGCGTGAGAAGCACGCCGCCGAGGACAAGGCGTCGGACGAAGCCCGCGCGAAGCTCGAGGCCGCCGAGGCCACCACGCTCGAGGCGCCCGAGGCGCAGGCTGCGGACGCCGCGACCGCGACTGGACCCGTGACGCCCGCCCCCGAGACGAAGACGGACGCCCCGGCGACGAGCGGCACGCCGACCGCCTGAGCTTTGGCGATGGGCGAACAGCCCTTCACCAGCGTGCGCGAGGCGCTCCCGATCTGAGGCCTACCGTTTCGACTTCGATGCCGTAGAGCAGCGTCTTCGAGTGCGTGGAACTCCGACGGGAATCACATGACGCGGGAGAGCCCGCCTCGCCGGGTCGTGCGCGCTCGAGATTCCCTCGCACCTCGACGTGCTGGGGCTCTCGGGCACGGCGCTCGTCCCGGACGCCTCGCTCGACCGGCTCGAGCACCAAGGCCTCGTCCTCGCCGAGGGCACCCTGACGCCAGGGGCGGTCAGAGGTCGCCTCGGCCCTCGACGTGCTGGGGCTCCCGGGCAACGCGCTCGTCCTGGGCGCCTCGCTCGACCGGCTCGAGCACCAAGGCCTCGTCTTCGCCGAGGGCACCCTGACACCAGGGGCGGTCAAGCGTGGGAGGGCTCAGCTGGAGGCGGTGACGGAGGACGCACTCCTCGACGCCCTTCACCGCTCGCCGTTTGGCCGGGGTCTCGACGCCGCGGGCAGGGCTGAGGTCGTCGACTTCTTCAGGGAGCTCCGTCAAGCCTCTCGGGTCGCTGCCCAGCGGCGCCTGGGGCTGGCCGTCGTCACCCGCTGAGTCTTGCTCGAGGCCTCAGCGCGCCTCGACGGCCTCGCGCACCTTCGCCTCGAGATCCTTCGGCGAGACGATGCCCGAGTACGCCGCGATCACCTCGCCCTGCCGGTCGAACAACACCCGCGCCGGGAGCTCACGGATCTGCCCGAAGGGCGTCTGCCCCTTGCGGAGTCGTTCATCGCCCACCAGCAGCGGGTAGCGGAGCTGGTACTCCGCCGCGAAGGGCTCGAGCACCTTGCGGCCCTCGAGATCCATCCCCACCACCACCTGCCGGAACCCCTGCCCCGAGAAGTCACGCTCGAGCTTGTCGAGGGTGGCCAGATCGGTGAGACACGGGAAGCACCACGTGGCGATGAAGGTGACGAGCACCACCTTGCCGCCGAAGGCGCTGCGATCGAACGCCACCGGGCCCACGACGTCCTGGGGGAGCGTGCCGAGGAACAGATCGCGGTGCGGGAAGCGGGGCTCCGTCGTGTGCGCGCAGCCTGCGACCAGGAGCCCCAGGACCAGCGCCCGGCTCATGGAGCCCTCCGTGTGACGCGCGGCGCGCCGCCGCAGGAGCTCGGCAGCCCAGCGGCCGTGGAAGGCCGGGGAGCGGGAGGACGTCGAGCGCCGATGGGAAGCGCTCGTGGCTCCAGCGTCGTCCACCCCCGCACGCAGCCAAAGCGGGCCTCGAGGCTCACACCAACGGTCGCGCCGTCGCCGTGTGCTCGCACCGAGCGGCCCTCGTGACGCACGCCCCTTCGCCTCACGCCGCGTCGACGGCCTTCTGACAGGCGCGGCACAGGCCGTAGAGCTCCATCTTGTGCGAGGTGACGCGAAAGCCGTGCTTGCGCGCGACGGCCTCCTGCATGGCCTCGATGCGATCGTTCTCGAACTCGACGATCGTCCCGCAGCGCGTGCAGATCAGGTGGTCGTGGTGCTCGCGCCCGATGGCCGGCTCGTAGCGCGTCTGGCCGTCGCCGAAGTTCTGCGCGTGCGCCAGCCCGCTCTCGGCGAGCAGCTTCATCGTGCGGTACACCGTCGCCACCGACACCCGCGGGTCGAGCTCGCGCACCTTGCCCCAGAGCTGCTCGACCGAGAAGTGGCCGTCAAGCTGGAAGAAGGTGTCGAGGATCAGGTTGCGCTGCCGAGTCGACTTGAGGCCCTTCTCCGACATGAAGCGCTCGATGATCGCCTCACGCTCCGTGGTGGTGATCGCGACCGTCACGGGAAGCGCTCCTTCCACGGCGCGGGCTCGGGGCCGAGGTCGGCGCCCCCGTTGAGCCGCACCAGCGCCGCGTGCGCAGCCTCGCGCACGGCCGGCGTGCCATCGGACAGCAGGCCCACGAGCGCGCCGGCTTCGGAAGTCGCCTGGCGGTAGCCGACCACCTCGGCGGCCAGCGCCCGCACCCGGGGATCTGCGTCGTTCAGCAGCGCCCCCACCGAGGCGGCCTCGACCCGCGCTGGTTGCCCGAGGTTCGGCAACAGCAGCAGCATGAAGAACATCGCCGCCACGAGGACCTGGGTGAAGGCCTTGAAGGCCGAGTAGCGCTTCGCCATCACCAGCGCGAGGCGGTAGGCCGCGAAGCCGATCGCGAAGGCCAGGAACGCCCAGGGCGCGAAGCGGCTCACCGGCTCGGGGGCTCCAGGCGTCTGTTGGGCCCACAGCGCGAGCAGCGCCGAGCCCACCAACAACGCGTACAGGGCCAGCGGCCACACCGGGCGCACCCGAACGCCAGCGACGCTGGGCTCTTCGTTTCCGGGAGTGAGCGGTTGAGCGTTCATTGACACCCTGTGGAGACTGCTTATAGCCACCCGCGCTCCAAAGAGCAGGCATGAGTGGCTGGAAACGACAGCGGCACCCGGACGATGTACCGACCCCCGTCGCCGTGGCGGTGGCCGACTTTTGCCGTCGGGCGAAGGCCCCGGCCTCGCCGGCGCTCGTCCGCGAGGCGCTCTCGGTGCTGGGCGCAGGTGACGACGCGGCCGTGCGCCGCATCACCGACGCCGAGCCGGCGGCCACGCCGCTTGGGCCCTTCGCCCTCGTCGACCTGGTGAAGGGCGCCTCGGCCAGGCAGGCGGCCGATCGCCAGACGAGCGGGTACTACGAGATGGCCCGCGTCTCGCTCGAAGACGTCGAGGCCGAGATCGAACGCCCGGCTGCCCGCCCGGCTCCAGGCCCGCGGGCCTCGGCGCCCCGGCAGGCGGAGGCGAAGAGGCCGCGCAAGGCCCGGGTGACGATGAGCGACCGCATCGCGCCCAAGAAGCGCGTCGCCGGCAGTGAGCCGCCCCGCCCGCGGCCCCAGCAGCCGCTCCCGGGCACGGCGTTCCTCCCCAAGCGCAAGCTGCCGCCGCCCCGCGGCCGCTACACCCGCGTCGACTCGTCGCGCAGCACGTACGAGGCGCTCCTCAAGCCCGACGCAAAAGACGCGCTCGCCGCCATCGTCGAGCAGTCCGCCACGCGGTACCACGTCTTCCGCTCCCTCGAACCCGGGTACGCGGGTCGCGCGGGTCAGCCGCTGTCCGTGGCCGACGTCGAGGGCGCGCTGACGCGGCACCAGCTGTTCCCGGCGCTGAAGAAGAAGGAGCGCGACGGAGTGCTGACGGCGGTGGCGACGGGCCGCGGCTCGGGCGCGGCGGCCGCGAAGAACCTCGGCATCCGGCCCGCCGAGGTCGACACCCTGATCGGCGAGCTCTCGCTCAAGCGCGAGGTGAGCGAACTGCGCGAGCGCTTCGTGCGCGAGGCGCTCGACCCCTCGAATCTGCCCCTGCGGCTGCAGCTGCTCGGGCGCGGCAAGTACCTCGCCGACCTGAAGATCGAAAAACGTTTCACGGAGGCGCTCACGCGCGACGTGACGAAGCTGCTGGACGACTGTGCCGAGGCCGCGAAGACGGTGCCGGAGCTGGTGACCATGACCGCGAAGAAGCACGCGCTCGTGGAGGACCTGCTCTCACGCGCCGTCGAGCGCCTCGGGCTCGCCCGGCGTTATCTGAGGTGAAGCCATGCCGATCTACGAATACCGCTGCCAGCAGTGTGGGAACGAGCTCGAGGTGATGCAGAAGGTGTCTGACCCCGCGCCGGTGAAGTGCGAGAAGTGCGGCGCCGAGAACAGCCATGAGCGGCTGGTGAGTCGCACCAGCTTCCAGCTCAAGGGCGGTGGGTGGTACTCGGACCTGTATTCGTCATCGAAGAAGGACTCCGGCGGCGGATCGTCCGGTGGGTCCTCGTCTGGCGGGTCCTCGTCTGGCGGCGCGTCGTCCGGTGGCTCCTCCTCGGGCGGCTCGTCATCGGGCGGCAGCTCGGGCGGCTCGTCGTCGGGCGGCGGATCGGGCGGGTCGTCGTCGGGAGGGTCCGGCTCCTCGTCGGGTGGCTCCAGCGGCGCGAGCGCAGCGTGAGGGCGTCGCTCGTCGCAGCGGTGCTGCTGGCGGGGTGCGCCACCTCGCAGGTCTTCGTGCCGCCCGAGCAGGCAGCCACCCTGCAGCGGACCCTCGCCGGGGAGGAGCGCTTCCTGCGCATCGCCTTCCACGCCACGCCCTTCTTCGGCGACTCGACGAAGAAGCTGCTCTCGCCCATCGCCCCGGGCGAGCTGCGGCTGTTGACGAACCCCGACGGCTCCCCCATCAGCCCCGGCCCCTCGGAGCGCGTGCTCGCGCCGGGAACCGCCGTACGGGTGCTCAAGGTCGAGTTCCCCACCGCGTACGTCATGAGCGAGCGCGTGCTCTTCACGCCCCGCTCGCTGGCGTGGGTGTACCTCGACGTGGCTGGCACGCCCCGGCAGAGCCCGCCCTTCGTCCTCGTGCTGCGTCCGGGCCTCAAGGACGAGAACGAAGTGAAGACGGAGCTCGACCGGTACCTCTCCCGGGAGAGCCCCAGGGTGCTCCTCGAGGGCTTCTCGGAGCCCGTCCGGACCGCGCTGCTCGAGAAGCGCGCGATCGTCGACATGCCAGCCGACGCGCTCGAGATGGCGTGGGGTTACCCCGAGCGGAAGAGGTTCGAGCTCGACGGCGCGACGAAGGTCGAGACCTGGTTCTACGCCGATGGGAAGAAGCTCGCCGTGCTTCGGGACGGGAAGGTCGCGGAGCTGAAGTGAACGGCGTGGCCCGCTCGTTGGTGCGGAGCGTCGGCCTCGCGCTGACTGCCCTGGCGTGTGTGGCTGGCTGCCGGCAGTCGTTCTCGAGCACCGACCAGCGCTTCGTGGCCAACGTGGAGTCCGCGTGGGCGCTCTCGGGGGATGGGCGCGATGGAGAGCTCGCGCTTGCGATCTGCTCCGAGGCCGCCCGGGCGAAGCAGCGGCGCGCGCCGCTGCTGCGGATCGCTCCGGGGCGGTTTCAGGATTGCGCGGGGACGGTGGCGGCTCCAGCGTTGGCCGAGGCCCTGACCGCCGCTCGGGTGGTGGTGGCGACCTGCAGCGCGGCGGGTGAGGAGCTGCTCGTGCGGGAGGATCGCGCCGTCTTCGCGCGGTGGCCCGACGATGGCCTTGACGGGCTGGCCTGCGTCGGGAAGTGCCGCGACCGCGGGTGCGGGCCGCCGTGCTCCGAGTCCGCCCTCGTCATGGGGCCGTCGGCGTGCCGCGAGGCGACCCGCTGGAATGGCCAGTGGGTGCGGTTGTCCGTCGAGACGCCATGGCCACGGCGGTGACGGGGCACCTGCGGCTCGTCGACACGGCCGTCCTCGCCCGCTGCCATCCAGCGCCGCTCAGAGCGGCTGCTGCACCGTCACGGGCCTCGTTTCAACCGGAGCCGCTCCCTCACCGGCTGGCGTCGCTCGGAACACCCCCTCGTAGTCCTTCAGCTCCGTGCCCATCAGGCGGTCCCAGAAACGAAAGAACAACCCGTAGTTTCCGTTGAACTGCGAGTGGTGCAGCGAGTGGTACGTCGCGCTCGAGCTCCACTTCAGGAGCGGCACCCGCAGCCACCAGCGCGGCAGCAGCTCGTAGCCGAGGTGCGAGACGATGTTGTTCAGCAGGCCCACCACCTGCGCCGCCATCAGTACCTGCAACGACATCGGCACCAGCAGCGCCATGGGAATCGACCACGCCCCGAGAATGAAGCCCTCGGCCGCGTGGAACGAATACGAGGTGAACGGGTTCACGTCGACGCTGCGGTGGTGCACCGCGTGCACGTGCTTGAACAGCTTCGGGTGATGCAGCAGCCGGTGCCACCAGTAGAACCAGGTGTCGTTGAAGACGATCAACCCGACGAGCGCCAGCCCGCTCTGCCACCACGGCCAGTCCTCGCCGCTCGACAGCTTCGTGAGCCCCGCCCGGTACAGCGCGACGATCGCCACCGCCGACACCGTGCCCAGCAGCAGCGTCAGCAGCGTGTTGAGCACCTCGCGCTTCACCTGCGGCAGCCCGAAGTCGAACCGCGTCGGAATGCGCCGCCCCGCGAGCGCCTTCGCGAGCAGCTTCCACACCACGAGGAACACCAGCCCGACGAACACGAAGTAGTTCGCCGCCTGCGCGAAGAACGAAGTCGCACCCAACTGCACCAACGACGCGTCTGAGGTCAGCAGGTCCATGTCCGATATATTGCAACGACAAGTTGCATTGTCAAGTCACCCTGCTGCGTTACGGTGAGGGCGCCCATGGGTTCGACGAAACGACGTGATGCGGGCCGGCCGCGAGGGGCGCCGGTGATCGACGCGGTGATGGCGGCCACCCTCGACGAGTTGGGCACCCATGGGCTCGCGGCGCTGTCGGTGGAGCGAATCGCGGCCGCCGCCGAGGTGAACAAGACGTCGATCTACCGCCGCTGGCCGACGCGCGAAGCGCTGGTGGCCGGGGCGCTCGAGTACGTGCTGGTCGACTTCGAGAGCGGTCAGGAAGACACGGGGTCGCTGCGCGGCGATCTGCTGGTGCTGGCGCGCGCCATCGCCGACTTCCTCGCGACCCCCGCGGGCCTGGCCCTCGCGCGGGCGGCCTTCGCCGAGTCGTCATCCGCCGAGCTCACGGCCCTGGCCGGCCGGCAGTTCGCCAGAGGCACCGCGGAGCCCGTCGGCGGGCTCGTCGCGCGCGCGTTGGAGCGCGGTGAGTGGGATCGCCGCACGCCCCCCGAAGTGCCCCTGTCGATGCTCGTCGGCGCGCTGCTCCACCGGACGCTCCTCGAGCATCAGCCGGTGAGCGCTTCGTGGCTCGACCGCGTCGTTGACGTGCTGGCCGCTGGCCTCGCCGTTCGCCCCTGAGCCCGTCTGACGCGATCGTTGCGTTGGCCGGCCTCGTCGAGCCGACGAGGCCGGAGGAGCGCCGTCACCGCGGCCAGCGCCGCTTCTTCTTCTTCCGCTGCTGCTCTTCCTGCTTCGCTTCTCCCGGCCGCCGCAGGTGCGGGAGCGAGCCCATCTGCACGGGCACGTAGTCCTTCCCCAACAGCGCCTTCACCAGCTCAGCCTGGGTGTTCACCGGCTTCTTGAAGAGCGTCGCCGCGTAGCCGATCTCGTCGAGCGAGGTCCGCGCATCGCTCCCGGCGACTCCCGGCAGCCCCAGGCTCTCGCTCGCTTCGAGGGCCAGCTCGTTCGAGCCCGCGCGTACCTTCGGGTTGTAGACCTCGATCGCCGACAGCAGCTTGAGCGACTTCACGTACTCGTTCGCGGGGTGGCTGAAGTCCCTGTCGTAGGGGCGCGCCGCGACGATGGCCGCGCCCAGCCCTTTCAGCTTCGGCAGGCACTCGTCGGCGCTCCAGGCCTTCTCGCGGTTGCTGCCCCACAGCTGCACCGGCTCGGGCGCGCGATCGGGCTTCTCGAAGAAGCACAGGTACTGCCCCTTGTCGGTCGCCAGCTCGAGGCCCACGAAGATCTTCAGCTTCGTCGAGCGCTGCAGGTCGAACAGCTCGTCGCAGCCGTCCTGCGTGTTGGTCTCGGTGAAGGCCACGCCGTCGAGCCCGAACGTCTCGGCGCGCGCGAGCACCGCCTTGGGGTCGAGCGGGCAGTCGCGCGAGAGGTAGGAGTGGACGTGGAGATCGATCAACACGAGATGGGGCCCTTGTCCGTGTGCGGAGGCGCGTGGGATAAGCAGCGCATGTTCACTGGCGTCAAGGTGTTTTCAGCGACGAAGGCCAAAGAGCGCGAAGAGCTCAGCGAGAACATCAACCGGTGGCTCAAGAGCAACGCCGACCTCGAGATCGTCGACCGCGTCGTGTGCCAGTCGAGCGACAACGAGTTCCACTGCTACTCGATGGTGCTCTTCTACAAGCAGAAGAGCAGCTGAAGGGCCCTCCCCGCAGGCTGTCGCGACGCGTCAGGCGAGTCCCATTGACTCGGTGATGGTTCCTCAACGACAAGGCGCGCGGTTCTTTCCTGCCCCGGAGGCGCGTCGTGATCGTCGGAGTCCCCAAAGAGATCAAAACCCGTGAGTACCGCGTCGGCATGACGCCGGCCATCGCGAAGGCCTACGTCACCGCCGGCCACCAGGTGTTCGTCGAGAAGGCCGCCGGCGAAGGCGCGGGCCTGCCTGACGGCGAGTACGAGCGCGTGGGCGCGAAGATCCTCTCCAGCGCCGACGAGGTGTGGAAGCGCGCCGAGATGATCGTCAAGGTGAAGGAGCCCATCGAGCCCGAGTACGACCGCATGCAGGAAGGCCAGGTCGTCTACACCTACTTCCACCTCGCGGCAGTGCCGGAGCTGGCGCAGGTGCTGGTGAAGAAGAAGATCGCCGCTGTGGCGTACGAGACGATTCAGCCGGAAGACGGCTCGCTCCCGCTGCTCAAGCCGATGAGCGAGGTCGCCGGCAAGATGTCGATCCAGGTCGGCGCGACGTCGCTCGAGAAGGCGCACGGCGGCAAGGGCATTCTCCTGGGCGGCGTGCCCGGCGTGCGGCCCTGCAAGGTGGCCATCATCGGCGGCGGCGTCGTCGGGACCTGCGCCGCGAAGGTGGCCGTGGGCATGGGCGCCGACGTCACCATTCTCGACGTCAACCTGGACCGCCTCACGTACCTCGACGACATCTTCCAGGGCCGCCTGCGCACCCTCATGAGCGACAGCGAGAACATCGCGCGCTGCGTGCGCGAGTCCGATCTCGTGGTGGGCGCCGTGTTGATCCCCGGCGCCAAGGCCCCCAAGCTCGTCTCGGCCGACCTCATCAAGGAGATGTCGAAGGGCTCCGTCGTCGTCGACGTCGCGGTCGACCAGGGCGGCTGCATCGAGACCATCAAGGCCACCACCCACGACAACCCCACCTACGAGGTGTCGGGCGTCATTCACTACGGCGTCGCCAACATGCCCGGCGCGGTGCCCATGACGTCGACCTTCGCCCTCACCAACGCCACCCGCCCGTACGGCCGGAAGATCGCCGACATGGGCCTCATCGCGGCGATCCGCTCCGACGCGGCGTTGGCCAAGGGGCTCAACACCTTCGGCGGCCACGTCACCTACGAGGCCGTCGCGAAGGACCTGGGCTACCCCTACGTGGCGATCGAGAAGGCCATCGAAGGCCGCTGAAGGCCGGCGCTGCCAGCCTGACAGCGGTGCGCACCGGCGCCCGCGTCACTGTGTCAGTCCTTTCACACCCGCCGCCCGGAGACCCTCGTGGTTCCGGGCGGTTGGCGTTTCTGGAGGTGCGGCATCGGGGCTGCACTCCCGCCCCGTGCGGTCAGCAGCGGCCGCCCGCACGAAATACCTCAAGGGTTCCGTGCGTTTCACCGCGTATTGCAGCGCCGGCCGTGGCGGCGCGAGGGAGACGGGCACATGTTGGGGTTCTCGAAGAGCGACAGGACGCGGGCCGAGTTCGAGGCGCTGGTCGCTCCCTGGCTCGACACCCTCTACGCCGGCGCCCTGCGGCTGACGCGCAACGAGCGCGACGCAGAAGATCTCGTGCAGGACACCGTCATGCGGGCCTACCGCTTCTTCGACAAGTTCGAGCGGGGCACCAACTTCCGCGCCTGGCTCTTCAAGATCCTCACGAACACCTTCATCAACGGCTACCGGCGGCAGGTGAAGGAGCGCTCGCTGGGCGACGAATCGGAGCGGCAGAGCGTCGAGGCCCAGTTCTTCTCGGCCGACACCACCGACCAGGCGCAGAACCCCGAGGACTACCTGCTCCAACGGGTGATGAGCGAAGACGTGCTCGCGGCCATCGACACCCTGCCCATCGACTTCCGCATGGTGGTGATCCTCGCGGACCTCCAGGAGTTCTCCTACAAGGAGATCGCCGACATTCTGGACGTGCCGGTGGGCACGGTGATGAGCCGGCTCTTCCGGGGCCGTCGGCAGCTCGAGAAGGTGCTGCGGGCGAAGGAGGCCGTGCAGGGCGAAGCCCCCCTGGTGGACTTGAACGCGTACCGGGAGCGGAAGAAGCTGGCCTGACACGGGTTGATCGAACCGGACATGAACTGTCGAGACGTCGAACCGCTCCTGATGCCCTACCTCGACGCCGAGCTCGTCGACGGCGAGCGCGTGCAGGTCGAGCAGCACCTGGCCGAGTGTGGGCCGTGCGCGAAGCACGCCGAGGTCTCGCGGCACAACCGAACCCTCATTCGCACCCTGGCGAAGGCTGGCAGCCCGATGGCGCCGGCGTCGCTCCGGGCGTCGGTGTTTCAAGGTGTCCGCACGGACGAGGCCAGGCAGCGCCAGCGGCGCTCCCTTCGCCTGTCCGCTGCGGCAGCTGGGGTGGCGCTGTGTGCCTTCGCCGGCCATTCGCAGTGGCGCTCGTTTCAGCGCCGGTTGTACGTCGAAGACGCCGCCAGCCGGCACGCGCGCCAGTTCCCCCTCGAGGTGCGCCTGCCGCAGCCCGAGGCCCTTGAGGCGTGGTTCGACGGCAAGCTGGGGCACCGCGTCGCCGTGCCCCGCTTCCCCAACGCGGTGGCCGCCGGGGCGCGGGTGCTCAACGTGCGTGAGAAGCAGGCCGCCTACATTCGGTACGACGCGCCCGCCCGTGAGTCAGCCCGGCCCCGCCAGGTCGGCCTCTTCGTCTTCGGCGACACCGGCAACGACGTCGACGTGGGTGCGCGCGCCGAGCCCGATCTGCGCAACTCGAACGGCTACAACGTGGTGAGCTGGCGAGACGGCGATCTCGTGTACCAGCTCGTCACCGACCTCTCCGAAGACGATCTGCGCGAGCTGTTGCCGCCCGAGCCACGGGAGCTGCGCGCGGCTCCGGCGCTCGCAGCTCCGGCCCGGCCCGCGCTCGACGTGCAGCCGGCCTCGTACCGCCCCTGAGATCCGCTCCCAGCGAGTGGGAGCGCGAGCCGTTGGGCGACGGCCGTCATTCGTTGACCCCCTCGGATCGCGCCGGTAGCCTCGGCACCACATGTCCAAGACTGTTCTCATCGTCGAGAAAGACGTCGCGCTCATGCACGCCATGCGCGACGCGCTCGTGGGTCGGGGCTTCAGCGTGGAAGAGACGACCGACGGCAAGTCGGTGCCCGACCTGGTGAAGAAGAAGAAGCCCGACTGCGTGGTGCTCGCGGTCGACCTCGACGCTGGCCAGAACGGCTACATCCTCTGCAAGAAGCTCAAGAGCGACGACGACTTGAAGGGCGTGCCGGTGCTCATCGTCGGCGACCCCAAGGGCTTCGGCCAGCACCAGAAGCTCAAGACGCGCGCCGAGGACTACCTTGGCAAGCCGTTCGAGGCCTCGGCCGTCATCGATCGCGTGGGCGCGCTGGCGGGCTACCCGCCCGAGCCCGAAGCACCGGCCGCCGACGAGGGGTTCGACCCGGGCTCGCTCCTCGACGAGGGCGCCTCGCCATCAGAGGAGCTCGCCGTCGAGAGCGCCACCAGCGAAGAGACGGTCGGCAACTCGGACCCGGACTTCGAGATGGTCGACGCGATGTTCGACGACAAGCCGGCCGACGACGCGCCGCCGCCACCGCCGGTCGACGAGGGCGCCGAAGAGATCTCGCTGTCGACCTCGAACTTCGACGAAGACGAGTTCCCCGCCGAGAAGACGGTGGTCGGCTTCCTGCCGACGGCCCCGAAGGCCGAGCCGCCGAAGGCCCCCGCGAAGTCGCCTCCGGTGCGCAAGGAGCCTGAGAAGAAGATCCCCTTCTCGTCGTCGCCGTCGATGACGGGTGACGGCGCCGAGGCCCGGGAGCTGCGCGCCAAGGTGGCCGAGCTCACCGGCGCGCTGGAAGACGCCAACCGGCGGGCCAGTGAGTTCGAAGACAAGGCGCGCGAGCTCGAGAGCCAGCTCGACGCCCGCCAGACCGAACTCGAGGCTGCGAAGTCGGGCGGCGGCAAGAACGACAAGGATCTTTTCGCCCTGCGCGACTCGGTGAACAAGAAGGACAAGGAGATCCTCAAGCTCAAGAACGAGCTCAACGAGAAGGAGAAGGAAATCGTCGAGCTGCGCGAGAAGGAGAACTCGCTCGATCAGCAGGTCTCGGAGTCGTCCGGTGAGATGGCCCGGAAGGACGCGCAGCTCAAGACGCTCCAGGCGAAGGCCGATCAGCTCACCAGCGAGCGCAAGAAGATCGATCAGCAGCTGCTCCAATCGAAAGAAGAGGCGCGGTCGGCCCAGGCCCGCCTGACGTCGCTGCAGACCGACTTCGACGCCCTGCAGCCGCGGGCCCAGGAGCTCGAGCAGGAGCTCGAGACGCTCCGCGCCGAGAAGGCCGAGACCGAGTCCGCCCGGCAGCAGGCCGAGTCCGACCTCGCCGAGGCGCGGGGAGAGATCGACGCGCTCAAGGCCCAGCTCGAGGAGCGCAGCAAAGAGGCCGACGACGTGCGCAGCCAGCTCGAGCAGTCACAGATCGATCTCGACGGCGCCCGGAACCAGGTCACCACCCAGGCCCAGGCCTTCGCCGACGAGATCTCTGGCCTGCGGCAGCGCATCGCCGACCTCGAGACCGAGTCCAGCAAGCACGAGGAGCGCGCCAACCGCCAGGCAACCCGACTCAAGGCCGTGCTGCAAGACGAAGAGCGCGTGCGCGAGGCGCTCGAGACCGCCCTCTCGCAGCTCAAGCATGAGGGCGGCGACGCCGAAGACATCGACCTCGACGAGCTCGCCGAGGCCTGACGGTAGCACCTAGCCCTTCTTGGGCTCGTTCTTCCGTTGGATCATCTTCTTGGCCATCAGCTGAACGGCGCCGGCGACGTTCTTGTCCTTCGCCAGCCCCTTCACGTCGGACTCGGACAACATGTTGAGGAAGCGCATGGTGATCTGCGCCGGCACCTTCGGGTTCTTCACCAGCGCGAGCCGCACCGGGTACTTCCGGGTCCACTCCCGGTGCGAGTAGATGACGCGCAGCACGTCTTCGTGAGCCCCCTTGTTGAGCGCCTGGGCCATCACCTCCTGATCGGTGATGCGCGGGCTGCGAATGGTGGCGACCGCGACGAGCTTGTTGGCGTCACGAATCAAGATGCCGCGCACCTCTTTGTTGCCCTTGGTGGCGAGCTTGATCTTCTCCGAGATGCTCATCTTGGCGATGCGCTGGGTGAGGGTCAGCTTCTTGCCCTCCTCGAGCTTCGCCTCCTTCTCGGCCAGGCGCTGGGCCGCTTCGGCGTCGGTGGGGAGATCTCCCGTGGCCGCCACGCCGAACTCGGCGATGACGTCGTCGGCGGTGGGCCCGACGTCGAGCTTCTGCGTCGCCGCCTGAGGGCCGAAGAGGCGCACCTTGGCGGCCACCATCTGCGGCACGTCGGGCAGATCGAGCCCGTTGCGGATGGCGAAGTCGCACACGCCGTCGATGAGGGCGCCCTGGGCCACCGGGTTGAGCGCGAGCTGACGAATGATCTCTTCGTGGCGCAAGAGGCGCAGCTGGTTCTGCCCGACGAGCTCGGCGAGCCGCTGGCTGCACGAGGCGGCGATGGCCGCCACCGCCGAGTCCGGCGTCGACGAGTTGGTGACGAGCATCTCGGCGTACGCGTCGTTGGCCGCGTACACCTCGAGGAACCAGCCCAGCACGGCGCCCTGCACGCCCTCGTCACGGAAGCCCGACGCGGCGATGCGATCGGGCAGCGTCGAGGCCGTCTTGCCCGCGGTGTCCCGAACGTTGGCGTCGGGGTCGTACATCAACATGAAGAGCGCCCCGAGCATGTCGGGCGGCGCCAGGGGCACGAGCGCCTTGGCCGCCATCATGCGCAGCGGCACGGGGGCCTTCGGGTCGACGTGCTTGCGCATGTTCTCGGGCAAGAAGTCGGGCGTGACGGGGCACGCGCTGACGGCCTGCTCGACGGGGGCCTGGGTCTCGTCACTCATGCGCGGTTCCTCTCGTAGATGAGGCGCAGCCCCTCGAGCGTGAGGAACTCGTCGACCTCGTCGATGGCCTTCGATTCGTTGGCGATGAGCGGCGCCAGGCCGCCGGTGGCGAACACCCGCACCGGGCCGCCCATGTCCTTCTCCATGCGGTCGCAAATGCCGTCGACGAGCGAGACGTAGCCGAAGACGAGCCCCGACTGCATCGAGTGCACGGTGTTGCGGCCGATGACGGCGGGCGGCCGGGCGAACTCGACCCGCGGCAGGCGTGCGGCGTTGCGGAACAGCGCGTCCATCGCGATGGTGATGCCGGGGCAGATGGCGCCGCCCAGGTACTCGCCCTTCGCGCTCACGGCGTCGAAGGTGGTGGCGGTGCCGAAGTCGACGACGATGAGGGCCCCGTCGTGGCGCTCACGGGCGGCCACCGCGTTGACGATGCGGTCGGCGCCCACCTCGCGCGGGTTGTCGTAGAGAATCGGCATGCCCGTCTTGATGCCGGGCCCCACGAAGAGGGGCTTCGTCTTGAAGTACCGCTCGGCCATGCGCTCGAGGTTGAACTGCATCGCCGGCACCACGCTCGAGACGGCCACGGCGTCGACCGAGGTGGCGTCGAGGCCCGCGTGGGCGAACCACTGCAGCACGAGAATGCCGTACTCGTCCGAGGTGCGGCGGGAGGTCGTCTCGAGGCGCCAGTGCGAGATGAGCTTCTTGCCCTGGTAGGCGCCGATGACGGTGTTGGTGTTGCCGACGTCGATGGCGAGGAGCATGTGCGACGCGGAAGCATAGCCCCGCCCCCGAGGGGATTCGTCAGCTCTTGCGAGGGCGCACCTGCTCGACGTCACCGGCCAGCACCCGCTCGAGGCGCTCGCCGACGCGCACCAGCAGCGCGCCCGTCTCGTCGATGTCCTCGGCGACGCCGCGCAGCTCCCTGGCCTCGGAGCGCACCAGCACGTCCTGGCCCAGCACGGTCGACCGGCGCTTCCACGCCTCGCGCACCGGCCCGAAGCCCTCGGCCTGCCAGATGTCGAGCCAGTCTTCGAGGCGCGACAACAGCGCCGAGGTGAAGAGCGCCCGGGGGACGCGCTGCTGCTTCACCTCGAGCACCGAGGTGGCGAGCTCGCGCACGTCGTCGGGGAAGTCGGCCGCCTCGGTGTTGAGGTTGACGCCCAGGCCCAGCACCACGAAGTGCACGCGCTCGGTGTCGGCGGACAGCTCAGTGAGAATGCCCGCCACCTTCTTGCCGCCCAGCTGCACGTCATTGGGCCACTTGATGCCCGGCGTCGCGCCGGCGCCCTCGAGCGTGTCGGCCAGCGCCACGGCCGCCACCAACGTCAGCTCGGGCGCCCGCGCCGGGACGATCTCGGGCCGCAGCACCACCGACAGGGCCAGGTTCTTCCCCGGCGGCGACACCCAGGTGCGGCCCCGTCGCCCCTTCCCGGCCGTCTGCGACTCGGCGATCACCACCTCGCCGTGCACCGCGCCGTCCTGGGCCAGCTCGAACGCGTGCGCGTTCGTCGAGGGGAGCGTCTCGAAGTGGTGCACGGTGCGGCCGAGCTCGCGCGTCATCAACAGCGGCGTCAGCTCGAGCGAGGTGAGTCGATCGGGCACCTGCAACAACCGGTAGCCACGCGAGGGCTGCGCCTCGATCTCGTACCCGAGCCGTCGCAGCGTCTCGACGTACTTCCACACCGCGGTGCGAGAGAGGCCCAGCTTGTCCGACAGGGTGGCGCCCGAGATGAAGTCCGAGCCGCCCTCGGCGAGGAAGCTCAAGATCATCTCTTCGTTCGACAGCTCTGGCTCGAAGGCGTCCACCGTCAGACAGGCTAATGGCCGAAGGGTGTCGCTTTCAACCGCGCCACGCGCTCAGCGGGCAGGCGTGAAGGACAGCAGCTTGAGCTCCGACTGCGGCACGCGCTTGCCGCCATCGACGAGAGTGGTGGCGATGCGCACAATGCCCACCTCCGGGGCGAGCGTCATCTCGTTCACCAGCGCGCGCTGATCGTCGATGCGGTTGCGGCTCTCGACCACCACGCACCCCGAGAACGAGCCCGCGGGCGACTCGCAGGGCTGATCGACGGCGAGGATCTCGTAGGCCTCGACCGACGACGGCGAGACGATGTTGGTCCACTTCGTGCCAGCGACGACGGGGTCGCGCAGCAGGTAGCGCTTCTGATCGCGCACCCCATACGCGTCGGCCTGCAGCCGGGCCCCCGTGGAGTCGATCGCCGCGCCGTCACGCACCTCGAGGATGGTGACGGGCAGCGTGCGCTTCTCGCCCAGCATCTGGGCCTCGTATTGCCAGGCCGTCCCCACGGCGAGCGGGAAGAACGTCGCCGCGCTGGGGGCCGCCGGGGCCTCGGTGCTGCCGCGGGCGCCGGTCGTCACACACCCCACGACGGGGACGCACAGCAGCAGGAGCGTGGCAGCGTGACGGATCATGGGTTGGGTTTCCTCGGCGCGGCGGGTTTTTTCTGCCTCAGCTCCGAGAGCGCCTTCTCGGCCGAGGCCTTGATCAGCTCGTCGTCGCTGCCGGTCGCGACCACGTCGAGGTAGGCCTCGGCCTCGTCCCCTCCGATGGCGGCGAGCGCGAAGACGATCTCGCGTTGGACGACCGGGTTCTTCGCCCGGCTGGCTTCGATGATCTGCGGCACGGCTCTGGGATCCTTGAGGTCGACCAACAGGCCGATGGTGCGCCGGAGCACCGTCAGATCGTCGCTGGAGAGCCGCTCGAGGAGCGCCGGGAGCGCCGCGGGGTTCTGCCGACGGGCGAGGAGCCGGACGGCCGCCGCGCGCACCGCCACGTCGCCGTCCTTCACCTTCGGCACGAGCACCTCATCGGGCACCTTCGCCAGATCAATCGTGGCGCGGGCCTCGGCGGCGGCTTCGGCGAGCGAGAGATCGAGCGCCTTCACGGCGGCCGCCTGCACCGCCTCGATCTCATTGGAGGCTGCGCGCGTCTGCTCTCCACCTTCGACCTCGAAACGGTCCGGGTCGCCCTTCTGCTTGAAGGACAGCACCACCATGGCGCTGCCGGGCGCCTCGGCCTGGGGATCCGGCTCGTCGATGCGGGCGGCGATCGCGATGCGCCAGGGCTTGGCGCCCCGCGGCGCCTGTGCCCCTTCGGCCAGGAGCGTGAAGCCGGCGCGCTGGAGTGCAGCCTCGAGCCGACCGACGAGCTGGCCGGCCTCCCAGCCGACGACCTCACGGCCCTCGAAGGTGTCGACCTCGACCTTCGACACCACGGGCTTCTCGGCGCGCGAACAGGCGCCGGCGACGAGCCCGCACCCGAGCGCGGCGACGAGCAGCCTCATCTGGACTCAGCTCGGGTCGCCCGAGCTGGGTGGCGGAGGTGGCGGCGGGGGTTCGGACGACGGCGCGGCACCTTCACCCGCCGGCGCTGCGGCGCCTTCGGCCCCGACCTGGCCTGGAGCTCCGTCGGGACGAGCGCCACCGCGACGACGACGACGGCGGCGGCGGCGACGACGACGCCCACCTTCGCCCTGCGCGCCGGCGGCGTCACCACCCGCCGCGGCGTCAGCGCCCTCGGCCTCGGCGTCGTCTCCTTCGTCGTCATCGCCATCGTCGTCCGCGTCGTCACCCTCAGGGGCGACGGGCGCGCCAGACTCGGCCACGGCGGCGGGCTCGGCAGGCCCACGCTCCTCGGGCTTCGCCTCGACCGCGGGCTCGCTCGGCGTCGACGACTCGGTGGGGCCGCCCTCGCGTCGCCCGTCACGGTCCTTCTGACGCTCCTCGCGGCGCTTGCTGGCCTCGTCAGCGTCGGCCTTCGCCTGATCGAAGAAGGCCTCGTCGACCTCGAAGAGCTCGACGCGCGTCACGTTCACGCCGACTTCACCCTCGAAGAACTTGTCGGCCAGGTGGTCGCCGCACCACAGCATCACCAGCGCGCCGCCGGCGGTGCCTTCGCTGCGCCCATCACCGCGCACCTCGCCCGGGCTCAAGAGCAGGCCGAGGTTCGCGCTGAGCTGGCCGACGTCGCGCCGCAGATCCTGCACCTGGCGCCGCTCGACGGGCTGCGCGCCCTTGAGGATGCGGATCGCGAAGCGGAGCTCGAGGCTCCCGTCCTTCTTGCGGGCCGACAGCAGAGCCCCTTCCTTCGCGCGGCGGGCGACCTTCAGCTCGCGGAAGCCGTGCGCGTGCAGCAGCTTGACGCAGGCCTTCTCGAAGGTGCCGGTCTCGAGCTCGCCGAGCTTCTTGCGCAGCACCCGCGCCATGGCCTTGCGCGCGTCCTTGACGGTGGTCTTCGCGGTGTGGACGAGGGCGAGATCTTCGGGGCTGGGCGCGGCGAGGGCCGGGGCTTCGTCCTTCCGGCGCTGGGAGCGCAGCACCACGCGGCCGTTGTCGAACGGCAGGTTGGCGGCCTTGCAGAAGGCCTCCTGGGCCTGCAGCGGCAGCGGCGCGGACTCGGGCGGCGTGGTGTCGACCGACAGCTGCAGCTCGTTGGTCTCGGTGCGCAGCGCGGCGAACTGCGGGCGCCGGCCCTGGTCGAGCCGCTGCTGGTTGTCGTCGGCGAGCGCCTCGAGCAGCGAGAGCGTGCCGAGATCGTCGACGAGATCCCTCGCCTTGAGGCGCGCGATGAGCTCCGAGGGCACGAGGCCGCCGGCCTCCTGGAGCACCTCGAAGGCCACCTCGGCCACGGGCGGGTACTTCTTGCGCTTGCCGTCGTCGTCGCGGCGATCGCGGCGGTTGCGCTCTGCCTGGCGACCGATGGCGCGCAGGTACTCGGCCCGGGGCTCCGGGTGCCGCTCGGTCGACCGGTACGGCGGCAGCCCCTCCTCGGGGTTCGGCTCGATGGTGCCGGTGACGGCGAGCGCGTCGGCGTCTTCGGTCAGCATCCAGTCCGAGAGCGCGAAGGTGTCGCGCGCCGTGACGACGAGCTTGCGCTCGCGCGACCGCTTGGCCTGCGCCGCCAGCCGCGCGAGCATCGTCTGCTCGGGCATCTTCCCGATGTGGCTCAAGAGGCCCTTGTCGAGCGACCGCCTGGTGATCTCCTGGTAATGCAACGGAGCGCCGGCCTCTTCCAGAACGCGCAGCGCCGCCTCGTAGAAAGTCATTTCGAAAATCCCATCTTTCTTCAGCGAAATCGGGGGCTTCAAAGGAGCCCACACGAAGGGAGCGGCAAGGTACGCTCGTGGGTGCAGACAGTCAACGATGGGCGACATGAACGTGGGGTGACGGGCCGGTGTTGATGCTGCGACTCGGGGAGGCCTGGCGGCGGGGGCAGACGGGCCTCAAGGACCGCGTGTCGCTCGAGGTCGAGGGCGTCTCGCTCTTGCCCGCGCTGGACGAGGCCGATCTGGTGAGCTGGCTGTCGAGCTGGCTCAACGCGCTGAAGGCGCTGGTGGTGGACCGCGCGGCGACGGCCCAGGTGTCGGTCGAGGCGCCGTCGCTCGAGCTGTGCCTGTTGCGGCGGCCGGGCCTGACGCTGGAGCTGTCGGTGGTGGTGCTCGAGCCCGAGCCCCGCCGGGTGTCGGCGCCGGTGACGATCGATCTCGTCGAGCTCCGGTCGGCGATCGAGGCGGTGACGCGGGGGTTCTTGCGGGGTGCGGCCGAAGCGGGCGTTCCGCTCGAGACGGTGCTCTCGCTGGAGCGCACGCTGCGCGAAGCGACGGGCCGGGCGATCACCCCCTTCGCGATGCAGCGAGACGAGCCGTGGCGCTTCGTCGAGCAGGCCGAGGGCGCGTCGATCGAGCTCGAAGATCGCGACGGCCGTACGCTGCTGGTCTCCCGCGGCGCAGGGAGCCTCTCGGCGCTGCTGACGGCCGGCGCGCTGCGCGTGGGAGGCACCACCTCGAGCCAACCGCCCTTCCTCGCGCTGATGGCGGCGGTGCGGAAGCGCCCGACGAAGGGCTTATGGGAGCTCGGGCTGGCGGTCTGCGCGGCGCTCCATGCGCGGCACGCGGGCTGGGCGACGAACGCGTGGGTCGACGCCCTCTTCGTCCGGTGCACCGAGGGGCTCGCCTCGATCCGCCCGCCGAAGCCCGATGTGTCGCCTGCTCCGCCGCCGCGCGCGTCAGCGCCACGCGCCGAGGAGCCACTCTCGGCCGTCGGGACGCCCCGACGGGTCACCCTCACGCCCCGCTGGTCGCGGCCGGTCGCGCTGGGAGAGACCCGCGGGCGCCTCGCGCTCGGTCGCAAGCAGGTGCTCGTCCATGCGGCGCACGCGGCGCAGCTCTTCAGCCTCGCGGGCAAGGAGCTGCGCCGGGCCTACGCGCCGCGGGGCGTGGCGGCGGACGCCGATGGCCTCGTGCTCCTCGCCACGGAAGAGAGGCTCTCGTGTTTCGTCGGCGACGAGCCGTCTGCCCGGTGGCTGCGACATGACGGTGGCCTGCGCGTCGGCCCCGACGTCCTTCGAACCGGGGATGGCCGTCTGCTGACCCGAATGGGCGGGCGCGGCGTCGTGGCGCTCGAGGCGATGACTGGGCGCGAGGCCTGGCGCTTCGATCCGCCGCGGGCGCAGCGCTCGGCCTTCGTGGAGCTGGGCGCGCGCCTGGTAATCGGCACCGACGCGGGCGATCTCTTTGGCGTCGATCTGGCCGACGGGCAGGTGCGCTTCCGCATCAAGGGGCCGCTGGCGAGCCCGTGGCCGGTGGCGGCGCTCCAGCGTGACGCGATCGCCGTGTTGACGCAGTCGACGCAGACGGTGGTGGCGCGTTTCGCCGCGCTCGCGGGGGGATCGGCGGCGCAGGCTGGCGCAGTGTCGTGGACGCGTCCGCTCCCGCTCGAGGCCGCCGCACCGCCAGTCGTGTCGCGCGGCCGCCTCTTCGTGGCGGGTCGGAGCGAGGGCCGGGGCGCGGTCGCGTGCCTGTCGGGCAAGGGCGACGTGTTGTGGCTGAGGCCGGTCCCGTTGGACGGGGCGTCGATCGCCCTGGCGCCTTACGAGCGGGGCGTCATCGCGAACGATGCCCGGGGCGCGGCGGTGCGGCTCCTGCCCGATGGTGAGCCTTCCTGGGTGCTGGGCGGGCTGGAAGATGCGATCGCCCCACGGCTGTCGCCGCGGCTCGCGAAAGGCGTCCTCATCGTCCCCGGCGCCTCGATCCGTCTGGTCGATCCCGCCTCGGGGCGTGTGGTCGCGGGAACGCCTCCGACGCCCGAGCTGACCGACTTCGGCGTGGGGCGCGGACTGAGCCTGTACACGTATGTCGAAGCGGGCACCCTCACCTGCTTCGAGCCCGGCGCCGTGTTGAGCGTCGTCGGCTGAGTCTGGGGCTCCAATTCAAGAAACCGAATGATTTCAGGCAATTCTTGCGGAGTTGTGGCCGCAAGCAGACACCACCGCGCGGCTCGGCGACGAGCTGGCTCCGGGAACCCGTGAGAACTGCGTCGGTCCGCACGTGGTGCAGGCGTTGCTCTGGCGTCGCGTCTCTCCAGGAGCCCCCGCCCGTGACCCAGCTCACCCTTCGTTCGTTGCTCGTGTCGTCTGTGCTCACCCTCGCCGCCTGCATGGGCGTGGCTGAACCCTCGAATCCGGAGGGGGTGGGAGGGGGCGGCGCAGGTGTCGGAGCGGCAGGGGGAGGCACGGCGGCAGGCGGCGGAGAGGCCGGAGGAAGCGCGGCGGGTGGTGAGACGGCGGGTGGCAGTGCGGCTGGCGGCGATGCTGCGGGTGGCAGCGCGGCGGGCGGAGATGCTGCGGGTGGCAGTGCAGCGGGTGGGAGCGCAGCGGGCGGAAGCGCGGCTGGTGGAAGCGCGGCTGGTGGAAGCGCGGCTGGTGGAAGTGCCGCTGGTGGAAGTGCCGCTGGTGGAAGTGCCGCTGGTGGAAGCGCGGCTGGTGGAAGTGCCGCTGGCGGAAGCGCGGCTGGTGGAAGCGCAGCGGGCGGAAGTGCGGCGGGTGGAAGCGCGGCTGGCGGGTCAGCAGGCGGGGCGCCCCTGCCGGTCACCCTGCGCGTCGTCGGCGGCGCCGCGCAGACGGGGCCAGTCGATGAGGTTCTCCCGCAACCCCTTCGGGTGAGCGTCGAGCGCAACGGCCAGCCCGTCGCGGGAGCCACGGTGAACTTCACCCCCACCACCGGCTCCGGGAACCTTCAGTTCACCGCGGCCACCACGGGCACCGACGGCATCGCCAGCTCAGGCACGTGGACGCTGGGCATCCGGGTCGGCACCCACACCGTCACGGCGACGTCGCTCGGAGCCACCGCTCCGCTCTCGATCTCGGCCACGGCTACACCGAACGCCCCCATCCGCACCTCGGCCGCGGCGGGCGCGTCGCAGAGTGCACCGGTGAATACGACGGTGCCGATCGCTCCGGCGATGCGCATCACCGATCGCCACGACAACCCCGTCGCCGGGCTCACGGTCACCTTCCTCGTGCTGGAAGGCGGCGGGTCGATCACCGGCAGCACCACGGCGATGACGGATTCCATGGGCGTGGCGACGGTGAGCGGGTGGCGGGTGGGCGCGACGCCGGGGATCAACCGACTCCGCGGCGAGTACCCCGGGATTCCGCCCGTCGAGTTCGCGGCCACCGGCACCGCCGTCGGCATGGACGCGATGACGATTCACGAGGGCAACCTGCAGACGGCGAACGTGTCGTCTCCGGTCAGCGTTCGCCCGGCCGTGCGCATCGTCGACGGGCAGAACATGCCGATCGCAGGCCGCTCGGTGACGTTCTCGGTGGTCGCGGGCGGCGGCACGGTGACGATGGCCACGGTGACGACGGACGCGATGGGCATCGGGCGGGTGGGCGAATGGCGGCTCGGCGCCACCGCGGGCATGAATCGGCTGCGCGCGACGTCGGGCACGCTCCCGGCCGTCGAGTTCACCGCCACCGCGCTCGCGACCGGAGCCCCCACCCTGCTGCGCACCGTGCTGCACCAGAACCTCGCCCGCCCGTGGGATCTCGCCTTCACGCCCGACGGCGCGATGATCTTCACGCTGCGCGGCGGCGACATTCGCGTGGTGCCTCCGGGCCAGACGACGCACCAGCTGCTCCACCGGCCCGCCGACGTCATCGCCCAGGATCAGAGCGGCATGCTGGGCATCGCCATCGACCCGAACTGGGCGAACGAGCGCTTCATCTACGTCTTCATGGCCTCGCGGCCGCAAGGCACGACGACCACCGACAACCGCGTGGTGCGCTTCCGCGTCAACGCCACGTGGAACGGCGTCACCGACCGGCAGGAGCTGCTGACGGGCATCGCGTACACCGGCGGCGCGCACTCGGGTGGCCGCCTGCGCTTCGGGCCCGACGGGAACCTGTGGATCACCACCGGCGACAACCGGCTCCCCCGCGTGCCGCAGGACTTGATGTCGCTGGGCTCGAAGGTGCTGCGCATCACGAAGACGGGGCAGATCCCCACGGGCAACATGCCGGCGCCTGCTCGACCGGCGATCTACTCATTCGGCTTCCGCAACCCGCAGGGCATCACCTTCCGGGCGAACGGTGACGCCTACCTGTGCGAGCACGGCCCGAACTCGGACGACGAGGTGACGCGGCTGGTGCCGGGCGGCAACGGCGGGTGGGATCCCGTCGACCCGAGCGGGAGCCAGACGTACTGGGGCTACAACGGCACCGTCATGACGGACCTCACCAAGTTCGCCTCGGCGATGCGGCCCACCTGGGCGCTGGCCGACTCGATGGGCATGGCGGGCTGCACGTTCCTCTCAGGCGCGCAGTGGCGCGACTGGGACGGCGCGCTGGCGGTCGGCATCATGGGCGGCGAGCGCATCTACATTCTCCGGCTCAACCAGGCCGGAGACATGCTCACGCACACGCCGGTGAACCTGCCGCAGAACGCACGCATTCGAACCCTCGTCCAGGGCCCCGATGGCTTGCTCTACGCGGCGACCGACAGCGACTCGGGGCAGATCTGGCGTCTGACCCCGCAGTGACGCCCTACTTCTTGGCCTGCTTGCTCGGGTCGATCTCTTCCTCGGGGCGAATCGACTCCTGCGCGCCCTTCCACGTCTCGCCCGGGGCGAGCTTCCAGTCGGCGGGCACTTCGCCCTTCCACAGGTAGTTCGCGTTGATGTCGCCGCCCGACGGGCTGCGGGCCGAGATCGTCCACGAGATCTCGGCCGTCTTCGTCTCGGGCGGGAGCTTGTCGATGTCGTACGAGCCGAACACCACCATCGAGGGGAAGAACTTCATGTAGCGCTCGGGCCAGTCGACGCGGCCGTTTGGGCCACCGTCACCGGGGATCTCGGCGATCAACTTCCCCTTCTCGTCGAAGAGCTTCCAGTTGAACTTGAAGTTGCCGTTGGTGACGACGCGGCGCACCTTCTTCTCGTCGACGCGCTCCTCGCGGGGCAGGCCCCAGGCGACGACGGGCATGTGAATCTGATCGCCCTTCGAGTCCGCCGAGAGGATGTCGAGGCGCACGCCGTTCGAGGTCGCCGACCACCAGGTGGAGTAGCTGCCGCCCTTCATGGTGTCCCACAGCTTGCGGGTGGCCTCGTAGGCGGCCTTCTTGTCGGCCGAGCGGTCCTTCGTGGGGCCCGACTCGTACTCGGTGAACTGGCTCTTCTTGCCGGACTTCTCTTCGAGCTCGAGCAGGTAGTCGTCGAAGTTGCGGTTGAGGCGGAACTCGTTGACGTGCTCGTTGACCTCCTTGAAGTACCAGCGGAGGAACGTGTTGACCTCGTCGTTGTACGCCTTCTGCTCGGGGATGTTGCGGATCCACGCGACCCGCTCGAGGTACTCCTGGCGCAGCTTCGCCGCGGCCAGCTCGCGCTTGGTCTCGGTCGTCTTCTCTTCCCACTTCCGCATCGTGAAGACGATGCCGACGATCACGAAGACGACCGCGACGATGATGCCGAAATAGCGCTTCATGGGCCTTGGGGCTCCTTGCTGGGGACGGCGGCGTCATAGGTTGTCGCAGGGTTGACCACAAGAGACAGCGGGCCCTCGTGCTTGTAAGGCCGCGCCCATGGCGCTCGTGGTTGGCATCGCCGGCGGAACGGCCTCGGGGAAGACGACGGTCGCGCGGAAGCTGCACGAGGCGCTGGAATCGACCGGCGTCTCGTTCATCGATCAAGACTCGTACTACCGCGATCTCGCGCACCTCACCCCCGAGGAGCGCCGTGAGGTGAACTTCGATCACCCCGACGCGTTCGACGTCGAGCTGCTGCTGACGCACCTCAAGGCGCTCAAGGCCGGCACGTCGGTCGACAAGCCGGTCTACGACTTCGTCGAGTCGACGCGCTCGGGCCGCACCACGACGGTCCAGCCAGCCGAGCTGATCCTCGTCGAGGGCATTCTGGTGCTGCACATGGAGGCGGTGCGCAAGGAGCTCGACGTGCGAATCTTCGTCGAGACCGAAGACGACGTGCGCATCATTCGGCGCCTCACGCGCGACATCAAGGAGCGCGGCCGCGACTTCGATCACGTGGTGAGCCAGTACTTCCGGCACGTGCGCCCGATGCACCTCGCCTTCATCGAGCCCTCGAAGCGCTGGGCCGACATCGTGGTGCCGCACGGCGGGAACAACGACATCGCCATCGACATGCTTGTGGGCGCGCTCAAGTCGCGGCTGGTGAAGCGGCGCTGAGGGCCCTGTTTTAGAACTCGAAGCGCTCGCCCTCTTCGCACACGTGCACGGGCATGGCCTTCACCTCGCGCTTGAGCACGTCCACGAAGGCGGGCTTGAGGTGGTACAGCAGCACCTCGCAGTCACGGCGATCGAACTTGTCGAGCTCGGCGAGCATCGTCTGGGGCGTAAAGTGGCCCGAGATGTCGGCGAGGGCCTGCAGCGCGTTGGGGAAGCTCGTCTCGAGCAGGAGCAGCTTCACGTCGTCGCGCTTGTTGAGCACCTTCCAGAAGGCCTCGGTGGGCCCGGTGTCGCCCGACATGGCCATCGCCGTGTGGCCGTCCGAGATGACGAAGCCGCAGGACTCGACCGGGTGGGTCACCGGCACCGACTTCACCGTGTAGGGGCCGATCTTCACCGTCGCGCCGCTCTTGAACGACTTGAGGCGGTAGACGGGCGCCTTCGCGGTGGGGATCCGCGTGAAGTCGGGCCACAGCACGTTGTTGAAGAGGTTCTCGCGCAGCGTCTCGATGCACTCGGTGTTGGCCCAGATCGTCACCGGGCTGTCGCGGCGGCCCACCAGCACGTCGGCCAGCAGCGGCAGATCCTTCACGTGATCGAAGTGGCTGTGCGTGAGCAGCACGTGATCGATCTTCACCAGCTCGTCGAGCGGCAGCGTCGAGGTGAGCGCGCCGGCGTCGAGCGCCAGCACGCCGTCGACGAGGAAGCACGTGCTGCGACAGCCCGGCAGCTCACCGCCATGAGGGCCCAGCACCTGGAGCTGCACGTCAGAGATCCCCGAACTTCAGCTTCGCCTCGAGGAAGCGCAGGTAGTCGAACAGCCGCGCCGTGTCGCGCACCACCATGCGGTCGCCCGACAGCTCGATGAGGCCCGACTTCTCGAGCCGATGGCAGAGGTAGCGAATGGCGGGCTCTCCGACGGCGAGCTCGCGCGGCAGGTCGCGCGCCTGGAAGTCGATCTCGATGCCCTCTTCCAGCGGCCGGCCCTTCGTCTGACACGCCTGGAGGATCCAGTTCACCACGCGGCTGTTCGGGTCGGACAGCAACAGCGTGTCGATCTGCGCGTCGGCCTCGGCGAGCCGCTCGGCGAGCTTCTTGATCATGCGCACGGCGATCTCGCTGTTGCCGCGGATCATCGCCTCGAAGGTCTTGGGGTCGATGACGAGCAGGCGCGCGGCCTCTTCGACGGTCGCCGACGCGTTGCGCGGCTTGTTCGAGATGATCGCCATCTCGCCGAAGAACTCGCCGGGCCCCAGCACCGCCAGCACCTTCTCGACGTCGCGCACCTTCTTCCAGATGCGCACCTTGCCGGACTGGATGACGTACATCTCCTTGCCCGGCTCGCCCTCGCGCACGAGCACCGTTCCGGGAGGGATCTCTTTTCCGAACTTCTGGAACAGCGTTTCTTCGGCGCTCATGCGTCGGGTGGGAGACTTGCCGACAAACCCGGGGGGGTCAATTTCTAACGGGGCCCGTCACTTGGTGGTGAGCGAGGCCACGCCGTCCCAGTCGCTGGGCGGTGGCTGCGCCTTGAACGCCTCGAGCTGCGCCAGGTAGCGCCGGCACGCGGCGTCGATGGGCCAGGCCTCGAGCACGGCACGGAAGCCCACGCCCGCGGCCTCGAAGTCACGCGCGGTGAAGCGGGCGAGCGCGTCTTCGAAGCGGGAGATGATGGCGGCGTCGGCCTCGGAGGGCCGCCCCAGCCCCCGCACCTCATAGATGTTCACCGGCAGCCGCTTGCCCTTCACCCGCACCGCGCCCAGGCGCCGCGTCACCACCGCGTCCTTCACCTGCTGCCAGGTGGACTCGGAGATGATGATGCGCGTGTCGTATTCCTTGTTGGTGCCCTCGAGGCGGCTGCCGAGGTTCACGGCGTCGCCGAGCACCGTGTAGTCGACGCGCACGTCAGAGCCCATGTTGCCCACCACCATGGGCCCGGAGTTGATGCCGATGCCGATCTCGAGCTCCGGCAGCCCGGCCGCGCGCCACGTGGGCTTCATCGCGTCGAGGCGCTCCAGCATGCGCACCGCGGCGCGGCAGGCCCGCAGCGCGTGATCGGGCTGATCGAGCGGCGCGTTCCAGAACGCCATCAGGGCGTCGCCGATGTACTTGTCGAGCGTGCCCTTCTCGTCGAAGACGATGGCCGTCATCGGCGACAGGTAGTCGTTGATGAAGGCCGCGAGCGCCTCGGGTGACATGCGCTCCGACAGCGTGGTGAAGCCACGAATGTCGCTGAACAGCACCGTCATGTCGCGCTTCTCACCCTTGTTGAGCCGCTCCGGGTTCTCGAGCGCGATCGCGATGACGTCTTCCCCGAGGTAGCGGCTGAAGGCCGAGCGCATGCGGCCCTTCTCGCGGTCGACCGCGAAGTACCCGAGGAACACCATCGCGAACGAGGTGGTGAGGAGACACGCCAGCGGCACCGTCAAGGCGACGTGAACGCCCGCGTCGAACGCGACCCACGCGCCGCCAAGCCAGAGCGCCAGCACGCCGGAGATCACCAGCGCCTTGAAGAGGAAGCGCAGCCGCGGCACCGCCACGCCCAGGACGACGGACACCAACAGCATGAGCAGCAGCTCGACGAGCAACACCGACACCGGGCGCTCCAGCATGCGGTCGTCGAGCAGGTTCGAGAGGATTGCCGCGTGGGTGTAGACGCCGGGCTCGAGCTCCTTGAAGGGCGTCACGCGCTGATCGCCCGCGCTGCCGACGATGGTGACGCCGATCAGCACGGCCTTCCCTTCGAGCTCGGCGCGCCCGACCCGGCCCTCGACCACGTCGACGATCGAATACGTGGTGAACGCCTTCGCCGGGCCCGGGTAGTCGATGAGCGCGAACGGTGAGAGTTCGTCGAAGGGGATCGTCCGCGGTGAGGGGCCCACCAGCTCGACGCCGCTCACCCGGCTCCCGGAGAGCGTCGGCTTGATCGCCGCGCCGAGGGCCACCGCCGCCGTCTGCAGGGCCATCGACGGGAAGAGCGCGTCGCCGTCACGAATGCGGACGAGGAGCGCCCCCCGGCGGATGGTGCCGTCGAGATCGATGATGGCGGCGAAGTGCCCGAACGAGGTCCCGGCGCGAACGAAGCGATCGAGCGGGGCCTGGAGCGCGTGGAACACGTAGAGCTCGCTCCTCGCGGCCTGCAGCTGGCGCGTCACCCCGCCCTGACTGAACTCACGCAGCAGCACGGGGCCCATGAGCGCCCGGAACCGGTCGAGCTGCTCGGCGGTGAAGTCGCCCTTGCTGCCATCGTCGATGGGCACCACGCCGTGCACCACCTTCGGGCCCAGCCGGCGAAGGGCCGCCTCGAGGCGATCGTCGGGCGCGTTGACCACCACGCGCTCGAGCTCGGTGCGCCACGCGGTCACCTCGTCACCGGGGGACAGCCGCTGCAGCCGCTCGAGCGTGGCCTTCGCCTCGGCCACCTCGTCTTCACGGGCGTCGGTGAACGTCGCGTCGAGCCCGACCGCCGCCACGTTCGCGTCGCCGAGGCGCTCGAGAGCCTCGGCCATGTACCGGCGCGACCACGGCCACAGGCCCCACCGCTGCGCGCTCTTTTCGTCGATGGCGACGACCACCACGCCGGCGTTCGGTGGCCGCTGGCCCCGGAGGCGAAAGCGCAGATCCCACAGGCGGCCCTCGGCGACCTGCACCGCGCGCTGAATCAGGGCCGGCGTCTGCCCGGCCCCCACCACGAGCGGCTCGGTCGTCAGCAGGTGGAGCCCCGCGAAGAGCACCGCCAGCGTCAACGCAGAGAGCTCGAAGCGACGCCGGGAGAGCCAACTCATGTGCGATGACGATAGCCGACGCCGCGCTGTTTCCCCCGAACGGAAATGGGTATGAGCCACCCGCGTGGGCACCTCGTACAAAGACGCCGGAGTCGACATCGTCGCAGGAGACGCGCTGGTCGAGCGCATCAAGCCCCTGGCGGCGCGAACCAGGCGGCCGGAGCTGCTCTCGGGCGTGGGCGGCTTCGGGGGGCTCTTCGCCATCCCGCCGGGCAAGTACCGTGAGCCGGTGCTGGTGAGCGGCACCGACGGCGTCGGCACCAAGCTCAAGCTCGCGTTCCAGCTCGGCCGGCACGACACCGTGGGCATCGACCTGGTCGCGATGAGCGTCAACGACGTGCTCACCTGCGGCGCCGAGCCGCTCTTCTTCCTCGACTACTTCGCCACCTCGCGGCTCGACGTCGCGCAGGCCGAGAAGGTGATCGCCGGCATCGTGACGGGGTGTGAGCAGGCGGGGTGCACGCTCCTGGGCGGCGAGACCGCCGAGCTGCCGGGCTTCTACACACCCGGCGAATACGAGCTGGCCGGCTTCTGCGTGGGCATCGTCGAGCGATCGAAGATCATCGCTGGGACGAGCATCGTCGCGGGCGACCGGGTCATCGGCGTGGCGTCGACGGGCCTGCACTCGAACGGGTACTCGCTGGCGCGCAAGGTGATCGCCGACGCGAAGCTCGAGCTCACCGCGACCGTCGACGGCGTCGAGCTGGCGAGCGCGCTGCTGGCGCCTACCCGCATCTACGTCAAAGACGTCCTCTCGCTGCTCGAGCAGGTGCCGGTGAAGGGCCTCGCGCACATCACCGGGAGCGGGCTGCCTGGCAACGTGCCCCGCTGCCTGCCCGACGGCACCCGCGCCGTCCTCGACGCCTCGCGCTGGCAGCGCCCCGCGATCTTCGAGCTGCTCCAGCGGCTGGGCCAGGTCGCCCGCGATGAGATGTACAGCACCTTCAACATGGGTGTCGGCCTCACCGTGGTGGTGGCGCCGGAGCACGCCGCGACGACCGTGGCGCACTTCAAGGCGCGCGGCGTGGAGGCGTGGGACGTGGGCGTGATCGAGGCGGGCGTCGCAGGTCAGGAAGCCGAGGCGATCATCTCGTGATGCGCGTCGGGGTGCTCGCGTCGGGCAGCGGCTCGAACTTCCAGGCCCTCGTCGACGCGCTCAACGTCGAGGGGTCGCCCGCGCGCGTGACGGCGCTCGTCTGCAACGTGCCGGGGGCCCGGGTGCTGGACCGCGCGGCGAAGGCCGGCGTGGAGGCCGTGGTGATCGATCACACCCGGTACACCACGCGCGCCGACTACGACGCGGCCGTCGCCGACGCCCTCGCCCAGCGGGCCACCACCCTCGTCTGCCTCGCCGGCTACATGCGGCTGGTGACGCCGGTGTTCCTGTCGCGCTTTCCCGGCGCGGTGCTCAACGTTCACCCGGCGCTGCTGCCGTCGTTCCCGGGCCTCCACGCGCCGCGGCAGGCGCTCACCGCGGGCGTCGCCGTCACCGGGTGCACCGTGCATTTCGTCGACGAGGGCACCGACACCGGGCCGATCATCGCGCAGGCGTGCGTCCCCGTGCTGCCGGGCGACGACGAGGCGGCGCTGACCGCGCGCATCCAGAAGGAAGAGCACCGCTTGTTCCCCGCGGTGGTGCGCGCGCTCGCGCTCGGACACGTGAGACTCGACGGCCGGAAGGTCGTTCGGCACGAGGTGATCGCGTGAGTGGGTCGGCGCTCGTGCAGCTGGCGCTCGATGGCACGAACCTCCGACGGCTCGAGCTGATCGCCACCCGGTGGGCTTTGGTCCGCGACGGACGGAACGTCGTTGAACCTGAGGTGCTCGCGTGACCTCGTCAGCGCTCGCTCGGCGCGCCTCGACGCCGAGCCGTCACGTGTACGACGTCATCATCTTCGGCAGCCAGCTCCCCGGAGTCCTCACCGCGGGGGTGCTGGCGAAGCGTGGGCTCCAGGTGCTGCTCGTGGAGCACGATGGGCTCGGCTCGCCCTACGTCCACCAGGACTACATGTTCTCCCACGCGCCGTTCCTGCTCGGTCCCCTCGAGGCGCTGGGGCCCCTGGAGGGGCTCCTCACCGAGCTCGGCGCGCTCACCCAGGCGAAGCGGCTCGTCCACCACGCCGGCCTCCAGGTGCTCCGGCCGCGGCAGTGGTTCGAGCTGTCCGCCAAGCTCGGCGCGCGCTCGAAAGAGGTGTCGCGGGCGCTGGGTGACGAGGGCGGAGAGGCGTTGCTCCAGGCCCTCGACCAGGCCGCCCATCGCCATGACGCCACTGACGCGTTCTTCCAGTCGAAGCCCGATCTGCCTGCCGACGGGTGGTTCGCGCGCTGGAAGCTCCGTCGTCACCTCGCGCGCTTCTCGGGCCTCGAGGCCGACACCACCCTGTCGCTCCAGGCGCCCCTCGAGGCGATGGTGCGATCGCTCGAGCGCTTCGTGGTCTCGGCCGACGGCCCCATCGCGCGGGCGCGCGCCCTGTCGCGGATCCTGCCCACGCCGTGGACGGTCCCCGGTGGGTTCGAGGCGTTCCGCGGCGTCCTCGTCGACAGGGCCCGCGAGCTCGGCGTCGACGTGGTGGACTCGGAGCAGCAGATCGAGCTGCTCGCGTTCGATGGGCGCACCGCCGTGGGCCTGCGCCTGCGAAAAGGTGACACGACGTACCGTGCCGGCGCGCTCGTCGCGGCGTGTGATCTGTCGACCCTCGCGCTGCTGATCCCCGACGCTCGGAAGGGGCCGCTCGAGAAGCTCGCGCTGCGCGTGCCGACCCGCCGAGCCCTGTTCACGACCCACGCGGTGCTGCCGGACCGCGCCCTGCCTCGGGGCCTGGGGGCGCTGGGCCTCATCGAGGGGACCGACGGCGAGCTGGGGCCGGTGCTCTTCGAGGTGACGCCGGCGCGGCGCGCGAACCAGGACGTCGGGGAGAAGGTGCTGTCCTTCACCATCCGGGCGGCGACCCAGCTGCGGAGCGCCGGAGAGCCCGCCGTGCAGGCGCTCGTCGAGCGGGTGTGGGCCTCGGTGGCCGACGTGTTCCCCTTCACCCGGAAGCACGTGACGCTGCAGTCGTCGCCGTGGGTCGATTCGGCGCGCGTGGTGGCCGGCGTGGCCGAGCCCTTCCCCAGCTTCGAGCCCGGGCCCGACTCGGTGCTCGGCCTGTCGGGCCTGACGACTGCGTCGCCCTGGCCGCGGCTGTACCTGGCCAGCCGTCAGGTGTTGCCGGGCCTGGGGCTGGAAGGTGAAGCGCTGGCGGCGCAGCGGGCGATCGCGGCGGTGGAAAAGCGGCTCGTGTCGAAGAAAGATCCGCTCAAGGTGGGGAGGCCGGGATGAGCACCGTCAACGTGATGGCGCGGGAAGTGGCGGCGAAGGTCGTCTTCTACGGGCCCGGGCTGTCGGGCAAGACGACGTCGCTCAAGCGCATCTACGAGTCGATCAAGCCATCGCTGCGGGGCGAGCTCATGTCGCTCCCGACCGAGGCCGACCGAACGCTGTTCTTCGACTTCCTGCCGGTGCGGGTCGAGAAGGTGGGCGACTACGCGCTGCGGCTGGCGCTGTACACGGTGCCCGGGCAGGTCTTCTACAACGCCACCCGCAAGCTGGTGCTGCAGGGCGCCGACGGCGTCATCTTCGTGGCCGACTCGAACCCGGGCGCTGACGACGCGAACCGGGAATCGATGGCGAACCTGGAAGAGAACCTCGCCGAGCAGGGCATTCGGCTCGACGGGTTCCCGCTCGTGATTCAGTACAACAAGCGCGATCTGCCCACGGCGCTGCCGCTCGACGCCATGCGCGCGGCCCTCAACGGCCGGGGCGTGCCCGACTTCGAGACGTGCGCCACGAGCGGCGAGGGCGTGCTCGACGCGATGAAGGAGATGGTGCGCCTCGTCATCAAGGATCTGCGGGCGCGCAAGGTGGTGCCGGCGCCGCGACCCAAGCGGGAGCTGCCGCGGCTCGACGCTCCGGCCGAGGATCTCGAGGCGAAGATCCGCGAGCAGCTCAACGAGAAGCCGCAGGTGGCGCCGGTGAAGGGAGCGCTCCCGCCGATGGGGCCGGTCGCGACGCTGGCGCCGGCGGTGCTCGTCGATCCAGCGCGGGCCGCCGAGGCGTGCTTCGCGCGGGCGGACTACGAAGGGTGTGTTCGCGCCTGCGCCGAAGCCGTGGCGCGCGGGCTGTCGTTCGCGGGCGGCGCGGAGCGTGGGGCCCAGGCCTTCCTCCTCGGCCTCGATGGGCGTGACGTGCTGGATCTCGAGCGTCGGGCGGCGGCGAGCGCGAGCCGGGTCGATGACGCGGCGTTCGCCCTGTACGTGCTCGCCCAGACGTTCGTGCGCCTGGCCGACGCGGGGTTGCCGACTCCGCAGCAGTGACGTTTTCCGGGCGCCTGAAACGAGGCCCGTGGCCGGATTTCCCGGACCCATTCGTCTCCAGGTCACGACGAGATGTCCGACGGCATTCGCCAGGCCTGGCAGCGCTACTTCTCTCCAGTGCGGGAGAAGTGCCGTCGTGTGCTCGGCGACGGAGACGACGCGAGCGACGTGGCCCAGGAGACCTTCATCCGGTTCTGGAAGCAGGGCCCTCCCGAGCCGCCGCGGGTGGCGCTCGCGTGGCTCTATCGCACCGCGACCCACCTGTCCGTCGACCGGCTCCGGCACCGGGCGCTTCACGCCCGCGCGGTGCCACAGCCCGTGTACGGCGCGGATCTCGAAGCCTCGACCGCCAGCCGCCAGCTCCTCGCCCGGCTCGCGCGCGACGCCGACGCCGAAGAGCTCCAGGCCGCCGTGCTGTCGCGCCTCGACGGCCTGACGCACCCGGAGATCGCCGAGGTGATGGACGTGTCGGAGCGCACCGTTCGTCGCCTGCTGGCCCGCTTCGACCAACGCGCCCAGCGTGAGGAGTCACCCCCATGAACCACCCTTCGTTTCTGGCGCTCGACCACTTCGCGCTGGAGCCGCGCGCTGGCACCGTGCAGGCGCATGTCGACACCTGCAGCCAGTGCCGCGCGCACGTCGAGGCGGTTCGGGTCGCCACGCCGTTCCCCGCGGCGCTCGAGGCCCTCCCCCGCCGGCCAGGCGTCTGGCCCTGGCGCCCCGCGCTGGCCTTCGGCGGGTTGCTCGCCGCCGCGCTCGCCCTCGGCGTCGTGACGATGACCACCCCGTCGGCGCCCGCCGTCACCGCCAAGGGCGCGCCCGAGGTGGTGGTGTGGCTCAACCGCGGGGGCGTCGTCACGAAGTGGGCGGGCCAGCCGATTCGGGCAAAGGACGCGGTGCGGCTCGAGATCGCACCCGCCGGGCTCGACACGATCACCGTCTACGACGAGCGGCAGCAGACGATTCTGTACGCCGAGGGCGTCGCCCCGCACGGCACCAGCCTGACGCCCGCCTGGGCCTTCGACGGCCAGGCCGAAGTGGAACGGCTCCGCGTCATCGTCTCCCGGGGGCCCGTACCCCTGGAGGCGCTCCAGGGGGCCCAGTGCACCGCGCAGCGCGATCTGCTGTGCTCCCGTTTCGAACTCCGCCGCGAAGGCCCGTGAAAGGCGCTGATGGTCACCCTCTTCCTCGCCGCGGTCATCGCTGCCGGGCCCACCGCCGGTCCACGGCGCGCGGTGATCGTCGCGTCGAACGCGCCGATGGAGGGTCGTGTCGCGCTCCGGTACGCCCATCAGGACGCGCGCGCGATGGCCGACGTGCTGATTCGCCACGGCGCCTTCGCAGCTGCCGACGTCGCGGTGCTGCTCGAGCCGGGGCCCCAGGCCGTGCTCGACGCCCTCGACGCGGCGAGAGCGGCCCTGGCGACGACGCCGGGAGACGGGCTCCTCGTGTTCTACTACTCGGGTCACGCGAGCCAGCGCGCGCTCTTCCCTTCCGGCGAGGCACTGCCGCTCGACGCGCTGCGGAGTCGGCTCGCTGGAGGCGACACGGGGGTTCGCATCGGCATCATCGACGCCTGCCGCGGCGGAGGCTGGACGCTCGCCAAGGGGCTCACCCCGACCGAGCCCTTCGAGGTGGGGCTGCCGGGGCTCGCGAGCGAAGGCACCGCGCTGCTCGCCGCCAGCTCGGGCCTCGAGGACGCGCACGAGACCGAGACGCTCCAGGGGAGCTTCTTCACCCACCACCTCGTCGCTGGACTGCGCGGCGCCGCCGACACGTCGGCCGATGGGCACGTCACCCTGTCCGAGGCGTTCGCCTACGCGAACCGGCTCACCATTCGTGACACCGCCAGCGTGTCGAGCGTGCCGCAGCACCCGAGCTTCGACCTGAGGCTCCGCGGCCGGCAGGACGTCGTGCTCACGAGCCATGGCTCGTCGACGACCCAGCTGGTGCTCAACCAGCGCGTCGGCCCACTCGAGGTGGTGCAGCTCTCGACGGGCCTCGCGGTGCTCGAGTCACCGGCCGGCCAGAGGACCGTTCGAGCGGCGGTGCCCGAAGGGTCGTACCTCGTGCGCCGGTTGACCGATGGGCGAGTGCTATCGGCCGAGGTGCTCGTCCGCTCCGGTGAGACGGCCTCGGTCGACGAGGCGAGCCTCAAGGTGGTGGCGGCTGGCGTCATGCCTCGCAAAGGTCCATCGAGCGGTCTTCGCGGGCGACACCAGGTGTCCGTCGGCGCCGGGTTCGCGCCGTTCGACCCTGCGCTCGACGCCTGGACCATCGGCGTGCCGCTCTCGCTGGCGTACTCGTGGTTCTTCCACTCCGCCTTCGCCTGGACGGTGTTCGAGGGGTCGCTCGTCATCACCAGCCCGCGCCCCCTTCCCGCCGAGGTCCGCACGGCCGCGATGCCCGCCACCTTCGTGTCGAGCGAGTGGGCCGCCTCGACCTCGCTGCGGTGGGAGCCCACGCTGCTCGCGCACGACACGGAGCTGCGGGCGGGGCTGGCCGTCGGCGGCGGTGCCCTGGGGCTGGTTCGTGGGAGCGCCGCCCATGGCACCTCGCTCGACCGGAGCGTGGCGCCGACCGTCGTCGTGGCCGCTGACCTGCTGTGGATGGGGGTGGCGCTCCTCGAGCACCTGGGCTTCGGCCTCAAGGTGTCCGTCTCGGAGCAGCTCGGCTTCGCCTCGACCGGCCTGGTGCACCTCTTGAGCCTCAACCTCGCCATCGTCTCGACGGTGGGCCCAGCGCGTTGACGAAGCGTGGCCGGATCGGGTGCGGCCGTTCGTCTCACAGGCATGACCCGAACGATCCTGCTGACGATCATGCTGCTCCTGGGCTGTGGCGTGGACTCCGAAGTGCGCGCCACGGCGATTCGAGCGGGGCTGACGGAGAACGCCGTCAGCCGCTGCTTCACGTGCGCGGGGGCGTGCGTGTCGGCCCGACAGAAGCTGATCGATCGGCATGGGGTGAACCCCAACGACGTGTCGTGCGAGACGCCCCGCATCGTTGGCGCTGGTCGGCAGGTCGAGGCCTGTCGCGGGGCGCTGTGGGACGAGCTGGGCGTCGCGCTGGTTCCCTGATGGCGTCAGCGCGTCTCGTTCACGGCGAGCACGCCCTGCCGCACCAGCTTGTGCAGCAGCTTCAGCGCGTCGACCTCTCGTTGCCCTGACGCCAGCACGATGGCCGACACGTCGAGCCCGGCGCGGGCCTGGTTCACCAGGTGCCGCTCCTCGGGCCTCAAGGTCTGCATCAACTCGGGCAGCTCGTTGACGTCGAGGCGCGCCACGGGGGGGATCTCGCGGTAGAGCGACGCGACGTGCTCGCGCTCGACCATGCGGGCGAACTCGCGCACACGCCGGTCCTGCGGGTCGCTCTTGAGCAGCGTCATGAAGACGAGGCCGGCGGCGTCGAACTGGCGCTCGCGGAGCAGAATCGCGCCCTGCTCGAGCATGTCGGCGACGGGGTCGGCCTGCGGGGCCTGCGCGCCCTCGACCGTCATCCGCCCGGCCTTCACGAGATCGAACACGGTGCGACCGACGAGGGTGCGGGGCAGCCCGAGCGCGAGCCACAGCCGCCCCAGCGAGAGCGAGCTCTCCTTCGAGACGACCTTGAGCACCACCCGATCGAGCGTCTGCGACGACGCGGGCCCGGGCACGGCGCGCAGCACGCGGGTGTCGTCGGGCAGGAGCCGCTCGACGTCCGACGCCTCGTCGAGCCGCTTCACCGACTCGAAAACAGCATGCCGGAGGGGCACCTCGAGCGAGACCCACTCGTCCTCGCCGCGATCGGGGTCTTCGGTCCAGTGGAAGCGGCCGCCCTGGGTCGCGGTGACGTCGGCGAGCGCGGCGATCAGGTCTTCTTCAGCCACCTGGCGCACGGCGGTCATCATCGCGGCGCTGGGCACCTGCCCGGCCTTGAGCGCCGCCACCACCTGCACGCCCTGAAACTCGTGGCCGACGTCGAGCACGCGGGCGATGCGCTCGTAGAGCCCCTGCGCGGCGGTGGCGACGATCTGCCCCCCGAGGAGGAACAGCTTGCGCTCGCCGGCGTCCCACGTGAGGTGGAGCGCTCCCGTCTTGCGTGACGCGTCGAGCCACTGGAGCAGCTCGGGCACCGGGTAGCTGGAGCAGTCTCCATGAAAGGCCATCGCGCGTATTGTACGGAAGCCACGCCCCCCGACGCGCACTCTTTTCACCCACACCCCCGTTCCAGCCACCCAGGCCGCCGTGCCCTCCCAGGTCGCCCTCCTCTTCATCGACGGTGTCGGCGTCGGCCAACGCGCACGCGAGGTGAACCCGCTCGCGCGCGAGGACTTCCTGCTCTCGCAGTTCGTGGACGGAACGGGCACCCCGCTCCCCGAGGGCGGCCGCCGCGTCGACGTCGACACCACCTTTCAGGTCCCCGGCCGGCCGCAGTCGGCGTCGAACCAGACGGCGATCTTCACGGGCCTGCCCGCCCCAAGGCTGATCGGCCGACACGTGCTGGGCTACCCGACGCGCCCGCTGGTGCAGCTCATCGAGTCGGGCTCCATCGCCGGGCAGCTCGTCGCCCGCGGCCGCCGCGCCACCTTCGCCAACGCCTACCCCGTGGGGTACCTCGACGCCCTCGCGCTGCCGCGCCGACCGGGCACCCTGGGCGCCTTCGTGATGCCGGCGAAGTACCAGCGGCGGCTCAAGCCCTCGGCCAGCACCCTCACCTTCTCGAGCGCGCAGGTCGCCCTCCGCACGCTCGACGACGCCGCCGCGGGCCAGGGCCTCACGCACGACATCGACGGAGCCGGCGCCCGCGCGCGTCGGTTCCCGGTCCCCGAGCGCACGCCTGAGGCAGCCGCGGCGATCTTCTGGGGGCTCGCCGAAGACTTCACCCTCTTCGAGCACTACCTCGCGGACGAGGCGGGCCACGCGCAGGATCTCGAGGCCGCGCTGGGCGCCCTGCGCACGTTCGATCGGTTCGCGCGCGAGGTGATCCACCTCCGCCCGCCGGGAGCCCAGGTGCTGATCGTCAGCGACCACGGCAACGTCGAAGATCTCTCGACCCGCAGCCACACGACGAACCGGGTCGCCGTGTTGAGCTTTGGCGACGAGCAGCCCGGCCCCCTCGAGACCGTCGCCGACGTCGGCGTGCAGGTGCTGCGGTGGCTCCCGTGAGGTGGTGGGCGCTGGCGCTCGTGTTGGCGTCCGGGTGCGTGACGCCGTTGGCGGCGTTGTCTCGCACCAGCACCGTCACGCCAGGCACTGCGCGCTTCGAGCTGAACAGCCTGCCGACGGCGGTGGAGGACGAGGCGCGCGTTCGCGGGGCGCTCGAGCGGGTGACGCCGCAGCTTCAGCGCTGGGGCGGGCTGCCCGTCACCGTCACCGTGCGCATCGCGCCGACGCACGACGAGCTCGAGCGCGCGGTCAACCGGCGTGGCTACGACTGGCTGCGCGCGTGGGCGCGGTACGACGATCTGATCATCCAGTCGCCCGGCACGTGGGCTGGCACCGACCGTGACGTGGACGAGCTGGTGCTGCACGAGCTCACCCACTGCCTCCTCTTTCAGCAGAGCGGCACGGCGCGCGACTGGGCGTCGAAGCAGATCCCGCTGTGGTTTCGCGAGGGCATGGCGACGGTGACGGCGGAGCAAGGCCGTGGGCTCCCGTCGCTCGAAGATCTCGCCTCGTGGCTCGATCGCCACGCCGACCTCGACGTGTTCGGAGACGCCGAGCGCCTCTCCCGCGAGGCCTACGGGCCGATCTACGGCCTGTCATTTCACGCGATGCGCTTCCTCCTGAAGCGGCTGGGCGAGCCGTCGGTGACGGGCACGATGCTGGCGATGAAGGCAGGCCTGGGCTTCGACGCGGCGTTCGCGCGCGCCACGGGCTTCACGCCCGCGCAGTTCCAGACGGACTTCCTCAACTACCTCAAGCTGCGCGGCTTCCGCGGCTTCGGCCTCAAACGAACGCGCGGGCGCCTCATGCCCTGACGGGTGCGTCTTTCACGCCACGCGCGCGACGGGCTCGCCCCAGTCGTCGACGCGCCAGCCCTTCCGCAGAGCGTGCCGTCGCAGGCGCGGATCCGGGTTGACCACGACCGCCGTTCCGACGGCCTCGAGCACGGGCAGATCGGTGAAGCTGTCGGTGTAGAAGAGGGCGGTCTCGAGGGTCGCCGACGCCCGCTCGGCCTCGGCGCGCGCGTGCACGAGCTTGCCTTCGCCGAAACACACGCGGCCCTCGACGAGGCCGGTGTGCAGCCCGTCGGCTCCGACCGCCAGCACGTTGCAGAGCACCGAATGGAAGCCGAGCTCGTCAGCGGCGAGGTGGCTCAAGTAGTTCGACGACGAGGTGAGCATCACCAGCCGGTCGCCGGCGCGCCGGTGCTGCTCGACGTGCTCGAGGGCGCCTGGCCTGAAGGTCTGCCGCACCTCGGCCCGGTAGAAGTCGGCCGTGCGGGCACGCAGGGCCTTTGCTGGCGTACCGCGAAGGTGGGTGACCGCCTCGGCCACCATGTCCTCGCCCGAGGCGAACCCGAGCTGGTACCGGGCGAGCCACCACATCGCGCGCATGGCCTGCCGCTTGGTGATGTGGCCGAGGGCGACCTCGCGGCGCACCCAGAGGGTGCCGGAGTTCACGGCCAGGAGCGTGCGATCGAGGTCGAAGAAGGCGAGGCGCATCGGCGGGAGCGGCGAGACGTTCTCAGAGCCCCGGCCCGAAGGCAAAGCCACCCGGACTGTCAGGGGCCTCCATCGCGCGGAGCCGAGCGGGCTCCGGGCCGGGCAGCGGCGCCCCAGAAGCGGCGGCCTGGCGGGCTGGCCAGCAGCGTCGAGCGCACGCCCCCGTCCTCGATCGACAGCCGGCTGATCCGCCCGACGTCGTTGAAGGCGTAGAGATCGTCGTCGAACGTCGCGAGCCCCCACACGTTCGCCAGCGCGATGGGGCCGAGCTGTTCGATCACCGCACCGGTGAGAGGGTCGATGCGCACCAGCTCGTCGGGGCGAGCCGAAGGCCAGGCGCGATCACGAACGCTCAAGAAGGTGCCGCCGTCGCTCAGCGCGGTGAGATCGCCGCTCGGCACCAGGCCGCCCGAGAGCGCGCTCGTGCCGAGGCGAGAGGCAAGGCCGTCGTTCGGGTCGAACTCCCAGTAGGCCGTCTCACCGTAGCCGACGAGGGTCTCGTTGAGCTGGTCGAGCACCCCGGCGGGCAGCACCGTGAGCGCAACCAGCGGCTCCGGAAGGCGCGAGACCGGCGTGCACGTGCCGGATTGCACGTTGACCCGAAAGAGCCCGAAGCCCGTGACGACCCACGCGCGGCCGCTGCGATCGATCGCCAGGTCCGTGGCGCCGCGGCAGGACAAGCCCGTCAGCCGGACCAGCGCCCCCGTGGCTGGAGCGAACGAGAAGAGCTGGTTCTCTTCGTTCACGTACAGCACGTCGCTCTGTGCGAGGCCGATCTCGGGCCGCCCGGCGTCGACTCCCGCATCGCGCCGCCCGGCGTCGACCACCCCCGCATCGGGGCCCCCCGCGTCAGGCCGTCCGGCATCGGCACGGCCCGCGTCGACTCGGCCCGCGTCGACGACGGCTGCTGGCGCCGCCGGAGCGCTGGGAAAAAAATCGACCACCTCGGTGCGGCCGCAGCCCCAGATCAACGCGGTCACCAACCAACGGGCTCGCACGGAGACAGTGTTCCACAGACCTGCCCGGGTCATGGAAGGTTCGGGGGACGTCCTCCGCGAGCCCAGGGGACATGGGGCCGTCGCTCGGAGGAGATCGACCCACCCTGATGCTCGAACCGCGCCTCCGCGGGCTCCACCCGCAGTCGAGCGGTCCAGAAAGTGACTTGAGGCGCCCCCGGAAGCTCACGCGAGGGGCAACGCGCTGTTCGCACCCGAGGCTTCGTCATGCCACGCCCGCACCGCTGCCGCGGCTGGGTCGTCTCGACTTCGTCCGAACGAGGCCTCGAAGCGACACGCAGCGAACCCGCGTGCCCTTGCCTCGTAGGCGTCGACCCACCGCGCGCGCGCCTCGAGGCGCTCCGGACGAACGGGCCAGACACCAGGACGTGGTCGCAGCGGCGTCGCGATGCCGATGCGCCACGGCTTCGCCGTCAGCCGGGCCCGAAAACACTTCTGCAGCGTGCACATGCGCTGGAAGGCCGGGTCGACCCGGAGCGCCTCGAAGAAGAACGCGACGTCACGGCTCGACGGGTCGAACCGCTGGTGGGTCACCAGCACACGAAAGCCAGCGGGGGTCCGGTAGAGATGGAGCCGCCAGTCGGGGTACGAGCGCGCGAAGCCCTCGATGCGAGCGCGAGCGACGGCCTGGGCGCCACCGCCAGCCACGAGGCGAAGCCGCCTCAGCGCGACGAAACCACCCACCACGCTCACCACGCCTCCCGCGCACGCGAGCGACGCCAACGCCAACCCGGCGCCCAGGAGACCAGACGCCACGGCAGACCCGATGCCCACCACCCACCCACCCACCCAGACCGCGGCCGGCGGATCGCTCGGGGGCAGATCGACATCGGCGATCAACACGTCGGGCACGTTCAGGCAGCGCGCGCCGTAGCTGTTGCGGGTCACCACCGCGGCGCCACGCTCCTCGACGATCTCTTCCCGAATCGGGAGCCCGTCGGCGCCATTGTAGGGCACCTTCTTCTCGCGCGCCGGCACCTTCACGCCACGGCGAACGCGGGCCATCGCCTCGGTGACGCGCTCCTCGGCGACCCGCTGCGCGTCGGCCTCGGCGACGTTCGACCAGCCGAACCGGCGCAGCGTCACCTGACGGCCTTCGATGCGCTCCTGCAGCCGGGCCTCGGCCCAGAACCGGGGGACGATCATCTCAGCCCCGCACGAGCTCGAGCTCGACCGACCCCGCCAGCTTCAGCGACAGGAGCGCGCCGGTGACCTGCTCGGCCTCCTCGCGCGACAAGAGGTTGCGAAAGCCGTCTTCGTCGGCCACCTCGGCCTCGAGGACCGCGCCGCGCGACAGCCACCGCATCGTCAAGCCCGGCCGCAGGAGCACCAACGCCCCCTTCAAGGGCCAGAACCAGGAGCGCGTCGTGAGCTCGACGACCAGCTCGGAGGGCTTCGGTCGAACGCGCGCCACGCCGTCGTCCGAATAGAGCGAGGGCGGCGCGAGCAGCGCGTCTTCGGTCGAATCGTCGAAGAGAAAGCCGTAGCGCGTCGGGCACCGCTGGCTCATCGCGAACAGCAGCAGCACCGCATCATCGGGAGTCGGCCGACGAAGGTGGAGAATTCGTCGGTCGCCCGGCAGCGTCCGCACCATCAGCTCGAGCAGCGGCGGCGCCACCTTCGCCTGCGCCTCGACGCGGCGACGGAGCGCTGCCTTCACCTCGTCGGTGGCCCTCGCGATCGCCGCCTCTGCGTCGGCCACGCCCGCCTCGAGCGCTGCCTTCGACGCCTCCCAACCACGGCGGGCCTCCTCGGCGAGGCGCTCGAGCTCCGAGGCCTTCACCAGCCCGGCGGGTCCGGTGGGCGAGCCCGAGGCCGCCTTCACCGCCCCGAGCAGCAGCGCGCCCTGCTCTTCCAGGCGAACGCGCTCGGCCGCCGACGTGGCGCGCAGCTCCGCCAGCTCAGCGCGCAGCGCGTCCCACGCCTCGTAGGCCGCCTCGATCGTCTCGGGCGCGTTCGCCAACGCCGACGCGGAGGCTGGCCCGAGGACGACAGGGGGCTCGATGAGCGAGGGCGGCGTCGCGGCGGGCGTGTCGACGGGCGTATCGCGCGGGAGCCGGTGGGGCGGCTCGGAATTCACGTCGGGCGGTCGAGACGGAGGGCGCTTCGAGCCAGCCATCAGACCGTCTTCGACGCTGGCTGCGGCTGACCGTTGGGCCCACCCGCCGGCTGCCCCTTGCCCAGCTTCGCCTTGACGTCTTCGCGGAGCTGCCGGCCGGGCTTGGGCGCCAGGACGAGCCCGATGCCGACGCCCACCAGCACGCCGGCGCCGAACAGCGCGAGGGCGGGCACGAGCTTGTCCGAGGTGCTGCGCCGCTCCTCGAGGCCGATGAGATCGAGCACGTCGTCCTTCTCGACGTCGCCCAGCCTCTTGAGGGTCTTCAACACGGTCGCTGCGGTGCTCATGTGTCCTCCGGGGCGTTCTCTGCGTTCTTCAACACACCATCGACGGCCGACTCGGCCACGTCCAGCAGGCGGTCCCGCACGGCGGGAATCGACGCCAGCTTCATGCCGAGGCGCACGAGGCGCAGCGTCGTGGGCGTGAAGAGCCCGCCGCCCAGCACGTAGCCAACACCGAGCGCCGCCGCGACCATGCCATAGGGCGAGGCCTCGACCTTCGGCGTCAACCCCGCCGCGTCGGCCAGCCCGTTGAGCGTCGAGTTCGCGGTCTGGAGCACCTCCTGCACCTGCTCCACCGCGGGGTGGACGTCGTCGACGGCCTCGGTGCCGTCGGGGAGCACGTTCGGCTGAGCCGGAGCGCTCATCGCCGCGCCGCCCAGCGCCCGATGAGGAAGCCCACGGCCGCCGCGCCGAGCAGCACGGTGCCGGGGTTCTTGCGGATGAACGTCTTCACCTGCTCGTTGGCCTCGGTGAGGCGCTCCATCGCGTCTTCGAGCTGGGGGGCGTACTTCTCCTGGAGCTCCTTGAGCCCCTCGGGCAGCTCCGGCGGCGCTGGCGCCTTCGTCTCGGTCTCTGTTGCCATGTCAGGTGCCTCCACTCGTTACCTGCGTCCCCACCATCGGCCGATGAGGTAGCCCGCCACCAGGACGCCGCCGATGGTGAGCACCGGGTGACGTCGGACGATCTCCCGCCACTGGCCCACCGCGCCCAGCTCACCCTCGAGCGTCGACAGCTTCGCCTTCACCCGCTCCCGCGCGGCGTGCAGCTCGGCCTTCACTTCGGCGGGCGTCTGCGTGCGCCGGGCGAGCGCGCCGTTGGGCGTCTTCACGATGGCCGACCCGGCGCTCACGCCTCGCCCTCCTCGCGCTGCACCACGAGCGACGACGTCTCTTCCAGCTCCGTCAGCGTCTCGTGCATCACCTTCTTCTCGTTGAACTACCGCGCCGCCACCACGATGCCCGCGACCCCGCCCACGAGGTTCACCAGCCCCACCAGGGCGAAGGCGAGATCGGCCGACATCACCCGGCGCAGCACGAGCGCCAGCGCCACGCAGAGGAAGCCGTAGCCAACCAGGATCAGCGGGGCCAGCGCGGCGATGACGCCCACGCGCACGCCGATGAAGCGGGCGTCTTGCGCCAGCTCGACCCGCGCCAGGCGAATGTGGTGGGCCGTCAGCTCGCTGAAGCCGTCGACCACGTCGCGAAGCTGGGAGCCGAGCGCCATTGCGGCCGATCACCTTAGCGCCGCCCGCTCCAGCCGGCGGCGGATTCGTGGGCCCCTTACGCACCGCGCCTCTTCGTCGTGAATGCAGCGCTGGAGCCGATGTCATACAAGCCGCGCCCATGACGACGACCCTCCTCCTCGCCTCCGTCCTCGCGGCCGGGAACCCCGCCGCGTTCCTCCCGAAGAACCGGCCCTACGACGCACAGTCGTACCGCCTCGAGGTCACCCTCGCCGAGGACGGCAGCTTCAAGAACAAGCTGTTTGCGAAGGTGAAGACGACGAAGGCCACCGCCGAGCTCGAATTCGACGCGTACGATCTGACGGTCGAGTTCGCCCTCGTCGATGGCAAGCCGGCCACGCCCTCACCGAAGTACGACCCCGAGACGCGCACCGGCACGCTGACCCTCAAGACGCCGGGCCTGGCGGCGAACAAAGAGGTCACGGTCGAGATCAACTACACCGGAAAGGCCGGCACCCAGCACGAGGGCTTCTTCAAGGTGCAGGACGCCGAAGACGCGAAGCTGCTGCCCTACTACTTCACCCACTTCCAGCCGCACTTCGCGCAGCGCTTCTTCCCGAACAACGATCAGCCGTCCGACAAGGCGACGTTCGAGATCGTCGCCGTCGTCGACAGCCGGTACACGGTGCTGTCGAACGGTACGAAGACGAAAGACGACGTGTTCCAGGACGGTGGGAAGAACCTGCGCAGGGTCGAGTGGAAGCTCGACAAGCCGCACTCGACGTTCCTCTCGGCGCTGGCCATCGGGCAGTTCGAGGCGGTGTCGGTGAACGAAGACCTGCCGTCGACCATCTGGGTCGCGCCCGGCCGCAAGGACCGCGCGTGGGTCGTCACCAACGAGCTCAAGAGCCTCTGGAACTTCCAGGTGGGCTTCACCGGCGCGCGCTACGGCTGGCCGAAGCTCGATCTCGTCGCCCTGCCCCGCTTCTTCTGGAGCGGCATGGAGAACACCTCGCTGCTCTTCCTGCGCGAGTCCAAGGTGAGCGTCGAGGTCAAGAACGATCAGCTGGCGCGGCCGGTGGTGATGAAGCTCCTCTCGAATGAGATGGCGCACCAGTGGTTCGGCAACCTCGTCACCAGCCGCTGGTGGGACGACGTGTGGCTCGACGAAGGCCTCACCACCTACCTGGGCGAGGCGACGTTCGACGACGCCAACGGCAACGAGCAGGTCGAGATCGAGCGCACCGTCGAGATCGTCGAGGACTACTTCCGCCAGGACGAGGGCCCGCGCGCGCACCCGCTGGTGACGAAGGGCGCCACCGCCGCCGAGTCGTCCGACGCCATCACCAACCGCAAGGGCGCCGCCGTGGCGCGCATGCTGGAGCGCTGGCTGGGCCAGAAGGAGTTCAAGGCCGGCCTCAAGGCGTACCTCGACAAGTACGCGTACCAGAGCGCCACCACCGACGACTTCTTCAAGGCCGTGCTCGACGCGAACAAGAAGGACAAGGACAAGGACCTCAAGGCCTTCAAGGACGCGTGGGTGAACAAGAAGGGCTACCCGATCATCTTCCCCGAGTTCAGCTTCTCGGGTTCGCAGGTGACGGTGACGGTGCGCCAGCAGAACTCGAACGCCGGTGAGAAGGGCCCGTTCGTGTTCCAGCTGCCCATCGTGGTGCACCGCGCGAACGAGCCGCAGTACACGGTGAAGCAGACGGTCCTCGTCGACAAGCCCGAGGTGAAGTTCACCTTCGACGTGCCCGCGGCGCCCCAGTGGATCAACTGGAACGAGGACTTCGGCGCGCTGGTCAAGGTGAACAAGAACTCGGTGCCCGAGGATCAGTGGGTCGACGCGGCGCGGAACGATCCCGACCCGACGTGGCGGCTGATCGCGGCGTGGAACCTGCTCGGTGAGCTCGGCAACCCGAACATGGAGACCGAGGCGCGGCCCACCGACGCGGCGCTCAACGCGGTGCTCGACGTGCTCGCGAAGGATCCGTCGCCGTACGTGCGCGAGGGCGTGCTCAAGCGCCTCACCGACTCGCGCTTCAAGCGGCTCCCGAAGGACTTCGCCGGCATCGGGCTGAAGCTCGCGAAGAAGCCCGAGGGGCTGAACGAAGACCCGCTGGGCTACATCCGCGTGCGCGGCGCGGCGCTCGAGATGCTGGGGAAGACCGACGCGCCTGAGGGGCACACCTACATCCTCGAGCAGCTCGGCAAGCGGGAGATCGACATCAACTACCTGGGCGCCTTCGCGGGCGGCGCGGCGCGCATCAACACGCCGGCAGCGCTGGCCACGCTCAAGAGCGCGATCGTCACCCAGAAGGGCCGCGGCTACCCGTTCTTCCGCCGCACCGCCGAGGCCTTCGGCTCGATGGAGGGCCCTGAGGTGCTCGCCCCCATCAAGGAGCTGCTGACGCAGAACGCGAACAACCCAGAGCTCACCCGCCAGCTCTTCAACCGCCTGGCGGACAACAAGACGCTCCGCGAGAACCCGGACTTCGCGCCGATGATCGCCTCGCTGGTGCTCGACGAGGCCTTCGGGGGCGATGACATTCGGGAGCTCATGCTGGCCTCGCTCGACGACGTGAAGACGCCGGTCGCGAAGGACGCGCTGACCGAGATCGTCGGCAAGTCGAAGAGCGAGCAGGTGAAGCAGAGCGCGAAGAAAGTGCTCGACGCGAACTTCCCCGCGCCGCCGCCCGCCGCGCCCGCGAAGGACGCTGGGAGGGGCAAGAAGAAGTGAGCTGGCGCCGCGGCGGCTGGTGACCTGCTCGCTTCAGAAGCGGATGCCGGCAATACCCCGCCACGTGATGCCCGACAGCGGCAACGTGCCCAGGTTGACGCCCCCACGCTGACCGATGGGATCCGCCTGAGGCCCGACCGGCGGCGGCGGAGCAACCGACGTGAACGCCGCGCCCGGTCGAAGCACGCCACCGATGCCGAGGTCGAGGAAGAGGTACACGCCGCGCTGGTTCTCGCGCGTCACCCGCACCGTGAACTGCACGCCCGCGCCTGCCTGCCCCGAGACGACGCCCACCGTCTGGCTGAGCCGGTTCGCCGGGTTGGTCACGCTCAGGGTGGCCCAGTCGTACCCCACGCCCACCCGCACGTAGGGGTGGAACCAGGCCGTCACCGGGAACCGCGCCGTCGCCGACAGGTCGAGCCCCACCAGCCCGAGGCCCGTGGCGAGCTGCACGTGCGAGGTGGCGTCGTTCCCGCCCGTCGTCACGCCTGCCTCGAGATCGAGCCGCCATGCGCGCAGCTCGAAGGTGGTGCCCGCGGCGAACCGGAACGAGTGGAAGTGATCGTCCAGGTCGACGAGATCGTACCCGCGCGCCGAGAACACCTGCGTCGAGAGCCCGAGGTTCGCGTGAAAGGGCTGCACCTGCGCGAAGGCGGCCGAGGCGAAGAGGCCCAGCACCACCGAGATGAGCCGCTTCATGGCCGATCCTCCGGGCGATCGAGATCGCCAGTGAGCGCGAAGTCCGACAGGCGGGTCACCGAGAGGCGCTCGGTCGCGCCCGCCGGCACGAGGGAGACGTCACCCAGCACGTTGCCGCTGTGCTCCGCGGCGAGGACCCCGCTCGACGGGAGCTGGAAGAGGTTCACCACCGGCGCGTCGAGCAGCACCTCGGCCAGCGCCAACGTTCGGACGTCGACCGTCACGAGCGCCGTCTGGGTCGAGCCGGTGCCGGGCGGGACGGCGAGGAACATCGTCTCACCATCGGACGAGACCGCGCTGGCGGTGGGCTTGCGGGCGAGCTGAATGGGCTGAGTCCGCAGGCGCAGGCGGTTCGGCTCTTCCGACACCGTCAGCGCCGTGAGCACGCCTGGCGCGGTGGCCGAGCTCGCCTGCGAGAGCATCACGCGCTCCGAGCCGGGGCTGACCGTCACCCGTTCGGGCGTCCCCAGCAGCGTCGCGACGCCGCTGCGGCCATCGATGACGTCCCACGCCGCGGCCACCGAGGCCCCCCAGACGAGCACCCGCCGGTCCGACAGGCGCTCCATCGCGCCCATCACCTGCGGGAGGGTCAGCCGTCGCACGTTGTCTTCGATGCCGCGCGCGTCGAGCACCACGAGCTCAGGAGTCCCCGCGTAGAGCGCGACGACCGAGTCCGGCAGCGATGGCGGCGCGAGCTCGAGGTCGACCAGGCCGGTTCCGCCGGCGACGAAGTTGATCGAAGCGCTCACAGGCGCGCCCGTCTCGGAGCCGAGCTCGATCACCACCACGTCATCGAGCCCGGTCGCGCGCAGGTAGAGCCACCGCGCGTCCCGTGAGAAGAGCACCTGCGACACCGAGTTCTCGACCGTCGATCCCGGGGGGCGGAGCGAAATGCGACGAGCTGGAACTTCCGGCCGGGTCGCGTCGAACAGCGCCACGCCGCGCTCGAGCGCGACCGCGACGAGCCGACGGTTGGTCTCGACGGGTCCGAACGTCACCAGCCGCGGCGCCAGGCCCTCGACGTCGAGCTGGAGCCGCGTCACCGTGCGCGACGGCACGTCGAGCAGCGCCGCCTCGTTCAGGTTCCTGGCCGCCAGCCCCGACGTTCGCTCGAAGTCGGCCGTCAGCACCGCGAACCGGCCCTCGGGGCTGAAGGTGATCCGATCGAACGCGCTCCCCGGGTCGAGCACGGTGAGCTCGCGCGTCTCGGTATCGAGCAGCTCGAGGCGGGGGGCCCGCGCACTGCCCGAGAGGATCGCCACGAGATCGGCTCCAGGCACCCGCGCCGCGACCCGTGCGCCCGCGCCGATCACCACCGCCGACGGCGTCACCGCGCCAGGCGTCACCAGGACGGCCCGACGCGTCGCCGGCACCACCTGCACGAGCGCGTTCGACGTGCCCACCAGCGGGAGCGGCGCGATCGCGCCCTCGTACAGCGAGCCCCGACGGCCACACCCCACCACCGCGAGCAGGATCACCAACCAGGCGTGGCGCATCACTGGATCTCCCAGTTGAGCGTGAAGCCGGTCGCGGTGCGCACCTGCCCCGTGTCGAGCTGAATGACGCTGATGCGCCCCGCGGGGTGCTGCTGCGAGACGAACACCCGGTGCGGCGTGATGCCCGGCGCCTCGGGCACCGTGCCCATGTAGAGCGGCGTCGAGGCGAGCGGCAGCGTGGTCGAGACGAGGCTCGAGAGGTTGACCGCCTGGAGCTGGTACCGCCTCAGCGCGTCGTTTCGCAGCGCCACGCCGACGAAGCCCCCGCGCGGAGAGAACGCATAGCGGGTCGGCTTCGTGGTGCCCGTGCGCTGGAGCTGCGCGAAGCCGCTCGGCACGTCGAACACCGAGAAGCCCTCGTCGCGATCGACCGCCGCCTCGTAGGGATCCGTCGCCGTCGTGGCCGCGTTCGACCGGTGAATGATGAGCGCCGACCGCGAGTCCGGCGACACCGCCACCTCGTCGACCAGCTTCTCGACCGGGTACCGCACCACCCGGCCCGACGGGAAGTCGACGCGGCTGACCGACTCGTCACCCGCGACGTTCGACCACACGAAGGCGAAGACCCCGGCGTCCGACGCGCTCTCGGGCAGCGCCACCTGCCCCACCCCGCCGTCGGCGACGCGGAAGACCTCGATGCCAGACGGCGCCGTGAGATCGGCTGGAATCTCGATCCACGCGACGCTGCCGGCCGACCGCAGGGCCGCGACCGCCGCCGTGCCATCGGGTAGCAGATCGAGATCGGTCGCCACCTCGCTCAGCGGCACGGTGTTGAGGGCCGTGCCATCGAACGCGGCGAGCTCGGGTGCGACCGTCGAGCGCAGCAGCACCACCCGCCCGTCCTGGGTCGCCACCACCTCCCGGCTGCTGATCTCAGACGAGAAGCTGGCTGGGAGCGTGAGCCGCGTCGGCAGGCTCGCGGCGGGGTTCGTGAGATCGAACGTCGAGATGGTCGACTTCGCGAAGACCGACAATCGCGTGGTGCGCGCCGCCTCGGTCCGGAACACGACGTCGGTGATGCGGAAGCCGCCTGCGCGCTCGCTCACGGCCTGAGCGGGCGTCGCGCCAGTGCGGAGCCGCTCGATCTCGACCAACGCGAAGACGCCCTCGGCGCCCGACGGTGGAGCGGTCGACGGATCCGGCCAGGCCACCGCGAAGCGACCATCGGGAGACAGCGTGAGCCGGCTGTACTGCCGCTTGAGCGGCACGCGCGTCACCTTCGAGGGCAGCGTGCGGCTGTCGATCACCGAGAGCGAGGAGTCGTCGAAGGACAAGACGAGCGCAGCGTCTTCTCCGGGGAGCGCGACGAGCGCGAGCGGGCGCGGCCCGACGGCGATCGCCTCGATGAGCAGCGACACCGGGTCGATGCGCGCGACGGACGCGGCGGTGGGGTTGAGCGCGTAGACGTAGCGCGGCGTGGCGATGGGCGGCGCGTCACCCAGCCCGCGGTTCTGCTCCTGCTCCGGGGGCACGCAGCGCCCGTTGTCGCAGGTGAAGCCGCCGACGCACTCGGCGTTCGTGCGGCAGCCAGGGGTGCCGCCGCCCGTGCCGCCGGAGCCACCAGCGCCAGAGAACCCCGCACCACCTCCGAAAGAGCCTCCGCCCGTCCCGTTGGCCCCATCGGGCACGCTGCGGTCCGCCTGACTGCGCGCACTGCTGCTGCAGCCCGCGATCGCCAGGGCGACCCACACCAGGTGATGTCTCATGAAGCTGACTCCCCTTCCGGCCGGCCGCCAGGACTGCAATTCCACGACCGCATGGAAGGCGTCGGGAATTCAGCCGCTTGGCCGCCGCCCACCCGCACGTGATGCGCCGGAGCGGTGCGAGCCCTGACTCGCGTGTCAGGCCGGGATCACGGCTCGCGGTAGAGGACGATCTGGTTCCGCATCATCACGGGCTGCTCGTAGAAGAACGTGAGCGTCACCTTGTTCGCGGCGTGGCTGTACAGCGAGAGCCACTCCCCCGACTGGCCATAGGTCGTGTTCATCGGCACGCAGGTGGTGAAGCTCTGCCCGTCGGAGGACTTCGCGATCTTCGGCCCCCCGCCGCACAGCGTGTTGGTCGTCCCGTTGCCGAGGTAGGCCGCCGCGACGGTGACGCTCCCGTTCGGGTGCACCGCGACGCCCTGGTACCAGCGGGTGCTGTTGAAGCGCATGGCCACCATGTTGCCGTTGCGGGGCATGCCGACCGGCGCGCTCCACGAAGTGCCCATCGCGTCCGAGGCGACCGACGTCCACAGCTCGGGGTTCGAGTCGGTCATCGGCTCGGCCCCACCCATCCCGACGACAGGGTCCGCGCGCAGCAGGTGGAAGGCGACGCGAGGCGTGGTGCCGACGAAGACGAGGCTGACCGAGGGCCGACGCGCGGCGGGCATCAGCACGTCCGTCATGTTCGAGTCGGCGATCGGGCTGGCCGTCGCGCTCCCGGGGCGCCAGAACGCCAGGGTGCCGCGCAGCGACGCGCCCTTCGTGAAGTACGCGAGGCCGGGCGTACCAGCGCTGTCGAGGGCCATGGCGATGGGGCCGAAGGCCGAAGCCTGGCCCGCGGTGATCGGCGCCTGGGCCTCCGAGAACGTGCCGGTCGACCCCGAGCGGGTTCGATAGAGCACCTGCTCGGTCGAGGTGACGTAGGCGACGTGCGCCGTGCCGCCGCGCAGCGCGAGCACCGGGTTCGATGGGTCGCCCGCGCCGGGATCCTGGCCGACCGTCGAGAGCGAGAAATTCGCGCCCTCGTCGTCGCTGAACGCGTACCGAATGCCAGTGCCGGGCTTCACGTACGCGACGCCGATGCGGCCGGTGAGCGCGTCACGCGCGACCGAGACCTGCCGGTTGGGGTGACTCAGATCGATCTCACCAACGACCTCGATCGTCTTCACCATCTCGAAGGCCTTCGTCTCGCCATTCCAGCGCGTGAAGACGACGCGGCTGTCGGCGCGCTGCCCATCGCCGTTCGGGTCGTCCCACACGGCGGCGATGAGCGGCTGGTTGAACTGGTCGGGCGCCGAGGCGACTGACACGCCGAAGCGCCCCTGCATCACCGGCTGCTCGGCGACGACGGAGAACCCGCTCGGCGGATCCATGCCCTGCTGGCGGCCCGCGTCGGGGAGCTCCATCGACACGCCCGCGTCTTCGTCGATCAACATCGGACGAGGCCGCGGCCCACAAGCGAGGACGGTGAGGGCGAGGCTCGAGAGGACGAGGGCACGACGCATGGAGACTCCCTGGACGCTCGCCCGGCGCGAGCGGGCCGCGTCATACAGAATCGGCCGCCCGGTTGCGACTCAGCCCAGCGACTTGAGCACTTCGCGCGCGATGACGATGCGCTGAATCTCGCTGGTGCCCTCGTAGATCGTCTGCACGCGGGCGTCGCGCAGGTACCGCTCGACCGGGAACTCGTCGATGTAGCCGTAGCCGCCGTGGATCTGCACCGCCCGGTCGGCCACCTTGTTCGACACCTCGGACGCGAAGAGCTTCGCCATCGAGGCCTCGCGGGTGAACGGCCGCCCGGCCTCCTTCATCGAAGCCGCGCGGAGGGCCAGCAGCTCGGCCGCGCTGGCCTGCGTCTGCATGTCGGCCAACATCCACTTCACGGCCTGGAACTCGCCGATGGCCGAGCCGAAGGCCTGCCGGTCCTTCGCGTAGCGCACCGAGGCGTCGATGGCGGCGTACGCGGTGCCGACGGCCTGCGAGGCGATGCCGATGCGACCGCCGTCGAGGGCGATCATCGCGAGCTTGAAGCCGTCTCCGAGCTTTCCGAGCAGGTTCTCTTCCGGGACTTCGCAGGCCTCGAAGGTGAGCGGCACGGTGTTCGACCCGCGCAGGCCCATCTTGTCTTCGTGCTTGCCGGCGATGAGACCGGGCGTGCCCTTCTCGACGATGAAGCACGACAGGCCCTTGTTGCCGTCGTTCGAGGTGCGCGCCCACACGACGATGACGCCGGCGTGGGCGCCCGAGGTGATCCACTGCTTGGTGCCGTTGATCACCCAGCGATCGCCCTTCTTCACGGCCGTGGTGCGCCCGGCTCCGGGGTCGGAGCCCGCGTGCGGCTCGGACAGGGCGAAGGCTCCAGCGATGGCCTCGCCGCTCACCAGCGCGGTGACGTACTTCTGCTTCTGCGCCTCGGTGCCGAACTGGGTGATGAGCTCGGCGCACATGTTGGTGACGCACATGCCGACGGAGGTCGAGCAGCAGGCCTTCGAGATCTCCATCACGGCCAGGGCGTAGCTCACGACGCCCGCGCCGGCGCCACCGTACTCGGTGGGCACGTTGACGCCGAGGAGCCCGAGCTCGCCCATCTGCTTGTACGTCTCGGCGGGAAAGCGCTCGAGGCGATCGGTGTCGCGGGCCTTCGGCGCCACCACGTCACGGGCGAAGGTGCGCGCGGTGTTCTGGATCAGCTTCTGCGTCTCGGAGAGCTCGAAGTCCACGGCCGGTGCCTTCAGTGAATCGCCTTCAGGTTGAACGGGAACTCGATCGGCACGTTCTTGCCGTCGGGCGGCGCGGGGAACTGCATCGTCGACAGCACCGCGACCACGCAGTCGTGCAGCCGCGCGTCCTTGAGCGTGCTGCCCTTCTTGTCGATCTTCGCGCTCGTCACCAGGCCGTCGCCGGTGATGGTGAACGCCGTCTTGAGCGAGCCCTCGACCGCCTTGTCCTTCGAGGCGAGGGTCTCTTCGTAGCAGGCCTGGATCTGCGGCTGGTACGACAGCACCACCTGCTTGATCGAGTCCGGCGTGAACGGGAGCTTCGACAGATCGATGCCGTTCACCACGGTGGCGGCAGTGCCGCCGTCGGCCGTGTCCTTCACGGTGGCCGAGGCGCCGACGCTCTTCACGAGGTCCTTCATGGCGCTCTTGCCGCCCTTCGGTTCGGCCTGGAGCGACAGCGCGACGACGGTAGCGAGGAGGATCATGGGTCAGTCCTTGAGGAGGTTGGCGGAGATCACGATGCGCTGAATCTCGCTCGTGCCCTCGTAGATCTCGGTGATGCGCGCGTCGCGCACGTGGCGCTCGGCGTCCATCTCCTTCGAGTAGCCCATGCCACCGAAGACCTGCAGGGCCTTGTTGGCCACGCGGCTGGCCATCTCGCTGGCGTACAGCTTGGCCTGCGCCGACTCGCTCGAGTGCCGCACGCCCTTGTCCTTCATGACGGCCGCGCGGTGCACCAGCAGGCGCGCCGCGTCGATGTCGGTCGCCATGTCGGCGAGCATGAACTGAATCGCCTGGTGCTCGCGAATGAGCTTGCCGAAGGACTTGCGCTCGCCGGTGTACCGAACCGCCTCTTCGAAGGCCGCGCGCGCGATGCCGAGGGCCTGCGACGCGATGCCGATGCGGCCGCCGTCGAGCGTCGACATCGCCACCTTGAAGCCGTCGCCTTCCTTGCCCAGCATGTTCTCGGCGGGCACCTCCATGTCCTCGAAGTACATGGTGCAGCTCCACGCGGCGCTGATGCCCATCTTCTTGTCGGGCGGCATGCGGCGGAAGCCCTTCGTGTCGGTGGGCACGATGAAGGCGGTGATGCCTTTGTGGCCGATCTCCTTGTTCGTCATGGTGAAGAGCACGATCGCGTCAGCCTTCGGGCCGTTCGTGATCCAGTTCTTCGAGCCGTTGATGACGTACCGATCGCCCTTCTTCACCGCGACGGTCTGCTGGGCGGCGGCGTCGCTGCCGGCCTGGGGCTCGGTGAGGCCGAAGCACCCGAGCTTCTCGCCACGCGCGAACGGCGCGAGCCACTTCTCTTTCTGCGCGTCGGTGCCGAACTTCATCACCGGATCGCAGTAGAGCGAGTTGTTCACCGACATGATGACGCCGGTGGACGCGCAGCCGCGGCTGATCTCCTCCATCGCCACCGCGTAGGACACGTTGTCGAGCCCGGCGCCGCCCCACTTCTCGGGCACCGCGATGCCCAGCAGCGACAGCTCGGCGAGCTGCTTCACCGCCACCTCGGGCCACTCGTGGTGCTCGTCCCACTTCCTCGCGTTGGGAATCAGCTCGCGGGCGGCGAACTCACGGGTGAGCTTCTGAATGTCTTTCTGGAGATCGGACAGCTCGAAGTTCATGGCGAGGCAGCCCTTAGCAGGGGCCATCGGGAGCGTACAGCCGCGGAATCCCTGCTCTTCTGCACGGAGTCATGAGGCGCACGAAGGGCCGCGCCGCTGCATCCGGAACGGCATGGCGAGCCGAGGTGTCGTGCCCCCGTCCATGGACCCGCAAACCCTCGACGGGTGGTTTCAGAGCCCACCTCGTGCCACCTGCCAGGCGCATGAGCGGCTGGCCGACAGTGTGTGCAACCGCTGTGGCGCGTTTCAGTGCGAAGCCTGCCTCACCTCGACGACGGACGGGCTCTGTCAGCCCTGCGCGGTGCTGACGACGAACGAGACGCTGCCGACGCTCTCCCGCCGGGTGGCGTGGAAGCTGGTGTTCCTGCCCATCGTCGGCCTTGGCTGCCTGATGTCGCTCGCTGCCCGGGGCGCCCCCTGGAGCCGGCTCAGCGCGGAGCAGATCGGCTTCCTCCTCGCGTGGCTGGTGCCGCTCGCGTGCGGCCTGGCGTTGCTCACGCGCCCTCGCGCCCTGCTCGCCTTCGCCGGGAGCCTCGCGGCGCTGACGCTCATCGCGCTGGTGCTCGTGCCGCCGCTGGTGGCCGACTTCAGTGGGCTGCGCGTGCTCGATCTCACGCTCCTGAGCGCAGCGCCGCTGGTGGCCCTCGTCGAAGCCGTGCAGCTCGACCGGACCTGGCGACGCCGCGCGATGCTCGAACAGCTCGCGTAAGGCGGGCTCAGGCGTTCTTGAACGCCGCCTTGCGCTTCTCGAGGAAGGCCTTCATGCCTTCCTTCTGATCGTCGGTGCCGAACAGCAGCGCGAAGGCCTGCCGCTCGAGCTCGTTCGCGTCCTTCAGCGGCAGATCGGCGCCGGCCTCGATGACGCGCTTGGCCTGCGCGACGGCCACCGGGCCGCGGGTCGCGATCTTGTGGGCCACTTCCTTGCAACGCGGCAGCAGCGCCTCGGGCGCGAGCACCTCGAGGGCGAGGCCGATCTCCTTCGCCTTGTTCGCGTCGACCGGGTCGCCCGTGAAGATCAGCTCGCGGGCGCGGGGCTTGCCGATCGCGCGGGTGAGCCGCTGCGTGCCACCGAAGCCGGGGATCACCGCGAGGCTCACCTCGGGCAGGCCGAGCTTCGCCTTCTCGCTCACGTAGAGCAGGTCGCACGCCAGCGCGAGCTCGAGGCCGCCGCCGAGGGCGAAGCCGTTCACCGCGGCGATGGTGGGAATCGACAGCGACTCGAGCCGCGCGAGCACCTGGTGGCCGCGGCTCGCGAACGCCAGCGCCTGCGCCGTCGTGTACTGCGCCATCTCGGCGATGTCGGCGCCGGCCACGAAGGCCTTCTCACCGCCACCGGTGAGGATGAGCGCGCGCGCGTCGGCGTGGGCCGCGACCTGACCGAGGGCGTGGTCGAGCTCGCTCAGGACCTGCGCGTTGAGGGCGTTGAGCGCCTTCGGCCGGTCGATGGTGATCAGCGCGACGGGACCGTCGAACTCCAGCTTGATGAACTCGCTCGTCATGGCGTGCTCCTTCAGTAGGTGAAGAAACCGCGGCCGGACTTCTTCCCGAGCCAGCCGGCGTCGACGTACTGCTTGAGCAGCGGGCTGGGCCGGTACTTGTCGTCGCCCAGCCCCTTGTGGAGCACCTCGGCGATGGCCAGCACGGTGTCGAGGCCGATGAAGTCAGCCAGCGTGAGCGGACCCATGGGCTGGTTCGTGCCGAGCTTCATCGCGGTGTCGATGTCCTGCGGGCTGGCGAGCCCCTCGTGCAGCGCGAAGCAGGCCTCGTTCAGCATGGGGATCAAGATGCGGTTGACGATGAAGCCGGGGAAGTCCTTCGAGACGACCGTCGTCTTCCCCATCTTCTCGGCGAGCGCCCTGGTCGTGGCGTACGTCGCGTCGCTGGTCGCCGCGCCGCGGATCAGCTCGACCAACTGCATCACCGGCACCGGGTTCATGAAGTGCATGCCGATGACGGCGTCGGGCCGCTTCGTCACCGCCGCGATGCGGGTGATCGGAATCGACGAGGTGTTCGTCGCGAGCACGCCGCCAGGGCGCACCACCGAGTCGAGGTCGCGGAAGATGCGCTTCTTGAGCTCTTCGTTCTCACTGACCGCCTCGATCGCCACGTCGATGTCCTTCACCTCGAGCACCGAGCTGGCCGTCTTGAGCCGTGAGAGCGCGGCGGCCTTGTCGGCCTCGGGCAGCTTGCCCTTCTCGACCAGCTTGCCGAGCCCCTTCTCGATGCCGGCCTTCGCCTTCGCGACCACGTCGGCCGAGAGATCGACGAGCGTGACGGTGTGGCCCGAGGTGAGGCCGACCTGCGCGATGCCGGCGCCCATCTGGCCGGCTCCGATGACGACGATGTGGTTGGTGGACATGGCGCGCAGATAGCAACGCGCGCCGGTGCCGTCACTGAAGCTCGCGCGCCAGCCGCCGGCAGTCGGGCTCCGAGGGATCTTCGTCGAGGCAGCGCCCTACCGCGTCCTTCGCGCCGTCGCGTTGGCCGAGGTCGAGCCTCGCGCCGGCGAGCAGCAGCCACGCCTCGGCACGGCCCGGCTCGAGGAGCACCGCGTGCTCCAGCGGCGGAACGGCGTCGGCGGCCTTCTGCTGGAGCAGCAACGCTCGTCCCAGCCCGAGGTAGCCGTTCGTCACCAGCGGCGCCGAGATGATCAGCTGCCGGTAGGCCTTCTCGGCCTGCGCGAACTTGCGCTGACGCAGGTGCACCGACGCGAGGTTCGAGCGGGCCTCGGCGTAGTCGGGGTTGCCCTTGAGCGCCTGGTGGAACATCGCCTCGGCCTCGGCGAGCCGCCCGTCTTCCAGGTACATCACGCCGAGGTTATTCGCGGCCTGGTGCTGGTTCTCGTTGTTCCGGACCGCACGAATGAACCACGCCTTCGCGCCTTCGCGGTCGTTGCGCAGCTTGCGAATGAGCCCTTTGTTCGTCTGCGCGTCCCAGTAGGAGTCGCAGAACTCCAGCGAGTGATCGCAGAGCGCCTCAGCCTCGTCGAGCTGTCCGGCAGCCAGCGCCTCGGCGCAGCGGGTGTTGTACTCGATGGCGATCGGGCTCGGCGGCGCGCGATGAACGCACGCAGCGCACGCAGCGCACGCGAGCGCCGCGATCAACGTGAACGAACGGTCCATGGTCGTCTCCTGTGAGCTCCCCGGAAGCGGGCAGGCACAGGAACGAGCACGGGGGCTGGGGCGAACGACGGTTCCACGAACGACGCGACGAGCCGCTGGGCCACCTGTCGAACGGTCTGGAGGGTGGCGCTGAGGCGAACGACGAGCCGCATGAAGGGTTATCGGCCCGCTGCGCCGCCCGGTTGCGCCGTCGGCTCGAGCACCAGCGCGTCGGCCTCGCCGGGGTCGAAGGTGGCCCCAAACACGCGGGGTTCCACGGCATCCTGCAGCCAGATCCGCGCCAGCGCCCGGTGTGTTCCGCGGCGCAGCACCACCTCTTGCCTCAGCTCGGCCGACAGCCCGCTCGGCGTCGCGCGCTCTTCCCGCCGCAGCAGCTGGGCTTCGTCCCAGATCTCGAGGCTCACCCGGCGCACCTCGCCGTAGGGAATCTGCAGCCGCCAGGTCACCTCACGGGTGGTGGCGAAGAACCCGAACCCGCCGCGCCACACGATGGCGCCGATGACGAGCGCGAGGACCAACGGGAGCCGCCGACGCAGCGGAGACGCTTCACTCCGACTCGTCGTCGCCGGGCTCGTCACGGGGCTTCTTCTTCTTCGGCTCGTACTTCGTCTTGAGATCGCTGACCGTCACCTTCGGCAAGAGCGACGGCGACTGGTCCTTCACCCGATCGGGCACGAGCTTCACCTCGGCGCGCACCTCGATCGTCATGCCGGCGATCATCTTGAGGAACTCGTCGCGCATGCGATCGCTCTGCAGGAACTTGCGCACCTCTTCCACCACGACCCGGCCGACGTCTTCTTTGGTCTTCTCGGCCTGCGCGAGCACGAGGCCCAGGACCTCTTTCGGGAGCTTGAGCTGGCCTGCGACTTTCCGAATGCCCTCTTCGCTCATCACCACGGCGCCGAGGCTCGCGGCGGCCATGCGGCGAACGAAGTCGGTGACGAAGCCACGCCGCTGCTCGTCCGTCGCGTCGTCGTCGAGCGGATCCATCTCGGGGGGCATGTCAGAGGTCGGCATAGTCAAGGTGGAGCATAGGTGCCCCGACGCAGCAAGACGAGCGTCGAGCCCGAACCCACCTGACTGGTTCGCCCACATCGGCTCTCATCGTCGCGTGCTTCCACGCGTCGGGCTGGGCTGCATGCGACTGTCAACGGAGCCTCGGCCCCGCGATCAGGCCGTGGCCCTCCTTCATGCGGCGCTCGACCGGGGCCTGCGGTTGTTCGACACGGCGACGGCCTATTGCGCCCACGACGCGCTCGGCGAGAACGAGCGGCTGTTGCGCGAGGCGCTGACGACGCACGCGCTGGGCCCCGAGGCGGTGATCGTCACGAAGGCGGGGCTCCGACGTCCAGCAGGCGCCTGGCGACCCGATGGGCGGCGGGGCTCGATTCTCGAAGATGCCGAGCGCTCCTGCGAAGCGTTGGGGCGGGTGCCCGACGTGCTGCTGCTCCACGCGGTGGACCCTTCCGTGCCCTTCGCCACCTCGGTGCGGGCGCTCGAGGAGGCGCGTGCTCGCGGACTGACGAAGGCCATCGGGCTGTCGAACGTCACGGTGGGCCAGCTCGCCGAGGCCCGTGCCCTCGCGCCCATCACGGTCGTGCAGCAGGGCTACTCGGTGTTCGACGAGCGGGCGCGGACGTCGGGCGTGCTGGCGGCGTGCGCGGCGCAGGGCCTCTGGGTGATGGCCCACACGCCGCTGGGCGGCCCGAAGCGGATCGGCCGACTCGGAGCCTCGGAGGCGCTTCGCGCGGTGGCGGCGCGACAGGGGCTGTCTCCCAGCGGCGCTGCGTTGGCGGCACTCCTCGACGCGCAGCCCCGGCTCTCGGTCATTCCAGGCACGAGCCGGGTGGAGCGGCTGGACGAGCTGGCGCGGCTCGCGGCCGTGCACCTCGCGGAGTCGGAACGCCATCAGCTTCGTGCCTCCTTCTCGGCGATCGGCCCGCCCGTGGCAGTCGAGCCCACGAGCGGTGCGAGGCCCGAGGTGGTGCTGCTCATGGGCCTGCAGGGCGCTGGCAAGTCACACCTGGTCGACCGGTACGTCTCCGAGGGCTTCGTGCGCTTCAACCGGGACTCAAGCGGCGGCACGATCAAGGACCTCGCCCTCGCGATGAGCCGCGCGCTCGCGTCGGGGACGACGCACGTGGTGCTCGACAACACGGCGACCACGCGGGCGACGCGCGCTCCGGTCATCGAACAGGCGAAGAAGCACGGGGCGAAGGTGCGCGGCGTGTGGCTCGACGTGCCGCTCCACGAAGCCCAGGTGAACGTCATTCGGCGAATGTTGGCGGCCCACGGGCGGCTGCTCGGGCCCGAAGAGCTCAAGGCCCAGCGCGACAACACGGGCCTGACGCCGGTCGCCCACTTCCGCACGCTGCGAGAGCTCGAGCTGCCGACGAAGGAGGAAGGGTTCGACGTGCTCGAGACGCGTCCGTTCGTGCGCGAGCCCAGCGAGGGTCGTGCTGGTCGCTTCGTTGCCCTCGAAGTGGCGCAGCAGGTCGAGCCGTCAGAGGTGCCGACGTTCGTCGTCGCGTGGGCCGAGACCGGAGCCGACGCCGTCAGGGCCGCGGCGTCACGACTGGGAGCGCAGGCGTTGATCTGCCCACACGGCGGCGGCCCACCTGTGTGCTGGTGTCGGCCTCCACTGCCCGGGCTGCTGCTCGAGGCGTGTCATCGGCACGGGCTGTCGCCGCAGCGCTGCGAAGTCATCGGTGTCACCGAGACCCACCAGATGCTGGCGGCGACGGTGGGGGCGACGTTCAGTGCACCGACCGGCGGAGGATCGCCCTGAACTGCTTCACCGCCCGGTGCTGGTCTTCCATCGTCGAAAACCGCGAGAGCAGCTTGAAATCGAGCGATGGCAGCAGCTCGCTGTGGCCCTGGAGCCTCCACCCACCCGCCTCGAGGACATGGGCCTTGAGCTCGCCACCTTCCCAGACCCAGACCTCCCTCACGCCCAGACGACGGTACACCTCGAGCTTGTTCAGCGCGCCGCGGCTCCAGACGATCTCGATGGCGATGTCGGGGGCCTGCCGCTTCCCGCGAACCCCAAGCAAGTAGCACTCGTCCGGCTCGAGGCCCGCAGCCTTCCGCTTACTCTTGAGCAGCAACGAGCCATATCCGGCGAGATGAACGTCAAGCTCCAGCGCCCACAGCTCGATGAGCCGGGCGATGGTCTTCTTGACCAGCTCGTGAGTCTCGCCCGGCATGAAGACCTCCAGCATCCCGTCGAGATACGTCACCAACTGGCCACTGACGTCGCCGCGCTCCTTGAGGAACGCTTCGAACGTTGCCCAGTCGGCGGGCGCAGACGATCTCGAGTCGAAGGACAGCACGGCGCTGTCGGGGCCGTCTCCGAACGTCGACTCCTCGCGCAGCGGCTCGAGCTTCGGGGTGCGGCTTCTGTACGCGCGGCTCATGCCCCCATCTTTACCACGGGGGCCTGACGCAGGACGTTCTCCTGCGAGATGCGCGCGGCCACCCGCCCGGCGAGCGTCATGAACGCCTTCGACTCGTCCGACTCCGGGTGCCCGACGGTGACCGGAATGCCGCGGTCTCCGCCCTGGCGAATCTTGAGGTCCAGCGGCACCTCACCCAGGAACGCCATGTCCATCAGCTCCGCCGCGCGCCGACCGCCGCCCACGTCGAAGATGTGCGTGCCCTTGCCGCAGTGCGGGCAGATGAACTGGTTCATGTTCTCGACGATGCCCAGCACGGGAATGCTGAGCTTGTCGAACATCTGCTTCGCGCGAACGACGTCGGCGAGCGCCACGTCTTGCGGCGTCGTCACCAGCACCGCGCCCGACGAGCGCACCTGCTGAGCGACAGTGAGCGGCACGTCGCCGGTGCCCGGCGGAAGATCGAGCACCAGGTAGTCGAGCTCGCCCCAGTTCACGTCTCGCACGAGCTGCATGAGCGCGCCCTGCAGCATCGGCCCACGCCAGATGAGCGCTTGATCCGGCTCGATGAGGAAGCCGATGGACATCACCTTGAGGCCGTGCGCCTCGAGCGGCTCGAGCGTCTTGTCGTCGCGGCTGACCGGCTTGCGCTTGATGCCCGTCATCACCGGAATCGAGGGCCCGTAGAAGTCGGCGTCGAGCAGGCCCACCTGCGCGCCGTGACGGGCGAGCGCGCACGCGAGGTTGAGCGCCACCGTGCTCTTGCCGACGCCGCCCTTCCCCGCGCCGACGAGCACGACGTTCTTCACCCCGGGCAAGAGCGACTGCTGGCTCGCCTTCGGAGCGCCGCGCGTCTTCGCCGTCATGTCGAGCTTGAGCTCCGACAGCCCACCGACCGCCTTGAGCGCGACCTCAGCGTCGGTACGGATCTTCTCCTTCATCGGGCACGCGGGCGTCGTCAGCTCGATGGTGAGGCTCACCTTGCCGCCATCGATGCGCAGGTTCTTCACCATGCCTGCCTTCACCACGTCCTGGTTCAGGTCCGGGTCCATCACCGTCGAGAGGGCTTTGAGGATGTCGCTTTCCTGAACGCTCATGGTGACTCCGGAAATCGGGGCGGGTACAGCGGGCGTCCCAATACGGGCCGACTCACTGCCGCGCAAGGCATGACGCATGAGCCACTACCTGTCCGGCATTCTGAAGATCATCACCATCGAGGCCTTCATGGCGCTGCTGGTGATCGATCGCCTCGTCGGAGAGAAGCACGAGCGCGCGCGTCACCTCGCCTTCTCGCTGCTGGCCACCGTGATGGCCTTCGGGTGGACGAACTGGGGCACCGGCCGGCAGGGCCTCGACCTCGGGTGGATCGCGGGCGCCATTCCCGTCGTGTGGCTCTGTCACTGGCTCATCCGCGCAGCGCTCGGCCGTGAGACCTCGGAGCGCGCGCAGCAGGTGAAGGAGCGCCTCACGCAGGCCGGCCGCCCACTCAAGGCGCCGCCGCTGGTGGTGGCCTCGGTGCTCTGCGCGGCGCTGGCCGTCGGGTACTCGTACTTCGCGGTCGGCCATGACGGCGTCTCCACGAGCGTCGTGCGGGTCTCGTGCCCGGCCGAGTGTGACGCCTCGCTCGCGGGCGCGCCCGGCCGGAGGGTCGGTCAAGGCGTGTGGGAGTTCGCTCCGGTGCGCCCGGGCCCCGCGCAGCTCGACGTCCCCGGCCGGGCCTCGGGCACGCTCGACGTTCCCGCCGCGGCGATCATCGAGGTGTCCGCCGCCGATGGCCGGCTGTCGGTGACCTCATCGCGCACCCGGCCGATCCCCGCGTGGGTCCACCAGCACGAGCAGTTCCATTTCTACCTCGGCGCGAAGTACCAGAAGGAGGTCGGCTGGTTCGATCTCTACATCGCCGCGATCATGGCCGACCGCGAGACGATCAACGCGATGGCCAACGTCACGAAGACGCGCGACAACCACACCTTCGAAGAGATGCCGGTCGAGAAGGCCCTCGAGCAGGCGCCGCGCATTCGCGCGAAGTTCTCGGACGAGCGCTGGGCCGCCTTCAAGGCCGACTGGGTGACGATGGTGCGCGCCTGGCCGTGGATGAACTGGACCGGCGTGATGAACGATCACGGCAACTCGAACTCGCCGGCCTGGTCGCTCGTCGCCACCCCCATCGCGTCGGTGGTGCCGCTGTCGATCCCCAACCAGTCGCTGCTCGGCTGCATCGACCTGTGGCTGATGCTGGCGCTCTTCCTCGCGCTCTACGAGACGTTCGGCGTGCGGCAGGCGAGCGCGGCGCTGTTCATGTGGGCGTGCGTGCCGGTCGTCTTCGACTACCTCGGCGGCTCGTTCCTGCGGTGGGACTGGCTGTTCGCCCTCGGCCTGTCGGCGTGCTTCCTCCACAAGGAGCGCTGGGGCACCGCGGGCGCCCTCTTCGGCTTCTCGGTGGCCACCAAGCTGTTCCCCCTCTTCTTCGGCGTGGCGCTCCTCGTTCGGGTGGCCTTCGAGGCCGCGAAGACGAAGCAGCTCGACCCGAAGTGGCTCGCCTTCGGGCGGAACGCCGCCATCGCCGTCGTCGCCTGCGTGGTGTTGTCGACGGTCTTCTTTGGCGCTTCGGCCTGGCCCGAGTACGTCGAGCGCATTCAGGTGGCGCAGGTCGAGAAGTTCTACAGCAACCAGCACTCGCTCAAGACGGTGTTCCTCCAGTTCGTCGCGCCGGGAGAGAGCCCGCTCACCTCGGGCCTCTTCCCCCCTGTCATCAAGCAGTCGCTCCCCGACGTCGACATCAAGGACTACGCGTTCGGCTTCTTGCTGGCGCGGCTCGCGCTCACCGCCGTGATCGTCGTGCTCTTGCGACGCGCGTCGTACCTCGAGGCCTTCACCCTGGGCCCGCTGCTCGTCTTCACCTGGCTGACGGTGAACATGTACTACTGGAACATGCTGAGCCTGCTCGCGCTCGGGCTGGTGGCACGCCCGCAGAAGCACTTCCTGGTGATGCTGCTCGGCCTCTTCGGGGCCTACATCACCTACTACACGTACCAGCACCTCAACCGGGGCTTCGCCGAGGGCTACCTCGTCGCCACCATCATGCTGGGCCTCATCGTCGGCACCGCCGTCGCCGAGTGGCGCGATCAGCGACAGGCCGCGGCCGTCACTTGAGGGTGTCGACGTACTCGCGCGTCAGCTCGAGCGATGACTTGCCGGCCGCCGTCACCGTCTCGTGAACGAGCTTGTCGTCGCCCTTCGGCGTCAGGGTGACCGACGAGACCGAGCCGCCCTTGCCTTCGAACTCGAGCCGCCCCGATGCCTTCGCCTCGAGCCGGGGGGCGCCTCCCGCGCCGTAGTGGGCGAGCACCAGCTTGTTGCCGTCGAGGTGGTACACCGCCGCCGAGAGCACCTTCGTGCGATCGGCGCCCGTCACCATCTCGAGCACCGCGGTGCCATTCGAGATGACGCGCATCGAGACGAACCGCGCGGACTCCTTGTCACCTGCCTTCCAGTTGCCTTCGAGGGCCTTCAGCTTCTCGAAGAGCGCGGGGGCATCGGCTGAAGCCACGGGGGCCGGCGGCGCAGCGAGGGTCAGTCCGACGGCGAGGAGAAACGGCGACATGGAGGCTCCGGCGGGCCTGCGAGGAGAGCGGCAGCATACCGGGCACCGACGACGGCAGGTCGAAGCTTCTTCAGCGACGGGTCGCGGTTCGCACGGAGCGCGCGAGGCCCGCCCAGGGCACGCGACGCACGGCCTCGTCGGGCGTCACCCACTCGAACCGCACGTGCTCGGCGGGATCGAGCCGCACGGCGGTCTGGCTCACCGACGCCATGAAGGGCACCTCACGCGCGAGCCGCGGTGTGCCGGCAAGAGGACCCCACGCGAAGGTGTGCGGCGTGTCGATGGGGTGCACCGGCGCTTCGAAGCCCGTCTCCTCGGCGAGCTCCCGGCGGGCGGCGACGTCGGAGCGCTCCTTGGCTTCGACCCGCCCCGTCACCGGCTGCCAGAAGCCACCGCGGGCCTCGGTGCGTTGCAGCAGCAGCACCCGATCGCGTGACGGGTTCGTCACCACCACGCTCACCGTCTCGACCGGCGCTCCGCCTTCCGACATCGCGCTCTCGAACACCTCACCAAAGCGACGCACGAGCTGCGCTTCGACCTCGGCCATCGAGGGCGCCCCGCCCGGGAGCTCCTTCGCCATCGAGGTGACGCCCGCCTCCGAGATGCCGCAGGGAACGATGAGCTCGAAGTGCGACAAGTCGGGGTCGACGTTGAGCGCGAAGCCGTGCCGCGTGTACCAGCGCGAGAGGTGCACTCCGAGCGCACAGATCTTCCTCGGCCCGCCGAGCCGTGACTCGGCGACCCAGACCCCCGGCCACTTCTCGATGCGGGTCGCGGTGATGCCGAAGTCCGCCAGCGTGCGAATGATCAGCTCTTCGATCGACCGGACGTAGCGCCGCACGTCTTGCCGGCCAGGGCCCAGGTGCAGAAGCGGGTACCCGACGAGCTGCCCAGGCCCGTGGTACGTCACGTCGCCGCCGCGGTCCGTCTCGTGGAGCGCCACCCCGAGCGCCTCGAGCTCGTCGGGGCGTTTGAGCACGTTCGACCCATCAGCCCCGCGGCCGAGCGTCAGCACCGGTGGGTGCTCGAGCAGCAGCAACGTGTCGGGCACCGCGTCAGCCCGGCGGGCCGTCTGGAACTGCTGCTGCAGCTCGAGGCCGTCGGCGTATTCGACACGCCCCAGCCGGTGCCAGGTGACGGGGATCATCGACGTCGTTGTACCGCCCTGGCTTTGAAACCACGCGACGATTTCGAACGGCGCCTCCTCAAGCGGCCGGGGCCGAAGCGCCGCGCCGTGACAGCTCCGCGGCCATGGCGCGCCCGAGGAACACCACGGTCGACACCGAGAGCGCGAGCGGGACGAAGAAGGAGACCAGCTGATCGACCGCGCCGGTCCTGACGAACTGGGGCATCGCGGTGATGAAGCCAGGCAGAGCCATCAGGTCCATCAGCAGGTAGTAGGCGTGAAGCGTCAGGAGCAGCCCGGCGGGTGCGGGGCCAGGCCGCGCGACGAGCCAGACGAGCCCGCCGATCGACACGAGCTTGAGCGCCACGAACACCGGCCCGAGGTGCGGCTCGCCCCGGAGCGCCGTCACCACCAGCGTCAGGAGCGAGAACGTCACCAGCGCCGCGTGAAGCCCCGCGCCTTCGGCGAAGGGGTTCGAGCGCCTTCGGAGGGCGGCCGTCGTCAGGAGCGCAACGACGAGCGGCAACACGAATGAGAGGCCGAAGGCCCAGCCGAGGAATCGGCCGGCGAGCACGGCGGCGAGGGTGACGACGACACTTCCGACGGTGGCTGCAGGGGAGCTCTTGGCAGTCATGCTGCGTGGAACCCGGCGACCCGGTTCCGTGTGCAACCGAAGGTTTTGCAGAAGTGGGCGTCAGCGGGCTGCGTACCGACCCGCCGGAATTCGCGCGATGAGGGCCGCCAGCTCGCGGGCGCTCCGACCGGACTTCTCGGCGAGGCTCACCAGCGCATCGAGCGACTCGGGAGGCAGCTCGATTCCGCGCGCGGCGACGAGGCTCTGTGCCAGGTGCCGGAGCGCCGCCCGGTCGGGCTTCGGGAGCGGCAGCACCGCGTCCACCTTCGACAACAACGCCGGCGACACATGGGCCGACACCGCGTGGTGGAGCGAGTCGGTGTCGTAGACCGGCTCCGCGCCCTGTTCTCCCTCGAGGACGAGCACGGGCGTGGGCGCCTCTCCGCGGGCCGCGAGGACGGCTCGACGGTGCGGGTGCGCCTCGAGCCACGCCAGCAGCGCACGCTCTTCGTCGGCGCTCAGGGGCGTCGTGAGATCGACCAGCGCGGTGTCCTCGTCGTGCCGCACGAAGGGGCGCGCGGTGGGCCGACCGAGGCTGTCGAGGAGCGCCGTCTTGCCCGTGCCCTCGGGACCGACCACCAACGCGACCTTCGGCTTGCGACGGTGCCAGGTGGCGCGCGCCGCGGCCTGGCCAGGAAGCTCAGTCGCGGGAGGAGCCGGAGCGACCGCTTCGACACGCGGCGGTTTCGCCACCGGCACCACGACGGGAACCTCGAGGAGCCGCGCGCTCGCGGCGACGCAGCCGGCGCAGATGTACGCGCCCGCGGGACCCGCGATCAGCGCGCCCACCTCACCGCGCGGCCGACAGCAGAACGAACACCACGCCTCGAGCGTCGGCTCGGCTTGCTGGGGCCCGCGATCGAACGGTGAGAGCTCTCTCGCAGGGCGCTCACTTCGTTCGACGAGCTCGTCACCGAAGCCCAGCCCATCGTCTTCCAGCGCGTCGACGGGCTTCAGCTCGGCCGCGAAGGGCGCGTCATCGAGCAGGTGGGCCACCACGGAGTCGTCGTCGTCGAATTCATCGACCGTACGATCGCGGATCTGATCGAGCGGCTCCGTCACCGGCCGCCCTTCGAGGCGGTCGATGTGGCGCTCCATCTGCGCCGCGCGCCGGCCCATGCGCCGTGTGCGATAGAAGTCAGCCGCGCGCTGGAGATGGCGGACCGCGCCGGGGACGTCGCCCGAGGCCTCCGCCTGCTGCGCCGCTGCCAGGAGCGACCGGATCTCCGACGCCATGCCTCGACATGGTACCGCCGCGCGGGTCGGTTCGCAGTGCTCAAAGCGGAGGCACGAACCGTCCCAGGGTCTCGGTGTACCCGTCGGTTGGGGTGCGACCCACGGCTGCGTCTTCGTGGACCTCGTGGGTGCACGTCCGGCCGCTTCGACGCCGAGGGGCCGGGCTCACCGACGACCCGAACCGACGACGCGATGCATGACGGGGCTGGCACTGGAGCCGCGCGAGGGACGTCGGGGCACCTGTATTTCCCGGGTGGCGCGAGCGTTGCCGCCAGTCGATGGCCCCTCCGCTCGTCCGACGAAGCCGCGAAGTCCAGCACTCGTTCAGCATTCGAGGGAGCTGCCGCTCGCGCTCGGCGTTCACCTCCTCCGAGCCGGGAAAACCGAAGGCCTCTGTCCATGCAACGCAGCGCCCGACGTCAGCGGCTCGAGACCAGCGCCCTCCGCTCGTCGTCGCTGAAGCCCGCCTCGCGCAGGACCTCGTCCGTGTGCGCCCCAAGGCCGGGGGAATCGCGCGTCGGCATCGGCCCGAAGTGCAAGGGCGTCTTGAGGTGCATGACGTCGCCCGCCTTCACGAACATTCCACGCGCGACGAGCTGGGGATCGTTCAGCACTTCGTCGCCCTCGTTCACCGGCTCGATGCAGAGATCGTGTCGCCGGAACAGCTCGACCCAGTGCGCGAGCGGCTTCGCGGCGAAGAGGGCCTCGAGTTCACGCCGCGTCGCGCGACCTTCCGCGCCGGTGTCGTACCCACCCGGCATGAGATCGGGTCGCTCGAGCACCTCGCACAGGCCCCCGAAGAACTTGGGCTCCAGCGAGCCGACCGCGAGCCATCGATCGTCCTGCGTCCGGTACAGGCCGTAGCAGGCGTACCCACCATTGAGCGCCTCGGCCCCGCGCTGCAGCGGGCCCGACTCGGCGCCCATCATCAGCCGGGCGCCCAGGTGCATGTGCAGGAACGCGAGCGAGCCCTCGGTCATCGAGATGTCGACGAAGCGCCCCTGGCCAGTGCGCTGCCGCTCGTGGAGCGCGGCGAGAATCCCCACCAGCGCGAAGAGGCTCCCGCCGCCGATGTCGGCCATCTGCACGCCGGGCATCGCCGGTGGGCCTCCCGCCACCCCGCCGTAGGCCAGCGCGCCCGAGCGGGCGATGTAGTTGAGATCGTGCCCGGCCTTGAGCCGATCGGGCCCGGTCGCGCCGTAGCCCGAGATGGAGCAGTAGATGAGCCGCGGGTTCTCTTTCGCCAGCGCCTCGAAGCCGACGCCGAGCTTGTCCATCACGCCGGGCCGGAAGCTCTCGACCAGCACGTCGTACCGCGCCGCGAGGCGCTTGAGCGCCGACACGCCCTCGGGTGACTTGAGATCGAGCGTGAGTGAGCGCTTGTTGCGGTTGAGCGCGAGAAAGAGCGCCGAGACCTCGCCCTTCATCGGCGGCATGTGGCGCGTGTAGTCACCGCCTTGCGGCTCCTCGACCTTGTCGACCGTCGCGCCGAGATCGGCCAGCACCAGCGTGGCGTACGGCCCGGGCAGGAGCCGGGACAGATCGAGCACCTTCAGCCCTTCGAGCGGCAACGACATGGGCACTCCTCCCTCGACACGACTCGGGGCCCGGGCTCCTGAAGAGGAGACGCCGGACCCCGAAAGATGAACCGCGATGAACGACCCGTTCAGCCCATCAGCTTGGCGAGCTTCATCGCCAGGCCCATGTCCATCGGCTTGAACTTGAGCTTGCCCTGCATCGCCGCCATCTGGGCGTTCATCTGCTTGTTGATGATCTTCTCGAAGTCACCGGCCGCGGCCATGATCGTCATCTTCGACTCGCCGTTCTTCCCGGCCGTCACCCAGCCCTCGGTCTTGGTGCAGTCGAGCGTCCAGTCGCCGCCGCCGTCACCAGAGATGGTGAAGTGGACGACCGCGTTGATGTCCTTCGCGAGCTCGGGCTTCGCGGCAAGGCGCTTGGGGATCTCGACCTCGAGGATGTCCTTGATGGCCATGGCGTTTCTCTTCCTTCGTCACTGCTGGGTGGGTGTTGACTGCTGAATCAACGAAACGCCGCGGACCGTAATGATCCGCGTTGCCTGGGTCAAAGGATTCTCAGCGCCCGGTGGGCCAGGCCGCTTCCTTGCGGAACAGCTCGAGGAAGTCCTTGAAGGGCATGGTCTTCAGATCCTGGCCGCCGTAGCGGCGCGGCGCGACGGCCTGCTGCTCGACCTCGCGGTCTCCGATGACGAGCGTGAAGGGGATCTTCTGCACCTGCGCCTCGGCGATCTTCTTCTGCATCGACAGGCCGCGCTCGTCGACCTCGACGCGGAAGCCCTCGGCGGCGAGCTGCGCCTTGAGCTGGTTCGCGTACTCGTACTGGCGGTCGGCGACGGTGACGAGGAGCGCCTGGGTGGGCGCGAGCCACGCGGGGAACGCGCCGGCGTAGTGCTCGATGAGAATGGCGATGAAGCGCTCGAAGGAGCCGTAGATGGCGCGATGGAGCACGACGGGGCGGTGCTCCTTGTTGTCCTCGCCGATGTACGAGAGGTCGAACCGCTGGGCCGCCACGTAGTCGAGCTGCACGGTCCCGAGCTGCCACTTGCGCCCGATGGAGTCCGACACGTCGAAGTCGATCTTCGGGCCGTAGAAGGCGCCGTCGCCGGGCTTGAGCTCATAGGCGACCTTCATCGTCTCGAGCGCCTGCTGCAGCCCCGCCTCGGCCTTGTCCCACTGCTCGTCGGTGCCGATGCGCTGCGCGGGCCGCGTCGAGAGCTTCGCCTGGTAGGTGAGGCCGAACGCTGCGTAGACGGTGTCGAGGAGCCGCACGAACCTCTCGACCTCGGCGCCGATCTGATCTTCGCGGCAGTAGATGTGCGCGTCGTCCTGCGCGAACTGGCGCACGCGCGTGAGGCCCGAGAGCGCGCCCTGGGCCTCGTTGCGGTGCAGTACGTCCTGGGTGTGCAGGCGCAGGGGCAGGTCGCGGTACGAGTGCTTCTTGAAGCCGAAGTACAGATGGTGCGACGGGCAGTTCATCGGCTTGAGCGAGAAGTGCAGCTCGCCCGACTCCGAGTCCTGCACGAGGAACATGTTCTCTTTGTACTTGTCCCAGTGGCCGCTCGTTTCCCAGAGGCCCTTGTTGAAGAGCAGCGGCGTCTTGATCTCGACGTAGCCGTTGTCGAGCGCGAGCTTGCGCATGAAGCCCGACAGCGTCGTGTAGAGCGCGGTGCCCTTGGGCGACCAGAACGCCGAGCCCGGCGCGAACGGGTGGAAGTGGAAGAGATCGAGATCCTTCCCCAGCCGGCGGTGATCGCGCTTGGCGGCCTCTTCGCGCTGCTTCACCCAGGCGTCGAGCTGCTTCTGATCGAAGAAGGCGAT